>CAZLJC010000005.1:92674-102420 GCA_964559855.1 uncultured Actinomycetes bacterium
TGGAGCGAGTACGGGCAGGGCGGCAACATCGACGACCCGCACGCTGCGATCCTGGCCGCCGCGCGCTACCTTCAGCGCAACGGCGCGCCGTACGACATGCGCAACGCCATCTGGCATTACAACAACTCGTTCGACTACGTCGACGCGGTCGAGGCCTTCGCCCGCGCCTTCCGCGGCGATCCGGGCTGGCTCGACCGGATGTACTACTGGAACACGTTCGGCTAGACCCTCCGCGCGGCCCGGTATTCTGAGCAAGTACTCATGGAGTACCGAATCGAACAATTGGCGAGGACGGCCGGAGTGGCCGTCGACACCATCCGCTTCTACCAGGGCAAGGGGCTGCTGGGCGCTCCCCGCCGGGAGGGCCGCGTCACCTGGTACGGGGAGGGCCACGTGGAGCGGCTGAAGCGAATCAAGGAGCTCCAGCAGCAGGGCTTCACCCTGACCGTGATTCAGCGCTTCCTCTCCGGCGAGCTCGAGCCTTCGGACGAGGCGCTGGTCGCCGCGGTCACCCATCCCCCGGCCCCCCAATCCCTGACCCTCTCTGAGCTGGCCGAGCGCAGCGGCGTGCCGGAGCCGCTGCTCAAGACGCTGGAGCAGGCGGGTCTCCTGGTGCCGAGCGATGGCGGCCAGGAGCCGCTGTACCCGGCCGACGACCTGAAGGCGATCTCGGCCGGCATGAAGCTGATCGCGGCCGGCGTCCCGCTGGGGTCATTGATGGAGCTGGGCAAGGACCACGCGGCGGCGATCGACCGCACCGCCCGCCAGGCGGTCGACCTGTTCGACCGCTACGTCCGCGAGCGGATCCAGGCCGAGGGCGGCGAGGCCGAGGCGGCCGAGCGGCGGCTGCTGGAGACGTTCAACGAGCTCCTCGAGGCGAGCGGCACGCTGGTCCGCCACCACTTCGAGCGCACGCTCCTCAAGGCGGCGCGCGAGCACATCGAAAGACGAAGGTGATCACCTCGACCGAGATCCGCGGCTGGGAGCTGGAGCGGACGCCCGACCTGGTCGACCTGGTGGCGGCGGCCCGGGATGCCGGTCACGAGGTGATGCTGATCGAGCGGCCGATGCCGGATGCCGTGACCGTGGCGGCGCTGGGCCGCGCGTACGACCTGGTCGCGGTGGCGGGCGGAGTCGCGCTCGAAGACCCGGAAGGTGAGCGGGTCGACTTCGAGGCCGGCGCCGATCGCCTCCAGGCGGCGGCCCGCCTGTGGCGGCGTGTCTCGCCGGCGATGCCCGGCGCGATCGCGGTCGGGGGATTCGCGTACCGCCCGGACCGCGACCCCGGCGGAGCCTGGTCGGGATTCCCCGCGGTGCTGTTCCGGGTGCCGGCGCTTGCGGTCAAGCGCGTCCGAGGCCGGACGTTCGTGTCGTCCGCCCAGCCCGATTCGGAAGGGCTCCTCGACCTGACCCCGTCCGTCGTGCGGGCGCCGGCGGCGCGCCGGCTCGCGCTGGAGGCGGTGCGCAATCCTCTCGCGTGGACGGCGGCGGTGGAGAGCGCGTCGGCGCGGCTCCGGGCGGGCGAGGCCGACAAGGTCGTGCTGGCGCGGGAGGTGCTGGCCAGGGGCGACGGCGTCATCTCGGCCGGCAGCGTGGTGCGGGCGCTGCGCGCGGCCTATCCGTCGTGCTTCACCTACCTGATGACCGGCGCCGACGGGACGGCCTTCGCGGGCGCGTCGCCGGAGTTGCTCGTGCGCCGGTCGGGACGGCGCGCCGAGGCTCAGCCGATGGCGGGCTCGGTCGCCCGCGGCGCGAGCGATGCGGACGACGAGCGGCTCGCCGGGCTCCTGGCGTCCAGCGGCAAGGACGCGGGCGAGCACCGGGTGGTGTCGAGCTTCGTGGTCGAGGCGCTGCGCCCGTTCGCCGCCTCGGTGGAGGCGAGGGGGCCGGAGGTCGTCCGCTTCACCAACATCCAGCACCTGGCGACGACGGTCGTCGCGCAGCTCTTCGATTCGGCCGCGAGCGCGCTCGATCTGGCGGCCGCCCTCCACCCTACTCCGGCCGTCGGCGGCTGGCCGCGCGACGCCGCGAACGCGCTGATCGACCAGCTCGAGGGCATGGAGCGCGGCTGGTACGCGGGAGCCGTCGGGTGGATGGACTCGAGCGGTGACGGCGAGTTCACGATCGCGCTCCGGTGCGGATTGCTTTGGGAGGACGGCGCGCGGCTCTACGCCGGCGTCGGTGTGATGCCCGACTCGGATCCGGCGCGAGAGCTCGAAGAGACCGAGCTCAAGCTGAAGGCGCTGCTGACCGCGCTGGTCTAAATCACTCCGAGACCGCTATATCCGTTTATGATATAGTGCGAATCGTGGTCGTGACGCAGCCTCTCTTCTACATCCTGCTGTCCCTGCGCGACCGTGACCGCCACGGCTACGAGATCCTGAAGGACGTCGACGCCGGATCGTTCGGCAAGGTCCGCCTCGGACCCGCGACGCTGTACACCTCGCTGAAGAAGCTCCTCGACGCGCGGATGGTCGGGGAGGTCAAGCCCCCGCGGGACGTCGACGCGCGGCGCCGCTACTACCGGATTACGCCGCGAGGGCGGACCGCCCTGGCCGCCGAGCTCGAGCGGATGGAGCAGGCCATCGCGGTGGCGCGCCGCCGCACGCTGAGAACCACCTCGTGACCCACATGTGGGAGAGGCGGGTCCATGGCCTCGTGCTGCGGTGCTATCCGCGGCCCCTGAGAAGGGACTTTCTCGAGGAGATGCAGATGACGATGTCAGACATGCTCGACGACCCGGCGGTTCCCCGGGGGCGCATCTGGACGGCGATCGTCTCGGACGCCTCTAATCTCATGGGGGGCAGCGTGCGCCTGGGCGTGGTCCTGGGCGTTTTGATCCTCGCGATCTGGGCCGCCAACCGCGCTGTGGATCTCGGCGCGGCGGATCCCAACCCGAACGTCAGCTTCGCCCTGATCGCGCTCATCTTCGTGGTCGCCGGCTATACGGGAGCGCGCAGGTCGGGCTCGTTCTTCGCGGGTGTCGGCGTGGGCATCGTCGCGGGCGCCGTCAGCGCCTTGAGCTTTCCCGGCGACTACCTGTTCGGGCACCCCTGGTTCGCCGATTCGATGTTCATCGGAGTCCTGGTGATTTCGCTCGGAGAAGGTCTCTCGCTGGTCATGCTGGGGGCGCTGGTGGCCCGGTTCACGGACATCCGGACTCGCGTGCGCCGGACGAGCATCGCGGTTGCCGCCGCCTGGCGCGAGCCTTCGGGAGCCGGCTGACTCTGACGGCTCACAGGGTCTGAGGCGCGTTCGGCGCGTTCCGCGCGTTCGGCGCCAAACGCGTGAAATTCGCGCGGGATTTGGCTCGTTTGGCGCAAAAGGCGTGGAATTCGACATCTCCCGCGCTCAGCCGCGCTGAGCCGCGCTAGCTCTTGAGCGCCGAGGCGGCCGCCTCCCAGCACAGGCGCTGGCCGCTGACGCTGTCTTCGCGGCGGAACTTCACCACCACCATGGTCGGCGTCGGCGCGGCAATGGCGTCGGCGATGGCCGGCTCGAGGCCGGACCGGTCGCTGACCGGGCTGTACACGAGGCCGTAGAGCCGCGCCACCTGCGAGAGATCGAGCCCCAGCGGCGTCACGAAGATCTCCTCGAAGACGTCCTGGTGCTCGGACTGCGGAAGGAAGCTGAAGATGCCGCCGCCGTTGTTGTCGCACACGACCACCGTCGCGCGTATGCCGTGGCGCTGGAGCGCCCAGAGGCCGTTCATATCGTGATAGAGGGACAGGTCGCCGAGCAGCAGGACCGCCGGCGAGTGGCTGCGACCCGTGGCGATGCCGAGCCCGGTGGAGACGAGCCCGTCGATGCCGCTCGCTCCGCGGTTCGCATAAAACCGCTGCTCGGCGCGCGCGAGGGGCCAGAAGCTGTCGGCGGCGCGGACCGGCATGCTCGAACCGATGAAGACCTGGCCGTTCTCCGGCAGGCGGGTGCTCAGGGCGCGCACCACGTGGCCTTCGTGAAGCGGGGTCGAGACGAGCGTCGCCGCGATCGCCGCGGTGGCCCGCTTGCCGGCGCCGATCCACTGCTCCCGCCAGGCCGCGCGATCGACCGGCGGCAGGGTCTCGAGCAGCGCCTGCGGATCGCAGGCCATCACGCTCGTCGCCACCTGGTCCTCGTCGCGCCACGCCCGGTCGGGGTCGACCAGGAAGGTCGGCGCCGCGGCGGCGGCCAGCCAGCGATTCAGGACGCGCGAGGTCGGCGTGCCGCCGAGGCGGATGACGAGGTCGGGGCCGTGCTGCAGCGACCACCCCGCGCGCAGCAGCGCCTCGTACGACTCGATGGTGGCTCCGGTGTCGGCGCGCCGCAGCTGCGAGGTCGGCTCAGCCAGCACCGGCATCCCCAGGCGCTTCAGGGCGGGCGCGAGCCGTTCGCCGTCCCTCAGGTCGCCGGCGACGACGAGCGGACGCTGCGAGCGCTGCAGCGCCGCCGCCAGCGAGGCGACCTGCGCTTGGCTCGGCAGGACGCGTCCGCCGGTGAGCGACTGTGCAGGCGCGGGCTGGGCGGCCGGGACCTGGCCCGGCGGCGGCACGAGCGGCTCACGGAACGGCAGGTTGACGTGCACCGGGCCGCGTGCCGCCTCCGCCACCGCCCGCGCCGCGAGTCTCCGCCACATCCGGGCCGCGCCCGGAAGCTCCACCGGGATGCCCGGGTCGAAGAACCAGCGCGCAGCGGTGCCGTACAGGCCGCGCTGGTCGATCGCCTGGTTGGCGCCGACGTCCTGCAGCTCGGGAGGCCGGTCCGCGGTGATCACGATCAGCGGGGTGTTCGAGTACGAGGCCTCGACCACCGCGGGGTGAAGCTCCACGGCGGCGGTGCCCGAGGTGGTCAGCGCCACGGCGGGCTTGCCCGTTGACTTGCCCAGCCCGAGCGCAAAGAAGCCGGAGCAGCGCTCGTCGATCTGGACGATGACCTTGATCCGGGGATGCCGCTGCAGCGCCATGGCGAGCGGCGCCGACCGCGAACCGGGCGACACGCAGGCGTACTCGACGCCCTGCGCGGCGAGCTCGTCCACGAAGGTGGCGGCAAAGCTCTGAGCTACGTCCATAACATCGACCCGTGATTCTGGAGGGTGGGGACGTCAGCCTGAGCTACTTTGTGGCCGGCGAGGGGACGCCGGTCACCCTGCTCCACGGCTTCACTCAGGGCGGGCGCAGCTGGCGGGAGATCATCTCGCACATGCCGGAAGGCTGGATGTGGATCGTGCCCGACCTGCGCGGCCACGGCTCGACGCGGACGCCGCCGGGCGTTCCGTGCTCGATGGAAGGGTGCACCTCCGACCTCGAGCGGCTCTGGGACCACCTGGGCGTCGATCGCACGCACCTGGCCGGCTACTCGATGGGCGGCCGGCTGGCTCTGCACGTGGCGGCGCACCGGCCGCGGCGGCTCCTCTCCCTGATCACCATCGGGGCCCACGCCGGGCTGGACGAAGCGGCGCGGGCCGGCCGGCGGCAGGCCGACGAAGCGCTCGCCGAGCGCATCGAGAGCGACGGGCTCGAGGCGTTCGTCGATCAGTGGGGCGCTCTGCCCATGTTCGCCGGGGTGCGGCGCCGGGGCGACGCCTACGTCGCGCACCTACGCGGTGAGCGGATGCAGAACCACACGGCGGGCCTGGCCTGCTCGCTGCGCGGCATGGGCGCGGGGGCGATGGAGCCGGTCTGGGACCGCCTCGAGCGGGTCACCTGCCCGTGCACCTTCGTCGCGGGCGACCTGGACCCTCGCTTTGTCGCGTTCGCGCGGCGTCTGGCCGGCGCCGTCCCGCACGGCCGGGCCGAGATCGTGCCCGATGCCGGCCACGCCGTGCACCAGGAGCGGCCGGAGGCGTTCGCGCGCCTGCTGTCGGCTCACCTCGCCCGCGAGGCCACCGGCGCCTCCTCGTCGTCCAGCACGACCGAGACCTGAACCCCGGCCGCGTAGCGGGCGGCGCCGAGGCGCTCCAGGTCGAGCGTGCCGCCGTGGTCGATCGACCGCAGCAGGAAGGCTTCGCACCCGTGGGAGACCAGCGCCTCCACCTCGTGCGCGACGTCCTCCGGCTTGCGCGCCGCGATCACCGCGGCCGTCACGCCAGAAGCCCCAGCGCCACGAGCAGCGCGAACAGCAGCTCGGCTGCCGCCATCAGCTTCAGAGCGCGAACCAGGTCGCCTGCCGACTCGGTCCGCCAGGCGATGCGGACGGAGAGGGCCGCGGGGACCGCCGCCGGCAGGGCGAGCCAGGGGCCCGGGCCGCTCAGCCCGTAGAGCGTGGACAGGACGGGCATGGCGAAGGCCGCCACGACCAGGGCGGACAGCAGCACGCGCGTGCGCCTGCGGCCGATTCGCGTGGCCAGCGTGCGCTTGCCCGCGGCCGAGTCGCTGTCGATATCGCGCAGGTTGTTGAGGACCAGGATGGCGCTGGCGAGAAAGCCCATGGCGCAGGCCAGGGCGACGGCGAGCGGGCTCACCTGGGCGATCTCGACGTACACCGTGCCGAGGGTCGCGACGAGCCCGAAGAACACGAACACGAAGACCTCGCCCAGCCCGAGATAGCCGTACGGCCGCGGGCCGCCGGTGTACAGCCAGGCCGCCGCGATGCTCGCCGCGCCCACGAGGAGCAGGCGCCAGTCCACCGCCAGGCTGACCAGCAGCCCGGCGATCGCGGAGACGGCGAAGGCCCCGACGGCCGCCGCGCGGACCTGCTCGGGATCCACGATTCCCGAGGAGGCGGCACGGAGCGGACCCCGGCGGGCGCGGTCGGCGCCGCGCTTGAAGTCCGAGTAGTCGTTGGCGAAGTTCACGCCGACCTGCATCGCCACCGCGACGACGAGCGCGCCGAGGCCCAGGGCTGCGTGGGGGTGGCCCTCGTCGACCGCCACCGCCGTGCCGGCGAGGACCGGCGCGACGCCCGCGGCCAGGGTGGCGGGCCGGACCGCCGACCACCACACCCGCGCCGGCGTCAGGGTCGCGGTCGCCACAGCCATCCCGCTAGGGACGCTTGGGGAACCTTCCGAAGTTCGGCTTCCGCTTCTGGACGTATGCGTCGCGGCCCTCCTGCGCCTCCTCGCTCATGTAGTAAAGGAGCGTCGCGTCGCCGGCCAGCTGCTGGATCCCGGCCAGCCCGTCGTCGGCCGCGTTCATGCCCGCCTTGATCATGCGGAGCGCGAGCGGGCTGAGCTCGAGCATGCGCCGGCACCACGCCAGCGTCTCGCTCTCGAGCTCGGCCAGGGGCACGACCTTGTTGACCAGCCCCATCTGAAGCGCCTCCTGGGCGTCGTACTGACGGCACAGGAACCAGATCTCGCGGGCCTTCTTCTGGCCGACGCTGCGGGCCAGCAGGCCGGAGCCGTAGCCGGCGTCGAAGCTTCCGACGCGGGGGCCGGTCTGGCCGAAACGCGCGTTGTCCGCCGCGATCGTCAGGTCGCAGACCACGTGCAGCACATGCCCGCCGCCGATCGCATACCCCGCGACCATCGCGACCACCGGCTTGGGCAGGCGCCGGATCTGGATCTGGACGTCGAGGATGTTCAACCGCCCGACCCCCTTGGCGTCGACGTAGCCGTCGTCGCCGCGGACGCGCTGGTCGCCGCCGGAGCAGAAGGCCTCCGTTCCGGCCCCGGTCAGGACGACGACCCCGACCTTGGGATCGTCGCGGGCGGCGTCGAAGGCCCGCCCGAGCTCGAACACGGTCTGCGGCCGGAAGGCGTTGCGCACCTCGGGCCGGTTGATCGTGATCTTGGCGATCCCCTCCCAGGTTTCGTAGACGACGTCCTGGTAGTCGCCGGCGGCGGTCCACCGCGGCTCGAGTTGATCGTTCAAGCTTCCACTCCTAGAGCGATCGCTAGCACCATCTCAGATGCTACGCCGCCGGCCGCGCCGGCGTGGTCAGCGGCGGGGCGAGGCCGGCTTCTTGCGCGGAAACAGGCGGACGATCTTGGCGTAGTCGTCAGGCGTGTCGATATCGTCGGGCCGCCCGGGGGCGGGCACGATGTCGAGCAGCTCCGGCCGCCCCTTGAGGATCTGGCGGGCGCCCGAGTCTCCCTTCAGCGTCATCACCTCCGGCCACAGCTCACGCGAGAGGATGACCGGCGGGGCCCACCCGTCGGTCTCCTGGGCGACCGCGACCGCGGGCCGCGACCCCTCGCGGCGCCACGCGCGGATCACGGAGGCCACGGTGCGCGGGCCCACGAGCGGCTGGTCGCCGAGGAGGACCATGACCGCCTCGATCTCGGGCCGCATCGCCTTGAGCCCGACGTGCAGCGACGAGGCCATGCCCGTCGCCGCCTTGGGGTTGAGCAGGGTCTCGGCGCGCCCGTTGATCGCGCGCTTGACCTCGTCGTCCGCGTAGACCACGACGAGCTGGTGGCAACCGCCCTCCGACGCGGCCTCCAGCACGTGACGCGCCATGGGCACGCCTTCGACGTCGAGCAGCAGCTTCTGCCTGCCTCCCATGCGCGAGCTCGCTCCGGCGGCCAGCACGATGCCTCCGACCGGGAGCAGCGCGGCCGCGAGCCGGTCGAACGGCGGACGCTGGGCGCGCACCCACTCGACCTCGATCCCCGCGCGAATCGCGACCTCGGCGAAGTCGCGCAGCCGGCCGCCGTCGCCGTCGACGAGGAGCAGGCGGCGCCCCACGAGGGGGCTGAGGTCAGGAGCGGCCTCGGGCAGGCCGACGATGGCGACGGACCTGCAGTCCTCGCGCGCGACCACGTGCTGGAGCGCGGAGTCCAGGTCGCGGCCGCGCACCACCATCGAATGCGGCCCCTCCGGCTCGCGGTACGTGCGGCCTCGAATGTCGAGGTCGAGATCGCCCATGACGAAGACCGACAAAACCCCGCCAGCATGCCAGATGGGACGCGGGTTACTGTCTTGTGAGTGCCAGTTCTCGGGGCTCATGTCGACTCCTCCGGCGGGCTGCACCTGTCCTTCGAGCGGGCCAGGGCGATGGGGGCCGACGCCATACAGGTCCACCCTACGCCGCCCGGCTTCTGGGGGTCGCCGAAGCTCGACGCGGACCGGATCGCCCGATTCAAGGAGGCGGCTGCCGCGCACGGCAATCCCCCTTTCTACTTTCACGCCGTCTACCTGATCAACCTGGCAGGCGACGACCAGACCCTGCGCCAGCGCTCGGAAAGCACGCTCGCCGGTTACCTCAAGGCGGCCGACGACCTGGGCGTCGACGGCGTGATCTTCCACACCGGCTCGCACAAGGGCGCCGGGTTCGAGAAGCGGCTTCCCTCCATCACCGAGCACATCCGGCACGTGCTGGAGCGCGCGGATCCCAAGCGCTCGCGGCTGCTGATCGAGAACAACGCGGGGCTCGGTGGGTGCGTCGGGGCCAGGTTCGAAGAGATCAGGCAGATGCTGGACGCGGTCGAGGACCCGCGGGTGTCGGTCTGCTACGACACCTGCCACGCCTTCGCGTCGGGGTACGACGAGCGCACGCCGGAGGGCGTGAAGGCCACGCTGGAGGAGCTGGAACGCGTGATCGGGCTCGACCGCGTGGAGGTGATCCACTGCAACGACTCCGTGACCGGCCTTGGCTCGAACCGGGACCGCCACGCCAACATCGGCGACGGCGAGATCGGCGAGGAGGGGTTCCGCGCCCTTCTGCACGAGCCGCGGCTCGCCAGGCTCCCCTTCATCCTCGAGGTGCCCGGCGCGGGTGCCGGTCCCGACGCCGAGCAGGTCGCCGTGCTCCGCCGGCTGGCGGGCCCGGGCTAGCGGCGCAGGGCCGCGCGCCGGCCCATGACAGGTGCGGGGGCGCTGCGGCGG
>CAZLJC010000006.1:0-76375 GCA_964559855.1 uncultured Actinomycetes bacterium
GTCGATGTGACGCGCCGACTCCGTGCTCCACATTCCGCTGTTACGGTCCACTAGTCGCGCAGGATGTTCATGGCCGCGATCCCGGCTTCGAACCAGGCGGGGTCGTCGAGCCAGCGGTTGACCCCCCACATCAGCACGACCTGCAGCCGCTCCTGCCGGTAATCCATCGCGCTGTCCACCAGGTCGGCGGGAGTGAAGCTCATCGATTGCCCCCAGGGTTGCGCCTGCATCTCCGAGAGCCACAGCTCCTTGCCGCTCTTGCGCGTCTGCGCGGCCCAAAACGAGAGCGCCTGGCGCTTCCACTCGGCGCGGAGGTCGACGCTGGTGAAGTTGAGCGGAACAGACGGTCCCTCGAGATACAGGTCCAGCCCGAGCGCATCGCCGGCCTCGAGCGTTTGCTCGGGATGGCCGCTCGGGTAGCCGCCCAGCAGGTGGAGCAGAGGAGTCGCGTACACCTGAAGCATGTCCACCGCGACGTTCCACCCGTCGTATGTGGTCGTGACCACCTTCCGGCCCGGGTCGAGCCGGTGCACCTCGCCGATCTCCCAGCCGAGCCGGCTCGGGTCGATGTCGTCGTCTCCGGTCAGGAGATTGCCCACGACGTCAAGCGGCTCGTTCTCGACCTGCCATGCGTAGACGAGCGGTGAGTCGCGATAGCGCGCGACGCTGGCCGCGAAGTAAGCGCGATACGCCTCGCTGTCCTGAGCCTCGGTGATGTACGGCTGCTGCCGCGGGCCCGCCCAGGCGGGCTCGTGCAGCTCCGGCCAGAGGAAGTTGCGTACACCGATCGTCAGCACCACACGGGTCTGGCGGGTCGTGACAGCGTTGTGCTGCGCGATCGCGGCCAGCAGAGTGTCGACCGACGAGAAGTCGTAGCGGCCCTGGACGGGCTCGACGTACTCCCAGTACGCGGGCAGGCGGACGAGGTCCGGGTTGGTCGCCGAGAGCAGGAGGGCGAGGTCGCGCGCCGGGTCGCGGCTCTCGTTCAACGACGAGGCCGGGCTGAAGCTGAATCCGACCAGGGGCGCGGGCGGCGGGGTCCGCGGCCAGGTTTCGCTGCCGAGCACGACGGCGAGCGCCAGGATCAGCACGAGCCCCTTCAGCGATCCCTTGATCACGGGGTATTGGCCTCCCCTGCGCGTTGCTCGACTGGAGGTTTCGCCGCTTGCATATTCGTATTGCCGCCATCGTGGCCGGCTTCCTGATCGCCGGCCTTCTGGGCCTTGCCGCGTACTTCTTGCCGGTATTCCAGACGGCCGCCAACTCGGGCGCCGTGTCCGGCTCGATCGCGCAGCTGAACCCGGTTCAGGCGCCGACTCAGCCGTTCACGGTGCTGCTGCTCGGCTCTGACGACGACTCCAAGTTCCCGCCCGACCGGCTGAACACCCAGTCGATGATCCTGCTCCGGGTGGACCCGGCGACCAAGCAGGCGACCATGTTGTCGATCCCGCGCGACCTGTGGGTGCCGATCCCGGGCCAGGGCATGGGCAAGATCAGCACGGCGTACAACCTCGGTGGGCCGCAGGGCGCGATCTCGGCGGTGGAGAGCAATTTCAAGGTTCATATCGACGATTACGTCTGGATCGGCCTGAACGGGCTCGTCAACCTCATAAACAAGCTCGGCGGGGTGAACGTGCAAGTCACCAACCCCGTCATGGACGACTTCTACCCCGCCGATCTCACGACCACCGCGGATCCCTACGGGTACTACCGCGTCGCGGAGCTTCCGGGCGCGGTGCACCTCGACGGCGTCCACGCGCTCCAGTACGTCCGGTCGCGTCACGGCGATGTGCGCGGTGACTTCGCGCGTTCCGAGAGGCAGCAACAGCTGCTGCTGGCGATCAAAGCTCAGGCCGCGCACCTCAATGTCACGGACCTGCCCGCGCTGGCGAGTGCGTTCAACGGCGAGATCAAGACCAGCATCCCGGTCGACCGGCTGCGCGCGCTGTTCTCGATCGCAAACAATTTCGACGGCCCGAACATCAAGCGCATCGTCCTGGTTCCTCCGTACACGTCCGAAGGCTGGGCCGGGCCGCAGAGCGTCGTGTTCCCCGATTGGAGCAAGATCCTGCCGGTCGTCCAGCAGAACTTCCCGTCGTGATTCGCTGGCTCGCGACCTTCGCGCTTCTGGTGGCGATGCTCGCGTTCGGCATCGGCGTGTACCACGCGGCCGAGCACTTCAAGGGCAACCACACCATGGTGCGCAAGCCCACCGAGGCGTCGGCACGGCCGTTGCCCGGCACGCTCTACGTCGTTCAGCAAGGCGCCATCTACAGGTTCCGCCATGGGGACTTTACTCAGATAACCTCAGAGAACGGTTGGACTCAACCCGCTCTGGATCCCAGAAACAAGCAGCTCGTCGCCGTGCAGCGGCATCCGAACTATTCCGACCTTTACCTTATCTCGACTGGCGGTCAGACCACCGCGCAGCTGACCCATAACAGCTCCAGCACCGCGCTCGACAGCAACCACTGGACCTTCTATCCGCGCTTCGCGCCCGACGGTTCGGCGCTCTACTACTCCTTCGACCCCAAGGACCCGTACAACAGCTACCGGGTGGACCTCGCGATCTATGCGAGCCCGCTGGTCCCCGACGGCCGCGCATTCGAGTGGACGCATCCGAACTACTACACAGGAGGCGACGTCGCTCCCCTGCCGCTGAGCGAGGGCGGCCTGCTGTACGTGAAGTACTCCGTCGACGACCAGTTCCAGGTCCACTCGCAGCTCTGGCTGCAGAGACGTGCCGCCACCGACGGGACCGGGTTGACCGACGCCGCCCTTGACTGCTACCAACCGGCGCTCTCGACCGACGAGAAACAGGTGGCGATGGTCTGCCGCAAAGGCGCCAACACGACCGCCGAGCTGGACGTGGCGCCGTTCGACGCCGCCTCCGGGACGGTCGGCCCGCCCGTGACTCTCGTCACCGGCGCGCTGGTGGCATCCCCCGCGTTCTCCCCGGACGGAAAGTCGATCGCTTACCTTGCCCCCGCGACGCCGGGCGGCCAGTTCCAGCTCTGGACCGTGCCGGCTCAGGGCTCCCACAAGCCGACGCAGGTGACGTTCGACCTGGGACTCGACGCGCAGTCCGCGCCGGTCTGGATCGGGTAGGGCTCGCGCAACGGTGGAATGTGAGAACCGTCCAACAGTGGTAGTCGCTGAATGGCTCCGTGCGCGTTTTTTCAGCAGGAGACGAACAATGAGATTTAGAACCAAATCCGATGCGCCCGATCTTCACTCGCAGCTGGAGTCCATCCTCGACCAGGTCTGGCGGTCAGAAGCCGACTGGCGGCTCTGGGACCGTCTCGACGCCGTGGTCATGCTGGAGACGCTGCGCGAGCAGCGCCTGAAGCGCCAGGACGTCGACGTGGACCGGGCGGCCTGACTCCGGAGCGAGTGCCCGATCTGAAATGAATCATCGCTCGCCTCGCCATTCGGTGGGGCGCGAGAGCGGGCGGACGGCGTTCGTGCTCTCGGGTGGCGGGAGCCTCGGCGCCGTGCAGGTCGGGATGCTCAAAGCCCTCTTCGAGGCGGGAGTCCGGCCCGATCTTCTCATCGGCACCTCCGTCGGCGCTGTCAACGCAGCCTGGATCGCCGGACGGCCGAACCGGCAGGGTGCAGCGGACCTCGCCGAGATCTGGCTCGGCATGCGACGCACCGACATCTTCCCCCTGAGCCCGCTGACCGGCGCGCGCGGCCTGCTGGGCCGCAGCAACCACCTGATCTCGAACGACAACCTGCGGGGAGTCCTCGAGCGGCACGTGCCGTTCGACACCCTGGAGCAAGCCGCCATACCGCTGCACGTCGTCGCGACCGAGCTGAAGAGCGGGCGCGCCGCGCTCCTCTCCTCCGGCCCGGCGATCCCGGCCCTTCTGGCCAGCACCGCCATCCCCGGCATCTTTCCACCCGTCACCATCGGACACCAGGAGTACGTCGACGGAGGCGTGGCGAACCACACGCCCATCACCGTCGCGATGGAGCTCGGGGCGACCACGATCTTCGTCCTGCCTGTCGGCTACCCATGGCTGCGGCACGAGCCGACCACAGCGCTCGGCATGGCGCTGCACGCCCTGGCCCGCATCGTCGAGCAGAAGCTCGATGCCGACGTGAGGGCCAACCGCGAGGTGGCGCAAATCCACGTCATGCCCGCATGCGATGTGGTCGACGTCTCGCCCGCCGACTTCAGCCGCACGAACGAGCTGATCACGTGGGGCTACCGCGAGGCGCGCCGCTACCTGGGCGGTGCCGCCCCGGCGCGACCGGCTCGCCCCGCGAGTCCCGAAAGGGTCAAGAAGCCGCTCAGGCTGAATCCGAGCCCAGCCCGAGCGGCTTAGCGCGACTAGAGGTTTTTGACCACGCGCTCGAGCGGGCCTTTGGCGCGCGCCCGAATGCCGTCAGGCAGGTCGCGGACGGAGTCCGGGATCGCCCCCTGAAGCCGCTGCACCAGGGTCTGGCGCCGGCGGCTCCGATAGATCATCCAGCCGATGCCCACGGCGGCGACGAAGACCGCCAGGCCGGTCGCCATCAGGACCGGACGCGGCACCTCGGCGATGTTCACCGTCGGCATCTCGTCCAGCGAGCGCTGGATGGTACGCCGACCGGCGCTGATCTGGCTGTTGATGTCATCCGTGATCGTGCTCATCGAACCTCCTGAAATCATGTTTTCGCCCACCCCCCGAGAGGGAAACGCCCGACCCTGGTTCGGTACGGCCCAGGCGGCGGACGTTTTCTCAAGTAACGGGGTGCCAGCACGCGCCTCGAAACCTCGAAATGGAGGTCCTGACCGTGAAATGCGACGTCTGCGACCAGGAGGTCGCGAACTCGGAAGAGCTCAAGGCGCACAAGGAGCGTGAGCATCCGGAGAAGAGGGACGACGACGACGGCGGCGTCACGATGCCGGAGTCAGAGGACCAGGAGCAGCCGGAACCAGTCTTTCGACCGGTGCGCTAGAGCCTTCGACTGCTACAGGCCGGCGGCATGCACCTCATGCCGCCGGTCTCTTCATGTCTGGGCGAAATCACAGCCGGCTCTCATGGCGGGCTGAGCCGCCATCCCGAGGCTGTACCTCGACGCTCGCATGCAGCGATCAAACAGCCACAGGGAGGCACAAGCAATGAATCGTTTTCAGAAGTCAGTCGCAGGAGCCGTGGTCGCCGGGTCGATGCTGCTCGGTGGCGTGGCGGGTGCGGCGATCTACGCCGCGACGGTCATCCCCGCAGCGGCCGCGAGCCCATCGCCCACTCCGTCATCGAGCTCATCGTCCGGCGCCGCCGCAGCGCCGGCTGGAAAGTTCGTGCCGAACGAGACCGCCGCTCACGAAGCGACGGAGAGTGCGGCCCGTGAGGCGCAGGAGAACGCCGGCCAGGTGCCGACCGTCCCCTAGCGTCGTTCGACAGTCGTCTGACCGACCTCTAAGGGAGCAGCTGGCGGGCCGCGAAGAGCAGGTTCGCCGGCCGCTCCGCGAGGCGGCGCAGGTACCACGCGTACCAGGCGTCGCCGTACGAGATCAGGCAACGCACCGGAAAGCCCTCACGGGCCAGCTGTACCTGGTCGGACATGCGGATCCCATAGAGCATCGCGATCTCGAACCGCGCACGGTCGAGGCCGAGGGCGGCGGCGTAGCTCCAAGCGGCGCGGATGAGATCCACGTCATGTGATCCGAGCACCAGGCGCAGGTTCTCGCGCTGAACGTCGCGCAGCATGAAGGCGACGAGCGCGAGATAGTTCGCGTCGACCTCGCGCTTGGTCGCGTATGCGATCGAGGCCGGCTCTGAGTACGCGCCTTTGACCAGACGGATCGTGGTGTGGTCGGCGAGCAGGCGCGCCACGTCGGCGGCGGTTCGCTTCAGGTAGGCCTGGAGCGCGATACCCACGCCGGGCACCTCCTTGCGCACCCGCTCGTACAGGTCCAGCGAACGATCGACGTACGCGCTGCCCTCCATGTCGATCCAGAGAAAGGTCTTCGCCCGGGCGGTCGACCGCGCAAGCCGCAGGAGGTTGGCGTAAGCGACCTCCGGGCCCAGATCGACGCCGAGATGCGTGGGCTTGACGGAGACCTCCGCGCCGGCGGCGGCCGCGGCTTCGAGGATGGCCTCGTACTCCTTGACGACCTCCTCCGCGCCCGCGGCGTCCGTCACGTTCTCTCCGAGCAGCGTCAAAAGCGACCCCACCCCCTGCTGCCGCAGCGACTGGGCCGCGGCGATCGCGGCGTCGAAACCCTCACCGGGCATGAATCGCCTGACCGCGCGGCGCGCGAAAGGCCATTGCGGGACGTGCTCGGCCAGCCACCGGTTCTGCGCGCACCACAGCAGCAGCCTCCGCATCAGCCTGAAAAGTTAATGCAGGGCCCCCGGTGAAAGCGAGGTCTAGGCGGGTTCGCTACCGCCCAGCGAGCATTCGACGCTGCAGTACGCGAGCTGGCCGTGCCACACGAGCCCGGAGTCGATGGGCGCCGCGCACGCGGCGCAGTAGGCCATCGGCATCGGGCCTTCCACCACCCGAAGCGGTGGGATGGAGGCCGGCTTGAATAGGCCGGTCCGGAGCGCGCCGCGTTCCGCCCCGGTCAGCCGTCCCGGCGGCAAGTGCACGATGTCCATGTCGGACCCACATCCCCGCTGAAGCTGACGGCGATATGCCCAAGTATCGGCAGCGCGGGCCCGGTGTCACCGTACCTTTGTAGGATCGAAATCTCCTACAACGAATGAGCCGACATCACAGGCGAGGCGCCCCGCCGCGCCGGGAGACGATCGGGCCGGGCCCCTACCAGAAATACCAGCGGCTGCCTTCACCGCCCCGGACGAAGAACCCGAGGATCGAAAGGACCAGCGCGACGACGAGCGCGATCCACAGGATGTGAAGCGCGGGCGCCAGCACGCCTGCTCCGCCGAGCAGGAGCAGCAGCAGGATCAGGACGATCAGCGCGATCACTTTCGATCAACCTCCGTCAGGGTGGCGCCGCGCCGCCCGTGAATCGGGTCTTCGCCCCGAGAGAACCGCCGCTGCCTCGCTAACGTGAGCCGCGTGCGCGGCCTGTTCGGCCGCCCTTCATCAGCTGGCGCCAGCCCCTGGCGCTGATCTCGACCCCGAATTTGCGCGCGGCAGTCCGGATGCGCCGCCAGGCGGCGTCGCGCTCCGCATCGGTCACTCCCTCGACCTGGTCGAAGCGTGCGACCGCGTTGCGCACGTGCCTCGCGTCGTTCAGCGGCTCCTTGCGCTCCGTGGGGAACGCGAAAGTCTCCCGGGACATAAGGTTCTCCTGGCGCGTGCTCAGGCCGGGAGAGCGGCGCGGGATTCGCTGACCGTGCGCCCGCTTGCTCTGCACCGTGCGCGCCTTCTTGATGTTGCGGCGGGCGGCTGTCTTCTGCTTTGCAGTGGCCATGTTTCCTCCTTGAGAGAGCTGCCTCCCCTACTTCGGCAACGCTTCCGTTTTCGCGGCTACTCGCAAAAGAAAGAGAGGGCCGGCCCGAGGCACGGCCCTCTCACGTCCCCTGAGGAGGGTTGGTTTACTTGGACGGCGAAGCCATGCCGCTCGGCGAGGCCTGGCCGCCGCCACCGCCGCCGCCCTGGATGGGCGACGTGACCGCCGGGTTGTTCGAGCCCCCGGAGTAGCCCCGGGTTCCGAACCAGTTCCACTGCGTGAAGCCGAAGAAGAGCAGGATCAGGACGAGCAGCGCCAAGATGGCCGCGGCGATTCCGGCCCCGGCGCCCGCGCCATACGAGTCACCGCCCTCGACGACCTCGGTCCCGGCCGGAGTCCAGTAACGGCGGACGCTGTACCCGCCCGCTCCAAGCAGGACCGCCAGGACGAGGATGACGAGCAGAATGAACAACAGGGTTCCCAAACGCACGAACCTCCTTTCAGCCATTCACGACCCGCATTCACAGGCCGCGGTGATCGCGTCTCTGGGTCGTTCGCTGTGTAAACGCTTGTGATGCCGGCGTCTACTTAAGAGGCGATCCTGGCCCGGCGCCGCCTCACCACCCGGGATGCGAGCGCCAGCACGCCTACGGTGACGATCGCGCCCGCCTGAAAGACGCTGCGCCGCCGGGCGGGCGGTCGCTCCGGAGGCCGCGGCTTGCTCTCCTCGATGGCCTCCACCGGCCGCTTCGGGTCCCGCGACTCGTGCGTCGGGCTTGCGACCAGACCGAGCGTGGCCGGGTCGCCCATCCGGAAGCGGTTGTAAACCGCCCCGAGCAGCACGAACTGGCTCAGCAGGTAAAACCAGGTCGCGAGGAGGAAGAAGAGCGCGAACTGGGCGCCATAGGTGTTGAATCCTCCGGCGACCCGGGCATAGAGCGGAAACGCGAGCGACAGCGCCTCGATCAGGACGCCGGCCAGGACCGCGCCCGGCAGCACCTCGCGCAGCCTGAAGGTGCGGTTGGGCACGAAGCGGTAAAGGGCGACGAGCAGGGCGACCATCACGAGGGCGCCGGCGACGAAGCCGAGGATCCAGCCGGTCCAGCCCAGGAACACCGGACGGGTGGGGATGAAGGCGACGCCGGCGTTGATGGCCATGGTCACGACGATCGCCACGACCAGCACGAGCATCATCACCAGGCCCATCGCGCGCTGCCGCAGCATGTCCCGCTGCTTCGTGCCGAAGACCTCGGTCAAAGCGAACTCCATGGTGCCGAAGATGCTGCTGGCGCTCCACAGCAGACCGCCCAGGGACAGCACGCCCAACCATCCAGCGGACTGCTTTACCCCGTGCAGCGCGCGCTGCAGCTCCGGCTGCGCGCTGGGCGGGAAGACCTGCAGCACGAGCGTCTGGACGTGGGTCTCCGTCTGCGGGTCGCGGATCGCAAGGCCGATCAGCGAGAGGGCGCCGAGGATCATCGGAAACATGGACATGAACCCCGCGAACGCAACCGCGAGCGCGTAGTTGCCGGCCTGGCTCTCGCCGTAGGCCATGAGCACCCGCGCGGGCACGGTCTGCTGGGCGCGCTGGAGCAGGCTCTGGACTCGGGCGCGCAATCGGTCAGGCCGTGTGCGCGGGCGGCGCAGTGGCCTCGTCCTGCGGGCTCCTCGCCACGCGGTCGAGGACCGCAGTCGACGCCGTGCCGATGACGGCCGGCGCAACCCTGCGCAGGATGGCCTCGAGCGTGCCCGGCTCGTGCGGCTCCTCCTCGTTGACCTTGACGGTGACCGATGGCAGATCGTCCTTGAGCCGGTCCGACAGGTCAGAGGCGAGCTCGCGCAGCGAGTCGAGCGAAAGCCCGTCGAGCCTGTCCTTCAGCGTCGGCTTGCGTGTGCGGCGCCAGATGAACACAGCGGCCGCCCCCACCGCCACGACGCCGACCGCGACTGCCGCGATGCGCCCGTAGCGCACGGCCTTCGTCGCGGCGCGACCCTCGAGCTCGTCGAGGTTGTCGTCGAGCCGCTCGCGGGTCTCCCTTATCTCCCGTTCGATCTCACGCGCCGAAGAGCCCATTCCTTGTTCTCCTTCAAGGTGTCCAGCGTCCGCCGCGGCAGCCCGACCTTGAGCCTCGCCTTGCCGGCGAAGATCAGCAGCCCGCCGAGCACGACGTACACCGCCGCCCACACCGCGGCCGCCTGCCAGTGCCACGGCACGAGCTCCACGACCATCGCGGGCAGCGCGACCAGCACGCCGAGTACGGCCATCAGGCCGCCGGCCGCGATCACGGCCACCGCTACGCCGTTGGTGGTCGCCAGCTCCTTCGCCTCCTGCCGCGCGAGCGCCACCTCGAGCGTGATCAGCCGCTGCGCGTCGCTGACGACGGAGGAGATGAGGCCGCCGGAGGACCCGTCGCGGGTCGGAGCCGCGGACGGGGATGCGGGCATCCGCGCACTTGCCATCAATTGCTTCAACGCCTCGCGTATTGGCCATACGCGCAGGCGTTCACCCAAGGTGAGCACCGAACGCAAAACGCGAGGCGACGTCGAGATCGGCTTCACACTTTCAAGCGAGGAGCGGCGGCCGGAGGAGCTCGTCCGCCTGGCTCGGCAGGCGGAAGAGGCGGGCTTTCCCTATGCGCTCATCTCCGACCACTTCCATCCGTGGACCGATGCCCAGGGCAGCTCACCCTTCGTGTGGTCGGTGCTCGGAGGCATCGCGGCGACGACCACGCGGTTGCGCGTCGGCACGGGCGTGACCTGTCCGATCATGCGATACCACCCGGCGATCGTCGCCCACGCGGCTGCGACCGTCGGTTGCCTCATGCCCGGCCGCTTCTTCCTCGGCGTCGGCAGCGGCGAGAGCTTGAACGAGCACGTCACGGGCCTGCGGTGGCCTCCGCCCGACGTCCGCCAGGAGATGCTCGAAGAGGCTGTCCAGGTGATCCGCCTGCTGCACCAGGGCGGCCAGCAGACGCATCGCGGAAAGTATTACGAGGTCCCCGACGCCCGCATCTACGACCTCCCGGAGCAGCCTGTGCCGGTGTACGTCGCGGCCGCGGGAAAGAAGGCGGGACGGCTGGCCGGCAAAATCGGCGACGGTCTGATCTGCTCCGCCCCCTCCGCGGAGGCCGTGCAGGCCTTCGAATCGGCAGGCGGGGCGGCCAAGCCCCGCTACGGCCAGCTGACAGTGTGCTGGGCTGAGTCGGAGCAGCAGGCGCTGGACACCGCCATGAGGTTCTGGCCGATCTCGGGGGTGTCGGGCCAGTTCAAGAACGAGCTGGCTCGGGTCGAGTATCTCGAGCAGGCGGCCAGGCTCGTGACGCCTGACCGGCTGAAGCAGGAAATCGTCTGCGGGCCGGACCCCCAGCGCCACCTCGAGGGCATCGCGCAGTTCGTGAAGGCCGGCTTCGACCATGTGTACGTGCACCAGGTCGGTCCGGACCAGGAAGGGTTCATGCGCTTCTACCGGCGCGAGGTGCTTCCCAACGTCGGAGAGCTCGCCGCCTAGCTCCCGGAGTCGTCCGCCGACCTTTTAGTCGGGCCTACTTCGGAAGGCCGTTGGTCGCGACCTGGTAGACGAGCGCGATGTCGGCGACGACCATGACCGCCGCCGCCGTCCACCCGATGACGTTGGTGATGGCTCCGTTGACGAAGTCGCCCATGAGCTTGCGGTTCGAGGTGATGAGCAGCATGAGCACGATCAGCGGCGGTGCGATCAAGCCGTCGAGCACCTGGGAGTAGAACAGCGCCTGGATCGGGTCGATCGACGAGATGGCGAGCTCGATGGCCACGAGGAACGCGAGACCGATCACGATGTAGAACTCCGGTGCGTTGCGCGCGTTCCGCCCGAGCCCGCGCCGCCACCCCGCCAGGCCGGAGACGCCGAACGCCGCCGAAGCGGCGAGGACCGGGATCGCGAGCAAGCCCGAGCCGATGATGCCGACGGCGAACAGGATGGTGGCGTACGGCCCGGCGATCGGCTCCAGGGCGCGCGCCGCGTCGGCGGCCGTCCGGATCATCGCATGGTGCGTGTAGAGGACGGCTCCCGTCGCGACGACGATGAAGAACGCGGTCAGGTTCGACCACACCATCCCGACGGTGACGTCGAGGTTGGTCTGGCTGATCCGCTGCACACCGCGCCGCTCCTCGACCTCGCCGCTCGCCTGCCAGAAGAAGAGGTAAGGCGTGATGGTCGTCCCCAGCATGCCCACCGCGCCGAGCAGGAAGGTCGGGCTCAGCTGGATGTGGGGGACCAACGTGCTGTTCAGCACGGCGGCCCAGTTCGGACGGGCCAGGAACGCCGCGAGGATGTAGGTGGCGAACACGGCGACCAGCCACAGGAGGTATTTGCTGATCGTGCGGTAGTCGAAGAAGATCGTCATGCAGCCCATGGCCGCGGCCAGCGGGACGACGAAGTAGACGTAGCGGACGCCGGTCAAGAGCTGGATGGCCGCGCTCATGGCGAGCAGGTCCGCGCCCATGGTGATCACGTTCGCGATCAACATCAGGAGCACGGCCGGCGTCGCCACGCGCACACCGAACGTCGTCCGCAGCAGGCTCGCGAGGTCGGCCTTCGTGACGTTCGCGACCTTGGCCGACATCTGCTGGATCACGATCAGCATCGGAGTGGCGAGAAAGAGCAGCCAGTTCTGCGCAAACCCCACCGTCGCGCCGACCACGGAATAGGTCGCGATGCCGGCGGGGTCGTTGTCGGCGCCGCCGGTGATGACCCCCGGCCCCGCGACCTTGAGAATCTCCAGGAGGGTGAAGCGACGGCGCGTGAGCTCGCGCGCGTTCGGCCGGCCGGTCCGCTGCGCCGGAAGCGGCCTGACCTCGGACATCACCCGCCTCGCCGGGATGAGCCGTCGGGCCGGGCGTGCGACGTCATGGGCTTGGGCGGAGCCGCGATCGTCCAGACGCTTCGCGTGTCCTCTTCGAGCAGCTCCCGCGACCGGAAGGCCTCCGTCTCGTCGACCTCCAGCGCGAGCAGCGTCCGACCCCGCTCGAGCTGCTTGTGCGCCTCCTCGACGACCTCGGCCGGCAGCACCCGGGCGGCGTCGGCCGCGCTGTCGAGGATGTCGGCCCGCAGGGGCCGATGGGGCGTGTGCTCGAGGAAGAACGTCCGCGCCACATCCGCGGTGTCGGGCCGGCCGTAGGCGGCGACGATGGTCTGCGTGAGCAGGCCGCGCTTCTCGTCCCGCGGTCGAATCCTCAGCTTCGAGGCGTCGTAATGATCCAGGCCGCGGCCGATGCGGGATCGTGCCTGCCGCACGAGCTCGTCGCGGTCCTGCCTGCTCGGCACCTCGCCTGTGATCACCAGGCGGCCCTGGGTCAGCTTGATCCTGACCTCGTCGGCGTAGACGGGGTGGCGCGACATCGCCTCGCCGGCGAGGATGTCCCTCCACCACTGCTCAACCGGGCCGTTTTCGGCCGCCTGGTTCTCCGGACGCGCTCTCTTCACTACTTCGGCAAACGCAGCCCCCGCACCCTTTACCGGGCACGGGCGTTAACACCTCGAGTCATGGAGACACCTTCCGTCGAGCCGCCGCGCCCGCTCCCGGCGTCCGCGGACCGCCGCCTGTACCGGGCGATTCATGGGCTTCCGCACTCCGCGCTGAGCGACCGCTACGTGGGCATCCTTTCCGATCTCGGGGAGGGCCTCGGCTGGGTGGCGGCCGGCGTCGCGTTCGCCTGGCTGGGCGGCCGGCAAGGAAGGCGCGCGGGTGTGGCGACGGCGGTCGCCTCGGTGGGCACCACCTATCTCGTCCAGCAGTGGATCAAGCCGGTGTTCCGCCGCAAGCGGCCCTGGGTCGGCCGCGACGTGCTCGTGGTGGGGATCAGGACGACGGACGCCTCGTTCCCCTCCGGCCACACCGCCTCCTCGTTCGCCGCCGCGACCGCGATCGCGGCCTACTACCCGAAGGGGTCGGCGCTGGCGTACGTGCTCGCCACGGGGGTCGGCGCCTCGCGTGTCCACCTGGGCCACCACTTTCCGAGCGACGTGGCGGTGGGAGCGCTGATCGGCATCGCCACGGGCACGGTCGTGGCTTGGGCGGTGAAGAGGGCTGCGCCGTAGCCGCCGAGCGGCTGCCTGGTGGAAGGCCCGGCCATTGCTGGCCAGGCCCCCCGTATTCAGAGAACGGCCGACCGTCCAGCCCTAACCGAGGCAATTTGACGGGATTTTTGACGGACGCCGGGTATCCCGCGACGCCGGCGGGTTGAAAAGAACGTGGGTGCTGCTGACGGGGCCGGGTACTTCTCCGCCGGTGACGGTTTCCTCGTCCAGGATTTCTTAACTGCGAATCCAGGTGAGGGGCCGGTGTACGCCGATCGACAGCTCGTCGTGATCCGAACCGAGCTCCCCGCGGGGCTGCGCTTCGCGGGCGAGATCGACGTCACCAACTCGGCTGCCGTGGGGGAATCGCTCCGCGTCGGGTTCGGGAACGCCGGTGACGCACACGTCGACGTCAGCCGCTTGAGCTTCTGCGATATCAGCGGCATTCGCGCCATGGTCGATGCGGCCCTCGACCTCCGGGACAGGCGGCTGCTCCTGCACGGGCTGCCGGACCAGCTTCAGGCCGTGATGAACGTGACCGGTTGGTCGTCTCTCCCCAACCTCGCGCTGTGCGCGTGCGGAGGTGATGGCCTGCTGTGAGCCCGGGGGCCGCGCTTCTGGAGAGATTTCGCCATGAGGCCCTCCTCTATTCGGGTGAGGAAGCGTTCGTGAACGGCGTGCTTCCTTTCCTCCACGAGGGAATCGCCGCGGACGAGCCGATCCTCGTCGTCGAGTCCCGGCAGAAGATCGGCCTCTTGCGGAGCCGGCTCCAGGGCGAAGCCGACCACGTGATGTTCGCCGACATGGCGGACGTCGGCGCGAATCCGGCGCGAATCATTCCGGCATGGCACGAGTTCGTAGGTCGCTTCGGGGTTTCGGGGCGCCGGTTGCGCGGCATCGGCGAGCCCATCTGGGAAGGCCGTCCGGAGGACGAGCTCGCCGAGGCGCAGCGTCATGAGGCTCTTTTGAACGTGGCCTTCGGAGACGGACAGCCGTGGTGGCTGCTCTGCCCTTACGACACCGGGGTGATGCACCCGTCGGTGGTCGAGGAGGCAGGGCGCAGCCACGAGTTCCTGCGAGAGGCCGACGGCACCTCCCGGCTGAGCGAGTCCTTCGTCGGAGCCGCCGCCGGCGCCCCGTTCGAGGGGCCCATGGCCGAGCCCGCAGCCGGCGTCCACCACATCGTGTTCGGAGTCGACACCCTGATCAACCTGCGCAAGGAGGTCTTGCGATTCTCCCTCGACCACGGCATGGCGGCGCGGAGGGCGGCGCTCTTCGTTACCGCGCTCAACGAGATCGCGACCAACAGCATCGTCCACGGCGGCGGCAGCGGCAGGCTGCGGATGTGGCCGCAGGGGGACAGGATCGTGGCCGAGATCCAGGACTCGGGCCAGTTCGACCATCCGCTCGCCGACCGCCGGCGGCCTGGGTCGTCCGCGATCGATCCCCGCGGCCTATGGGTGGCCAACCAGTTCTGCGATCTCGTGCAGATCCGTCGTGTCACGGATGGAACCGCCTACCGGCTGCACATGAAGATCGACGGGTCCGAGCCGGAGCCTGAGGACGAGCCCCAGCGGGCTTGAATACGCCGCGAGCCCGAGTCCGACGCCGGGGAACTCGAGGGGAAACTCGGGTGACCGGCGGGTGCTCGCGCGTTCTCCGGTCGTAACCCACAGTCCTGTGCACGGGAGGAAATACGCATGGCGAAGACAGTTCGCGACGTGATGAACCCCGACCCCGTCGCCCTCGGCGCCGATCAGCCGGTCATGGAGGCGGCGCGCGTGATGAGCGAACGCCACATCGGCTCGGTCGTGGTCATGGACCAGAACAAACCCTGCGGCATCGTCACCGACCGAGACATAACGGTCCGGGCGGTGGCGAAGGGCGCCGATACGAAGAGCCTCAAGCTTTCCGATATCTGTTCCAAGTCGCTCGCGACCGTTCGGCCCGACCAGTCGGTCGAAGACGCGATCAACCTCATGAAGTCCAAGGACGTCAAGCGCATCGTCGTCATGAGCGACAGCCGGCTCGAAGGGATCGTATCGCTGGGCGACCTCACGGCGCAGGGCCAGGCCGGCGACGTCCAGCAGGACCTCAGCCGCAGCCGCCCGAACGGCTAGCGCGCTCTCCGCTAGCCGCTCTCCGGTCGGGGGCGCCCGCGCTCCAGAGGCGCCTCCACCGGCGCGGCCTCCAGCGCCCCGGCCTCCTCGAGCAGGGCGGCCGCCACATCCAACCGGGCGCCGACCACGCTGACCAGGACCCGGCCGGACTCGACCTCCTGCTCGTAGTACAGCGCCCGGTCGCCGGACGCGGCCATGCTGAACAGGCCGCCCGCCAGGCCGCCGGTGACCCCGAGCGCGATCGCTCCCAGGGCGCAGGCCACGATCAGGGGCGCATGGAAGATGGCCCTGAGCGAGGGAACGAGCGCCACGAGGCCGGCGCCCAGGACCGCCCCCACCACGACGCCGAGGACCAGGCCGGCTAGGTGCTTGGTCAGGTAGTGCCCGCGCCGGCGGTTGGCCGGCGTGCTGATCGCGATCTGGTCGGCGCCGAAGCCCGCATCCTTGAGTTTTCCAAGGGCTGATTCAGCCTCCGAGCGCGTCCGAAACAAACCCGCAACTGTGTCTGGCATGAGCTCCTCCTATGGAGCTAGAACGCATATCCTGTTCCCCCCATGGCCATCCAATCGGAGCTCGCCGGGTTCACGAGAGAAGAGGCCCGGCGCGCGCTGGAAGGGCTCCCCCGCACCGACTACGAGGTCGTGGTCAAGCCTCTGCGCTACCGGTTCGCGCCCCACCTCGCCGCTCTATGCCAGTTCGAGGAGCGCCGGATCGTGCTTCAGGTCCCCGTCCCGTTCCGGGCCTTCCGCGAGCCTGTGATCTTCGCGGCGCGGCGGCAGCCCGGACGCGCCATGCGGTTCCACTGGGTGTCCGAGACGGTCCGCTTCCGCAGCAAGCGCGACGTGCTCCGCTTCCTCTACCTCCATGAATGGATGCACTGGTATCTGCACGAGGTGCTGGAGAAGGGCTCGTCGGCGGAGACCGCGTGCGACCGCTTCGCGCTGCGCAACTTCCGCCGGCGCTACGTCACCTCGGACGATGCCGATGAGGCGCTCAAGCGGCGTTCAGCTCTGAGGGCACGCGCGTCGGTCTGAGCCCGGCCCGCTCGGCCAGCTCGGCCAGCGTGATCGCGTCCCGAATCGCGTAGCCCGCGGCGTCGTTGTTGAAGTACACGAAGACGTCCTCGTCAGTGGACCAGATCTGCGCGATGCGCTCGACCCATCGCTTCAGCGCCTCCCGCTCGTAGCCCGGCCGCCGGCTGCCTAATCCCTCGTGGAATCGCACGAAGCCCCAGCCCGCGGTGCGCCACGCGGGCTGCTTGCGCCGCGGGCTGTCGGCGAGGCAGAGCGCCACACCGCGCCGGGCGAGCAGCTCGCGCGTCGCCTCCCCGAACCAGCTCGAGTGTCGAAACTCCACCGCCACCCGGACGTGCTCGGGAAACGCCGCCAGCGCGCCGTCCAGCAGCTCCAGGTCGGCGAGGTGCCCGGGACCGAGCTGGAGCAGGACGGGCCCTTGCTTGCCGCCCAGCGCCTCGGCCCTTTCCAGGAACCGCTGCACCGGCTCCTCGGGATCGTGCAGGCGCTTGAGGTGCGTCAGGTAGCGGCTCATCTTCAGCGCGAAGACGAAGTCGTTCGGCGACGTCTCGGCCCAGTGGGCGAACGCGCCCTTTCGCGGCAGGTTGTAGAAGGTGTTGTTCACCTCCACGGTCTGGAATCGCTCCGCGTAGTACGGGAGCCAGAGTCGCTGCGGGAGCCGCTCCGGGTAGAACACGCGCCGCCAGTGCGCGTACTGCCAGCCGGATGTGCCGACGTACAGCATCTGCGCTTATGTAAACGCTTCGCGACCCTTGCTCACCAGCACGATCACGCCGAGAGGTAGGACGGCGTTGACCAGAATCGAAACCAGCCCGATGTTGAACCCGATCGGCAGGACCCCGAGGAGCGCGGTCCCGGCGAGGCACGCGACCTCGAGCGCGATCACCGCACCGCAAGCCCCGCTCCGCCGGCGCAGCACGCCGATTCCGCCCAGGCACGTGCCGGTCGCGAGCAGGAGCGTGGCCAGCGCCAGCCAGGCCAGCGAGGTCTCTCCGGCGAGCGCGAAGGGCGCGGCCGACAGGCCGGCGATCGCCCACGAGAGGCTCTGAAGCAGGAGGAGCACGAACGCGGCTTCGGGGCGGGTGCCGGCCCCGCGCTTGGCCGTTCCGTCTCTCAAGGGGTCAGCCACGAGGCCAGCTTGCGGCCACCGGCTAAGACCCCGATAAGAGCGGCAGGTCGACGAGAAAGGCCGCCCCGCCGAGCGTTGCCTCGCCGGCCACGATCCGCCCCCGATGCTGGGCCGCGAGCCACCGGGCGATGGACAGGCCGAGCCCCGCATGACCGCCGGTCCGCGCCCGGTCGACGCTGTAGAAGCGGTCGAAGACCCGCTCCCGCTCGGCCGCGGGCACGCCCGGCCCGTCGTCGGCGACGATCAGGCGCGCCCAGCCCGCGTCGCGCCCAAGGGTGACGCCCACGGCTGATTTCGCGTAGCGAGCCGCATTGTCCAGGAGGATCCAGAGCAGCTGGCGCAGCGCGTCCTCGTCGCCGGCCACCACCACCTCGTCCGCCGTGACGTCGATCCGCACCTCGGGATGAGCGGCTCGCGCCTGGCGGGTCACCTCCTCGACCACCCGCCGCGCCTCCACCGGCGCAAGCCTCAGCTCGAGGCCTGAGTCAGCCTGCGCCAGAGTCAGCAGCCGGTCGACCAGCCGCGACATCCGGGCGCTCTCCGCGGCGACGTCATCCGCCGCCGCCTTTCGAGTCTGGCCGCTCACCGTGCGCGACGCAAGAAGCCCGGCGTTGGCCTGGATCGTGGCGAGCGGAGTGCGCAGCTCGTGCGATGCGTCGGCGACGAACCGGCGCTGCGACTCGAAGGAGTCCTGCAGCCGCACGAGCATGCCGTTGAAGCTCGCCGCCAGGGTCGCGACCTCGTCGCGGCTGGGCGGAACCGGCACCCGCCCGGCGAAATCGCGCCTCCGCCCAATGCCTTCCGCCTCGGCCGCGAACGCCTTGAGCGGGCGGAGCGCCCGCCCCGCCACGAGCCACGACGCGATGAGCGCGGCGACCAGCGCCGGGAGGGCGGACACGAAAAGGAAGACCACGATGCCGGAGAGGTTTGACCGGGGCACCCGCGTGGACTGCCCGGCGACGACATAGCCGCCGGCGTATCGGGCCACGTAGAGCCGGAAGCCGGACTGCGTCACGAGTCCGGGGCGCAACGCCGGTTGGATCGCGGGCTCGGCCGTCGAATAGAGCAGGGAGCCGGCAGAATCGAAGACCTCGACGAACACGTCGGTGCTCGACTTCAGATCGGTCGGAGCGACCGGCGAGCTGAACGGCGGCATCCCCGACGCGTCGAGCGAGACTACAGCCTGCCCCGCCCGGGCACGCAGCGCATCGTCCTGGTTGCTGGTCACTCCGCGCGCGAGCAGCGCATAGAGAAGGAGCCCGAACAGCCCGAGGGCGAGCGCCACCACTCCCGCGCCGAAGAGGGCCAGGCGCACGCGAAGCGACATCAACCCACCGCTACTCGTGGAGGGAGTAGCCGGCCCCGCGCACGGTGTGCAGCAGCTGCGGCTCGCCGAGCTTCTGACGGAGGTAACCGACGTACACCGCCACGACGTTGTCGCTCTCGACCTCGCCCTTCCACACCGCGTCCACCAGCTGCTCACGCGAGAGCACCTGGCGGGGGTGGCGCAGGAAATGGCTCAGCAGGTCGAACTCCGTGGCCGTCAGGTCCAGCGCGCGGGTGTCGCGCCACGCCTCGCGGCTGGAGGGCTCCAGCCGCAGGCCGGCGAAGCGCAGGTGGCCGGCGGGCGTCGTGCGCCGGAGCAGAGCGCGCACGCGGGCCAGGAGCTCCTCGTAGGCGAACGGCTTGACCAGGTAGTCGTCGGCTCCCGAGTCGAGGCCCCGAACGCGCTCCTGGGTTCCGCCCAGCGCGGTCAGCAGCAGGATCGGAACCTGGCCGTTGGCGCGCAGCCGGCGGCACACCGCGATGCCGTCGAGGCCGGGCAGCATGACGTCGAGGATCACCAGGTCGAACGGGCGCCGGCGCGCGTGCACCAGCGCGTCGTTGCCGTCACCCGCCAGCTGGATATCGTAGGTCTCCGCCTCGAGGAGGCGTTGCAGCGTCGCCGCCAGTCGCGGATCGTCCTCGACGACCAGGATGCTCGGCGCGCCCATCGGGACGATTTATAAGGCCCGGGTTGTGATTTCGATAAGACGTTGTCGATTTCGCCGCCGGGCGTTCGTCGTCCTGGATGAAACCGCAGATCACACCTGGAGGACGGAGATGGCGAACTATCTGCTTCTGTACAGCGGCGGCAGCGCCGGCACGACCCCCGCGGACCGGGAGAAGTCGCTGCAGGCCTGGGGCGCGTGGTTCGGCAGGCTTGGGGACAAGATCGTGGACCACGGCAACCCGTTCGGCGAGCATGCCAAGAGCGTGGCCGACGGCAAGGTCCACGATGGAACTGTGAGCAACCCGCCCGCGACCGGCTATTCGATCGTGTCGGCGGACTCGCTCAACGCGGCGGGAGAGCTGGCAAGGGAGTGCCCCCTGCTTCAGTCCGGCGGCAAGATCACGGTCTACGAGATCACGCCCGCGATGTAGGCGGAAGCTACTCCGCCTCGAGCAGCGATACCCGCTTGCTCGCCGTCAGCCGGCCTCGGACGCCAGCCCTGTAGGTGCCCGAGGTCGGCGCCACGTCCAGGTAGTCCGCCCCCACCGCCACGGTGACGTGGTCGAGCCCGCCCCGGCTGGCGTGCGTGGGGTCGAACGTGTACACGACGGCGTCGGACGGCGCGTCCGGCGCCGGCAGCACTACCTCGACCCACGCGTGAGTCCCTCCCTGCCCGAGGAGGTGACCTGACACGTAGCGCGCGGGCAGGCTGCAGGCGCGGCACAGCGCGAGCATCACGTGCGCGTAGTCCTGGCACACGCCGGCGCCCAGGGCGAGCGCCTCGCCCGCGGTCGTCCGGACACCGGTCACTCCGTGGCGATAGGTCATGGACTGATACACCCAGTCGTTGATCCGGTCGGCGAGCGCGATGCCCCACTCCTCCGAAGCGGCGAGCTGGTCCGCCGCGCGCAGGATGCGGTCGTCGGCGTCGGTCAGCGCGGAGCGCTCGAGGAGATAGCGCTCCGCAGGCCACCCTCCGGTGATCCGGTGCGGCCAGTCCGCGCGCCGTTCGACCTTCGCTTGGGCGACGAACTCGATCGCGTCCATGACGCGAGGCGCGAATACGTTGAAGACCACGTTGCCGAAGCGGTCGAACCGGTCCTCCAGCCTCGCCTCGTCGTGTCGAACGCGCAGCTCGTGCCAGAGCCTGCGCTGGTCGCCAAACCGCTCCGGCGGGATCACGACGAGGCGCTGGTTGAGGTCCCTGATCGGCTCCGGGTACTCGTAGCGGAACGTCTGGCTGATCAGGTACGACGCCCGGCTCGCGCCGCGCCAGTCCACCGCCCCGGGATCGACCGCCATCAGGACTCCCGCTCCGCCCACACGACCATCGACCGGAAGGCCGCCGGGCCGAACGTGGTCACCATCGCCACATCGAGCGCGTCCCGCCCCCGGCCGATCAGGACGCGACCCACCCGGCGCTTGTTGTTGCGGGGGTCGAACGTCCACCAGCGGTCGCCGAGGTAGACCTCCATCCACGCGGCGAAGTCCATCGGATGGTCGGGCGGCGGCACGTACAGGTCGGGCAGGTAGCCGAAGACGTACCTTGCTGGGATGTTCAGGGCGCGGCAGAAGGTGATCGCCAGGTGAGCGAAGTCCCGGCACACGCCCTTCCGCTGCTCGAGAACGTCGACGGCGGTGGTCAGCGGGTTGCTGGCGCCGTACTGAAACTTGAGGTTGTCATGGACCCAGTCGCACACGGCCTGAACGCGGCGGCCGCTCGGCTCGGTCTGGCCGAAGAGCTCCCAGGCCATGCCCATGAGCTGGTCGGAAAGGCAGTACCGGCTGGGCAGGGTGTAATGCAGCAGCTCGCCCGGCACCTCGTCGACGGACAGCTGTGGAGCCTCGAGGGCGTCTGCATCGGGTTCGTCCGGGACGGCCACGGCGGCGTCGTAGCGCAGTGTCAGACCCCCTTGGGGCATGACAAAGCGCTTGACCGGGTTGCCGTAGTAGTCGGCGTACTCGTCGACGGGGACCGCGGGATCGGTGGTCCAGGTCTCGGTGATCAGGCGGTGCGTGGCGTCCGAGCGCGGGCGCACCTGCACAGTTGCGGTGGTGGCGGCGCTCACGTCGTACTTGAACTCGCAGCCGACCCGTAGGTTGATCGTCTTCTCAGGCTTCGGGATGGCGGAGACACTATAGCCGTGGAGTTCGGGAATCTGGATCGCAACTATCAGGTCAACGGTTTCTATGACGAGATGCTTGCGGCCGCCGGACGGCCGCGGCCCGCCTATAGGCGACTCTACGAGCTGCTGAACCGCCTCGGGGCGGCGGAGCTGCAGCGCCGGCACGCCCTGGCGCTCGAGATCTTCCGCAACCACGGCATCACCTTCGCCGTCTATCCAGATGCGCAGGGGACCGAAAAGGTGTTCCCCTTCGACGTGATCCCGCGCGTGATCTCGGCCCGGACCTGGCAGCGCCTCGAGGCGGGACTCAAGCAGCGCATGCGGGCGCTGAACCAGTTCCTCGACGACGTGTACGGACGCAAGCAGATCCTGAAGGACCGGGCCGTGCCGCCCGAGCTGGTGTTGAGCAGCTCGCTCTACCTCCGCGAGATCGAGGGCCTGCCGGTGCCCCACGGGATCCACAGCCACATCGCGGGCATCGACCTGGTGCGGGACCGCCACGGCGATTTCTTCGTCCTGGAGGACAACCTCCGCACGCCCTCTGGCGCCTCCTACGTTCAGGCCAACCGCTACGTGATGAAACGCGTCCTACCCGACCTGTTCGCCGGTCAGCCCGTCCGCCCGGTCGAGGGCTACGTGCACGAGCTGCTGCGCCACCTGCGCTGGCTGGCGCCCGCCGGGATCGACGACCCGACCATCGTGCTGCTCACTCCAGGCATCAACAACGCCGCGTACTACGAGCACCTTTACCTGGCCAAGCAGATGGGCGTCGAGCTGGTCGAGGGCAGCGATCTGGTCGTGGACCAGGACCGCTGCTTCATGCGCACGACGCGCGGCCTGAAGCCAGTCCACGTGATCTACCGCCGCATCGACGACGGGTGGCTCGACCCGATCTTCGGCCGCCAGGAGTCGCTTGTCGGCGTGGCCGGTCTCGTCAACGCGTACCGGGCGGGCAACGTGGTCATCGCCAACGCGCTGGGCAATGGCGTCGCCGACGACAAGGCGATCTATCCGCTGGTGCCGAAGATCATCCGCTACTACCTGGACGAGGACCCGATCATCCCGAACGTGGAGACATGGGTCTGCGCGGTGGAAAGCGAGCGCCGCCACGTGCTGGAGCACCTCGACAGCCTGGTGGTGAAGACGGTCGACGGTTCGGGCGGCTACGGGATGCTGATGGGCCCGTTCTCGACGGCCGAGGAGCGGGACGACTTCCGCCGCCGCATCACGGCGCACCCGCGCTCGTTCATCGCCCAGCCGGTGGTCGCGCTCTCGACGCAGCCGGTGCTGGACGGCGGCGAGCTGCGCGGCTCTCACCAGGACCTGCGTCCGTTCGTGCTGACGGGCCCCGACGTGTACGTCACTCCGGGCGGCCTGACGCGCGTAGCGCTGAAGCCGGGTTCGCTGGTCGTGAACAGCTCGCAGGGCGGAGGCAGCCGGGACACGTGGGTGCTGGCGGAGGACGACTTCGCCGAAGACGATGCTCAGTAGCGCCGCCACATCGCTGACCCTGCTCGGCCGGCACCTCGAGCGCGCGGACCACCTCGCCCGCATCCTGGGCGTGCACGTCGCGCTCTCGCTCGACCGGACCGACGAGCCGGGGCCGGACTTCTGGCAGCGCTTCCTCGAGCTCGCGGGGTGGCGCGGCAGCACGACCGGACGGCGCGACCAGGCCGTCGAGATCGTGGTGGCCGGCACGCTCGGTCCGTCGGTCCGCTCCAGCGTCGCGGCGGCGCGCACTGCCGCCCAGGCCGTGCGTCCGTCCTTGCCGAGCGAGCTGTACGAGCAGGTCAACGCGCTGCATTGGCGGGTGCAGCGCTCGAGCTGGGCGCCGGACCTCTATCCCTTCCTCAACGACGTGCAGATGGGCGTCCGTCTCGTCGACGGGCTGATCGAGGACACGATGGCGCATGACGAGGCCCGCGACTTCGTGCGCCTCGGCAAGTTCGTCGAGCGGGCGGCGAACGTCACATCGCTCGTGACGCGCAAATGCGCGGAGCTGGCGGACTCGCCGGAATCGACGCTGGAATGGACGGCGGTGCTGAAGTCGGGTTTCGCCTTCGAGTCATACCAGGCGGGACATCCGGGAGGGGTGAGCGCGGACGGCGTCATCGACTGCCTTCTGCTGGACGGCACGCTGCCGAGGTCGGCCCGGTTTGCCGCCTCGGCGGCGCTCGAGGCGGTGGCGCGCATCGAGGGCAACTCGCGCCGGTCGCGGCCGCTGCGGCTCCTCATCCGCCTGCACTCGCGATACGAGCACGCCGGCGCGCACTCGATCGCCGGGAGCCCGATGGATTTCGACGCGGAGTGCCGCGACCTGCTGCGCCAGCTGGAGGTGGCGCTGCGCGAGACCTACTTCCATCCCAGCAAGGTGCCCGCGTCGGTCACCGGCGACGAGGGGCAGGGAATGCCGCAGCAGCAGCAGCAGCAGCAGCAGCGGCGCCTGGGCGACGGCGGGCGATGAAGCTCGAGATCGTGCACAGCACGCGGTACCGCTACTCCGCGCCCATCGCAGAGACCGTGATGGAGGTGCGGCTCCAGCCCATGGACGGCAACGGCCAGCGCTGCGTCGAGTTCGAGCTCGAGCTGAGCCACGGCATCAAGCCGCGCAGCTACGTCGACGGATACGGCAACACGGTGCATTACTTCAACCTGGTGCGCCCCCACTCGGGCCTGAGCGTCACCGGGCGCTCGGTGGTCGAGACAGGCCTTCCGGTCGAGGCCGACCCCGGCGTCGACCTGGTGCTGGATTTCCTGCGCTTCCGCTCGCCGGTCAACGACGTCGAAGGCGTGCGGCGCCTCGCGGAGATGCATGCGATCGCCGAGGCGGACTCTCCCGAGGCCGTCGAGCGGGCGCTGGACGAGCTGACGCTCACGATCAGCCGCGACTTCGCCTATGACAGGTCGGTGACCAACGTGTACAGCTCGGTCGACGACGTGCTGGATCTGCGCGCCGGCGTCTGCCAGGACTTTGCCCACCTCTTCATCGCCGTCGCGCGCGTGATGGGCGTGCCCGCGCGCTATGTCAGCGGTTACATCCACCTGCCGACCGAGAAGGACGCGTTCACCGCCTCGCACGCGTGGGCGGAAGCCTGGATCCCGGGCCGCGGCTGGACCGGATTCGACGCCACCCACCCCGTGCGCACGACCGAGCACCACGTGCGGCTCGCGGTGGGACGGGACTACACCGACGCCGCCCCGACGCGAGGCATCTATGTCGGCTCGGCCGCGAGCAGCATGACGATCGGGGTCAAGACGCGGTCGATCGGCTGACCGGCCGGCCGCGCCGCGTGGAGGTCAGAAACGCTTGCCGCGCACGTGCTCGATGGAGAAACGCGCAGTGTCGGCGATCAGCATCACCGCCATGACCCCGGCCTCCACCGGGTCGCTGACGACGACGTCGGCCGCGTCGGGCACCGAGCCGGCCATGCTCGTGCACAGGACGAGGATGCCCGACTCCCGAATCTCCCTGACCGCGGTCGTGATATCGCCGCCCATCAGCGCGCCGGCCAGCACCAGCGCGCGGGCGCGATGGAGGCGGGCGACCGCGCGGACCGCGTCAGCCAGCTGCTCCTCGCCGACCAGCGGGATGGTGTCGACCGAGATGCGTTCGCCGCGAATGTTGTGGCGGTCGGCCTCGGAGATGGCGCCCTGCGCGACCATGCCGACCTGCGCGCCACCGCCGATCACGATGACGCGTTTGCCATAGATCATCTGGAACGTCGGCACGGTGCGGATCGAGGTGACGCCGGCCGTCGCCTCCAGCTCGGCGATCAAGCGTGCGTCGTCCCGCGCTCCGGATACTTCGAGCTGCAGCTCGGCAACGGCGTCATGGCGTCCGCCGCCCGCCACGTAGCTGATGTTGGCCCCGTGCCGGAAGATCGCCTCCGCCAGACGGTAGAGGACCCCGGGCTCGTCACGGCACTCGACCAGGAGTCCCGTCGCATCAGGCGTCGTCATTGGACACCGCCTCCTGGATCGGCTCCTCGACCACGCGCGGCCGGGCGATGAGGTCGTAGGCAAACGACGCGGCCACGGCGCCGGCCAGCCCGGGGATGAAGTAAACCGGCAGGTATTGAGCCCAGTAGGTGGAGCCGCCGGCGATCGCCTCCACCAGCTCCGGGCCGAACGCCCGGGCGGGATTCAGCGATGCGCCCGCGACCGGACCGAAGACCAGGATGATGCAGGTGATCGAGCCGCCGATGACCAGGCCCGCCAGGTGCTGCGGCGAGCGGCCGTCGACGATGCCCAGGATGGCGAAGAGCAAGAGCCCGGTGCCGATGGCCTCAGACAGCGCCGCCTGGACGGTGTACGAAACGGGGGCCGAGGCCGCGAAGTGCGTCTGCCCCATGCCCAGCCTGACGGCGTCGTGGCCGAAGACCCCCCACAGCGCGAGAGCCCCGACCACCGCGCCCAGGTACTGCGCGATCCAGTAGGCGGGTACCTCCCGCCACGGGAACCGTTTCGTGACGGCGAGGGCGAAGGTCACGGCGGGGTTGATGTGGCACCCGGACACCTTGCCGATCGCGTACACGAGCGAGGTGATGACCAGCCCGAACGCGAAGCTGACGGCGAGCAGATCCGTCTCGGTGAACGCGGGGGAGCCGCCGCCGCCCAGGCTCAGCGCCGCGACCACCGCGCCGGGGCCGACCAGGACGAGGCATGCCGTGCCGAACGCCTCGGCCGCCGAACGCTGGGCAATCGAATGCATGAGGTGCACAGGTTAGAGCCGGCGATCGCCCACTGTCGGCGCCCAACCAACGGCCGGCCCCCGAAATGGCGCTGGAAACCATGCCCAGGCCGGGTCGGACGCCTTAAGCTTCCTCTCCTGATGCGCAACATTCGCGCGATCGCGATCGACATTACCCGGGGAGGTCCCCCGGCTTAGCGCGCGGCGCTGAAGTCGGCTGGGCCTCCCACCCACGAGGGTCGGGAGGTTTTTTTATGTCCGCCAGAAAGATCGTCGTCTACGACACGACCCTGCGCGACGGAACGCAGGGCCCTGCCGTCTCGTTCTCGGCCGGCGACAAGGAGCGGATCGCGCGCAAGCTGGACGAGCTGGGATTCGACTACGTGGAGGGTGGCTTCCCCGGCTCCAACCCGAAGGACGAGGAGCTGTTTGCGCGCCTTGACGCGCAGCCGCTGCGCTCGGCGCGCCTCGCGGCCTTCGGCGCGACGCGACGGGCCGGGGGTACGTGCGAGGACGACGCGAACCTGCAGGCGCTGGTTTCCAGCCAGGCGCCCGTCTGGACGCTGGTCGGCAAGAGCGACCCCTGGCAGGTCTCGCACGTCCTGCAGACCACCAACAACGAAAACCTGGCGATGGTCGAAGACTCGGTCGCGTACGGAGTGGGCCGCGGCCGCGAGGTGATCTTCGACGCCGAGCACTTCTTCGACGGCTACGCCCGCGACTCCGAGTACGCGGTCGAGGTGTGCCTCGCCGCGGCACGGGCCGGCGCGTCGTGGGTCGTGCTGTGCGACACGAACGGTGGAAGCCTGCCCGGCTCAGTGAGGCGTGGCGTCGAGGCGATGCTGCGCGCGCTGAATGCGAAAGGCCTCGGCGCACGCGTGGGCATCCACACCCACAACGACTGCGAGCTTGCGGTGGCGAACACCCTGGAGGCGGTCGACGCGGGCGCCGATATGGTGCAGGGGACGATCAACGGATACGGCGAGCGCTGTGGCAACGCGAACCTCGTGTCCGTGCTCGGGAACCTCAGCCTGAAGCTCGGCTACGATGCCCTGCCCCAAGAGTCCTTGCGGCAGTTCAGCGACCTGGCCCGCACCGTGGCGGAGCTCGCCAACCTCGAGCTTCCGCTGCAGCAGCCGTTCGTCGGATACGGGGCTTTCGCGCACAAGGGCGGCCAGCACGTGGCGGCGGTGCTGAAGCACCGCGACGCGTACCAGCACATCGATCCGGCGCTCGTCGGAAACGAGCCTCACGTCCTGGTCTCCGAGCTCTCGGGCCGGGGCAACGTCCTGGCCAAGGCGCGCGAGTTCGGCCTCGAGCTCGACCGGGACGACCCCCAGACACGCTGGCTCGTGCAGCACCTGAAGCAGCTCGAGCACCAGGGCTACTCGTACGAGGCCGCGGACGCTTCGTTCGAGATGCTCATCCGCCGCCTGCAGCCTGGCTACGCGGCCCCGTGGAAGGTGGCCGACTTCACGACGCAGGTGCGCCAGAACGGCTCATCGGTGCACGCCGAGGCGACCGTCAGAGTCGAGGTCGAGGGCGCGGTGTACCACACCGCCGCCTCGGGCAACGGCCCGGTGAACGCGCTCGACGCGGCGCTGCGCAAGGCCCTGGGCGGGCACTTTCCGGACCTCGAGTCCGTGAGCCTCCACGACTACAAGGTCCGCATCCTCAACGGCGACGCGGGCACGAGCGCAACCACACGGGTGCTGATCGAGTCCGGGCGCGGCACGCAGCGATGGACCACTGTGGGCTGCTCGGCGAACATCATCGAGGCGTCCCTGCTGGCGCTTCTCGACTCGCTCGAGTACGCGATCAGGCCGGTGGCTTAAGCCGCTCCGAGGTGCCTGATGGCCGGCAGCTCGCTGGCCAGCAGGTCGACCGCCTCCGGGTCCCACTGCGTGCCCGCGCCCGCGCGCAGGACCTCGATGGCCTCCTTCGGCGAGCGCCGGACGCGGTACGGCCGGTCGTTCACCAGGGCGTCGAACGCGTCGCACACGGACACGATCCGGGCGACCCGTGGGATCTCCCGGGCGCGCAGGCCGTCCGGATAGCCGAGCCCGTCGAACCGCTCGTGGTGGTGGCGGATGATGGGCAGCAGGCCGGACGTGGAATGCAGCGGGCGGACGATGCTCTCCCCGATGGCGACGTGCGCCTGCATCTGGGGGACCTCCGCCGGATCGAGCGGGCCGGGCTTGAGGAGGATGGCGTCGGAGACTCCGATCTTGCCGATATCGTGGATGATCCCGCCGCGATAGAGCGTGTCGAGGATCTCGTCCGCCAGTCCGAAGCGCTGTCCCAGGAGGCGGGCCGCCTCGCCGACCCGCTGCGTGTGCCGTTCCGTGAATGCGTCCTTCGCCTCGACGGCGTTGGCGAGCGAGAAGATCACGTGCTCGGCACTGTCCAGCGTGTTGTAGAGCTCCTTCAGGCGGAGCGCCGAGCGCACGCGGGCGATGAGCTCAGCCTGCTCGACCGGCTTGGCCATGAAGTCGTCGGCCCCGGCCTCGAGCGCCATGATGCGGTGGGTCGTCTGGCTCAGGCCCGTGATCATCACGACCGGAAGCAGCTTGCCGCGGGGCATGGCCTTGATCCGCCGGCACACCTCGTACCCGTCCATGCGCGGCATCTTGACGTCGAGCAGGACCAGGTCGGGCGGGGTTGTCTCGATCGCCGAGAGAGCAGTCACTCCATCCTCGGCGAGCAGCACGTCACAGTCGATCTGGGCCAGGTACGCCCGGATCAGCTCCCGATTGGCCGCGCCGTCGTCGACCACCAGCACCGTCGGCTTCAATGCAATCGCCCCCCGAGCTTCACGTTAAGCGATGCGTCCCAAAGCTCGTCAAGAGGAACGCGCGGGGCCGGGCAGGCAACCAAAAGTTAGCACCCTGCCGGCTCGGGTCGGCGGCGCCGCGCTAGGCGATCGCGCTCCGGGTGGCGGCTGTCCGGCGGGAGACCGGCTGATTCGCCAGGGCCCGCTTGAGCAGGCGGTTGGCGCCAGAGATATCACCTCTCGCCTCCAGGACGTCGGCATAGGCTTGGTAGACATGAGTCAGGCGCGGCCCGGCGCCGGTCGCCTCGGCCGCCCCGATCGCGAGCCCGAACTGCTCGTCCGCCGCGATATCGTCGCCGTGCTCGGCGGCGATCAGGCCGAGCCACGTCCTTCCCTCCGCCTCCACGGCGGACTCGTTCAGCCGGAGCGCCAGCTCCACCGCTCGGCGGGCGTTCGATTCGGCGCCCTCGAGCTCGCCCTGCTCGAAATCCAGCTCGGCGAGGCTGAGGAGGAAGTTGCCCTTCCCCACCTCTACCCCTTCCTCCTCGAAGATCCGGATCGCCCGCTCGATGTGCAGCCGCGCGGCCGGGAAGTCCCGGAGCCGCACGAGCATGTAGCCGAGGTTGTTGAGCGAGCGCGCCAGCGAGAGGCGGTCGTCCAGGGTTTCGTGGACGGTCAGCGCCTTTTGCGCGTACCGCGTCGCGTCCGCGTAGCGCCCCGACTCCTGGTAGGCCAGGCTCAAGCCGCTGTACATCAGCGACAGCTGGTGCAGGTTGTGCACCTCGTCCCCGGCGGCGAGCGCATCTTCGTAGGTCGCGATCGCCTTCTCCCAGCTCTGGTTCTGGAGGTGGACCGCGGCCAGGATCGCCAGCAGCCTGGCCTCCTGGGCCTGCGGATACGACCGCAGCGAGCGCAGCGTCTCGAGCGCAGACTGGGCCAGCGGAAGCGCCGACGGCTCCTGCATGAGGTAGGCCGCCTGGGCCTCAGTACCCAGCGCCTCGACCGCGGCCAGGCGGTCGCCGCTGCGCTCGAAGTAGGTGCGCGCCGCGACGGCATACCCGCGTCCGGGCTCGGGCTGCGCCAGGCGCAGGTAAGCGAGCGCGGCGACCAGCTTGACGCGCGCCTCGGACTCGTCGTCCAGGCTCTGCCCGAGGAGGTGCTCCGCCCGGGCGGCCGCGCCCACGTTGTCGCCGACGGACATCAGGCGATCGAGCTCGGACAGGTCTTCGGGCGCCAGGGGCGCGCTGGCCGCCTGCGCGAGGAAGTAGTCGAGGGGGCGTCCCGTCCGGTCGGCGATTAGGCGAAGCGTCTCCATCGAGGGCTTCGCTTTGCCCGTCTCCACGAAGTAGATGGCGGTGCGGCTGAGGTCGCCGCGCGCGACCTGGCCGAGGCTCAGTCCCGCGTCCAGCCGGGCCTGCTTGACCGTTCCGGGGCGGATCTCGACGCCACGGCGCCGGCCGCGACGGCCCGAGGAGCCCTTCTTGAACCCGCTCGGGCCGTGCACGGATGCCTTTTCGTCCATGTCAGGAATGGCGCCAGATTAGCCGAAATCTTGCGTCACTTGACACTTTGATTGACTAGCCGGTTATGAGTGGCAGCAGGGGGGCGAACCGCCGGCGCTGACGCTGAGGGCCATGGTCAGCACCATCGACGCCGCGAGGATGGCTGCGACGAGAAATCTCCGCATCCCGATCACCTCCTTTGCCGCACAGTCCGTGCCGGCTCCTGGTGTCGTCGTCGCCGGGCCGCGCGGAGGTCGTGGCGAAACCGAAACCGTGCTTCCCCAGACGAGGCAGCCGTGTGATGCGCTCGCTTCCTCCCTAACCGGTGCTCCACACCCGCCCGGCTGTGCTACAAGTAGCACCCGTGATGTTAATTGATGCCCAGAATGAATTAACAACACCCAGGTAAGTTTTGGTTAGGAGGTCTGCGGCCTGAGCGTTCCCGCTTACGCTCGACGCGTGCAGATCGCGGCCACACCGGCGCGCCAGCAACGCCGGCCGATCGTCGGGCTGAACCTTCGCGGCTGGCGTCCGTTCGCCGCCGCCGCCGCCACCGCGGGCGTCTTCGGCGTCGGCTTCACGCTCTGGACGTGGCTTCGGATCGGCGGGGACCAGGCCACCATCGACGTCGACGACCTCGGCGAGGCGGTCGCCGCCCTGATCGCGACGGCAAGCTGCGGCTACGCGGCGACGCGGACCGCCGGCCGGACGAGCTTCGCGTGGGCGATGTTTGCGGCGTCGGCCCTCAGCTGGGGCCTCGGAGAGACCGTCTGGTGCGTCTACCAGATCGGGCTGGGCGTCGCCGTGCCCTTCCCCTCCCTTGCGGACGTGGGCTTTCTCGCCGCCGTGCCTCTGGCCGTGGCGGGCGTGTTCGCGCTGACGTCGACTCCCGGGCGGCTCACCACGCGCGGTGAGGCGCTGCTCGCCGGGGCGATCGTCGCGCTCTCCCTGCTCTTCATCGCCTGGGCGCTGGGCCTGGGAAACGTGTACCAGACGTCCGGTGAATCGACGTTCGCCAAGCTGATCGGCCTCGCCTATCCGGCCAGCGACATCGTCATCGCCACGGTGCTCGTTCACGCGCTGCGTCGCGCCCGCCGGGCCGAGATCGGCCGGGTGGTGCTACTGCTCGGCGGACTCGCCTGCAACGCGATCGCGGACAGCGCGTTCGCGTTCCTGAACGCCAACGGCAGCTACGGAGCGCTCGGATCCGTGCTCGATTCGGGTTGGGTCATCGGTTACCTGCTGATCGCGCTTGCTCCGCTGTGGCCTGCGGCCAAAGAGGAGCGCGCGGCGCCCGAGGGCCCGATCGAGCTGTGGCAGCTGGCGTTGCCCTGGCTCGCGGTGCTCGCCGGCGGGATCACGGCCCTCACTCTTGCGGCCAGCAACCAGGCCCTCGACCGGTTCGGAACGGTCCTCGCCGGGTGCGTCGGCATCCTGCTGGTCGCCAGCCACGTGCTGTCGCACCGCGACTCGCTGGACCTGCTGGTGACCGCCCACGCAGCCGAACGGCAGCTCGAGCGCAGGAACCTGGTCCTCAACGAAATCCTGGGGCATGCTCCGCTCGGCATCGCGCGCGTAGGCGTCGACATGAACATCCTCGACGTCAACCCCCGCCTGGCCGAGATCCTACGCACCGATCCGCAGCTCATGTCCGGGACGTCTGTCGCGAAATATCTCCATCCTCAGGAGTTCGCCCGAGTCTTCCAGGTGTTCCAGCCGCTGTGGAAGGGAGCTGTCGACAGCGTCGAGTCGGACAGCCGGGCGGTCCGGGCCGACAACTCCGAGGTCTGGCTGCACTGGAGCGCCACCGCGGTGCGCACCGCGGACGGGCGGATCGACTACTTCATCGCCATGTACGAAGACATCGACGCCGACCACGCGGCCAACGACGCGGCCTCGGCTCATCTCGCCGGCCTCGAACGGCTCAACACCTTGAAGAGCGAGTTCGTCTCGCTGGTCAGCCACGAGTTCCGCACGGCGCTCGTCGGCATCTCCGGCTTCAGCGAGATGATTCGCGACGACGACGTCTCGATTGAAGAGGCCAAGGGCTATGCGGCTGATATCAACAAGGACGCGGAGCGGCTCAACCGCCTGATCAACGACATGCTGGACCTCGACCGGATCGAGGCGGGCCGGATGACGTTGAAGATCGAGAGCGTGCAGCTGAACCCCCTGCTGCAGGACGCCGTGGAGCGCGCACGGGCGGCGTCGCCCAAGCATGTCGTCGTCAGTGAGCTTGACGCCACGGGGCCGGTGGTGACCTGCGACCCGGACCGGGTCGCGCAGGTGATCAGCAATCTGCTGAGCAACGCGATCAAGTACTCACCGGATGGCGGCCAGATCACCGTTTCAAGCACCGTGAGCAACGCCCATGCCGAGATCGGCGTGCGGGACGAGGGAATCGGCATCTCGCCCGAGTTTCGCGACCGCCTGTTCAGCCGGTACGAGCGCTACGAGAAGACGAACAACAAGATCATCGGGACGGGGCTCGGGCTCGCGCTCTGCCGGCAGATCGTCGAGATGCACGGCGGCAAGATCTGGGTCGAGAGCCGCCCGGGGCCGGGATCCGATTTTCGGTTCACGCTGCCCGTCGGTCCGCCGGCCTCTTGATCACGAAAGTCCTGATCGTCGACGACGACCCGGCGGTGGTCGACCTGCTGTCCGGCTACCTGGAGGATGCGGTCGACGAGGTGCGCGGCCTCACCGACCCGCGCCAGGTCGAGCACGAGTTCGCCAATTTCGAGCCGGACCTGGTGCTGCTGGACCTGCACATGCCTCAGCCGGACGGGTTCGAGGTGCTGCGCCGCCTGCGGGGCGCACGCCAGAGCCTCGGCTTCCTTCCGGTCATAGTGCTGACCGGCGACACGGGCCACGTGGCGCGGAACAGCGCACTGATCCTGGGCGCCGACGAGTTCCTCGTCAAACCGGTCGACCGGGACGAGCTCGTGCTTCGCGTCCGCAACCTGCTCCGTACGCGCCTGCTGTTCCTGGAAGCGAGGGAGCGCCCGCCGGACTAGGCTCGCGCCGCCTCGGCCATGTAGGGACGGGCCATCTCGGCCAGCTGCTCGAGCTTGGTGAGCGCGCGATCGCGTCCGTCGGGAGGCACGTAGTAGATCAGCCGGTCCACGCCGGCCCTGGCCAGGCGCTCGATCTCCTCGCGTCCCTCCTTCGGGTAGTAGGAATCCGGGATCCGGTCGCGGCCCGCCTCGCGGGCGAGACGCTGGAGGTCGGGTATGCGCTCGATCACGTCACCGCGGTTCGGCGTCCAACCGTCCGCGTAGCGGACGACCCGCTCCAGGATCCTGGGGCCGCTGCCCCCGAGGATCACGGGCGGATGCGGCTTCTGGACAGGCTTCGGCCAGGACCGCATGGGGCCGAAATCGACCAGATCGCCGTGGTACTCCGCCACGTCGTTCGTCCAGATCGCCTTGATCGCCTCCACGCGCTCCCGCATCAGCTTCCAGCGGGTCGAGAAATCCGTGCCGTGGTCCGCCATCTCCTCGCGGTTCCACCCGGCGCCGATCCCGAAGACGAAGCGGCCGCCCGAGATGAGGTCGACGCTCGCCGTCTCCTTGGCGGTGTGGATCGGATCACGCTCGGTGACCAGGCAGATGCCCGTGGCGACGAGCAGCGTCTTGCTCGCCTTCGCGGCGAGCGTGAGCGCCACGAAGGGGTCGAGGGTGTGCCAGTAGTGCTGGGGCAGCTCCGCGCCGCCGGGCCACGGGCTCAGGCGGCTGGTCGGGATGTGCGTGTGCTCGGCGACCCAGAGCGAATCGAATCCGGCGTCTTCCACCGCGGGCGCGAGCTCGTCCATCGAGATCGCCAGGTCAGTCGGGAAGATCGCGATGCCGAACTTCACCTCTCCATGGTGAAGGATCCCGTGGGATCAGTAGGCGAGCGCCCTTCGACGCGCCGCGCCGGCGCGCTCGGCCATGTAGTCGAGCGCCCGGAAGAGCGCACCCACCGCGCGGGCGTCGAGCCGCGTCCCGGCCTCCTCGACCAGCACGCGCCGCGCCTCCGCCTCGCTGCACGCGAGCCGGTACGGGCGGTCCGACGTCAGCGCGTCGTAGGTGTCGGCCACCGCGACGATCCGGGCCTCGATGGGGATCGCCTCGCCCTTCAGGCCGTACGGATAGCCGCTGCCGTCGAGGCGTTCGTGGTGATAGAGCACGGCCAGCACCTCGCGGCTGGACTGGCCGGCCCGATCGAGCAGGTTCAGGCCCATCTCGGGGTGCATGCGCATGAGGAGCCATTCCGACTCGTCGAGCGGCGAGTGCTTGTCCAGGACCGCGGCGGGGATGCCGAGCTTGCCGATATCGTGCAGGAGGCCGGCGCGCGCCAGGACGCGAAGCTCCTGGGCGCTCATCGACATCTCTCGTCCGACATGGACGCAGAGCCTCGCGACGCGCAGGTTGTGCGCCCTGGCCTCGCGGTCCTTGACCTTGAGGCCAAGAGCGAGCACGGCGTCGAACCAGCCGCGAATCTGCTGCTGTACCGGTGGATGTGCGGGCATTGGACCACCTCGGATCAGTGCTGTCGCGTGGACCGGGACGTTTGCTTCAACGAGCGGAACCGGGGTGCGGGTCGCCTCGGTTCGGGAGCCAGGCTATCTTTCGTGGGTATTTAACAGGATTGGCGCGAATTGCGCTTGAACGGACTGTTGTGGGCTAACGCGCCTCCAGGAGCACAAGGGAGCGGATCCCGCTCAGGTCGAGCCAGTAGCGGCCGGCACCGTGGACGATCTTCATCAGCACCTGCTCGCAGCTCGGACAGCGCACCACCGCCCCCGGGGCGTTCAGGTACACGTGAACACCCCCGACCAGGTTGACCGTGCCGCAGCCGGCGCAAGTGCCCTGCGCGGTCGTCATCTCCATGCTGAAGATCTCCCGCAGCAGCCCCGCGATCGCGTTGCCGTCCAGGCGTGTCTCGTCCATCGCCGTCATCCTCCTGTGGGACCAAATCGCTCGGTCTTGATCCAGCCGGACTCGTATCCCATGTCGACGAGCAGCGAGGCGGCGGTCTCGACGAAGGCCGTCGGGCCGCAGATGAAGACCTCTGGCCGCCCGTCGAGCGGAAAACCCGTCTCCCGCAGCATCGCCGCGTCGATCCGCCGGCCGTAGCCCGTCCACCCCGGCGGCTGCGCGCGGGTCAGCGTGTGGTGGACGGCGACGCCGGAATCGCCGGCGGCGATCCGCTCGAGGTCGTCGCGATAGATGACGTCGGCGGCGGTTCGCGACGAGTAGAGGAGGGAGGCCGGCGCCCTCACGGTCGCCGTGGCGCGGTGGCGCAGCATCGCCATCAACGGCACCACGCCCGAGCCACCGGCCAGCAGGAAAAGCGGCCGCCCGCCGGAGGGCCGCCAGACGAAGTAGCCGCCGACCGGACCCCGCAGCTCGAGCCTGTCCCCCACCCTGAGCTCGCCCACGAGGTAGGGCGAGACCTCGCCCTCGTCGAGCCGCTCCACCGTGAGCTCCAGCGGGCTCGACCCCGGGGCCGACCCGATCGAGTAGCTGCGCAGCGCCTGGTATCCGTCCTCGGCCGTCAGCCGCACGTCCACGTGCTGGCCGGCCTCATGGCCCGGCCACTCCGGGACGTCGAGGAGGATGCTCGACACAGTCGCCGTCTGCGGCCGCAGCTCCACCACGGAGGCGATCCGCCAGGCGATCGGCGCCGTTACTGATCGCCCCAGTAACGCTGTTCCCGCCACGGGTCGCCGCGCAGGTGGTAGCCGTTCGACTCCCAGAAGCCCGGGACCTCGTCGTTCTCCAGCCTGATGCCGCGCACCCACTTCGCGCTCTTCCAGAAATAGAGATGGGGCACCAGCAGGCGGACCGGGCCGCCGTGCTCGGCTGGTATGGGCTGAGCGTCGTACTCGTAGACCACCCATGCCCTGTGTCCCGTCAGGTCCTCGAGCTGAAGGTTGGTGGTGTATCCCCCATCAGAAAACACTGTGGTGAAATCCGCCGCCGTGTCGACGCCTTCGAGCAGCGTGTCCACGGACACGCCCCTCCATGCGGTGTCGAGCTTCGACCACTTGGTGACGCAGTGGATGTCGACCGTGACGCTCTCCGCGGGCAGCGCCCTCAGCTCTTGCCACGTCCACAGCTTCGGCTGGTCGATCTCGCCGATGAGCGAGAAGTCCCAGCGGTCGAGGCTGACGCGCGGAGTCGGGCCGGCAGAGAGCACGGGGAAGTCGCTGACGATGTGCTGGCCGGGCGGCACGCGTGAGCTGTCGCCGGCGTCGCGCCGCTTACCGCGGAAACCGCGCGATACGAACCCCACCGGCGACCATTCTGACCGCTCGACTTACACGGCGCGCATCCGATTGTTCTTGGCGTTGTGCTCCACCTCGGCGAGGCCGAGGGCCTCGAGCAGCGGCGGCATGTACATCCCGAAGCGGCCCCGCAGGCCTTTCTTCATCCCGTACCACCCGCCGACCGGATTTTGTGGCGAGCGGCCCCACGCCTCGACCGTTCCCTCGGCGGCCGGCTTCTGCTCATCGGCGCTGCCCAGGGGCATCCAATCGCCATGCCGCTTCAGCATCGCGTGCAGGTCCTCGATCGCGCGCAGCTGGTAGCGCAGCTCGGTCTTGCCGACGGTGCAGACGAGCGCGGGTGGATTGGAGCTCTCGTCGCGATGCATCGTGTACTGCGACGATCCGCTCGGCGTGGCCAGCTCCCACGGGGACTCCTTCGTCCCCTTGCCCTTGACGTTTGCCTGCGTCATCTCTCGTTTCCTCCTCGTGCCGCCTCAGTAACGGTTTAGTTACGTAACGGGCTGGTTACCATACTGCACGTGAAGGCGAAAAAGCCAGTAGGAGATCCCTTTGACGCGCTCGGCAACGCCTACCGGCGTGAGATCGTCGAGCTCCTGTCAGGGCGGCCTCGGTCGGTGCAGGAGATCGCCGACCGCCTTCCCATCAGCCGGCCCGCGGTCTCGCGCCACCTCCGGGTCCTCAGCGACGCGGGCCTGGTTCGCGACGAGGCCCGCGGGACGCGACGGCTGTACCGGCTCGACGAGCTGGGAGCCGAGGCCGCTCGCCGCTACCTCGCCGGAGTCTGGGGCGAGGCAGCAACCCGTTTCAAGCTGTTCGCGGAGAACACGGCACGTCCGGGCCGCAGGCGATGATCGAGCCCCTGCGCATCTCGTTCGAGGTCGAGTGTGGCCCGGAGCACGCGTTCGACACCTGGACCGAGCAAGCAACCGCCTGGTGGCCGCCGGACCACTCGATGTCCCACGAGCCGGGCGCCGCGATCGTGTTCGAACCCCGCCCCGGCGGCCGCATATTCGAGCGGACGGCGAGCGGCCGCGAGCTCGAGTGGGGCGAGATCGTCGACTGGGAACGGCCGCGGCGCCTGCGCTACCTCTGGCGCATCGCGACCGACTCGCGGAACGCCACCGACGTGGAGATCGTCTTCCGCCGGCTGTCTGCCTCGCGCACTCGGGTCGAGATCGAGCACGGCGGCTGGGAGCGGCTCGGCGAGGCCGGGCCCTCGTGGCGCGAGGCCAACCACGCGGGTTGGGACGGGGTGCTGCCGGCGTACCGGGCGGCACTCAGAAGCTGAGGCGGGTCAGCCTCCAGAACCGGCCCGGCGGATAGAGCGGGTCGGCCGTCACGAGCGGCACGTCCAGGCTGTAATCGGCGAGGACCAGGTGCACGGTGCCCTCGGGTGTGCCGGGTCCGATCGGATGGTCGACGACTATCGGTGAGGCCTCGATGCGCTGGCGGAGGATCAGGCCGGGCCATTCGGCGAGGTCCACGTCCACGGTCGAGACCAGGTCGGTCTGCTCACCCCACGCGGTCGTGTAGGTGGCGATGGACTGGTTCCTGGTGATGACGCGACGCACGTGCAGCTGCGCCGTGACCCCACCGATCAGCGTCTGCGCCGCGGCAAAGGCAGCGTCGAGCGTGGGCTGGCCCATGACGCACCCATAGATCACCACGGCGTGGGCGTCGACCGTCGCGTTGGCGGCGAAGAGGAAATTGGCTCCCGTGTTCAGGCCGGAGCCCGTCTTGATGCCGACGATCCCGCTCTGCCCGAGCACGTGGTCGACGTTGTAGACGGTGCCTGCGACCGGGAGGTTCGCCTGCGCCATGGACACCACCTGGGCGATGACGTTCTGCGTCCGCATTGCCGTCATGCCCAGCGCCACCAGGTCCGAAGGCGTGCTCACGCTGTCAGGCGACGCGCCGCTCACGTCGCCGAACCTGGTGTGCGTGAGGCGCAGCGCGGCGGCACGCGCGTTCATCTTCGCGACGAAGGACGGCACCGAGCCCGCATCCCAGCGCGCCAGCGTCTCAGCGAGATTGTTCGCCGAGGGGATGAGCATTCCCTCGAGGGCCTGCAGCTCGGTCAGCTCCTCGCCGGCCTGCACCGGCACCGTCGACTGGTTTCCCGCGAGGTCGTCCCGGTACGACTCGACGTCAATGTCGGTGAGGGTGATCGTGGGGCCGTTCTCCCCTGTCTTGAGCGGCCTGTCCTCCAGCAGGACGAGCGCCGTCATCACCTTGGTCACGCTCGCCGCCGGGATCGGCTGCTCCCCGCCCGAGGTCGCGACGAGGCCGAGGCCGGAGACCGCGACCGCGGCGGATCCATGCGCCGGCCACGGCAGCGCCGACGGCGTCCCGGGCACGACGTCGCTCACCGGCAGCAGCGGCGACGGGTTCGCGGGCGGGATCGGGCGCAGGTAGTTGACCGCGGCGGCCGCCACGAGCAGCAACAGGAGCACGGCTCCCACCCTCACCAGCATCCCCGGAAAAACCTTAAGGCCTGGCTTGGAGGCGGCGTCTCAGGGGCTCGGACAGGCGCACGGCGAGGTACGTCGCGAACGCGATCGAGGTGATGAAGAAGCTCACCGGATACGGCGCGAAGTAGCCGATCGACAGACCGAGCCACGTGAAGGCGAGGGAAAGGCCGACGCCGATGGCGATCGCCGCGGCGGGACGGCTGGTGAACCGAACCGCGGTTGCCGCGGGCGTGACGATCAGGGCGAAGATCAGAAGCACGCCCACCACCTGCACGGCCTCGGTGACGGCGACCGCCAGGATGGCCATGAACGCGATCGACAGGGCGCTCACCGGCACTCCCTTCGCGCTCGCCAGCTCCTCGTCCACCGAGGCGAAGAGCAGCGGCCGGTAGACCAGCACCAGCGCGACGATCGTGATGACACCCGCGACCAGCGTGACCGTCACCTCGTTGGCGCTGATGCCGAGGATCAGCCCGAACAGGATGGCATAGGCCTCGTTCGCGTATCCGCGGTAGAGCGAGATGAAGAGCACGCCCAGGCCGAGCGTCCACGCCAGCACTATGCCGATCGTCACGTCGCGGCCGCGCAGCCGGTTGCCCAGTGCGCCGATCGCCGTCCCGGCGCCGAGCGTGAATGCGAGCAGTCCGGCGATCGGGCTCAACCCGAGCACCACTGCGCCCGCCGCCCCGGCAAAGCCGATGTGCGACAGCGCGTGCGCGGCGAACGACGAACCCCGGAGAACGACGAAATATCCGATCGCGCCGGCAACGATCGCCACGATCGTCCCCGCCTCGAAGGCGTGGACCATGAACGTGTACTGGAACAGCATCGCGATATCGTCGAACGGGTTCCAGCTGGGAGCCGGACCCGCGATCGTCAGGAGGACCTCAGGCATGCGGGTGCGCCGCCTCCTCCTCCAACCCGACGACGAAGAGCCGGCCGCGGCTGTCCTTGATCACCTCAACCGGCGTCGAGTAGATCTCGCTCAACCGGCGCGTGGTGATGATCTCGTCCGGCGTGCCCATCGCGACCCGCCCGCCGGCCACATACAGGACGTGGTCGATATGGGGGAGCAACGGGTTGACATCGTGCGCGATCAGCAGCACCGTGAGGCCGCGCCTGCGCTTGACCTCGGCGATCAGCTCGACGATCGCGCGCTGGTTGCGCACGTCCAGGTAGGAGAGCGGCTCGTCCATCAACAACAGGCGCGGGCCGCCGACCAGCGCCTGGGCGAGCAGCAAGCGCTGCTGCTCACCGCCCGAGAGGCGGCCGAGCCCCCGACCCGCGTAGGTCCGCGCATCGACCGAGTCGACCGCGGCCTCGACGGCCGCGTTCGCGCCGGCCCGCCCGGTCACGCGCACGCCCCAGCGATGCCCGTCCACTCCCAGACCGATGAAATCCCAGCCGCGGATCGACAGGTCGGGATCGAACGTCGAGCGCTGGGGGATGTAGCCGATGGTGGGATCGCCGCGGTGCGGAGCGCGGCCGAAGACCTCCAGCCGGCCGGCCGCCGGCGCCTGCCGGCCCAGGATCATCCGGATCAGCGTCGTCTTGCCCGATCCGTTGGGGCCGACGATCGCTGTGAACGAGCCCTCGGGAACGACGAAGCTCGCACCGGACCAGATGCGCCGCCCTCCGTACTGCGCGGCCAGGTCGTCGGCGGCGATGGCCGGCGCCGCTACGCGGTCGACCGCAGCGCCTGTTCTAGCTTCTGAAGCTGGGTCAGCTGCCACTGCTGGAAGCTTAGGTTCACCGGTTGCAGCGTCTCGGAGACGCCCACGTTGGGGATGTGGTGCGACGTCGCCAGGTCTTTGATGTTGGTCGTGACCGCGGTGACCGTCTGGACGTTGTAGACGAGCACCTTGATCTGGTTCGCGGTTATCTGGCTCTGGAACTGGACGACCGAGCCCGCCGGCGGATCGTTGCCCTCGGCGACGGCGTCCATGAACTCGGCCGGAGACGTCAGGTTCAAGCCCAGCGCCTGGGCCATGTAGACGAAGACGCTCTCGGTCGAGCCGATCGGCACGTTCGCGTACCTCTGCTTGATGGTCGCGATCTCGTTCAGGTACGGCTGGAAGGCGGTCGTGAGGGCGGTGCGCCGCTGGTCGAAGAAGGAAGCGTCCGAAGGGTCGATGGCCCGGTACTCGGCGGTGATCTTGTCGGCCACCGTCGCGACGTAGTCCGGGTTGTACCAGAAGTGCGGGTTGTCCCCCACCTTCTTGCCCAACAGGTCCGCGACGGTCACCACCGTGCGGCCCGAGGCCGGGTTCGCGTCGAGCAGCTTCTGGCCCCAGTCGTCATAGCCGGCGCCGTTGAGGATGACGAGCCTGGCCTCGGCAAAGGCTCTTGCGTCCTGCGTGCTGCTCTCGTACTCGTGGGGGTCGGCGTTGGGATCGGTCACCACGCTCTGCACGTTGACCTTCGAGCCCCCGAGCTGGGTCGCGATGCTCCCCCAGAAGTTCTCGCCCGCGACCACGTTGAGGGTCGCCGAGCTTGCGTTCGTCACCGGGGCCCCGCCGCAGGCCGCCGCGACCAGGACCAGCGCCAGCACCGCCGCCCCCCGCAACATGTGCAAGAGCATTGCCCAAATCGATTGCGCAAGTCAAGTGCGCGTACACTGCACGGCATGGCGAGGCCGAGCCCGGTCAGCGACCAGGTGCGGTCGCTCTTCGAGGCCGAGCAGCGACATCTCTGGTCGATCGACGAGCTGCACGAGGCGGTGGTGGCATCGCTCGGCGCCGCCGACTACTCCTCCGTGTTCCGCGCCGTCACCGGCATGGAGAAGGATGGGCTGATCCAGCGCATCGACCTGGGCGACGGCAAGGTCCACTACGAGCTGTCGGAGGACCACCACGAGCACATCCGGTGCGACTCGTGCGGCCGCGTCGTGGAGGTCCCCGGCTGCGTGCTCGAGGACGCCGAGCGCTCGGTGCGGACGTCGACCGGCTTTCTCGTGACGAGCCACCAGCTGCTCTTCAACGGCGTCTGCCCGGAGTGCTCCGCCAAGTAGAGCGCTCGCGCAGGCGGAGAAGGTCGGCGGCGGGGACGATGAGCGTGCCCTGGACGATCAGCGACAGGACGACCATCCCATAGGCCAGCAGGGCGACGCGGGAGTCCACCGCGGGGTTGGCCGCGACGGAAAGCGCCAGCGCGATCGACAGGGCGCCGCGCAGGCCGCCGAGCAGCGTCATGTGCCTCCAGGTCCACGGAATCGACCTGGCCCTGAGGTCGACCAGCGCAAGCAGGCCGTACACGGGCACGATGCGCGCCGCGAACATGATCGCGTAGGCCGCAAGCGCGAGGCCGGCGATGCCGAGCAAACGCCCGGTGGGCAGCGCAATGCCGACGATCAGGAACAGCACGGCGTTCATCACGAACGCAAGCAGGTTCCAGAAGCCGTGCAGCTGCGTGCCCGTCAGCCGTCCCGTGCGGTTGCCGTAGCGGGCGGTCGCCAGTCCCGCCGCGACCACGGCGACCACGCCTGACGCGTGCAGGACGTCGGCGGCAAGGTAGGAGCCGTAGGCCACGACGAGCGTGACCATGATCTCGAGCTCGGCTTCCCGGGCGATGCGCAGCAGCACCGCGCCCGCCGCCCCGACGGCCAGGCCGATGGCGACCCCCCCGACGGTCACGAACAGAAAGCGGAGGCCCGCGTCCGCGAGGGAGGGATGGCCTGACACCATCGTGCCGAGCACCGCCGCGAAGACGGCGACGCCGGTCCCATCGTTGAAGAGGCTCTCGCCGTCCAGGATCGCCTCGAGCCCTTGCGGCGCCTTCACGTCCCGGAGCAGGCGGACCACGGCGATGGGGTCGGTCGCCGCCACGATCGCGCCGAGGAGGAACCCGTCAGTCCACCGCAGTCCGAGCCCGTAGTGGGCAAGCCCGCCGATCAGAAGCACCGTCAGCACCACTCCGAACGTGGCGAGCAGCCCGACCGGCAGCATCCGGCGCCGCAGCTCGTCGAGGTCCAGGGACAGCGATGCCTCGAACACGAGCCCGGGCACGAAGGCCAGGAGGATCAGCTCCGGCCCGATCGGTGGGAGGCGCAGCCCGGGTATGAGCCCGATGAGGATCCCCCCGACGGCGAGCAGCACCGGAAACGGGACGGTGGGCGTGGTGCGTGAAACCAGGCGCAGCGCCGTCGCGGCGGCGCCCAGGAGGATCAGGAAGAACAGAAAGCCCTGTGCGCTGCTCATCGGGCGGCCGGAAACCTCCTGCCGACCAGACTTCCCGGCACACCTTGAATTGCCCCGGCCGCGGCCGGGCTTCGCGAAATTCTAGGCCCGCGGCCTACGGCGCGACGAGCAGTGCCTTCAGCTGCACGGGGCTGATGTTGGCGCCACTGCAGACCAGCGCCACCCGGCGACCGGCGAGTCGATCCGCGAGCTTCATCGCGGCCGCCAGGGGCGCCGCCGCCGCGGCTTCCACGAGCGTTCGCGTCTTTTCGATCATCACGTGGTTCGAAGCATCGATCTCGGCGTCGGAGACGAGGACGAAGTCGTCGAGCAGGCGCTGCATGATCCGCTGCGGCAGATCGAAGGGCGCGGCAGTCGAAAGGCCCTCGGCGCGGGTCCGGTTCGGCGCCTCGCGGCGCTCGCGCGCACTCCACGTGAGCTGGGCGGAGGGAGCTTCGGAAGACTGGACGCCGATCACCTCGATCCGCGAGTCGACCGCCTTCGCGGCGATGCACGCGCCCGCCGCGCCCGATCCGCCGCCCACCGGCACGATCAGCACCTCCACGTCGGGCTGCTCCTGGAGGATCTCCAGCGCGATCGTTCCGACGCCGGCGATCAGGAGCGGCTCGTCGCCGGAGTGGATGTACCGGTAACCATGCTCCCGGGCCAGCCGTTCGGCGTTCTGCCGCGCGTCGTCGTAGCGCTCCCCCTGCTGGATCACTTCGGCGCCGAGCTCCTGCATCGCCTCCACCTTCACCGGGTTCGCCTGCTCGGGCGCGCAGATGATCGCGCTGACGCCGAAGATGCGTGCGGCATAGGCGACGGACTGGCCGTGGTTGCCGGTCGAGGCGGCGATCACGCCGCGGGCGCGCTCGTCGTCGGTGAGCCGGCTGACGAGGTTGATGCCGCCCCGGACCTTGAACGCGCCGGTCGGGTTGAAGTTCTCGTGCTTCACGAACACTTCGGCGCCCGTGAGGCGGTCGAGAGCCGGGTAGCGGCGCAGCGGCGTCGGCTGGAGGTAGGTCCGGATCCGCCGGGCGGCGGCGAGCACGTCGCCGAAGACCGGCTCGTTCAGCTCAGGCATGGTGCGGAAACTCTATTCTCGGAGCACTCGAAGTGAAGGCCCTGGTCAAGGCGAAGAGGGAGCCGGGCCTCTGGCTGCAGGACGTTCCTGAGCCGAAGGCGGGTCCGGGTGAGGTGCTGATCCGCGTCCTGCGGACCGGGATCTGTGGCACCGACCTGCATATCGAAGCCTGGAACGAGTGGGCGCAGCAGATGATCAGGCCCCCCCTGGTGGTCGGCCACGAGTTCGTCGGCGAGGTGGTCGAGCTGGGCGAGGGCGTGGAGAACGTCTTCCCAGGCGAGATCGTCGGCGCCGAGGGCCACATCACCTGCGGCAAATGCCGCAACTGCCTGGCCGGCCGCCGCGCGCTGTGCGCGAACACCGTGGGCATCGGAGTCCACCGCGACGGAGCCTTCGCCGAGCTCATCGTGATGCCCGCCGGCAACCTGTGGCCGCATCTCACGAAGATCGACCTCGACGTGGCGTCGATCTTCGATCCGTTCGGCAACGCGGTCCACACCGCCACCCAGTACCGCCTAGTCGCCGAGGACGTGCTGATCACGGGGGCGGGGCCGATCGGGATCATGGCCGCGATGGTGGCCCGCCACAACGGCGCGCGCTTCGTCGTGATCACCGACGTGAGCGACTACCGCCTCGAGCTCGCCCGCAAAGTCGGCGTCACGATGGCGGTCGACGTGCGCCAGACGCGGCTCGCCGACGTGCAGGCCGAGCTGGGAATGAAAGAGGGTTTCGACGTCGGCTTCGAGATGTCCGGCGTGCCGAGCGCGATGCGGGAGATGATCGAGAACATGGCGCACGGCGGCCGCATCGCGGTGCTCGGCCTGTCCGACCACGAATACGCCATCGACTGGCCGCAGGTGGTGTTCAAGATGCTGACCGTCAAGGGGGTTTATGGCCGGCAGATCTTCGAGACCTGGTACCAGATGTCCGTTTTCGTACAGACCGGCCTCGACCTCACCCCCGTGATCACCCACCGCTTTCCGTACCAGGACTTCGAAGAGGCGTTCGGCGTCGCCCATTCCGGCCGGTGCGGAAAGGTCGTCCTCGACTGGACAGGAGCGCGAGATGTTTGATCGCATGCGGTCGTACCTGAACGATCAGCTGAACGAGATTCGCGCCGCCGGCCTCGAAAAGCCCGAACGCGTGATCACCACGCCTCAGGGCGCGACGGTAGGCGTCCTCGAGCAAGAGGTGCTCAACATGTGCGCCAACAACTATCTCGGCCTCGCCGACCATCCGGCCATGGTTCAGGCGGCGAAGGAGGCGCTGGACCGCTGGGGCTACGGCATGGCGTCGGTGCGCTTCATCTGCGGCACGCAGGAGGTGCACAAGGAGCTCGAGCAGGCGCTGACCGAGTTCCTCGGCACCGAGGACACCATCCTCTACTCGTCCTGCTTCGACGCCAACGGCGGGATCTTCGAGGCGCTGCTGGACGAGCGCGACGCGGTGATCTCCGACGCCCTCAACCACGCGAGCATCATCGACGGCATCCGGCTCTGCAAAGCGCGGCGCCTGCGCTACGCCAACCGAGACATGGACGACCTCGAGCGGCAGCTGAAGGACGGCGCCGACGCGAGGTTCAGGATGATCGCGACGGACGGGGTGTTCTCGATGGACGGGTACATGGCGCCGCTGCGCGAGATCTGCGACCTCGCCGAACGCCACGACGCCATGGTCATGGTCGACGACTCGCATGCCGTCGGCTTCATCGGCGCGAACGGCCGGGGGAGCCACGAGGCGGCCGGCGTCCTGGGACGGGTCGACGCGATCACGGGCACGCTGGGCAAGGCCCTGGGCGGCGCGAGCGGCGGGTACGTCTCGGGCCGGAAGGAGCTGGTGGCGATGCTGCGCGAGCGCTCGCGACCCTACCTCTTCTCGAACTCGGTCGCGCCCCCGATCGTGGCGGCGAGCCTGAAGGTCCTCGAGCTGATCCGCTCCGGAGCCGAGCTGCGGCTCAGGCTCGAGGGGAACACCCGCTACTTCCGGAGCCGGATGACCGACGAGCGGTTCGACATCCTGCCGGGTGAGCACCCGATCGTCCCCGTGATGGTAGGCGACGCGGCCCTGGCCGGCCGGATGGCGGCCCTGATGCTGGAGCGCGGCGTGTACGTGGTCGGCTTCTCCTATCCCGTGGTGCCCCAGGGCAAGGCGAGGATCCGCGTGCAGGTCTCCGCCGCCCACTCGCGTGACGACCTGGAGCGGGCGGTCCAGGCTTTCATAGCCACCCGCGCGGCACTGCAGGGCGAGGGCGGCGCCGACCGGTAATCCTCCCGCCCGGAGCGTTTTCCGGGTGATGAGCGACCGCGAGTGGACCCTGATCCGTCTCGGACAGCAGCTGAGCCGGCTCGCCCGTCCTCATCCTTGCGACGAGACCCTGCCCGACGACGTGCGGGAGGCGCTGTGGCAGCTCGGTGTCCCCTGCAACGCACGGACCGCGCGAGAGGAGCTGGTGGCAAGGCTTTGGGCGCGGAAGCGCAGCCTGCTGGCGGCGGCAAAGGCGGGATGGAGCGGGCCAGGGATCACGCCACCGAGCGCGGCGTAGCGCCGCCCGAAGCGGCCGAGGCCGCGCGGGAGGCCGGGCTCCGGTACACGACGGACGCCGAACCGGGCATCCGCCGCGTGCGCCGAGGGAAGGCCTTCGACTACATCGGGCCCGAGGGAAGGCGCCTGCGCGACGCGGCGACGCTCGACCGGATTCGCGCGCTCGCCATTCCCCCCGCCTGGGAGCAGGTGTGGATCACCGTCCATCCGCGAGGACACCTGCAGGCCACCGGACGCGACGCCCGCGGTCGCAAGCAGCATCGCTACCACGAACGGTGGCGCGAGATCCGCGACGCGAACAAGTTCGACCGCATGGCCGGCTTCGGCCGGGCGCTGCCCCGGATCCGCGCCCGCGTGGCCCGGGATCTGCGTCGGGAAGGCCTGCCCAAAGAGAAGGTCGTGGCCACCATCGTCCGGTTGCTGGAGACGACCTTCGCTCGGATCGGCAACGAGGAGTACGCGCGGGAGAACCATTCGTTCGGCCTCACGACCCTGCGCGACCGGCACGTGGACGTGCGCGGGGACACGGTGCGGTTCCTCTTCAAAGGCAAGAGCGGCGTCGACGTCGCGGTCGGAGTCACTGACCGGCGCGTGGCGCGCGTGATCAAGCGCTGCGAGGATCTGCCCGGGCAGGGCCTGTTCCAGTACATCGACGCCGGCGGCGAGCGGCGGACAGTCACGTCGGATGACGTCAACGAATACCTGCGGGCCGTGACCGGCGAGGACTACACGGCCAAGGACTTCCGCACCTGGGCGGCCACCGTGCTTGCGGCGTGCGCGCTGCGCGAGGCGGCGGGATTCGAGTCCGAGACCGAGGCCAAGAAGAGAGTGGTCTCGGCCATCGACGTGGTGGCCGGCAAGCTCGGCCATACCCGCGCCGTGTGCAGGCGCTCGTATGTTCACCCGGCGATCATCGACAGCTTTCTGGAGGGCTCGCTCGAGAGCGCGCTGAGTACGACCCTCGCCAGGGCGCCGGGTCGCCTGAGGTCCGACGAAGCGGCGGTGCTGGGCCTGCTGCGCCGGATCGCTCGGCGCAAGGTAGGCGGCGAGCGAACGCGGTTATATCCATATGCCAGGGGGAGGATCGAGCACGCCGCCTAACGAGGTGGGCATCACCGGGCAGGCCGACCACATCGAGATCGATTGGCCGCGCTCGATAGGCTTTTTCGGCGGCCTTGGGGTCGCCGCCGCGCTCGAGCTCGTCCCGATCCCGATCGCACTGTTTGTCGCAGCCGTGCCGTTTCTCAAGCTCATGAACCGGCCGAACGCGAGCCGCCCGCAGACCTTCTTCGGCCATCTCGTCGATGGGGCCGCCAAGCCCGTCGGCGGCGACGCGGAAGGAACTGTGCGCTGGTCGCCAAAGGAGATGCGCGGTCAGAAGTCTCGGTCACGCTCCCGATCCGGTTCCCATTCCCGAGGAGGTCGGAGATGATCGACGAGATTTTCGAGCGTGCCGTTCCATGGGGGTTCTTCATCGGCGTCGGCGCCCTGATCGGCGCGGCATTCCCACGCGAGACGCGCAGCGCGGCCCGCACCGTGATGGTCGGCGGCATGCGCGCCGCGGAATGGGCGCGCGAGTTCGGCGCCGAGGCCTATGAGAAGGGCCAGGACGTGTTCGCCGAGGCACGCGTCGAGTACGACCAGATGCGCCGGGAAGCCGAGCGAGAGGCGGAGCGGGGCAGGCTCCACGTGGTCCCGCCACCCCGCCGCCGCTCCGCAACCCGGTCCAACGGGCAGCCGCGCCCGCCGCGCCCTCGGCGGCGCGAAGGTCAGACGTCGAGCGAAACCCTCTGATCCATGGCCGCCACGGCTCTGGACACCGTCTACCTCGAACACTGGATGCCCGGACGGGCCCGCCTTCGCGTGCCGCGACCGCGGACGGTCGCCCATGTGCGCCGCCTGGCCGGCCGGGTCGGGAGCACCGGGCGGGTGCGGGGAGTCGACGTCAACGCTCAGACCGGCAGCCTGCTCGTCCGATTTGACGACGACGACCCGATCGACCTGATCATCGACGAGCTGCGCCTGGCGGGGCTGCAGGTGCTGTCCACGATGGAGCGCGAGGGCACCGGCATCCGCACCCAGAGCGCCGGCGCGGCCACCGTGCGGCATGTGATGGGCCGCGCCAACGCCCTGCTCCACGTCAAGACGCGCGGCAAGTTCGACCTGAAGCTCGCGGTGCCGGCGATCTACCTCCTGTTTGCGACGCGTGCGTTCCTGCGCCAGCGCGGCACGATCAAGGACGCCACCTGGTACCAGCTGCTGTACTGGGCGTTCGACAGCTTCTTCAAGCTGCATGAAGAGACCACCACCACGCAGCGAGGGGGAGCCTCGCGTGGCCGGACCGCTGATTAGCGGTCGCGACCTCCGCGTCGCGCATCAGATTCCGGGAAGGGTCCGATTCCAGGTGCCGGCCGCCCTCTTCAAGCGGCGCACGCGCGAAGGCATCCGCGTTGCCCTGGAGGAGCGGCCGGGCGTCATGGCCGTCCGCTTCAACCCTGAGGCCCGGTCGCTCGTGGTCGAGCACGCGCCCGGTATAGGCCTCGCCGGTCTGCGCCGGACGATACTCTCCGCCCAGCCGCGCGATCCGGCCCGGGCCACCCATGCCGGGCGCCCCCAGCGCCACGTCAGGAGCCTTGCCGCGCTGGGCGCCGGCGGCATGCTCGCGCTGGCCGGCCAGCCGCTCGCCCTTCCTCTGATCGGGCTGGGCTCCGTGCCGATCTTCCGGCGCGCCGTCAAGCGGGTCCGCCGGGGAAAGGTGGGCGTCGACGCGCTCGACGCGACCGCCATGACGCTCACCGTGATGACCGGCCAGTGGCTGACCGCGGCCATGCTGGGCGCGCTCGTGGAAGGCGGCGAGCTGCTGCGCGATCTCACCGCCTCGCGCTCCCGCCGCGAGCTCGGCGCCCTGATGTCCCACCCCAACGCCACGTGCTGGAAGGTGGAGGGCGAGCGGCGCATCGCGGTGAAGGTGGCGACCATCCGAGCCGGCGACCGGGTGCTGGTCGGCAGCGGGGACCGCATCCCCGTGGACGCGACCGTCATCAGCGGTCGGGCCATCGTCGACGAACGCGTGCTGACCGGGGAGCCGATGCCGGTCCCCAAGACCGCCGGAGATCGCGTCTTCGCCATGTCGATCGTGATCGACGGCGAGCTGGTGTTCGAGGCGAACGGAAGCCCGGCGGAGTCGCGGGCCGGCCGCATCACGGCGTTCCTCGAGCGGGCGCCGATCGGGGAGACGCGCATGGCCGACCACGCCCGGCGGATCGCGGACCGGTTCGTGCTGCCGGTGATGGGCACCGCCGCGGCGGTCTATGCCCTGACCGGAAACCCCGCCCGCGCGGCCTCGATCCTGATCTTCGACCTGGCGAGCGGAATCCGCGTGGCGGCGCCGACCACCATGCTCGCGAGCCTGATCGGGGCGGCGCGCGAAGGCATCCTGATCAAGGGCGCGGCCGGGATGGAGAAGCTGGCCTCCATCGACACAGTCGTGTTCGACAAGACCGGCACGCTGACCATGGGGCGGCCGGCCGTGACCGACATCGTCACCTTCAACGGTTTGAAGCCGAACGAGCTGCTCGCGGTGGCGGCGGGGGCCGACCAGGGCCTCAACCATCCACTCGCGGCCGCGCTGGTCGCGGAGGCGGAAAGTCGCGGCCTGCGGCTTCCCTGTCGGGTCAAGACCCACTACCGGATCGGGCTCGGGGTCGAGGCCCAGCTGCAGGGGATGGGTCGTTTCATCGTCGGCAACCGCGACTTCATGAAGGAGCGGGGAGTGCGGATCCCCAAGCACGTCAACGGACACGGCCTGTCCGAGGTGATCATCTCGGACGGCCGCGAGTGCCTCGGCGCGGTGGTGTTCACCGACGAGCCAAGGCCCGAGGCAGCCGGCATCGTCGACGAGCTGCACGAACGTGGCGTCAAGCGCGTCGTGCTTCTGAGCGGCGACACGCAGAACGCGACGCGGCGCGTCGCCGATGCGCTCGGCATCACCGAATGGTCGGCGCACATGTCGCCCGACCAGAAGGCCGATTTCGTGCGCCGGCTGAAGCAGGACGGGAATCGCGTGGCAATGGTCGGCGATGGTGTGAACGACAGCGTGGGATTCGCGCTGGCCGACCTCTCCATCGCCATGGGCGGCGGCGCCGACATGGCGCGGGCGAACTCGGACGTCATCCTGCTCGAGGACCGGCTCGAGCTCCTGCCCAAGGCGATCGACCGCTCGCGGGAAAGCCTGGGGATCATGAATCAGAACCTCGCGCTGATCGCCGCGCCAAACGCCCTCGGGTTCGGCGGCGCCGTGATCGGCAACGTCAATCCGGCGATCGCGGCGTTCCTGAGCAACGGCTCGACCGTGGTCGCCGCGGCGAACGGCCTGCGTCCTCTGCTGAGGAAGAAGGGTCAGGAAACAAAGTACACGGGGTAAAACACTCGTTAAGGCGTCATGAAGGATGCCGTGCTGCTGGCCGTGCGCGTCGTGGCCGGCGGCGCCCTGGTCGCCGCATTCGCCGTGCTCGGCGACACGCTCAAACCCAAGATGTTCGCGGGACTCTTCTCGGCGGCACCTTCCGTCGCGACCGCGAGCCTGCTGGTCAGCGGCTTGGCGATGGGGCCGACGAAAGACAGCAAATACGCGCTCGGCATGATCGCCGGCGCCATCGGCCTGGTCTTCTACAGCTTTGCCGCCGCATTCCTCGTGAAGCGGTTCAAGGCCGTCACCGGCAGCATCGTCGCCTGGATCGCTTGGCTCGTCCCCGCCGCCGCCGTGTACTGGTCGATCGCCCGATGAGACGCGCGCTCGTGCCCTCGGTCGACCTCGGGAAGCTGAAGCAGGATCGCTTTCGCGACTATGCGGTCCGGTTTGCCTTCGGCGCCGCCATCTCGCTCGTGGCGGGGGTGACCGGCATGGTGTTCGGAGCAAAGGCAGGCGGCGTGCTCCTCGGCTTCCCGGCCATCCTTCCGGCCTCCCTCTCACTGATCGAGAAGAAGGAGGGGAAGGAAGAGGCCTCGGTCGACTCCGTCGGCGCCATCCTCGGAGCCGCGGCGATGATCGGGTTCGCCGTCTTGGTGGCGGTGCTCGCGACCAGGCTGGGCGTCGTCCTCAGCCTTGTGGTCGCCCTCGTGGCGTGGCTCGTGGTCGCGGTCGCGCTTTACTTCGTCGTCGCGCTCGTTTTCGAGCGCGAGCCTGCGCCCTAGCCGTCCGTTCGGACTTCCTTTCCGTCCTGTGCCCACCGCGTGTGGTAGGCGCCGTCGCGATCCACGCGGTGATACGTGTGCGAGCCGAAGTAGTCGCGCAGTCCCTGGATCAGGTTGGCCGGACCCCGGGCGCGGCGGTATCCGTCGTAGTAGGCGAGCGAGGACGCGAACGTCGGGATGGCGATGCCGTGATCCACGGCGGCCTTGACCACGCCACGCCACGCGTCCTGGGCGCCCGCAAGCGCGTCCTGGAAGAACGGCGCCAGCATGAGGCTGGGCAGCTCGGGTTCGCGGTCGTACGCATCTTTGATGTCGTGCAGGAAGCGCGCCCGGATGATGCAGCCGCCGCGCCAGATCGTCGCCAGGCCGCCCAGGTCGAGGTTCCACCGGTACTCCCGTGACCCCGCGGCGAGGTGCTCGAAACCCTGCGCGTACGCGATGATCTTCGACGCGTAGAGGGCGTCCCGCACGTCATCGACGAGGTCGTGCCCCGCGGTGCCGGTCTGCGCCGGCCCCGCGAGGAGCTTCGAGGCCTGCACGCGTCTGCCTTTCTGGCTCGAGAGCGTCCGCGCGAACACGGCCTCGGTGATGCCGGTGAGCGGCACGCCGAGCTCCAGCGCGGACTGGCTCGTCCAGCGTCCCGTGCCCTTCTGCTCCGCCTCGTCCTCGATCAAGTCGACGAGGTGGTCGCCACCGTCGACCCGCTTCGCCAGGACGTACGAGGCGATCTCGATCAGGTACGACTGCAGCCGGCCTTCGTTCCACTCCCGGAAGACGGCTGCCAGCTCTTCCGGACCCAGGCCCGCGACGCTGTGCAGGAGATCGTAAGACTCGGCGATCAGCTGGATGTCGGCGTACTCGATGCCGTTGTGCACCATCTTCACGAAGTGGCCCGCGCCGTCCGGACCGATGTAGGTGCAGCAGGGAACGCCATCGACCTTCGCGGCGATGGAGGTCAGCATCCCCTCGACTCGCGCATAGGACTCGCGTGACCCGCCCGGCATGATGCTCGACCCGCGCAGCGCGCCCTCCTCCCCACCGGACACCCCTGTGCCGATGAAGCCTAAGCCGCGACCCTCCAGCTCGGCGCTGCGACGCTTGGTGTCCTGGAAGAAGGAGTTGCCGCCATCGATGACGGTGTCGCCGCGGTCGAGCACCGCCGTCAGGGCGGCGATCGTCTCGTCCACAGGAGCTCCCGCGTTGACCATGACGAGCACCGCGCGGGGCGGTTTCAGCGCGCGCGCCAGCTCTTCGAAGGTCGCGGCCGCGGTGAAGTTGCCTTCGCGACCGTGCTCCGCGATGAACTCTTCGGTCCGGTGGTGCGTCCGGTTGTGGACCGCCACATGCGCGCCGTGCGCGGCCAGGTTGCGCGCCAGGTTGGCCCCCATGGTCCCCAAACCGACGACCCCGATCTCGTTGTCGGCCATGCTCACACCTTAATCACGTCGCGCCGCGCCCGCGCGGGCCCCCACAAGTAGGTTTTCCAGCGGTCGCGTTCTCGGGTTAAGGCACCCGCCTGAACGAAGATGGAGATCGACCGCCGGCGCATTCGCCGCCTGATCCAGCAGCGCCGCGTCCGGGAGCGCATGCTGGACCGCGCCCTTCGCCGGCAGAGCTGGCTCGACCCCGTGGCGGAGTCGATCCAGCGCGCGATCGGGACCTTCTACGGCGCCCTCGGCACGCCTGGTCGCGCGGTGAAGAACGCCCTTCACGGCACGACCGTCATCGGCCACCCACTGCACCCGACGCTGACCGACGTGCCGGTCGGCGCGTGGACGGCCGGCCTGCTCGCCGACTGGCTGTTCGTCGCGACCGGGCGCGTGCCGGCGGCGGCGGGCGATATCGCCCTCGCGGCAGGCCTCGCCGTCGCGGTCCTGGCGGCGGTCAGCGGCTACACCGACTTTCACGAGACGGGCGGATACGAGCGGCGAGTCGCCGTTGCGCACGGCCTGACGATGACTTCGGTCGTGGTGCTGGAAGCCATGTCTCTCCTGTTGCGACTGGCCGCACCGGGCGCACGCCTCACCGCCATCGTCCTGTCGACCGTGGCGTGGCTCCTCGTGGTCGGGGGCGCATACCTCGGCGGCCACCTGACCTTCGGTCTCGGCAGCGCGGTCAACCACAACGCCTTCAGTGCAGGGCCGGGCGATTACGTGCGCGTCGGGCGGCGCGAGGACTTTCCCGAAGGGCAGATGCGCCGCGTCGAGGCCGGCGGCCTGCCGGTGCTGGTGGTCAGGCGCATGGGACTGCTCCAGGCGATCGGTGCGGCGTGCTCCCACGCCGGAGGCCCCCTGGAGCAGGGCACGCTGGAGGGCGACGTGGTGACCTGTCCCTGGCACGGCTCGCGCTTCAGCTGCTCTGACGGCCGCGTGCGAGGCGGCCCGGCCACCTTCGACCAGCCGGTGCTGACGGTTCGGGAGCGGGGCGGGGTGGTCGAGGTGAAGGTCGGCCGGCCGCTGCACTGATCAGCCGGCCACGACCTCGGCCGCGTTGTTCTCCGACTCGACGATCCGGACTCTGACGAGCGTCGCCGGCGCGAGGTGCGGGGCCAGGCGATCGAACGCGGCCCGCGCGATGTTCTCCGCCGTCGGCATGACGTCGCGAAGAAACTCGACGTCGCGGTTGAGATGCTTGTGGTCGACCGCATCGACGAAGAATCGACGCAGCACGGAGTCGACGTGCCGCAGGTTCACGACCATTCCAGTCTCGGGGTCCACGGGGCCGCCGACCGTCACCTCGATCACGTAGTTGTGGCCGTGCTCGCTGACGCAGGCGCCGAAGACTTCCCGATTGCGCTCGTCGGACCAGTCCGGCCGGCACAGCACGTGCGCCGCGGCGAACGTGGCCCGGCGCGTGATGCGGACGTCCGTCGTCATGGGTCCATCCGCAAGTTAGCACCGCTGAGCGGCGCCGATTCGGGAGAGGCCAGCCAGACGATCATGCGCGCGACCTCCGCCGGCCGCAGCGCCGGGCCTGCGACGCCGGCGACCCGCAGCATCGGCGTGTCCACCGCGCCGGGGCTGATCGCATTGACCCGGATGCGATGCGGACGTCCTTCCACGGCCAGGACCTCGGTGAGGCCGGCGAGGCCAGACTTGGCGGCAACGTAGGCCGACATGCCGGGGAACTTCTCCGCGCCGGCGACGCCGGAGAGGCTCGAGACCAGGACGACCGCGCCGCCGCGCCGCCGCATTCGTTGGAACGCCTCGCGGCTGCAGAGAAACGCGCCGCGCAGGCCCGCGCCGAGCTGCTCGTCCCAGTCGGAAGCCGTCATGCGGGTCAGCGGCCGCTTGATCAGGACCGCCGCGCAGTGAACGAGCGCGTCCAGCGACCTGATGTCCGCGAAGGCGCGTGCGACCTGGGCCTCGTCCGCCACGTCGACCCCCTCGCGCCGGCTCAGCGACACAACTGACCAGCCCTCGTCCCGCAGGAGGCGCACGACCTCCCGGCCGATCCCCCCGGAGCCGCCCGTCACCACCGCGGCGCGGGTCACCTCGCCACCTGGCTCAGGGCCGTCTCGTAGCGATCCAGGGCGGCCTCGAGTCCAAGCCGGCGCCGGGCGCTGGAGCGCACCCCGACCCGGTCGAGGCGCAGGCACCGCTCGATCGCCCGGCCGAGCGCCACGACATCGTCCGGCTCCGCGAGAGCGCCGCCGATGCCGTCCTCGACCACCTCCGGCATGGCGCCCCTCCGGTACGCGGCGACCGGGCAGCCCGCCATCTGGGCCTCCGCCGCCACCATGCCGAAAGGCTCGTCCCAGCGCACCGCGCAGATCGTCACCGCCGAGCGCGCCATCAGCCGGCGCAGCTCGGCGCGAGGCAGAAGGCCGAGCCGCCGCACGTGGCTGAGGTCGATCTCATAGCCGGGATCGTAGAGGTCCCCGGCGACATTCACGGCCAGCCCCACGGCTCCGGCGGCGGCGATCGCGTCCTCGATTCCCTTCTCGGGCGAGATGCGGCCGGCGACCAGCGCCGCCTGCTCCACCGGCACCTCGGGCATCGGTATTTCGTCCACGCCGTTGGTGAGGACTCGGCCCACCTGGACGCCGGCCGCGACCCAGCCCGCGCGCGCCGCGTGGGAGACGGTCGCGAGCCGTTGTGGATCGACATGGCGGGCCGCCTCCACCACCGCCGGAACGATCGGCGGCAGGTGAAGCGTGTGCAGGACCGGCAGGCCCCGCGCGAGCTCGATCGCCGGCGCGTCGAAGGCATGCTGGCTCACCACGTCGAAGGATCCGGCCGCGATGTGATCGAAAATCAAGCGGAGCGCGGCGGCGACTCCGGGGGCGGCCGGTGGCGGACCGCCACGGGGCATGACGAGGGCCGCGCGAGCGTCCGCGGGGAGAGGGACGGTGAACAGCTCGACGCCGTTCACGTCTGAGCCCTCGGCGCAGCACAGCGTGACATGGTGCCCGCGCCGCGCAAGGCCCGTCGCGACGTCCGTGACCACCGCTTGTGCGCCGCCCAGCTGGGCCGGCCGAAGGGCGGTGACGGGCGATGCGACGACGGCGATCCTCACCGGCCGTACTGTGAGCCCGAAAGGTGGATTACCCGACCGCCATCAGGCTCGCGCCGCCGGGTTGGCGCCACTTCGCGCTCCGCGACGTCGGACGCCTGCCACGAGCGGTGCGCGAACACGAGCTCGCGCGCATTCCCGAGAGCGAACGAGATGCGGCCCTTCGCGGGGACGCGGCAGCCTCTGAGCGCATGGTGCGAGCGCTCTTCTGGACCCTGGTCTATCACCTCGAGCCCCAGCGGTGGGACGCCCTCGCGCGGGCGGAGCCGGTCGCCACCGCTTTGACCGATCTCTTGCCGCGAGAAGTCGACGTCGCGGTCGACGTGGGCGCGGGCACCGGGCGACTCACCGCGCGGTTGCTCGAGCGCGCGCGCCGCGTCGTGGCCGTGGAGCCGTCGCTTGCGCTCGGCGGCGTGCTCGCGCGGCGTCTGCCGGCCGTCGCGGTGGTGGCGGCCTGGGCGGAGCGCCTGCCCCTCCCCGATCACGCCGCGAGCCTGACCGCCGCCTGCGGGGCGTTCGGGCCCGACGCGGCGGTGCTCTCGGAGCTCCGCCGGGTCACGCGGCGCGGCGGCACGATCGCCCTGGTCAGCCCCGAGGAGCCCGCATGGTTCGAGCGCCAGGGCTGGACGAGAGCGACGGTCGTTCCGGCCGAGGCCGGTCCCCGGCCGGGCTGGATCGACGAGTTCTTCGGGCCGCCCGAACCACCGCGCGAGCTCGTGATGCTGCGGACCGGCTAGAGCATCTTCCGCGCACAGTCGGGGCAGCCGGCGGCCTGCTCGACCGCATCCGAGCGGAGCAGGAGCCCGACCAGGGTGCCGTCCGAGCGCGTGATCGGCGAGCTGGCCAGCTCGTGCTCGACCATGTAGTCCGCGACCTCCTTGATCGGAACATAGGGCCGGAACGTGCTCGGACCGGGGCGCATCGCGTCCTCGATCAGCAGGCCGCGGTCCTTTTTCAGCTCCTCCGACCGCAGGAGCCCGAGCACCTTCCTTTCCCCGTCGAGGACGACGGCCGCGTTCCACCCGGCTTCCGCGACGCGCCTGGCCACCTCGCCCACCGTCTCGTCGAGGCGTGCGATCGGAACGTCCTTGCGGGCGACGTCTCCCGCGCGAGGGTGGTGCGAGCTCTCGCCTTCGGTCTCCAGGCCCGCGGCCATCCAGTCGAGCTTGCCCGCGGCGTACTCGTAGACGTTTTCGAACCCGAGGCTCTCGAGCCGCGCCGCGGCCCGGGGCGCCATGTCTCAACCGGCATCCCAGCAGTAGACGATCAGCGGCCGGTCGCGGTCGAGGCCGGCAGCCGTCTCACGATTGATCTGCCTCAGCGGCAGGCTCATCGCTCCTGGCAGGTGGTCCTCCTCGTACTCCTTCGCGGGAAGCACCTCGATCAGCTGCGCACCTTGAGCGACCAGCTCGCGCAGGCGGTCGCGATCGACGAGGACGGGCATGTGCCTCCGATCCTACGGAGTCGCGGCGACGGCCGCCGCCTCGCCGGAGACGGGCTCTGTGGGCCGCCGGTTCTGGATCCCGAACGCGTTGACGACCGCCCCTGCCAGCATGAACCCCGCGGCGATCACCATCGCCAGGTGGAAGGAGGAGGTGGACGCCTCCCTCACGGCCGCGATCAGGCTCGGGTCCGACGGCGTGTTGAGCGGGCTGACCGCGTTGCGGAACGCCTGCGACATCACGTTCACCCCATGGACACGCCCGGCGAGATCCGAGTAGAACGCCGACGTGAGGAAGATGAAGATCAGCGCTCCGGCGAGCTGCGGGCCAACCCGCGAGATCGCGTTGTTGATCGCCGAGGCGAGGCCGGAGTTACGCACGGGCACCGAGGTCATCAGAGCCGTGGTCAGCGGCGCGACGGTGATCGACAAGCCCAGCCCGAAGAGCACCGAACCGGGGAGAAAATCGGCGAACCAGGCGCCCGGAGGGACGAAGGTCGACAGGTCGTCCGGCCGGAGCTTCCACGCCGTGCTGCTCGCCGGCACGCGCGCGAACCACAGAACGCCGAGCGCCGCGATCGCAGGCCCGACCGCCATGAACCACCGCGGGCCGAGACGGCCGGCGAGGGCGCCGAATCGAGACGACAGGAAGATCAGGAACAGTGACCCGACGATTCCGCTCGCGCCCGCCGCGGCGGCCGTGTATCCGAGCGTGCCCTGCTGGAAAAGGGCGAGGTAGTAGACGAAGACGTACAGCGCGCCGTAGATGAGCAGCGTCGAGATGTCGGTCACCGTGAAGTTGCGGGAGCGAAAGATGCTCGGCGGGATCAGCGGGTGGAGGGAGCGCACCATGAGGATGGGCAGCGCTATGGTCGCCAGGACGCCCACCGCCAGAGCGAGATAGCCGATCGGATCGTGCCACTCGCGCTGCTGGCCGTAGATCGGGCCGAAGGCCAGCCCGCCCACCGCCACCGCGACCACGGCCGCGCCCAGCCAGTCGAAGTGGGATGACGCGTTCTCGTCCCGGCTCTCGGGCACGTGTGTCATGGCCGCCCACACCGCGACCAGCACGAGGGGGACGTTGATGAAGAACGCGGCGCGCCAGGACACCGTGTCGACAAGGATGCCGCCGAGCAGCGGGCCGAGGATGGTGGTCGCGCCCGACGCGCCCGCCCAGATGCCGAAGGCCCTTCCCTGCTCCTCGCCGGAGAAGTTCGCGGTCAGGAGCGCGAGCGAGCCGGGGACGAGGAGTGCGCCCGCGGCGCCCTGGAGCACCCGAAAGGCGATCAGCAGCTCCATCGTGGGCGCGAGGCCGCACAGCACTGAGGTCAAACCGAACCCGGCCAGGCCGATCACGAACATGCGACGCCGGCCGTAGTAGTCGGTCAGGGCTCCCGCCAGGATGAGGAGCGCACAGAGCGTCAGCAGGTAGGCGTTGTAGACGTACGACTGGCCTTCGAGTACCCCGACGAACGCCCGCGGCAGGTCGCGCCCGATGCGCGGAAGGGCGACGTTGACCACGGTCGAGTCGAGGAACACGATCCCCGACGCCAGCACCGCCGCGACCAGCACCCAGCGCTTCTGCGTCATGCCTTGTCGGTATTGTGGCGTCGCTCCTTGCGGATCTGCACGTGGAACATGTTGCTGGGGCTGAGGCTGGCGGCGGTTGTCAACGCCGTGCGCTCGGTCCCGGACTTCAAAGGCCTCGACCTGCTCGCGCTCCAGGAGGCTTCGGTGCACGACGGCAGGCCCGACGCGGAAGCGGTCGCGGAGGCGATGGGCGGCGGGTATGAGTGGTTCCAGGCCAACGCGCAAAAGTTCCGCGGGCTCGAGCAGGGGAACGCCCTGATCTGGCGCCGCGGCCTGTTCGAAAGGGCCGCGCACGACGTTCTTTCGCTGTCGGACATCCCGCTCGAGCTCCTGGGGGCCCCCGAGCGAGCCCTGCTAAGGGCGATCCCACCGCAGAAGCGGATCGCGGTCCGCGCCGAGTCGCCCGAGATGCGCGTTTACGTAATGCATCTCGACGTGCTTGGGTTCACCCACAAGCTCGAGCAGTTTCGAGCCATCCTGACGGACATGGAGGGGCGACCGCCCGTGCCGCTCACGCTGATCGCCGGAGACCTCAACACCTTCGGGCCGCCGCGCCTCCAGCCCTGGCGGCGGCTGCGTGACACCGCGCAAGAGGCCGGCCTGGTCGAGCTGACGCGGGACCTGAAACGCACTCACTGGACCAGGCAGAAGCTCGACGCGGTGTACCTGCGGGCGGCGGAGGTGCCTCCCCACCGTGCCTGGACGGTGCCGGTGCGGGCTTCCGACCATCTCCCGGTGTTCGTCGACTTCTGACCGTGGGCGACAAGCTCGTCATCCTCCACGTCGACGGCCTCAGCGCCGACATGCTCGAGCGCGCCGTAGGCAACGGCCGGATGCCCTTCGTGCGGCGGCTGATGGAGGTAGAGGGCTACGAGGTTCTGCGTTACCGCTGCGGCATCCCGTCCACCACCCCCTTCGCGCAGGCGGGAATCCTCTACGGGGACAACACGGACATCCCGAGCTTTCGCTGGTGGGACCGCCAGAGCAAGGTCCTGGTCCAGTTCGGCGCGGGCTCGACGTTCAAGAAGGTCGCGGACCGGTACTTCGAGGGATGCGCGCCGCTGACGAAGGACGGCGCGTGCATCGCGGCCTGCTACCCCGCCGGCGCGGCCGACGACTTCGGCATCGCCTACCAGGACCGCACCTACTCCCAGGACCCGAAGTCTCGCTCCGCCTGGCACGTGCTCGGCCCGTACCTCGCCAATCCGCTGCACGCCGGCGACTGGGTATGGCAGACCTTTGCGGTGGCGGCGCGCGCGGCCAGAGACGTGCTCGAATCGCGCATGGGCGGCGGGCACCCGGCCCGTTCCTACGTGATCACCGACGTCGTCGAGGAGATCTTCGTGCACCACCTGACGCGCTACGCGGTGCAGAAGGCGATGAAGGAAGGCTTCTCGCCGATCTATGCGGGCTTCTATGCCTTCGACGAGACCGGCCACGCCTTCGGCCCCGGCGACCCCTCGGCCCTGCGCATCCTCTCGCACGTCGACCGCACGATCCGCGCCGTCGCCGAAAGCCGCCACGAACGCTATGAGCTCGTCGTGCTCTCGGACCATGGGCAGGTCGACACAATTCCGTTCTCCGCGCTCGCGCACCGCCACTTCGGCGAGGTGATCGCGGGCACGCTGGACGGCTGGCGGGTGCGGGAGATGAAAGGCAAGACCTATGGTCCCGAGCCCGACCAGGCGGCCGGCACGGTGAACGTCACGATGTCGGGCGGCCTCGCGCATCTCTACCTGGCGGATCGCGACCGCCGGATGACGCACGGCGAGCTCGAGGCGAGGCTGCGCGGCTTCGTGGCCACGCTGTCAAATCTCCGCGAGGTGGCGTTCGTCATGACGCGTGATGGCGCTGAGGACGTCTTCACGCAGCGCGGCCGTGAGCTGCGCGGCGTCGCGGCCAAGCCTGTGCTCGAGCCCTATGACGACCCCGATATCCTGTTCTCGCAGCTCTCACGGCTCAACTCCTTCGGCGCGTCGGGGGACGCGATCGTCTTCGGCTCGTTCGTCGACGGCCGGCAGGTCAACTTCGAAGACCAGGCCGGCGGCCACGGTTCGGTGGGCGGCGACCAGCTTCATCCCTTCGTGCTGGCCCGCCGCGAATGGGGCCTGCGGACCGCGGACGTTCAGGGTGCCCATCAGCTGCACCCGCTGCTGAGCGGGCTGCGCGACCGACTACTTCAGGGCGGCCTGCGGTCCGGGTCTCCACAGGTGCGCGGCCTGGACCAGGACGACGGCCGCGAGGACCAGCACGCCTCCGGCGACCTGGGCCGCTGAGAACCGGTCGCCCAGGAAGGCGACCGCCAGAGATACCGTGACCACCGGCTCGAGCGTGCTCAAGACGGCGGCCCGTGCGGCGCCGATTCTCGGAAGGGCGGCCAGGAACGTCGAGATGGCGATCATCGTGGGGACGACCGCGATGGCGATGCTCACGCTCCATCCCGACGTGGTGGCGGGCAGCGCCAGCCTGCCGCTCGCCCCCGCGATCACGAACAGCACGGCTGCGGTGGCGGTCATCATCACCGCGCTCGCGGCCACCGGCGGCGCGGACGCCATCGCGCGCTCGCTCATCAGGATGAAGGCCGTGTAGAGAACGGGCGAGGCGAAGGCGAACACCAGCCCCGACGCGAGCCTGAGCTCGGCGCCGCCGACCAGGAGGGCGACGCCCGTGAAGCTCGCGACCAGCGCCACGACGTGCCAGGCGGAGACGCCGCGCCTGAGGAACAGCCAGCCGGCGATGACGACCAGGCTCGGGTAGATGTACACGATCAGGACGCACAGAGAGGCAGGCAGGGTGTGCAGGGCGGTGAAGTACGTGTACGCCTGGGCCGTGTAGACGACGCCGCCCAGCCCCGCAAGCCACGCCACCTGCTCCCGCCTCAGGCGCAGCGGGCTCTGACCGAACGCGAAGGCGAGCGCCCACATCCCGACGGCCGCCAGCGTGAAGCGAAAGAGCAGCAGCTGCTCGGTCGTGAGGCCGGCCGCGTACGCGAGCTTGCCGAGCACGGAGAGGGAGCCGAACGAGGTCGCGGAGACGAGCACGAGAACCGTGCCTGTCAAGTCACTGCGGCGGCTTGCGGCCGCAGGCGTCTCTACGGCCAGAGGAGGTGGCCCAGGAGCATGCCGATCACGACCGACACGGCGTAGGTCGCGCGCGGGAACCGGCGCACCAGCACCCTCACGCCGTTGCTCATCGGATCGCGGCCGGCGCTCAGCGCGAGCGATTCCTCGAGCATGAACAGGAACGCGACGAGCGAGAACGCGGTAGCCAGCAGGGAGATGACCGACTCGGGGTTGAACGTCATGGCAGGTCCGGCGGCGAGGTGCGGCCCCGCGCCGGACCCCAGAGGAAATGCCCGAGGAGGATGCCGATCACCACGGCGATGACGAACGCGTAGCCCGGATACGCGTGGACCGCCGGTCTCACGTAGGCAGTGATAGGGGTGTGCCCCGTCAGGAGGGCCCAGCTTTCAAACGCGAGCAGGAGCGTGATCACGCCGAAGAGCGCGGTGACGAGCCAGGACCAGATGATTCCGAGCACCAGCGTCGAAGTATCTCATCGGGCGTGAGCACGCCGGTGGCAGCGCACGTTGATCAGGCTGCCGCAGATCGACACGTCACACCAGCGCCTGGAGCCGGACCGGCTGCGGTCCTCGAACATCCACGTGCAGCTCGGGTTGGAGCAGACCTTGACGCGCCTTCCCTCGCCCATGAGGCGTACCGCCGAGGTGGCGATGTCGGCGGTGACGGCGTCCCACGGCCGGCCCGCTCGCTCGAGGACGAGCGCCTGAACGCCGTGGCCCCCGGAGATCCGGGCCACGAGTGGCGCGCGGTTGATCTCCCGCTCGAGCGCGCGCAGCACCGATGGCGCCATCGGCTCCCGCCGGCCGTGGGCCTCGAGCACGGTGCGCAGCAGCCGGCGCAGGGTGCGCAGGCGCGCGAGCGCCGCGGCGTCGTCCGGGTCCTCGACCTCGTAGTTCCAGTGCCTCAGGAACCCCCGCCGCCACGCCGGGAGCGGCAGCCGGTCGTGCATCCTCCCCGAGCCGAGATGGTCGGCGAAGCGTGTGTTCACGAGGTCGAGGCACGGTTCGGTCGCCCATTCGTTGGGCAGCGCTGAATTCAAGCTCTCGCGAGTGTAATAGTCTTGAACGCCTTTGCCTATTACAATCGCCGCGTGAGAAGGCGCTCCGCCCTGGTGGCCGGTCTCATCGTGCTGGCGGCCTGCTCCTGTACAGACCGGCCGCCGCCGCCCGCCGCCCCCCATGGTTGGACGCTTGTCGCGCACGCTCACGTGGGTCAAACCCCGGGCCCCGTATTGCTCGCCGGACAGTGGGCTTTCGTGGCGAACATGAGCGACGGCACCATCACCCAGATGCGTCGTTCCGACGCGCACGTGGTCGCGACCGTCAAGGTGGCGGATCCGCGAGTCATGCGGGCGCAGGGCTGCGCGCCCGACAGCGTGCACGCGTATTACTCCGGCTCGTGGGGATGGCGTGCTTGCGATACGCCTTACGCCATCGCGTGGGACGGCTCCGCCCTGTGGGCCCTGGACAACGGGACTCAATCGCTGATCCAGCTCGACCCGGTCGCGCACCGGGTCGACGGCACGGTCCGCCTCCCCGGCACGGGCTGGAGCATCGCGATCCGCGACGGCGTGGCTTACGTATCCGGCTTCGCCGATGCCCATGTCCTCTACGCGGTCGACCTCGGCTCCCACGCCGTGACGGTGATCGCAGGACTTGACAGCGGGCCCGCGACGCTCATCGCGGACGCGAGCGGCGTCTGGGTGAGCTGCGTGCGGGCCGCGACCGGCCACCTCGACCGGATCGACCCGCGCACGGGGCAGGTCACCGGGCGCTACCCGCTGGAGTGGTGGAGCACGGCGATCACGTCGGCGGGCGGCGCTGTGTTCGTGCGGGGCACGTTCGGCGGTGACATCTCGCGCATCGATCCATCCACCGGAGCGGTCACCTGGACGATGCCCGGGCCGGGCTTCATCGGCCGCCAGGGGATCGACCAGCTCGCTCCGGCGCAGGACGGCGTGTGGATGAGCGGCCCGACCACTTCGCTCGTCGACCTGGCCACCGGGCGCATCTCGCAGACCATCCCGATGCCCTCCGAGACCGTCGCGGCCGGGAGCGGCGACGTGTGGCTCATCGAGCTCGACGGTTCCGTGGCGAAGTTCGCCCTGAAGTAGCTTTAACTCTCTGATGGCGCATACGCTCGATGCCCTGCTCGCCCGCGGCCGCGACGGCGACCCGGCGATCGTCGTGCCCGGCGGCGCGCGGCTCACGTACGCGCAGCTGCGCGAGCAGGTCGCCGCGGTGGCCGACGGGCTGGCCGCCCTCGGGCTCCGCACCGGCGACCGCATCGCCACGGTGCTGCCCAACGGCGCCGAGACGCTCATCCTCTTTCTCGCCTCGGCGGCCGCCGGCACGGCCGCGCCGCTGAACCCGGCCTACAAAGAGGACGAGTTCCGCTTCTACCTCGAGGACACTGAGGCGAAAGCGCTCGTCGTGCCGCCTGGCGGCGCCGAGGCGGCGCGCCGGGCCCGGCCGGACGGGGTGGCCCTGATCGAAGCCCGGCTCGAAGGGGCTGCCGTCTCGCTCGAGAGCGCCGCGCCTCGGGCGGCGGGACGGACCGCCTCCCAACCGCGCGCCGACGATGTCGCGCTTGTGCTTCACACCAGCGGCACCACGAGCCGGCCGAAGCTCGTTCCGCTCCGGCAGCGCAACCTGTTTCATTCCGCGGAGAACATCGCGCGCACCTATTCGCTCACGCCGGAGGACGTAGCGCTCTGCGTGATGCCGCTGTTCCACATCCACGGCCTGATGGCCTCCACCATGGCCACGTTCTCGACCGGCGGCACCGTCGTCGTACCGGCGGGCGGCTTCGACGCGATGACGTTCTGGGCCGCGGCGAGCGAGCACGGCGCGACGTGGTACTCCGCGGTGCCGACCATCCACCAGATGCTGCTGCTGCGCAACCGGGGCGAACGCCCCCGCGGGGCCGAGCGCCTGCGCTTCATCCGGTCGAGCTCGTCCGCGCTGTCACCGGAGACGATGCGTCAGCTCGAGGCCCGTTTTGGGGCGCCGGTCATCGAGGCCTATGGCATGACCGAGGCATCCCACCAGATGGCTTCTAACCCGCTTCCCCCTGCCGAGCGCAAGCCCGGCAGCGTCGGCCGCGAAACGGGGATCCGGATCGGCGTCATGGACGAGCACGGCACGCTGCAGTCGCAAGGTACGACCGGTGAGGTCGTGATCAGCGGGCCGAGCGTGATCGACGGCTACGCGAACAACCCCGAGGCCAACGCGAAGTCGTTCACGGACGGATGGTTTCGCACGGGCGACCAGGGAATGCTTGACGCGGACGGCTACCTCTCGCTGATCGGCCGGCTGAAGGAGATGATCAACCGCGGCGGAGAGAAGATCGCGCCGCGGGAGATCGATGACGTTCTGCTCCAGCACCCGGCCGTCGCCGAGGCCGTGGCGTTCGGCGCGCCGCACCCTTCGTGGGGCGAGGAGGTGGCCGCCGCCGTGGTCCTGAAAGGCGACGCGACCGAGAAGGACCTCATCGCATTCGCCCGCGGCCGCCTGGCGGACTACAAGGTGCCGCGCAGGCTTTACATCGTCGAGCGCATTCCCCGCACGGCGACCGGAAAGATCCAGCGCCGGAACGTGGCCGAAACCTTCAACGCAAGTTGACCGTCGCGATCGTCGGCGCGGGCGCGATCGGCGGGCTCCTGGGCGCGCACCTCGCAGCCAGCGGCGAGGAGGTGATCCTGGTCGCTCGCGGGGCGCACCTGGCAGCCATCCAGGCCCGCGGCATTCGAGTCAGGCGCGGCGATCGCGAGCTCGTGGCCCACCCGAGAAGCACCGACGATATATCGGCCATCACGAGCGCCGGCACCGTTTTCATCACGCTGAAGGCGCACTCGCTGCCCGCGGTCGCACCGGCGATCGGCGCGGCGCTCGGCCCGGGTGCGGCAGTGGTCGGCGCGATGAACGGCATCCCGTGGTGGTACTTCAAGGACCGCCACCTCGAGGCGGTCGATCCCGGCGGCGTGATCGCGCGCAGCATCCCCTACGAGCGCGTGGTCGGGTGCGTCGTCTACCCGGCCGCGACCATGGTGGCGCCCGGCGTGATCGAGCACGAGGAGGGCGACCGCTTCTCGGTCGGTGAACCGGACGGCGGGAAGACCGACCGAGTCGAACGGATCGCCGCGATGCTCACCGCCGCCGGCTTCAAGGCGCCGGTGCAGGCCCGCTTGCGCGCGGAGATCTGGCTCAAGCTGGTCGGCAACGCGACGCTGAACCCCGCCAGCGCGGTCACCCGCGCCACGATGGCCGAGATGCTCGCGACGGAGGACCGGCGCGCGGTGATCAAGAGCCTGATGGAGGAGGTCGTCGCCGTCGCGCGCGCGCTCGACGTCGAGATCCCGGTCAGCGTGGATCGACGCATCCAGGGTGCCGCGGCGGTCGGCGGGCACAGGACGTCGATGCTGGTCGATCTCGAGGCGGGCAAGCCCCTCGAGCTCGACGCCCTGCTCGGGGCCGTGATCGAGCTGGCGGCTATGAAGGAGGTCCCGGTGCCGGCTCTGAGCACGCTCTACGGGCTGGCGAGGATCGCCGAGGCGGTCGCGCTCAAGCGCTAGCGCGAATGGGTCAACAGACCTTTAGCCCGATTTCGGCGCGTTCGGCGCCAGACGCTCCCAATTTGCGCGCGGCAGCGGCGCGTTTGGCGCAAAACGCGCGGAATTTCTGATGCCTCTTGATTTCCACCGCAACGTGTCCGGGACCTCCGCCTGATGATTCCGCATCGCTGATTCGGCGGCACCTTCGTCGCACGGTCATCCGGTGAAAGGTGGAGTCGATCTGCGAACAGCGTCAATAAGATCGACAATCTAAAACCAATAAACATGAGGCTGGTGACATTTCGGAACGACGGTGGCGCCCCCCGGCTGGGCGTCGTGCGCAACGGCGACGAGGTCGTCGAGGTCGAGGACCCCAGGGACATGCTGTCCCTGATCGATTCGGGCGACGAAGGACTGCGCAAGGTCGAGGACGCGCTCCGCTCGCCGCGCTCGACGGCGCACCGGCTCGACGCGGTCCAACTGCTGTCTCCCCTTCCCGAGCCCCGCGGCAACGTCATCGCGATGGGCCGCAACTATCAGAAGCACGCCGAGGAGTCGGCGCGGAAAGAGGGCTACGAGCCGCAGCCGCCGACCATCTTCACGAAAGCGATCACCTCGCTGACCGAGCCGTTCGCCGACATCGCCATCGACCCGGCGATCAGCGACCAGATCGACTGGGAGGCTGAGCTCGCGCTGGTCATCGGCAAGCGCGGCGCGAACATCAAGCGCGGCGCTGCGCGTGGGCACATCTTCGGCTACACCGTGCTGAACGACGTGACGGCACGCGACATCCAGAACGGATGGGGCGGGCAGTACTTCAAGGGCAAGAGCCTCGACCGCTCCTGCCCGACCGGTCCGTGGATCGTCACGCCCGACGAGATCTCCGACCCGCAGGCGCTTTACGTCCGGCTTCGGCTCAACGGAGAGACCCAGCAGGACGGCAACACGCGCGACATGATCTACACCATCCCGGCGATCCTCGAGTGGGCATCCAAAGGCATGACGCTCCTGCCGGGCGCGGTGATCGCGACCGGCACGCCCGACGGCGTCGGCTTCTACCGCACTCCCACCATGACCCTCAAGCCCGGCGACGTCATGGAGACCGAGGTCGAGCACATCGGGGTGCTGCGCAACCGGATCGTGGCGGCCCACGCTGACTGAGCGGCACCTCTGAGGTGGAGCGGCGGCCGCTCGGCCGGGCCGGGTTCGACGTGCCCGTCATGGGGACGGGCACATGGCGCACCTTCGACACGGACGATGACCGGCGCGAGCTCGTGGACGCCGCGCTGGCGGCTGGGGTCGATCTCTTCGACTCTTCCCCGATGTACGGGCGCGCGGAGGACGCGCTGGGAGAGGCCTTGAAGAACCGGCGCCGCAGCGCCCTCATCGCGACCAAGATCTGGACCGAGGATCCGGACGAGGGCCGCGCGCAGGCCGCCCACGCGCTCGCGCTCTACGGCCACGTCGACGTGTACCAGGTGCACAACCTGGTCAACGTCCCGGTCCAGCTCGGGCTGATCGAGCGGCTCGCCGGCCAAGGCAAGGTCCGCGCCACGGGCGCAACCCACTACCTCGAATCGGCTTTTGGCGAGATGGCGAAGGTGATGCGGTCCGGGCGCATCGAGATGATCCAGATTCCCTACAACCCGCTCCGCCGGACGGCCGAGCGTGAGCTGCTTCCGCTCGCGGAGTCGCTGGGCCTCGGCGTGTTCGTGCTGAGTCCCCTGCGCAACGGCATCCTCGACCGCCGCCCCAGGCCCGACGAGCTGCGGGCCCTTGGCGTGGAGACTTGGGCCCAGGCCGTCCTGAAATGGATCGTGTCCGACCGGCGGGTGAGCTCGGTGCTCACCGCGACGCACCGCCCGGAGCGCGTCGCCGAGAACGCGGCGGCAGGCTCGCCTCCCTTCTTCGAGGCCGAGCAGCGCCGGCTCGTCGAGCGGATCGCCGAGCGGGTCTAGCGAGAGGCCGCGACCCTCGCGGCCGCCGCTGCGAGCGGCGGCGTCCTTTTTGGACTCGACGAAAAAGGCGGATCCCCGAACCTGCTTCGGAGCTGATCCCTTTCAGCAGGTACGCTGCTCGGGGATGTTCGACCTCGACGGTCTGGAAGGTGTTCTGGTCGCGCTGGTCTCGCCGCTCGACGGTGACGGTGCCGTCGACGCGTCATCCGTCGACCGCCTGGTGGAGCATGTGCTGGCGGGCGGGGTGAGCGGAGTGCTCGCGCTCGGGTCGACCGGCGAGACGGCGTCGCTCGACGAGCCGGCGCGCAGGACGATGCTGCGCGAGACGGTGAGGGCCGCGAAGGGCCGTGTCCCCGTCATCTGCGGCGTCGCTCAGAGCCATCTCGCCGCGGCCCGACGCGAGGTCGACGCGGCGGCGGATCTTGGAGCCGGCGCGGCGCTCGTAGCCCCACCCTTCTACTACCCGACGGACCAGGCGACGGTGCTCGGGTTCTACCGCCGGCTGGCGGAGCAAAGCTCGCTTCCGATCCTTCTCTACAACATCCCCCAGTTCACCAAGGTGGCCGCGGAACCGGCCACCGTCGCGCAGCTCGCGCGGGAAGGCGTCATCCGCGGCATCAAGGATTCGAGCCGTGACTTCGAGTACTACGAGGCGGTCTGCATCGCGACGCGGGACCTGCCCGGGTTCCGCGTCTTCACCGGCAGCGACACGATGCTTCTCTCCTCTCTCGCCATGGGAGGCGCCGGCACCATCTGCGGCGCCGGGAACGTCGCCCCCCGCTGGGTGGTCGATGTCTTCGACTCGTACCGGGCGGGCGATCTCGCAGCCGCACGCCGCAACCAAGACCGGCTCTACGAGCTGGTCCAGGCCGTGCGGGTCGGGGTGTTCCCCACGGCGATCAAGGCGGCCCTCCACCTCCAGGGTGTGTGCCAGCCCTGGGCGGCGCCACCGGTCGCCCGGCTCGAATGGCGGCTCGAGCAGCGGCTGCACGAGCAGCTGGCCGGATGGGGGCTGCTGCGTGATTGAGCCCGAAAAAAGGAAAAGCCATGGCCCGAAGGCGCATGGCTAGTCCCCCCACAGCCTCCGCCGGCGACCCTGTACCGGCGGCTTGCTCAAGATCATCATCCAGCCGGCTCTCGGGTTCCAGCCGCAGTTGCGTGATTTTCGTCTACTACATTTGCAGTAGGGTCGAACGGTGATCGTCTCGATCGGCGACCTCGTGCTCGACATCGCGATCCGGCCCCGGGCTCCCCTGCAGCCGGATGACGACACGCCCGCGGAGATCTCGCTGGGCGGAGGCGGCCAGGCCGCCAACTTCTGCGCCTGGGTGGCGGCTCAGGGCGAGGCGGCGCGGCTGGTGACGCGCGTCGGGGACGACGAGGTCGGCAGGAGGCTCGTCGCGGACCTCGAGGCGAAGGGCGTCGAGGTCCGCGCGACCTGGGCCGCGGAGCCGACGGGCGCGATCGCGGTTCTGGTGGACGGGGCGGGCGCGCGGACGATGGCGACGCAACGCGGCGCGAGCGTCGGGTTGAGTCCCGAAGACCTCGACGCGGCGTGCTTCACAGACGCCCGCCTTCTCCATGTGCCGGCCTACTCGCTCTTCGTCGAACCGCTCGCCGCGGCGACGCGGGCCGCGATCCGCGCGGTCCGCGAGAACGGCGGGATGCTTTCCATCGACCTGTCTTCGTCGTCCGGGCTGCGCGCTTACGGCCCGGCCCGCATGGCTTACGTGCTCGCGCGCCTCGCGCCCGAGCTGCTCTTCGCCACGCAGTCCGAAGCTCACACCCTTGCCGTCCCGCTGGAGAACCTCGCCCAGGTCCCGGTGCTCAAGCTGGGAGCGCGGGGCTGCACCGTCTTCGGCCGCACGTTCGCGGCCGCCGGGGCCGAGGCGGTGAACCCGACCGGTGCCGGCGATGCGTTCGCCGCGGCGTTCTGCGTCGCATGGTTGAACGGAGCGGCGCCCTTCGAGGCGGCGGCGCGGGCGATGGCGTCGGCGTCGCATTCCGTGACGCTGGCCGGGGCGCGTCCCAGCTGAACGCGCCCCTGGACGTGTCCCCTGAGGTCGCGGCCGCCCTGGAAGGCGGGCGACCCGTGGTCGCGCTCGAGACCTCGATCCTCGGCCAGGGTCTGCCGGCGCCCCACAACCTCCTGGCGGCGCGCGGCTGCGAGGCGGCGATCCGCGAGGCCGGAGCCGTGCCCGCGACGACCGCGGTCCTCGACGGGCGGCTGCGGGTCGGCCTGACCGACGCCGAGCTCGAACGCATCGCGCGCTCCTCGGTCAAGGTGAGCAGCCGCGACCTCGGCGCGGCCATCGCGCGCGGCACGGCGGGCGCGACGACGGTCGCCGCCTCGCTCCGCATCTGCGGGCTCGCCGGCGTGCGGTGCTTCGCGACGGGCGGGATCGGCGGCGTCCATCGCGGACACCCGGAGGACGTGTCGGCAGACCTCGAGGAGATCGCGCGCTCGACCGTGGCCGTCTTCTGCGCGGGCGCGAAGATCATCCTCGACCTGCGGCTCACCCTCGAACGCCTGGAGACCCTGTCGGTCCCGGTGCTGGGCTATGGCACCGACGAGTTCCCCGCCTTCTATTCGAGGCACGGCGGAAGCCCGGTCGGCGCCCGCGTCGACGGCGCCGGCGAATGCGCGGACGTACTGTTCGCGACGTGGGCCGCGGGAGGCCGAGGCGCCGTCGTGGCCGTGCCGCCGCCCTACGAGCTCGAGGGCGCCGAGGAGATGGCGATCCAGGCGGCTCGCGAGTTGAGCGGCCTCTCAGGCGGTGAAGTCACGCCCCGGCTGCTCGCCCGGATGGCCGAGCTTTCCGGCGGGCGCTCGGTCGAGATCAACGTCGACCTGGTCATCAACAACGCGCGTGTCGCCGCCGAGGTCGCGCGGGAGCTCGCCCTGCGGGCGCCTGCTCACCCGACAGCCGGCTCTCCGATTGCCGAGGCGCCTTCATAAAAGAAGACCGGCGAGCCACCAGGCCCGCCGGTCTCGGTCGCCCGTTATCTACTGGTCGGAGCTGAGCAGCCCGAACATCGCGCCCTGGGGGTCCGACAGGATCGCGAACCGCCCGCCCGGGAAGTCGGCCGGCGCGACCATCTCTTTCGCGCCGAGGTCGAGCGCCTTCTTGAAAGATGCGTCGACGTCCCTGGTGCCGAAGTACACCGTCCAGTAGGACGGGACCTGCGCCGGCACCATCGTGTTCATCTCCATCCCGCCCGCGACGCTCTCGCCGGCGAGCTGGAATTCCGAGTAGTCGCCCATGCCCTCGCCCATCGGGCTGTCCTTGGTCGTCCAGCCGAAAGCCTTGCCGTAGAACCGCTTGGCCTGGTCGATGCCGCGCGCGTTCAGCTCGGCCCACGAATAGGCCCCCGAATGGCGAATCATCTGGAAGCCGGGCATGGTCTTCGGCTGCCACGCGCTGATGAAGGCTCCGGTCGGGTCCTGGAAGACCGCCATGGTGCCGGAGTCCAGCACCTCGAACGGCGGCGCGACGACCTTCCCGCCTTCCGCCTCGATCTTCTTGGCCAGGGCGTTGGCGTCGCGCGTGCCGATGTACACCATCCAGGCCGAGGGAGCGTTCGGGTCCTGCACGCCGCCTATGCCGGCCACGTCCTTGCCGTCGAGCCGAGCCACGGCGTAGCCGCCGGCGGCGGGGTCCGCCTCCGGCTGGGCGGTCCAGCCGAAAAGCCTGGAGTAGAACTCCCGAGCGCCGGCCGGGTCCGTGCTCGACAGATCGACCCAGACCGGTGCGTTCACGACGAACGTCTTCGTTTCCGCCATCTTTCAGTACCTCCTCGGAGGAGGGCCGAGGCGACCCGAATTCCGGGTCCCTCTCCCCACCCCTTCAACCCATTCTGCCACCGCGCGGTTTAAGAGAGGGAGAAGGAATCCTGGGGATTCCCGTAGCGTTTGAATGGCGATGTCCGCGCCCGCGCCGGTCGAGCTGGTCGTCTTCTCCGACTACGTTTGACCGTGGTGCTACATCGACTCGGTCCGAGTCGAGCGCCTGGAGCGGGAAGGCCTGGTCAGCCTCACGTGGCTCCCCTTCGAGCTGCATCCGGAAGCGCCGCCTGAAGGCATCCCCCGCGACGCTTATTTCGGGCGCGCGCGATCCCAGCAGATGCATGAGCACCTGCAGTCCGTGGCCGGCGAGGTCGGCCTGAACATGAAATCGCGCGACGTGATCATCAACTCACGCCGTGCGCTCGGGGCGGCGGAGTTCGCCCGTGAGCACGGGCGGTTCGGCGAGATGCACCATGCCCTGTTCGAGGCGCACTGGGAAGGCACGGGCAAGCTCGAGAGCGTCGAAGACCTGGTGCGCATCGGCACGCGAGTCGGGCTGGAAGACGAGGCGCTGCGGCGTGCGATCGAGGAAGGAACCTATGAAGGGGTGATCGACGAGAACCGCGCCGCGGCGGAGTCGACCGGCATCAACGCCATCCCCGCGCACATCTTCGGCGGTCGCTACCTGGTGCTCGGCGCGTACCCGTATGAGATGCTGAAGCAGGTCGTCGACCGGCTGCACCAGGAGACCGCATGAGGATCGTCTCGCTGCTGCCGAGCGCCACCGAGGCGCTGTTCGCACTCGGGCTGGGCGGGCAGGTCGTGGCCGTGACGCATGAATGCGACTTCCCACCCGAGGCCGCGTCACTTCCCGTCGTCACCCGTCCGACGCTGGAGCTGACCAGGCGGGCCAGCGGCGCCATCGAGCAGGCGGTCGCCGGTGCCGCGAAGCAAGGCCAGTCGCTCTACGAGGTGGACACGGACGCCATCAGGCGCCTGGACCCCGACCTCGTGGTCGCGCAGGACGTGTGCGAGGTGTGCGCAGTTTCGGCCGACCGGGTCGCGGCGGACCTCGCGGGGATCCGGATGATCCGCCAGCATCCGCACTCGCTCGCCGGCGTGCTCGACGATATCGAGCAGCTGGCCGAGGCCTGCGGCGTGGACGCGGCGCCGCTGCTGGGCAACCTGCGCCGGCGCATCGAGACCGCGTCGCTCACGGCCGCGGAGCTGCCTCGAGTCCGGGGCGTCTTCCTGGAATGGATCGAGCCGCCGTATCCCGCGGGCCACTGGACGCCGGACCTCCTTGCGCTCGCCGGCGTCGACGACCCGCTCGCGCGTCCGGGCCTTCCGTCCCGCGGCACGTCGTGGGAGGAGGTACGGCACGCCCATCCCGCCCTCCTCGTCATCGCTCCGTGCGGTTTCGGTGAGGAACGCGCGCGCCAGGAGGTCGAGGCCGCCCGCGAGCAGGTCGCTTCCGTGGCCGCCCGGCAGGTCGTGGTGCTGGACGGGTCGGCCTACTTCAACCGTCCGGGTCCGCGGCTGGTCGACTCCCTCGAGGTGCTGGTCCGCCACCGGGTGGCAGGCGCCTGACGGGGAGGTCGAGTCGGGTCTAGCGCGCGACCCGGAGCGAGCTCAGCCGGTCCACCGAATCGCGGAACGACTTCGCGAAGGTGGCCACGCCCTCGTCCTCGAGCTGCTGCGTGACGGCCGCGAGGTCCACGCCGGCGACAGCCAGCTCGTCGAGCACGCGTCGCGCGCCGTCCACGTCCTCGTGAAGCCTGGGCGCGGCTACCCCATGGTCCCGGAAGGCCTGGAACGTCTGAACCGGCATGGTGTCCACGGTTGCGGCTCCGATCAGCTCCTCGACGTACATGGTGTCCCGGTAGCGCGGGTTCTTTGTCGACGTGCTGGCCCACAGGCAGCGCTGCGGACCGGCACCATCCGCCTGAAGGGAATCCCACCGGCTTCCCGCATGGAGCTGCGCGAACATCTCGTATGCGAGCTTGGAGTTGGCGATCGCCGCCCGGCCGAACAGGCCCTTCAGCCGCTCGCTGCCGTCGCCCTGCGCGCGTTCCGCCTGGCGCGTCAGCTGCTCGTCGACCTTCGTGTCGACGCGGCTCACGAAGAAGCTCGCGACGCTGTGCACTCGCGCGACGTCGCCGCCTCGGCGCCGCAGCTCTTCGAGCCCTGACAGAAATGCATCGACGACCTTGACGTAGCGCTCCACCGAGAAGATGAGCGTCACGTTGATGTTCACACCCTCGGCGATCATCGCCTGGATTGCCGGCAGGCCCGCGGGCGTCGCGGGGATCTTGACCATGACGTTGGGCCGGTTCGCGCGCCGGTTCAGGTCTCGGGCCGCGGCAATCGTCGCGTCGGTATCGCCGGCGAGCTCGGGTGAGACCTCGATGCTGACGAAACCGTCGCGCTCGCCGGCCTCCTCGAAGGCGGGACGGAAGATATCCGAAGCCGCCTGCACGTCCTGGACGAGCAGCTCCCATATGGTCGCCTCCGCGTCCTTGCCGGAATCCATGAGCCTGCGAACGTCTTCGAGATACACGTCAGAAGCCTCGAGCGACTTCGCGAAGATCGTCGGGTTGGCCGTCACCCCCGTGACGCCGGCGGCGCGATAGCGCTCCAGCTCTCCCGAACGGATCATCTGACGGTCGAGCTGGTCGAGCCAGATGCTCTGGCCGAGCCGCTTCAGCTCTGCGACCGGATCGCGTTTTTCCATGAGATCCCCCTGACGTTGAAAACGCTTCGGCCGGCTGATTTACTCCACGGAGTGGGTACGACGAAGATGAATGAAGAGCTCCGCCGGCTCATGTCTCTGGCCGCCACGCTGGGGATCAGCGCCGAGGAATACACCCCCGAGCATGTGGTCCTGAGACTCGACTGGGCGCGCGGCCTCTGCACGGCGGGCGGGGTCCTC
>CAZLJC010000006.1:76475-100143 GCA_964559855.1 uncultured Actinomycetes bacterium
TGTGGTCCTGAGACTCGACTGGGCGCGCGGCCTCTGCACGGCGGGCGGGGTCCTCCATGGAGGCGCGATCATGGCCCTGGCCGACTCGGCCGGCGGGGCGTGCGCATTTCTCAACCTGCCCGACGGCGCATCCGGCACGGCGACGATCGAGTCGAAGACGAACTTTCTCGGAGCCGTGCGCGAGGGCGCCGTGACCGCGACTGCCACGCCGCTCCACCGCGGCGGCACCACGATCGTCGTCGAGACCGAGGTGCGCTCTTCCACCGGACCCCTGGTCGCGAAGGTGACGCAGACTCAGATCGTGCTGCGGGCCTGAACCGCCTGCCGCGCCACGGACTCGATCTCGCGCGCCACCCGGGCCGGCGCGTACAGAGGGATATCGTGCGGCGTCTCGAAGCGCTTCACATCCACCGCGGGCGCAATCTCGGCGAGCCGCTCGATGGCCGCCTCGGTCGAGCGCGAGATGCGCGGCTCGTCGTGGTGGGCGACCAGCACCGACGCCGGAGCGAGGACTCGCGGCCACAGCTCCTCGGGCCGCGTGTCGAACAGGCCGCGGAGAAACGCGTGCCGCACCTCGGCTGTCAGCGTGAGCACCAGGCCGTCGCGGCCGCGCATCACGCGCGCCCGCACGAACGCCTCGAGATCATCGGCCCAGGCGGCGCCGAAGTCACGACGGGAATCGGCGATGGCGCCGGCGATCGACGTGTAGCGCGGAAGCGGCGGCTGCATCAGCGTCTCGACCTGGTCCCAGCCCAGGAATTTCGCGATGCCCTGCAGCGGCCCGTCGACGAACACCAGGCCCGAGACGCGCCCCGGATGGCGCGCCGCCAGCTCGAGCGCGACCGCAGCGCCCCAGGAATGACCGACGACGACCGGCTGCTCCAGCTCGAGCCGGTCGATGATGTGGATCGCGTCACCGACGAGCTCCTCCATGGCATATCCGTCCGGCACGGACGGCTGATGCGCCGCCGCGCCGGTCAGGCCGTGGCCCCGCTGGTCCGGCGCAACGAGCCTCAGGTCGTCGAGCTCTCTGGCCGTGCGCTCCCAGTAGCGCGCGTTCGAGCTCAGACCGTGAAGCAGGAGGATCGCCGGTTCCGCGGCAGCCTGCTCGCCGCCCCAGTCGAGATAGTGGAGCGCCACCGCATCCCGCTCGAGCCAGCCCTCGCGCAGACCTTGCGTCAGCGCTTCACCGCCAGGGCCACCTGCTCTCGCAGTTGGCGCTTGAGCTCGGACGAGTCGAGCGATGCGCTCAGGTGGCCCGCGACGAGCTTCTTGAGCCGCTCGGGCAAGATGCGCTCGAAGGTGGTCCGCGCCTCCTCGGGTCCGGCGACGTACAGGTGCTGATAGGCGCCCGACGACATCTCGCGCTCCACCGACCGGATCGCGCCCTCGAGGTTCTGCTTGGCCTTGTTGTCGGCCTTGCGCTGGTTGCTCGGCGCCGATGTGCCTCCGGCGCGGGAGTGCCGGACCTCGGCCGGGCCCTTCACCTCATCGAGCTGGATGATGTCGTCGAGGATCGCGCCGAAGAGCTTCGCATGCTCCTTGTCGACCACCGCGATCAACGCGGGCGGGAATTGCTCGAGCTGACGGATGATCGGCGCGAGGAGCACCTCACCCACTTCGAGGCGTTCGTCGACCTCCGTCCGGAGCTTCACCAGGTCGAGCACTCCGTTTGGCTCGTCGCCGAACCCGGCGAAGGCGGGGCAGCCCGAGGGCCGCACGACGGCCACGTGGTTGCGGATGCGGCGCATCTCGTATTCCATCAGCTCCCGATCCTTCGGGCTCAAGCGATCGCCGTACCGGTGGAGCAGGTCGCGGAACTCGATATCGTAGAAGCGCGCGTCGTAACCCTCGGCGCGAGCCGGGAGGTAGATGCTCACAGCGCGATTCGAGGCGCGGCGCAGCCGGGGCGCCAGGACGAACAGGGCCGGCAGCGGACTGTGGTTGCTCATGACTCAATGTTGACCCTTCCGGCACCGCGCGGTCGGTACAGTGATCGCATGTTCGAAGACGAGACGCCCGTCGCCTGGCGGGCGATGCCTTATCGCGCGATGGTCGTGGCCGCGGACGGAGCCGAGATCGGCAAGGCGGAATCCCTCCTCGGGCAGGAGGAGGACGATATCTTCCACGGCATCGTCATCGAGCGCGAGCCGGATCACGCGCGCGTCGAGATCCCGGCCGCGCGGATCAAGCGGATCACCGAGCGGCACGTGATCACGGACCTCTCGGCCGACGATCTGCGCGGGCTCCAGCCCTACCAGGAGCAGCGCTGGTACCACATCGGCTGGGGCGGCCTCTTCCGCAACCGCCCCGAATGGCGGCAGTAGCTAATCTCGCGACCCGGGCCTGGAGCTTCTAGACCGGCCCGCCTGGCGTATAGCGGCGAACCACGGCCCCGATCACGCCGAGCAGCCCAAATCCGATGAAGATCACCAGGGCCAGCACCACGTTGGAGGCGTGCATCCCATGCTGCGCCGCGCTGAACAGGAGCACGGCGGCCGCGACCACGAACCCAAAGCCGAGGCCCCAGATCCAGGAAGGGCCCGCGGCCCGATCTGACGGGCGCCGGCGCATTTCGGACATGGAATAGAAACGCCCAGCGCGGGCATCCCTCCCGGACCTGGGGGCCGCGCATCCCGCTAGCCTTTTCCCGTGAGCTCGGCACCGGTCGGCCTCTTCGATTCCGGAGTCGGCGGCCTGTCGGTGCTGCGCGAGATCCGCAGCGCGCTGCCGGGGGAGTCCGTCGACTACGTCGCCGACTCGGGCAACGCCCCATGGGGCGACAAGACACCTGACTTCGTGCGCTCTCGCGGCCTCGCGCTCGGACAGTTCCTCGTGGCCCAGGGCGCAAAGGCGATCGTGATCGGGTCCAACACTGGCACCGCGGGGTCGGCGGAGGCCTTGCGCACCGCCCTGAAGGTTCCGGTGGTCGGGATCGAGCCGGGGATCAAGCCCGCGGTGGCCGCCACGAAGACGGGCGTGGTCGGCGCCATAGTCCCGAAGCTCGTCGGTGGCTCCGACCGGCTTGCGTCGCTGCTTGGCCGATACGGCGGCGACGTGAAGGTCATCACCCAGCCGGTTCCCGGGCTGGTCGAGTTCATCGAAGCCGCCGACCTGGACGGCGCCGAGCTGCGGCGCATGGTCGAGGGCTACGTCCGGCCGCTGGTCGACCAGGGAGCGGACACCATCGTGCTCGGCTCCACCCACTACGTGTTTCTGAAGCCGGTGATAGGCGACATCTTCGGTCCGGACCTGATGCTGGTCGAGACGGGGGCGGCGGTCGCGCGCCAGCTGGGACGGGTGCTCGAGGAGCATGGCCTGCGCGCGCCAGAAGGCGCGACCCCCCGGGAGCGGTTCTGGACCACGGGCGATCCGGCGCGCTCGAGCGCCGTGATCTCGAAACTGCTCGGCCGGAAGGTCGAGGTGGAGAGGCTCTCCGAGGCGGCGTAGGCCCCGCGTCAGCCCCCGACTTTGAGGATCAGTCCGATCGCGTAGGTGATGCCGCCGACGATCACGCCGGCCAGGGTCATCTCGAGGCCCGCGGACCACCACGAGCGCAGCGTGAACAGCGACTTGGACGCGCCGACGAGGAAATGCGCGACCAGCGACACGATCGCCGCGGTGATCACGCCCGCGTTGCCGCGCAACCAAAAGAACGGCATGACAGGCACCATCGCGCCCACGAACGTGCTGATGCCCGCGGCGACGGCAGACTGCACCGGCTTTCCTGTCGCTTCGGCCGTACCCAGCTCCTCGGGCGCGTGCACCTTGAGCAGGGCGTCGGGGTTCTTCGACAGCTGCTCCGCCAGCCGGTCGGCAGCCTCCTTTTCGATGCCCTTCAGCTGGTAGAAGAGGGAGACCTCCTCCCTCTCTTCGTCGGGATGCTCGAGGATCTCTTCGCGTTCCCGCTGCAGGTTCGCCGCCGCGACCTCCTCCTCCGACCGCTCCGCGAGAAATGCGCCCGTCGCCATCGAAAGGCCGGACGCGATCGCGCCGAACAGCCCCGCGGTGAGCACGAAGCTCGATCCGCCCGTGGCGCCGGAGACGCCGGCCACGATGCCGAACACCGCCGCCAGACCGTCGTTCGCGCCATAGATCGCCCCCGAGATCCATCCGCTCCCGGTGCGGTGCCACGTCTCGCGGCGCAGGATGCGGTCGAGCCGCGTCTGGGGGCCGGGCGGACCCGGGTTGGCCCGGTGCGCCTCCTGCATCGTCTCGAGCGAGCGTGAGTGGCCCTGCTCCTCGACGCGGATCTCCTGCAGCACCGCGTCGGTGGCCGGGTCTCCGGTGGTGCGCATGTAGCGGTCGGTGATCTCCTCCTCCTCGCCCGCCTCCATCCGCGCGATGACCGTTTCGATCGGGGAGAGGCGCGCCTGCAGGCGCTGCATCAGCGACAGCCTCACGGAGGAGGGATCCGGCACGGGCTCGCCGAGCTCGCGCAGGCGGCGCTCGATGCGCTGCCTGTGTGACGCCTCCGCCTCGGCGATGGCGCGGATGATCTCGGCGCGGCGGGGATCGGTCTCGCGCTCGGCGAGAAGCTTGTACATGGCGTTGGCCTGGACCTCCCCTCGCCACGCCTGCCGGAGCCGGTCGATCGCTTCCCGGGGCGCGGTCTGGGGCGTCACCCGAACAGGCTAAGCCAACCGGGTGACGGCGAGGTTACGGTCGGTCGGCCGGTTGCTGCACGGGGTACTGCGCCGTTCCGGACACGACCTTGACCCGCTGCACGGCGTTGTTCATCACGCCTTCGAGGTTCCAGGCCTGCTCGACCGGCTGCCGGTTGCCCGCGGAGTCGGTCGCACGGACGCACAGCTCGTACTCGCCGGGGCGCGTCGCGTCCCAATCGACGATCCAGCGTCGCCAGGCGTGCGCGGACACCGGCGCGTCGAGCCGCGCCGGCTTCCATGTGGCGCCTCCATCGGAGCTGAAGTCGACCGTGGTCACCTCGCCTCGTCCAGACCATGCGCGTCCCTCGACGGCGTGCACGGCGGGCTCGACGACGCGCATGCGCGAGAGGTAATCGGGGACTCCGGGCGGAACCATGAGCGCGCGCGGCAGGATCCTGGTCACGGGCTCCCCCACCTGGTCCTCGGTTCCCCGGAAGTGGTAAGCCGGTACCTGCTGGTAGCCCTCGAACGGGCCGTCGATGACGGTGACCGACCGCAGCCACTTCACGTGCGTCATGCCGTACCAACCGGGCACGACGACCCTGAGCGGAAAACCGTGCTGGGGCGGCAGCGGCCGGCCGTTGACGCCGTAAGCGAGGAGGACCTCGCCCCGCCGCGCGTCGGCAAGCGAAAGGCTTCGCTCGTAGTGCTGGTCGACGCCGCCCTGAACGCCGCGGTCGTGGCCGGTGAAGACGACCGTCGAGGCGCCGTCGAGCACGCCCGCCTCGTCGAGGACGTCGGCCAGCGGGACTCCGGTCCACTCCGAAGTCCCCACGGCCTCTCCAAGCCAGGGCTGGCTCTGCGGCCTCGGCCGCAGCCTGGCGCGTCCATTGCCGGCGCATTCGAGCGTGACCGCGAGCGTGGTCGCCGGCCGCGACGTGATCTCTTCGAGACTGAGCTCGAGCAGCTTGCGCACCCGGCCCCCGACCGAGAGCGTGTACGTCGCCGCCTCGAGGTATGGGATGTCGAAATGAGTCAGCAGGTAGTGCAGGCCGACCGGCGTGATGTCGTACCGCAGCGCCTCCAGCGGCATCGAATGGTTCCGCACGGCGAGCTGGAGCTCCTCGCGCGTGATGTCCGGCCCGTCGATCAAGCGGCGCGCCGCCGGGGCGGCGCCCAGCACCTCGGCCATGGCGTGGCTTAGTTTAGAGCGGTCAGACCGGACGCCCCCGGCGTTTCCATAGGGGTAGGTTGAACATGCAAGAACGCAGCGAAGAGCAGATCATCAGCCGGCTCGTGGAGCTCGAGAACGAGGGTCAGGCGGAGCGCCGGGTCGAGCTGACCGGCGAGCGGTTCATGTCGCTGCTCGACGATCCGGACACCGGGCGGTCGTACGTGTTCCGCCACGGACTCGACGACACCGAGGGCGCGGAGCTGCCGCCTCAGTCGGAGTTCTTCGAGTTTCCGACGCACGACGAGGCCGAGGTCGCCTTCGACCGAGAGCTGGCCGAGTCGAAATCCGCCGGCGAGCTCGTCGAGGAAGACTCGACGGACGATATCGGGGACTTCGAGACCGGGGGCGCGGAGGTGCGCGACCTGTTCGCCGACGAGAGCGGCGACGAGCTCGCGCGCGACCCTGTGATCAGCGAGGAGGAGGAACCCTAGCCGGGCCCACGCAGGTTGGGTCCGACGGGGACCGGCGGCGAAGGCCGGCCCCCATCGGTCCGATCGGTCTATCTCTTGATGCAGCCGCTCGACTGGTTGGCGGCCCGGAGCAGGCTGACTGTGTTGTCGTCCGCATAGGCGATGTGGGCGCAACCCTGCGGATCGAGGTCCTCGCTGATGAAATCGAGCAGGTTGCGGTTCGAGCTCGGCGCGACGCAGAAGATGCCGAGGTTGCAGATATCGCCCACGTGAAGCGGGGTCGTGGTGATCTGCGTCACAGACCACACGGCGCCGGAGACCCCGGAGCCCAGGTTGGTCGATTCCGCGGCGTACAGGTTCCACGGACAAGCGGGCGGGTAGGTGGTGGGGTTGCCGTTGGCGGGCCCGGGTCCGGCGCAGCCGCCGGGCGCCGCCTTGCCGAGCGAGTCGGTCGGCAGGATCTCGCCCGTCCGCAGATACGCGACATCCACCTGGCCGGGACGGCCCGCGGCGATCGCCGGAAACCAGTGCGTGCCGGTCTCGCCAGACGGGTTGACGCGATATGGTGTCCCGGCGCTGCCGGCGATCAACCCGCCGCCTCCATCCCAGATCTGGCCGCCGTTGCTGGACCAGACGACGTACATGTCGTACTCGCATGAGAAATCGGTCTGCACTGTGCCCGCGGCCGATTCCGCCGAGCATGTGGCGGGGTTCGACCGCAGGTTGTTCACGAAGCCGATGTACGGGTTGCCCTGCGAGTCGAGCGTGAACGCGGCGAAGGGTGACGATGCGTCATGGCCCACGCCGGCGTCGAAAGCCAGTTGCGGCGTCCACGTCTTGCCACCGTCGTCGGAGTAGGAGATCCACAGCGTGTGGAACGCCTGCGACTGCGTGACGTTGCAGCCCGTGGCGTTCTGCGCGAGATCGGCCGCGATCCAGCCGACGATGATGCGTCCCGCGTGCGGGGTGTTCGGAGGGGCGATTCCGACGCCGAGGGGGACCGTGTTGCAGAAGCTGTAGCCCTGCGCGACGAGCGTCCCGTTGAGTGCGTTGCGCGTCACCGCCGGGCTGGCGAGCACGTCCTGCGCCGGCCCGAAGGTGGCGCCGCCGTCATGCGAGATGTTGACCCAGATCTGGCTTGGCCCGTAGAAGTCGTGGTACATCAGGACGACCTCCGCCTGGGCGGTCGAGGTGGCGGGCGGAAGGATCGAGGCCGCGACCCAGTCGCGGTCGACGCCGAACGCGCTGCAGCTCGTCCCGCACTGCGGGATCGCACCGGAGCCATGCGCCCAGGTGCTCCCGTGATCGACCGACTTCCAGACGTCGGCCTGCAGCGGCGCGACGCCCTGGCTTCCGGCCAGGTTGCACAGGTACACGGCATTCGACTGGTCGGTCGCGAGGCAGTCGTCGCCGCTGTTCGGGTCGGCCGTCGTCACCCGGCTCCACGTCGCGCCGCGAGTCGTGGACGTATACGTGATCGTTCCACCGCTCGGCGTCGCGTCATACAGCTGGCCCTTGTTGTCGGAGACCAGCGACGGCTCGCCGCCGTAGGCGCCGACATTGGCCACCGAGTACGCCGGAGCGGTGGACGCGCTCGCGCCGAATGGAGCGGCCATGCCTCCGACGATCACCACAAAAGCGCCGGCAGCGGCCGGCAGAGCACCACGGAACCTTTTCAATTCCGCACCCCCAAATGAAGTCAGGCTTCTTCAAAGCCCGCAGCAGCCACGATCAACGTAGCAAGCCTGGGGGCGCCTGGCAAGGACTCCCGCTACACGTTCATCCGTATGCCGAGCTCGTCGATATGGTTCAGCAGGTCCCTCGCGTCGTCGTACACGCGGTACGCGCCGGCGCTCTGCAGCTCCTCGCGCCCGTAGCCGCCGGACAGAACACCCACGCCGAGGGCGTGCGAGCGCTGCGCCGCCAGCATGTCCCACACGCTGTCGCCCACGACAAAGCTCTCGTCGACCCGCTGGCCGAGCGCCGCCGCCGCGGCGAGGAACAGGTCCGGGTTGGGCTTCGCGAATGCGACCTGGTCGCGCGTGATCACCGGCACCCCGGCCGGCACGTCGAGCAGCTTCAGCGCGTTGCGCGCGGTGACCTGGCTGCCGCTCGTCGCGATCGCCCACGGCACGCCGGACGAGGAAAGGGTCGCGAGCAGCTCGCGAGCGCCGGGCAAGACGCGCACCTCCGACTCTCGGTCCGTGAAATGACGCTCGTGCATCGCGCGCAGTCGCTCGGTCTCGTCGTGGCTCAGCTCCCGGCCGGTCTCCCTCACCAGCGCGCGGACGAAAAGCCCGCCGGACATGCCGATGCGGCGATGGATGCGCCAGATCGACAGGTCGATGCCGGCGTCGGACAAAGCGTCCTTCCACGCCAGCACATGCTGGTAGACGCTGTCGACCAGGGTGCCGTCGAGGTCGAACAGCATCGCCGGGCGCGCCGTGTGCGTCGATTTGGCCATGGCCGCCTATCTTCCGCCATCCGAGCGCGTGCGGTTTTGCCTCAAGCCTCGATCTAGACTCGCCTCGTGACACCCAGCATCCGCCTCGGCCGGATCTTCGGGATCGAGATCGGATTCAACTGGAGCCTGATCTTCATCTTTGCGCTCGTCACGTGGACGCTGGCGACCAACGTGCTGCCAGTCGACGTCCCCGGGCACGGAGTCTTCGCCTACTGGATCACCTCGATCGCCGGCGCCGTCCTTTTCTATGTATGCCTGCTCGCCCACGAGATGTCACATGCGCTGCTGGCGCGGCGGAACGGAGTGAAGGTCGCGGGCATCACGCTCTGGCTGTTCGGCGGGGTGTCGCGGCTCGAGGGCGAGCCGCCGAGCGCGGCCGCCGAGGCATTGATCGCGGCGGTCGGCCCGCTGACGAGCTTCGCCGTCGCGGCGCTCGCGGCGGCGCTGTACCTCCTCGTGCGGACGAACGGCCTCCTGGCAGACCTGTTCGGCTGGCTTGCCCTGGTGAACATCTCACTCGGGCTCTTCAACCTCGTGCCGGCCTTTCCCCTAGACGGCGGGCGCCTGCTCGGCGCACTCCTCTGGTGGCGGTCCGGCAGCCGCCAGAGCGGGGTCCACAACGCCGTGCGCGTCGGGCGCGTGTTCGCATACCTGATGATCGCGGGTGGCGTGCTGGAGCTGTTCTTCGGCGCGATCGCAAACGGCATCTGGATCGCGTTCCTCGGATGGTTCCTGCTCTCGGCCGCGTCGGCTGAGGAGGCGGGTACCAACATGCAGGCGCTGTTGCGCGCGGTGCCGGTGTCGGCGGCGATGACCTCGCCGGTCGTGACCCTCCCGGACTGGGAGACGGTCGAGCAGTTCCTCCAGTCCGTGGCGCCCAACCACCCTTTCACCACCTATCCCGTGCACGACAGCGCGGGCCGGCTCACGGGCGTCGTGCGCCTCTCGGACCTCGTGCGAATCCCTCACGCCGAGCGCGACCGGACGCATCTCGTCCAGGTCGCGCGTCCGATTGCGGATGTGCCGTCGACCACGCCGGCGGAGGATCTGGCGGCGTTGATCCGCCGCGTCGGCGGCGCCATGGATCAGCGCGTGCTGGTCTTCGAGGGCGGCCGGCTCGTCGGCATCCTGTCCCCCGCCGACGTCGCTCGCATGCTGACGACGCGCCAGGCGCTCAGCGGAGGCCGGCCCCCCGCAGCCTGAGCCCTACCTGGGACCGGCGGGCTTGCGAACGGCCTTCTCTATCTCCTCGCTGAGATCGCGAAACGTCTCGGCGACGGCCGAGCCGAACGAGCGCGCCGTCTCCTTGGTCCGCTCGCGCACCTGAGGGTCGCGCGTCGCGGTCTCCAGGGATCGGAAAACGGAGTCGGCGGCCTGCCGCAACTGCTCGAGCGAACGGTTCAGCTCGGCCGAGTCGCGCTCTCCGGCAGCGCTCCGGTAGTGCCGCTTCAGGTCGCCGGCGAGGCCCTGGATATCGGCCTCGAACCGGTCCCACGCCTGCCCTGTCTTGGGTTTTGCCATCTCTCTCGTCCTCCTTGCCGTCATCAGGTTACGGAAGCCGCGGTGATGCAAGGTCCCTGGAATAGTAGTGGAGTCACTAGAATTATCTAGTTAGATGATGTTTCTATCTTGTCCAGCAATGGGGGTGATCCACAAATGACCGGGAACCGGCGGAAGTGGTTCGCGCTGGCGGCGATCACGCTCGGGGTGCTCGCCGTCGGCCTCGACGTCACGGTGTTGAGCGTGGCCCTGCCGACCCTGGCGGCGGCGCTCAAGGCTTCGGAGTCCGACCTGCAATGGTTCTCTTCGGGCTACGCCCTTCTCCTGGCGGCCGGAATGCTGCCCTCCGGCGTCCTCGGCGATCGCTTCGGCCGGAAGCGGGTGTTCATCATCGCCCTGGTCGTGTTCGGGGTGGGTTCGGTCGCCTGCGCTTACGCCACCAGCCCCGGAGCCTTCATCGCCGGGCGTCTGCTGCTCGGCGCGGCCGGAGCGGCGATCGTCGTCATGGCGCTGTCTGTCATGACGGTCCTCTTCTCGGAGGGTGAGAGACCCCGCGCGGTGGGCGTGTGGGCCGCGGCTAACTTCGTCTCCCTCCCCATCGGGCCGATCTTCGGCGGGTGGCTGCTGACGAACTTCTGGTGGGGCTGGATCTTCCTCATGAACGTGCCGGTCGCCCTGGCGGGCCTGGTCGCCGTGGCGCTCCTGGTGCCGGAGTCCCGGTCGCCCGAACGGCCCGCGCTCGACCCGCTCGGCATGCTGCTCGCGTGCGGCGGCCTCGCGGCGGTGACCTATGCGTTGATCGAGCTCGGCCGGAACGGCTGGACCGACCCCGGCTCGCTCGCCGTGCTCGTCGCCGGCGTGGCTGCGGTCGCCGCCTTCTTCCTGTGGGAGCGGCACCTGACCGAACTGCCGGGCGGCCGTCCCCTGATCGACCTGTCGCTCTTCGCGTCGCGCGGGTTCACGTGGGGGGTCATCCTGGCGGCGCTGGGAGGCATGGCCCTGATCGGGATGATCTTCACGCTTCCGCAGTACTCCCAGGGCGTGCTCGGGCTCGACCCGGAGGGGTCTGGCGTGCGCCTGCTGCCCATCATCGCCGGCCTGATCGCCGGCGCCGTCCCGGCCGACCGCCTGGCCCGCCGCGTCGGAGCGCGGATCACGGTGGCCGCGGGATTCGCGCTCACTGCCGCCGGCCTCCTCCTCGGGTCGAGGACCGCGCTCGACTCCAGCACGGCCTTCCTGGTCGCCTGGATGGCGATCGTCGGCCTCGGGATGGGAATCGGTTTCGCGACCGCGGCATCGGCCGCGCTGCGGACCGTGCCCGAGGCCCAGAGCGGAGTCGCCTCGGCGCTGCTCCAGGCGATGCAGAAAGTGGGGGCGCCGTTCGGCTCCGCCATCCTCGGCAGCATCCTCGTCAGCGTGTATCAGGCCAACCTCGACCTGCGCGGACTGCCCGCGAGCGCCGCCGCGACGACCAGGCTCAGCGTGTTCGCCGGCGACGCGGTGGCGCAGAGGCTGCACTCGCCCGTTCTGCTTGAATCAGTCCGGCATGCGTTCGTGCAGGGGATGGACGCCGCGCTGATCCTCTCCGCGGCCATCGCGGCCGTGGCCGCGGTGCTGGCCCTGGCCTTTCTGCCCGGCTCAGCGGCGCTCGCGGCCCATGAGAAGCCGGGGATGGAGCAGGTCGCGTGAACGTCGGATTACGCGAGCGCAAGAAGCAGAAGACGCGGGCCGCCATCCAGCGGGAAGCGATGCGGCTTTTCCTCGAGAAGGGATTCGGCGAGACCACGATCGAAGAGATCGCGGCCGCGGCCGAGATCTCGCCGAGCACCTTCTTCAACTACTTCCCGAGCAAGGAGGAGGTCGTCTTCCAGGACGAGCTCGATCCCCTGATCATCGAAGCGTTCGACCGGCAGCCGGGAGATGTGAGCCCGGTGAGGCGGTTGCGCGTCGCGATGCGCACTGTGCTGTCGGGGCTGACGCCGGAGCAGGCCGCGATGGTGCGCAAGCGGACCGAGCTCTTCTCGAGGACGCCGGAGCTCCGGGGCGCGATGCTGGGCCAGTTCGCCGGCCTGGTCGATCAGGTCGCCGTCGTGCTCGCATCCCGGAGCGGCCGCGACGCGCAGGACTTTGCGCTGCGCAACATGTCAGGCGCGGTGCTCGGTGTGTTGATGTCCTCCATGTTCGCGATCGTGCGCGACCCGAACGCCGACCTGTTCGAAGTGGCCGACAGGGCGCTCGCCCACCTGGAAGCCGGCCTGCCGCTCGACTGGCCGCCGCGCAATTGAGCCGGGAATCGGCGGGCCTCCTGCTCCATCGCCTGACCGCCCGCGGCGTGGAGGTGCTGCTCGTGCACCCGGGCGGCCCGTTCTGGGCCCGCAAGGACCTCGGCGCCTGGTCGATCCCCAAGGGTGAGATCGAGGCCGGCGAGCAGGCGATCGACGTCGCGCGGCGAGAGTTCCAGGAGGAGCTCGGCGTCGCGCCGCCGGCCGCCGGTTGGGCCGGTCTGGGCAGTGTGCGGCAGGCAGGTGGAAAGGTCGTCCACGCGTGGGCGGCCGCGGGCGATCTCGATTCCCGGTCGGTTCACAGCACGCCGTTCGAGACGGAGTGGCCGCCCCGGTCCGGCCGCCGGCAGAGCTTTCCGGAGGTGGATCGCGCGGAATGGTTCGACCTCGACGAGGCGCGAAGGAGGATCAACTCCGCACAGGCGGCCTTCCTCGAACGGCTCGCGGAAGCCGCGCGGGGCGCGATCAGTCCCGAAGGATCGAGATCACCAAGGCCAGGCCGCCCACCGCGGCCACGGTGAAGAACATCATCGCGATGCCTGGGTAGCCCAGGATCGTGAACGGCGTCGGGATGCGCATCAGCAGCGCGGCCCCGATGATGAGGGCGGACAGCACGAGACCGACCGTGATCCGGTTCGCGACCTTGCGGATACTCGCCATCAACCGGTCCTCGTCGAAAGCGTCGACTCGGATCCTCATCTGGTTCGACGCCAGGCTCTCGAGGATGCGGTTGACCTGGCCGGGCACCCTCACCGCGAAGTCCTTGGCCTCGAGGACGTTGCTGAAGATGCTGCCGGGCGTCGCGCTGTTGACCAGCCTCTGCTGCAGGATGTCCGCCGCGTTCTCGCGGATCGCCTCATTGGGATCGAACGTCGGATCGAGGATGCGGCCCACGTGGTCGAGGTTGATCAAGGCGCGGGCCAGGAGCGTCAGCTCCGGCGGCATGCGCAGGCCCGCCTGGCCCGAGATGCGCGCGACCTCCATCAGGCGCCGGCCGAGCTGGATCTGGTGCAGCGTGTGCCCGCGGTACTCGCCGGCCAGCTCGGCGATCGCGCGCGACACCCTGCGCTCGTCATAGTCCTCCCGGACCGTCCCGATCCGCACCAGGATCGGTACGGCGTCGTCGCTGCGGCCCTCGGCGATCGCCAGGAGCAGGCGAAGCAGCTGCTCCTGCAGCGCCGGCGTGAGCGTGCCGGTCATCCCGAGATCGAGGAGCGCGACCCGGTGGTCGGCGGTGAGGAACACGTTGCCGGGATGCGGGTCGGCATGGAAGAAGCCGTCGGCCAGGATCTGCTTCAGATAGGCCGCGAACAGCTGCTCCGCCAGGACGCGCCCATCGACGTCGAGGCGGGCGAGCGGGCTCAGCTTGGTGATCTTCGTGCCGCGGACGAGCTCCATGGTGAGCACGCGGCCGGTGGTGTACCCGAGGACGGGAGCGGGAACCACGATGCGGTCGAAGCCTTCGAGGTTGCGCCCCAGCGCCAGCAGATTTTCCGCCTCCTGGCGATAGTCGAGCTCGCGGTACAGCGTCTTGCGAAACTCCTCCAGCGTCTCCCTGAAGGAGTACACGCGGCCGGCCCCGGTGTGGTCGTCGAGGAAGACGGCGATGTCCTCCAGCGCGGCGAGGTCGTGCTCGATCCGGTCGCGGACGCCCGGCCGCTGGACCTTGACGGCCACCTCTCGCCCGTCGCGCATCACCGCCCGGTGGACCTGGCCCAGGGAGGCCGAAGCGAGCGGCTCGCGGTCCAGCTCCGCGAAGCCCTTCGAGATGCGGATGTGCAGCTCGTCCGTGATGATCCGCTCGACCTCCTCGAAGGGGAACGGCGCGACGCGGTCCTGCAGCCGCGACAGGGCCTCGATGTACTCGTCGGGCAGCAGGTCGTGTCGCGTCGACAGCAGCTGGCCGAGCTTGATGAAGGTGGGCCCAAGGCGCTCGAGGTCGGCCGCGAGTGAGCTCGCTTTGGCCCGTTCCCTGGACTCGCTTTCGGGGTCGCGCGGGACCGGCCCGTCGACGGCGTCCTCCAGTCCGGCACCCCGGACCGCATCGCTGCCGCCGTACTTCAGCAGCAAGGCCGCGATGTCTCGATAGCGCTTGAGGTTGGCCGGCCGGAGCGAGATCCCCACGCTTACACAACGCACACAGGCGCCCGAACTAAGATCGGCCGGGATGGGCATCCGCTTTGTGAGCCAGGCCGAGCTGCCCAGGGACGTGATCTCGCGCGACCTCGTCGGTGAGCGATTCGGCGGCGTGGGCGCCTGCGTGCTGTTCGTAGACGCGGCGCCCGGCGAAGGCCCGCGGCTGCACCGCCATCCCTATGTCGAGCTCCTGATCGTGCTCGAAGGCAGCGCGACGTTCGACGACGGAGAGATGCGACGCGAGGTGGAGGCCGGGGAGATCGCGATCGTGGACGCGAACCAGCCGCACGCGTTCGTCAACTCGGGCCGGTCGACTTTGCGCCAGATCGACATCCACCTGAGCCCGCGGTTCGACACCGAGTGGCTGGCCTAGAGCGCGGCATGCCACAGACCGATCGTCACGACCCGGGCATCGCCGAGGCCAAGGAGCGCGGCGAAGAGGCCGGGGACGCCGCGCGCTCCCCCCTCCACGTTGCTCACGGCGAGGCGAGGTTCGGCACGGCGAGCTGGACCGATCCGACGATGACCGCGCCCGGCGTCTTCTATCCAGCAGGCGCTTCGACCGCCGAGGAGAGGCTGCGGCACTACGCGAGCCAGTTCCCGGTCGTCGAGGTCGACTCGACGTATTACGCGCTGCCGGTGAAGCGCACGGCCGAGTCGTGGGTCGAGCGGACTCCGAAGGACTTCGTGTTCGACGTCAAGGCGCACGCTCTCATGACCGGCCAGCCCACCGAGGTGTCGCGGCTTCCGCGCGCGTTGAAGCAGGAGCTGCCCGGCGAGCTCGCGGAAAAGCGACGCGTTTACCGCAAGGACCTGCCTGGCGAGCTGCTTGATGCCGTGTACGAGCAGTTCCGCGATGCGCTCGATCCTCTGACCGCGGCCGGCAAGCTCGGCGCGGTGTTCGTGCAGTTTCCGAAGTGGGTCTTTCCGTCGAACGAGGCGCGCGAGCTCATCCTGGAGACGCGCGAGCGTCTGCGGCTGCCGATCGCGGTCGAGTTCCGCCACGGCAGCTGGTTCAACGAGAAGAACGCGGAGCGCACTGTGCGCTTCCTCCAGGACAACAAGATCCCCTACGTCGCGGTGGACGAGCCGCAGGGCTTCAAGAGCTCGGTGCCGCCCGTGGTCGTGCCCACCTCGGAAGAGCTCGCCGTCTTTCGCTTTCACGGCCGCAACCGGGAAAACTGGGAGAAGAAGGACATCCCGCCGTCCGAGCGCTTCCGCTACCTCTATGACGAGGACGAGCTGGCGGACTGGACGCCGAAGATCGCCGCCGTCGCCAGGCAGACGAAGCAAACCCACGCGATCTTCAACAACTGCTTCTCCAATTACGGGACGACCAATGCGCGAGAGGCTGCCCGCCTCCTCGCGGAGATGCAGGGCGGCTAACCCGCGATCTTCGCCAGCCAGGCGTTGAGTTCGGCGCCGTCGCGCCACACCTGCGCCACTCGCTCCCGCGCCTCTGGCGTAGCGATCCACCGTTCCACCGGCCAGCGCTTGAAATAGATCAGCCGCTTGTGCCGCAGCAGCGCGCCGCGCGGGTGGTCCTGCGGATACGGAGGCGGCACGCGCTTCAGCTCTTGCCCCTCGACCAGGTAGCCCTTTTGACGCAGGGCGTCGACGATCCGCGCGAGCTCCGGGCCCGAGCGGTCCGAAGCGATGGCCTCGCGCATCCTGCGCAGACGTTCCCCGTCGACCATGTACAGGCCGCCGGCCGCGACCAGGCCGTCGGCGTCGAGCGCAACATAACCGCCCGGACCGTCGGCGTAGATGTTGAGCTTGTACGGCGACTTGTCGGCTGAGAACCGCAGGTCGCGGTTGGGCCGCGAAACCCTGCGCGCGGGACCGAACTCCGGCTCGAGGTCGGCCAGCAGCGCCACCATGGGCGCCTTGACGGCCTCCTCGTACTGCTTGCGGTGAGCATCGAAGTACGCCTTGCTGTTGTTGGCGCGCAGGCCGAGGAAGTAGCCCCGAAAATCGCCCTTCCAGCCGTTGAACCGTCCCGCCACGGCGGGCAGTCTAGCTAAGCGCCGGCCGCGGCTCGTCCAGCGCCGGCACGGCCCAGGAGCTCGCACAGCTCCGACACCGGAATCTCGTCCAGCGCCCACACCGCCTCGGGAATCTCCCGCCGTAGCTTCGCGTCGAGCCCTGGGGAGGCCAGCCGCTCGAACTTGCCAATCGCGTCATCCCAGCCGAGCGGTCGCGTGCGCCAGAAACCGTGGAAGTCAACCTTCTCGCCGGTGTGCTCGTGGCCGTCACGCAGCAGGACTGTCACGCGCGAAGGCATCTCGTTCGGATAGCGAAGGCTGAGCTCTTCGCGCTGCCGCACCCAGACCCTCCGCATCAGGTCCTGAACGTCGTCGCGCCGCACCCGCTCGTCCGTCAACTGGTCCGGCCAAACGTCGCCATCGAGCAGGGCCACCGCGCAGAGGTAGGGAAGCGAATGGTCGGCCTGCTCCTTCGACCATGCTGCGCTGCGGTCGCCGGCCTGACCGCCGCCGACGATGTTGTGCACCTGCTTGAAGGTGTCCACCTCGACGCGCGAAACATCGCGGGGCTCGATTCCGTGCTCGGCGCGAAGGTCGAGCAGGCACTCGAGCGCCGACTGCGTGTGGCCTTCGGCGTTGTAGCGCTTGATCGAGCTGCGGGTGAACGCGTCGAGCGGTTCGCTCTTCCAGTCGACCTCGACGCGGTCCCCGATCACGTCCTCCCACCCTTCGGGGCCCTCCATAAGGTTGAGCGGACCGGTCAGGCCGCGCGTCGAAAGCAGCGTCATGTGAACGCAGGCCATCGCCGCCTGCGCCGACGCAAAGCCCTTCCACCCCGACACCCGCGCCGTGCGGATGAGCCACAGGGCGTTGATCGCGGAGCCGCACATCGCTATCGCGTTGCCGCCCGCCCGGCGGTCGAGGCCGAGGGCGCTGATGCAGGCTGCGGGCACGGAGAACGCCAGGTGCGTGACATGGTCGAAGCCCTTCTCCTGCAGGGGCGCGCGGTCGCTGAAGCGGGTTTGCACCTGATACGCGACCGCGAGCGCGGTGAGGAGCTGCCGGCCGGATGCGCCCGCCATCTCGGCCGCCGCCAGGGCGGCCGCGAAGTTATCGGAGGGATGGAAGCTCTGGCCTGGGATCATCGCGATGTCCATGAAGTCGAGGTAGCGGATGCAGGCGCCGTTGAAGAACGTGGCCCGGTCCGGTGAGCTCCTGCCGCCGCCGGCCAGGGTGCACCAGGCCGAGCCGCCGAGGTCGACCGTGAGGCTTCGCGCCGCTCGGACCGGCTGGTGGTCAAGCGCCCCGATCGCGCAGCCGAGCGTGTCGAGCACCAGGGTCTTGAGATATGGAACCTGATCCGGCGAGATGTCCTCGAAACGGCGGCCGGCCGCCCATTCGGCCAGCTGCTCGCACTTCTGCGGATCGGGGGCCTCGTTGGGAGCGCGCTCTTCCAGTGCCACCTTTTCCACAACGCGTGGGCGGGGCGTTATCCCAGTAGCGGATGAGAGGGATCGACTGGGCACGCCTCCGCGACCAGTGCTTCGTCGCGCTGACCGCGGTGGCCTTCCTGTGGGTGGCGAGCCAGGTGGTCGGAAGGATCTTCCACATCGTCGTGGTCGTCCTCCTCGCCCTGGTGCTGGCGTACCTGCTCGAGCCCGCCCTCCACCGGGCGGAGCGGATGCTGCCCCGCGCCCTCGCGGCGATCCTGATCTATGCCGCTGCCCTGGCCCTGATCACCGCAGCCCTCCTCGTCCTCGGACCGCCCGCGCTTCAGCAGGCCGAGACGCTGGCCACCCGGCTGCCGTCCTATCTCGACCAGCTGAACAGTTACTCCCCCGTCTGGGGCATCGACCTGGGCGGCTCGGCGCGCAGCTTCGCCCAGACGGCTTTCTCCAGCGCGCTCCAGGTGCTCGCCACGGTCGCCGGGGGACTGGTCGACGCCGCGCTGGTGCTGGTGCTGGGCTTCTGGTTCATGGTCGACGGCCAGCGCATGGCGCTCCTGGTGACGCGCCTGTTCCCGAACGAGCAGCGGGACAAGGTCCGGTTCGTGCAGGACACCGTCAGCCAGGTGCTCGGTGCCTACATCCGGGGGCAGCTCACCATGGCGGCGATCATCGGAGTGTCGGCCGGCGCGGGCTCATGGGCGCTCGGCGTGCGGTATCCCATCCTCATCGGCGTCCTTGCTTTCTTCTTCGAGCTCATCCCCATGGTGGGGCCGATCCTGGCTTCGCTGCCCGCCGTCATGATCAGCCTCACCGAGCCATTCCCCCTCGTGATCTACGTGATCATCTTCTTCGTCGTGATGCAGGTGATCGAGAACAACGTGCTCGCGCCCCGTATCACCGGAGGCGCCGTGGGCCTGCACCCGGTGGCGGCGCTGCTGGCGATCGTGATCGGCGCCGACCTCGGCGGCGTGGTGGGGGCCCTCTTCGCCGTGCCCTGCGCCGGCATCGCGTCGGTCCTGATCGCGGCGGTCTGGAAGGGCTGGCGGGGCGAGCCGGTGGTGATCGAGCGGGCCGGGATGCGTTTCCGGCTGCCCCGCAAGCGGCCGACGACGGCATAGAAGTGTGAAGCTCCGCGGGTCGGTATGGCCCGCGCAAGCTGCGTTGCCTAGATGAGAGCCATCACCCTGCGGGAGGAGAAACCATGCCGATCACGAATGCGAAAGAGAAGTTCGTCCACGAGCTCGCGGACATGTATGACGCGGAGCATCGTTTCCTGGACGGGATGCAGCTGATGCGCCAGCGGGCCACGAGCGAAAAGCTGCAGGCCATGCTCGAGGAGCACATCGAGCAGACCGAGGAGCAGATCCAGCGCCTCGAGCAGGTGTTCGAGGAGATCGGTCAGAGCCCTGAGCGGCAGGAATGCTCGGGCGCCAAGGGACTGGTCGAAGAGGCCTCCAAGGTCATGGAGGAGGCGGCGAGCGACGAGATCCGCGACGCCATGATAGCCGGCGGCGCGACCAAGGCGGAGCACTACGAGATGGTGTCGTACACCGACCTGATCGACGGCGCCCAGATGCTGAAGCTGCGCAAGGCGGTCAAGCTGCTGACTGAGAACCGGGAGCAGGAGGTGTCGACGGCGCGCAAGCTCGAGCGCCTCGCCCCCAAGCTGGCGCAGGCCGCCGCCTGAAGAACAGAAATCAACGGCCCCCCAGCCGGAACGCGGCGGGCCGCACGCGCGGCCCGTCGCTCATTTTTCCGGTCTCTGGGGACAGCCGTACGGGTTACGCCGCGACGATCCCCTCCTGGTCGTCGCCGTCGGGCACGGCCACGTCCTGGATCGCCGTCAGAGCCCCGCTCGCGTCGGTCCGAAACGCGTGGATCGAGCCGTCGAGCCCGCTCTGGACGTAAAGGTAGGCGCCGCCGGCGGCCGCGGAGTCCGTAGCGCCGGGGATGCCTGAAGCGGCGATGGCGCGCACCAGCGTCACGCTTCCATCCTCGTTGACGCGGAACTGGCTGACGTCATTGGTGGCGGTGTTCGACGCGTACTGGTAGCCGCGGGCGCCGGTGACCCAGCACAGCGCGGCCTGGGTGTCGCTTACGGGCGCGCCCGCCGGGGTGATCGTGTCGTCGGCGTTCACGGTGAACGTCTCGAGCGAGCTGGTGCCGGCGAAGTTGAGGATCATCCGTCCCTGTCCGTCGAAGCCGAACGCGAAGGGCACGGGCCCGGCCGGGTTCTTGACCGGGGCGGCTGACGGGACCCCGTTGCTCATCGAGAAGACGTCCACGGTGCCGTGGGTCTTGGTCGTGACGATGAGGTGCCTGCCGCTCGGGGTGAAGCCGACCTGCGCGGGAGAGCTGAGGAAGAACGGATCTGGCGCGTTGGCCAGGCCGAGCGCGCGGGTCGAGCCGGGGATCTGCTCGAGGCCACCCTCGCCGACCCGGAATCCGTTGACGTAGCCGTCGCCGCCGGCGTCGAGGACGTACACCAGGTTGTCGTGGACGGCGATTGAGCTGGGGAACGGACCCCCCGACGGCAGCACCTGCAGGCGCTCTAGCCGGTCGCCCTGCATGCGGAAGACGGTGATCGTCGCGCTGCCGGCGTTGACCGCCAGCAGCAGGTCGGAGCCGGGCACGCCCACGAGGGAGCCCTGTGAGGCGATCGGGTCCGATCCCGCACCTGCCTGTCGCCCGCCCAGCCCGGCGGTGGGATACGTCGCGAGCCACGTCAGGGTGCCGTCGCCGTGGCGGTGGTACGCGACGATCGCGTTCCCCTCCAGGTCGTTGGTCTGAACGAAGACCGCGCCTGCGCCGTCGCCCTCGCCGGCCGACGCCTGGGCCGGTACGACCGCGGTCAACGCGCCGGCCGCGAGCGCGGCGGCGAAGCCGAACCACCGAAACAGTCGCTTCATCGAATTGCCTCCTTTCGCGTGACGGATTACGCGCTGGAGGCTGCGGGAGTGATGTTGAGGGCCGGTGACGAGACTTCACGCGAACGACACGAACGAAGCAATCGAGTTTCGAGACCGGGGGCCTTCAGGCCGCCGGCAGCGTGAACCAGAACCTCGTCGTGTGGTCCAGCGACTCGACCCCGACCCTGCCTCCCGACGCCTCGACCAGCTGCTTCACGATCGCAAGCCCGATCCCCGCGCCGCCCCGAGCTGCATCGCGCGACTTCTCGACCCGGTAGAACCGCTCGAACAGATGCGCCACGTCGTCCGCTGGGATCGGTTCCCCGGAGTTGCCGATGGACACCGTCACCCATGACCGGGCACTTTCCGCGCGCACCCAGGCCGTGCCGTCTTCAGGCGTGTAGCGCGATGCGTTCTGGAGGAGGTTCGACAGGATCTGCGCGAGCCCATCCGGCTCGGCGCGGACGGCGAGACCCGGCGGCAGGGCGAGCTCGACGCGGATGCGGCGGGCGTCGAAGGCCGGCCGCACCAGCTCGTACGCCGAGCCGACGGCCTGAGCGAGGTCCACGTCCTCGGGGAGCAGCACTCGATCGGCGCGGTCGTTGTCGGCCAGCGCGTCGAGCGATCGGGAGAGGCGGACCAGCCGCTCGGCCTCCTCGTGCAGCGAGCGGAACTGCTCGGGCGAGGGCGCGATGACGCCGTCGCGCATGGCCTCGAGGTAGCCCTGGAGATTGGTCAGCGGGGTGCGCAGCTCGTGGGCGGCGTTGACGATGAACTCGCTGCGCTCACGCTGCTGCTGGGCCAGGCTGCTGGCCATTCGGTTGAAGGAGTCGGCAAGCGACGCCAGCTCCTCCGGTCCGGCGCGCGGCACGCGCGCGTCATAGTCACCGCCGGCGATGCGCTCCGCGGCCGCGGCCATATGGCGCAGGGGGCTGGCCACGCCCATCGCGAAGAGCGCGGCCAGCGCCACGCTGACCACTATCGCGATGAGCACGGCGGCGACGAAGATCTCGACCACTCCGTGGTCGAACATGGCCTGCGCCTGGGACGCGGGCGTGCCGGCCTTGACCATCAGCTGGTCGAAGGTGGCCTGTGCCACGACCAGGACGCCGACAGCGATCACCGCGATCGCGATGAGCGCGACGCCGGCCGAGACCGCGGTCAGCGCGAACGCCAGCGAGCGCCGCCTGAGCGCCCTCGTCAACCTCATCCGGCCGCGCGATACCCGGCGCTGCGCACCGTCGTGATGTAGCGCGGGTTCGCGACATCCTCCCCGAGCTTGTCCCGCAACCGTCCGATGTGCACGTCGACGGTGCGCTCGAGCGAGTCGCCCTGCGAATGCCCGTACAGCGCGTCGAGCAGCGCCTGCCGCGTGAGCACGCGCCCGCGCGCTTCGACCAGCGCCACGAGCAGCCGGAACTCGGCCGGCGTGAGAGACAGGGCCTGTGAACCCCGCCGCACCTCGAGGCGGTCGAGGTCGATGTCCAGGTCCCCGTGATGCAGCAGGCCACGCGGGCCGGCCGCGGCGCCCCCGTCCTGGGTCCGCCGCAGCACCGCCTTCACCCGCACCACCAGCTCGGCGGGCGAGAAGGGCTTGGCGAGGTAGTCGTCCGCCCCTTCGTGGATCCCCAGCACTCGATCGGCCACGCTTCCGCGCGCCGACAGCATGACGATCGGCACGGAAGAGCTCTCGCGGACGATCCTCAGCAACGCCAGGCCGTCGAGTTCGGGCAGCATCACGTCGAGCACGATCAGGCCCGGATGGAACTCGCGGAACGCGTCCAGCGCCTCCCTGCCGTCGGCCGCGGTCAGCACCCGGAAGCCTTCGCGCTCGAGATACGTCCTGACCAGGGACACGATCTTCCGGTCGTCGTCGACGACCAGGATCGGCGGAGCCATGTCCCGATTCATCGTAGGGACGGTAGGAGGCATTTGTGACGCGAGATTGAAGTCGCGCCCAGTCTGCCGCACGAGCCATCCTCCCGGCTCATCGACCTTCGGCGCCGCCGAGCTCGCTCCAGTACTCGGGGAAGTAGCGCTCGATCACCGACAGGTCGAAGCGCCGGAGGATCGACTCCGGCCGCTCGCGCTCGAGCAGGAAATCGAAGCTGCGCTCCACGAGCTCGACCACATCACCGCCGCCCCAGCGCTCGAGGTCACGTCGGGAGACGGTGACCTGATGGCTGGTTTGCTCGCCCGCGTGCTCCAAGTCGACCTGGCAGACCCAGCCGCCTGCCGTGGTAGCTGCGCTCACCCGCACCACGGGGCCAGGTTAGCTCCGGCGGGTAGTCCGGGCCCGCGCCGGGTTATTCGTTTGAAGTCGCATCCTGCGCGGGACGAAATATTTGGAGGTTCGGAGCATGCATCTGATCGGGTTCATCATCCTGGGGGCCATCGCCGGCTGGCTGGCCGGCAAGATCATGAGCGGCCACGGCTACGGGATCATCTGGGACATCGTCGTCGGCATCGTCGGGGCGTTCCTCGGCGGTTTTGTCTTCTCGTTGATCTTCGGCACGCAGCCGACGGGGCTCGTGATCTCCTTCATCGTGGCACTGGTCGGCGCCTGCATCCTGGTCGCGATCCTGCATCTGGTGCGGCGGGAACCGATCCGCACGGCCTAGCGTTCATCTCGCGCGGCGGCCCTCTCGGCCGCCGCGTGGCTCGTTCGCTCCGCGCCGTTCCGCGCGAACTAG
>CAZLJC010000007.1:0-70576 GCA_964559855.1 uncultured Actinomycetes bacterium
CGTCAAAGGCGATGACGGAGAGCTGGTGACTGTCGCGCCCACCGTGACCTTCGGATCATCTCGCGGCCCTGACTAAGCGGGTGAGCAGCCCCTTCGGAGATCCTCCACCGCGCGTCCCCGACTCTGGCTAGAGATAGTGCCTGCGGATCGCTCCGAGGTTGTTGAAGATGCGGACGCCGAAGGCGACGATGGCGGCGATCGACAGGTCGACGCCCAGCTTGTCGCCGAAATAGGTGAGGCCGCCGGCGAGGGTCATGTTGGTGATGAGCCCGCTGAAGAAGACGCGGGGTTCGAAGGTGCCGGCGATGTACGCCTTGAAGGCGCCGAAGATGGAGTCGAGGGCCGCGAGGAGGGCGACGGCGGTGTAGCGGGCGTAGGTGATCGGGATCGTGACCGGCGAGAGGATGCCCAGGATCACGCCCAGGATGGCGAACAGGATCGCGACGACGATTACTTGCATGGCGAGGGGGGCGGCGAGGGCGAAGGAGGCGCGGGCGTGGCGCCTGGGGTCGGGGAGGCCGGGGCGGGTTCGCGGGATTTCAGGCCCACGGCGGGCTCGGAAGGGTTCATGACGTTGACATATTCGAGGTCGGTGGAGGAGTAATCGACGTTGCCGTGGCCGGCGATGGCCTGGAGGGCGGCGAGCTTGTCGCGGAGGCCGGCGAACTCCTCGGGGGTGAGCACCCGGCCGAAGTAGACCTTCCAGCCCGGCTTCGCCACCATGGTCAGGTCGCCGCAGGAATCGAAGATGAACCCGGAAACCTGCTGCCCGATGAGCGAGGGGAGGCCGCGCTGGATGTTGACCAGGGCGGTGAGGAGCTGGGAGTCGAGGGGGCGGTCGCCGGGACGCGGGTCGGGGCCGGCGGGACCCTGCACCGCGAGAAGGGCGGCGGGGGTGGCGGCGGTGGCGGCCGAGACGGCGGGGGCGGGGGTCGCCGGGCCGAGGATGATCGACTGGTCGCTGAGATAGAAGGCCTTCTTCGAGGCGCCCGAGTGATAGACCGCGACCGGCTGCCACTCCGTGACCTTGATGAGAACGCGGCCGGGAAGCTGGGGATCGACTTCGGCGGTGCGGATCCAGACCTGGTCGAGGAGGCGCTTCTGGGCGCCTTCGGCGTCGATGGAGATCACGGACGAGCGGGGCGTGACGCCTGCGATCTGGGCGACCTGCGCGGCGGTCAGGTGGCGGGCGCCGGTGACCTGGATCGAGTGCACGCCGAGCGCCTGCCCGGACCACAACCAGCCCAGGGCGGCGATCTCCAGGAGGGCGATGCCCAGGGCGAGAGCGCGCCAGCCGAGGGAGTCGACGGTGCGGCGGGGGCGCCGGCGGGTGCGGGGGCGCGGGCCCTCGGGGCGGACCCACGGGCGGCCCTGCAGGGGCTCGGTGCGCTCGAGGTCCTCGGGCCAGGGCGCGCGGGAGGGGGTCGAGCCGCCGCGGCGGAAGCTGAACTTCATCACGAGGTGGTGGGACCCACGTGGTGGCGGTGGCGACCGACGGCATGGTCCACGAGGCGCTGGCACAGCTCGTCGAAGGGGATGCCGGCGGCGCGTGCGGCGTCGGGAAGAAGAGAGAGCTCGGTCATGCCGGGCACGGTGTTGACCTCCAGCAGCCAGGGGATTCCCGCCTGGTCGACGATGACGTCGACCCGGCCCATGCCGGAGCAGCCGAGCTCGATGAAGGCGCGGCCGGCGGCGGACTGGGCGGCGTCGCGCGAGGCCTCGGGGATGCGCGCGGGGATGATGTGGTGCGACTTGCCAGCGGTGTACTTGGCGTCGTAGTCGTAGACGGGGTTGTCGCTGACGATCTCGAGCGTCGGCAGGACGAGGAGCTCGGGGGTGGCGAGGACGCCGATCGTGATCTCGGTGCCGGCGACGAAGCGCTGGACCAGGACGCGGCGGTCGTAGCGGCCGGCGAGCACCAGGCCGGAGGCGATCATATCGGCGTCGGTGGCGATGGTCAGGCCGATCGTCGAGCCTTCGCGGACGGGCTTGATGACGACGGGAAACCCGTAGTGCTCCGCGATGCGCTCGACCAGGGCGGCCGGCACGCCCTCCTTGACCTCGAGCTCCTCGAACTCCGGGACGTGCAGGCCGGCGCCGGACATGACCTTGCCGGAGCGCGACTTGTCCATGCAGAGCGCCGAGGCGAGCACGCCCGATCCCGTGTAGGGCAGGCCGAGCAGCTCGAGCATGCCCTGCACTGTCCCGTCCTCGCCCAGCCGCCCGTGCAGCGCGTTGAACACGCAGTCGAAGCGGCCGTCCCGGAGCGTGTCCCAGGTGGAGAGGTCGAGGTCGACCGGCGTGACGTCGTGGCCGCGCGACTCGAGGGCCTTTGCCACCTGGGCGCCGGAGCGCAGCGAGACGTCCCGCTCGGCCGACTTGCCTCCGCGCAAAACGGCGATCCTCACCTTTGCTGCTTCCACCGGCCGACGAACTCGACCTCGGGCTCGAGTTCCGTGCCGAAGCGGCGCTTGACCTCGAGCTGGACGCGCTCGATGAGCTTGCGCACGTCGCTCGCCTTCGCGCCCCCCTCGTTGACGATGAAGTTGCCGTGCAGCGTCGAGACCACGGCCGCGCCCTGGCGCAGGCCCTTCAGGCCTCCCGCCTGGACCAGGCGGCCGGCCGAGTCGCCGGGCGGGTTCTTGAAGACGCTTCCGCAGTTCTTGGTCTTGATGGGCTGGGTCTCGTTGCGTTCGGCGGTGAGCTTGGCCATGGTGCGCCGAGCCTCCTCCCCATCGCCGCGCTCGAGCTGGATCGTGGCGCCGGTGACGAGCGCGCCGCGCAGCGGCCCGTCGCGCAGCGCCGAGGTGCGGTAGCCGAGCTGCAGGTCGGCGGGAGTCCACCGGCGCGCGCCCTCGCCGCTGACATAGCCGTCGGCGTCGACGAGGACCTCGCGCAGCTCCTTCCCCCAGCACCCGGCGTTCTGGTACACCGCGCCGCCCACCGTTCCGGGGACGCCGATGGCGAACTCGAAGCCGCGGAGGTCGGCGTCGGCCGCGATCCGCGCGAGGCGCATCATCTTCAGCCCGGCGGCGGCGTGGATGCGAGTCCCGTCGATCGCGTGGTCGCGGTTGACCACGCGCAGCACCAGGCCCTCCACGCCCGCGTCGGCGATCAGGAGGTTGGTCCCGGCGCCCAGCAGCAGGTGACGGATGCCGCGCTCCTGGCAGCCGTCCAGGGCGCGCTCGATCGCGTCGACGCGAGAGGCCTCGACAAAGAACTCCGCCGGCCCGCCGATGCCGAAGGAGGTGCGCGAGCTGAGCGGCTCGTCCTCCCTTACCCCGGGAAGGGAGCGCAGCCACGCGAGGCTAGATCTTGTGCGCCAGCTCATCGCCCAACTTCTTGATATCGCCGGCGCCCATCAGGAGCAGGAGATCGTCCGGACCGACGATCTCCTGGAGCGCCTCACGCGCGGTCGTGAAGTCGCCGGCGTAGACGGCCCGCGGGATCTGGTGCGCGAGGTCGGCGGCCTGCACGCCGAACGTGTTCTCCTCGCCGGCGCTGTACACGTCCAGGACGTAGACCCGGTCCGCGCCCTCGAAGGAGCGGGCGAAATCGTGCATCAGCGCGCTCAGGCGGGAGAAGCGGTGGGGCTGAAAGACGACGATGAGGCGGCGGTGGCGCAGCTCGCGCGCCGCCTGGATCGCGGCCCGGACCTTGGTCGGGTGATGCGCGTAGTCGTCGTAGACCGCCGCGCCCTGGAACGTCCCGAGGAACTCCATCCGTCGGTGGGCGCCCGGAAAGGTCGCCAGCGCTCGCGCGACCACGTCGAACTCGATGCCCAGCTCCAGGGCGAGCGCCGCCGCGCCAGTGGCGTTCTGGATGTTGTGGCGGCCCGGCTGCCTCAGGTCGATGTGGCCGAGCAGGTCGAGCCCGCGATGGATGGGAAAGGGCCGCACCGGCTCGGTGCGGTACGTGGCGTCGTGGCGGAAGCCGTACGTGACCTTGCGCGCCCTGGGCCTCAGCTCGCGAGCGAGGTCGTCGTCCGCGCACAGCACCGCCAGGCCCGATTCCGGCAGCCCCTCGATGAACCACTGGAACAGGTCGCGCACGGCGCTGACGTCACGGAAGTGGTCGGGATGGTCGAGCTCGATGTTGGTCACGATGGCGCGCCGCGGGTGGTGGAGGGTGAGGGTGCCGTCCGACTCATCGGTCTCGGCGACGAGCCACTCGGAGTGGCCGGCGCGGGCGCTCGAGCCGTCGCCGACGAGGACGGTCGGGTCGTAGCCGGCGGCGACCAGGATGTGCCCGACCATGTGGGTGACCGTGGTCTTGCCGGCCGTGCCGGCGACCGCGATGGAGTCGCCCTCGTTGATCAGCTGGGCCAGCATCTCGGCGCGGCTGAGCACGCGCAGGCCCATCATCCGCGCCGCGTCGAGCTCGGGCGAGCGCTTGATCGCCCCGCTGTACACGAGCAGGTCCTGGCCCAGGACGTGCTCCTCGTGGTGGCCGAGCAGGATGCGGACGCCGGCCTCCTCGAGCTCGACGGTGGTGTCGGACTCCTTGAGGTCGCAGCCGGTCACCTCGTCGCCCCGCTCCAGGAAGACGCGCGCGAGGGCCGATACGCCCGCGCCGCCAGCCCCCATCAGGTGGACCTTCATCGCCGGGCGACCTCGTGCAGGACCTTCAGCACCCGCTCCGCCGCGTCCCGCCGCCCGGCCGCCGCCGAGGCCCTGGCCATGGCGCCGAGCCGGGCCGCGTCGAGCGACTGGATCGCGCTGACCAGCGTGTCGGGCGTGAGCTCGGCATCGCCGATGCGCACGGCCGCGCCCGCCTCGACCAGGGCGGCCGCATTCTGCTCCTGGTGCCCCCCGCCAAATGTGCCGGGGACCAGGATCATCGGCAGGCCGACCGATGTCGCCTCGGCGATGGTGCCGACCCCGGCCCGGCTGACGACCAGGTCGGCCTCGCGCATGAGCTCGGCCATCCCGTCCACGAAGGCGAGCCCGCGGTAGCCGGGGCGCGCGTTCGCGGCGATCCCCGCGGCACCCTGCTCGCCCGCGACGTGGACCACCTCCTCGAAGATCGCGGTCAGCCGCTCGAGCGCGCCCCACGTGGCCTCGTTGAGCCGGCGCGCCCCCTGGCTGCCGCCGGTGATGAGCAGCCGCCGCGGCGGCGCCTGCGGCACGCGGGGATCGAAGCCGGGGCGGAGCGGGACGCCGGTCTGGATGACGCGACGTCCGGGGAGCATCGCCTCTGTGCCGGGCAGGGTGGTGCAGACGGCGGCGGCGCCGGCCGCGAACCAGCGCGTCGCCAGGCCCGGCCTCACGTCCTTCTCGTGCAACACATAAGGTATGCGCCGCCTGCGCGCCGCCCAGACGGCGGGGGCCATCACGTAGCCGCCCATCCCGAGCACGACGTCCGGGCGGTAGCGGTCCAGGATCCGGAGGGCGGCGCCGAACGCCGCGGGGACCAGGAACGGGAGCGCCGCATTCTTCCACGGGGCGTCGCGGTCGAGCCCGCGGATCGAGACCGCCTCCAGGTCGAACCCGGCGGCCGGGACCAGGCGCTCCTCGGGCCCGCCCCGGCGACCCACCAGCAGCAGCGCGCCATCAGGCTCCTCAGCGCGGAACGCCCGCGCGACGGCGAGCGCCGGATACAGGTGCCCTCCGGTCCCGCCGCCAGCGATCAAAAGCCTCATCGGAACCTCGATTGTTGCGGAGTGCGGACCCCGACCCGTGGCGGGCGATGCTCAAAAGGACGCCGACGGCGGTCAGAGTCGTCGCCAGCGCGGTGCCACCGTAGCTGAAGAACGGCAGCGGGACGCCCGTGACCGGAAGGGTGTTGGTCACGGTCGCCATGTTGAGCAGGGCCTCGAAGGTGATCCAGGTCGTGATCGAGGCCGCCAGCGCCATGCCGAACCGATCGGGGGCGCGCAGCGAGGCCCGGTAGCCGCGCAGGCCGAACACGAGGAAGCCGAGCATCACCAGCGTCGTCCCGAGCAGCCCCGTCTCCTCTCCGACGATCGCGAAGATGAAGTCGGTGTGGGCCTCGGGCAGCCAGCCGTACTTCTCGATCGAGTGGCCGATCCCCACGCCAAACAGGCCCCCCGACGCCAGGCCGTAGAGCGACTGCGTCGCCTGGAAACCTGCCCCGAGCGGATCGGCCCACGGATTCTTAAACGCGGAGAGGCGCGCGAATCGGTACGGCTCAAGCAGCGTGAGCGCGACGAAGGCGAGGCCGAGAACGGCCAGGAGCAGGATCACGTGGCGCAGCCGTCCGCCGCCCGCCCAGTACGCGCTGACGAAGATTCCGACCATGACCATGGCCGTGCCCAGGTCGCGCTGGAGCATGAGGACGGCGAGGGCGCCGGCCAGCATCGCCGCGAAGGGCACCAGCACGCGGTTGAAGTCGCCCATGTGGGCCGAGTTGCGGTCGATCCAGTGGGCGATGAACACGGCGAAGGCCAGCTTTCCCAGCTCCGAGGGTTGGAACGTGCCGAGAGGCCCGGCTTCGAACCAGCGCCGCGCCCCGTTGATCGAAACGCCGATGTGCGGCACGAGGACGAGCAGCATCAGCAGGGCGGCGGCGACGGCACCCGCCGGGGCCAGCGGCCGGAGCTTGCGGTAGTCGATCCGCGAAACGACGAACAGCGCCGCGAACCCGATGACGAGCCAGGCGGCCTGGCGCTCGGCGTAATAGAAGGCGGACTGGTGCTGGGTGTAGGCGAAGGCGACGCTGGCGCTGGTCACCATCACCAGGCCGCCCGCACATAGAAGGACGGTGGTGAACAGGAGCCAGCGGTCGGGCTGCGGCCGCTCGGCCGCACGCGCGCTCATTCCTCGAACCGCCTCCGCACGAGCGCCTTGAACTGGTTGCCGCGGTCCTCGAAGTCCTTGAACATGTCGAAGCTCTTGTAGGCGGGGCTGAGCAGCACCACCCCGCCCGGCCGGGCCAGGCTCGCCGCCGTCGCGACCGCCTCCTCAAGCGTGTCTGCGCGGACGGCGTGCGGGTGGTCCTTCAGCGCGCCGGCCAGCTCGGCGGCGCTCTGGCCGATCAGGATCACCGCCTCGGTGGAGGCCAGGACGTCGGCGGTCCAGGGACCCAGGTCGAAACCTCCTCCGTAACCGCCCGCGATCAGTACGACCGGGGCGCCGGCGAACGCCCTGAGCGCGACGCGGCCGGCGTCGGGGTTGGTGGCTTTGGAGTCGTTGTACCAGCGCACATCCGCCCACTCGCCGACCAGCTCGAGCCGGTGCTCCACGCCTTTGAAGGAGCGGACGGCACCGTTGATCGCCTCGTCGGAGAGGCCGGCGATGCGGCCGACCGCGGCTGCGGCGAGCGCGTTCTGCATGTTGTGCACGCCGGGGAGCGGCATCGGCGGCAGCGAGCGCTGCTGGTCGAACCACACCACCTTCGCCTTCGTCCGGGAGGCGAGAGGGCGCACCAGCGGGTCCTTGCCGTTGAGCACGGCGAAGTCGTCCGGCGTCGCGAACTCGATCGCCTTCGCCTTCATCTCGACGTAGCGCTCGAGCGTGCCGTGGCGGTCGAGGTGGTCGGGCGTGATGTTCAGGATCACGCCGACGTGCAGCCGCGGCCGCGCGACGGATTCCAGCTGAAAGCTCGACAGCTCGAGCACGACCCAGTGCTCCGGTGTGATCTCCTCCACCCGGTCGAGCACCGTGTCGCCGATGTTGCCGCCGACCACCACCGGCCTCTTCCCCGCCGCCAGCACCTCGCCCGTCAGCGCGGTCGTGGTGGTCTTGCCGTTGGTGCCGGTGATGCCGACCACCGTGCCGCGACACAGCTCGAGGAAGAGCTCGATCTCGCTGGACACGCGGATCCACCGCGCGCGCGCCTCGTCGAGGAAGGGCGCGTCCCACGGGACGCCCGGGCTCGCGTACACGACGTCGATCCCCTCGAGCACCGAGCGGTCGTATCCGCCGAGGTGCAGGTCGACGCCGCTTGGCATCTGGGCCAGCGCGTCGCGGAGCTCGGGTTCGGGCTTGCGGTCGACGACGAGGACGGAGTCACCCGCCCCCACGAGATGAGTCGCCAACGCGACGCCGCTGCGCGCCGCCCCGACGACCAGGGCCCTCAACCGGTCAGGCGCACGAGAGCGATCGCGGCGACCGCGCAGACAAGACCCGCCGCCCAGAACGTGAGCGCGATGCGGTTCTCAGACCAACCCTCGTGGTGGAACGTGTAGTGGATCGGGGTCATAGGAAAGACGCGCCGGCCGCCCGTGGCCTTGAAGTAGGCCACCTGAATGATGACAGACAGGGTCTCCAGCACAAACACCAGACCGACGATCGGCAGCAGGAGGAGAAAACCCTGCTGGATCGCCATCGCCGCGAGCGCGAAGCCGATGGCGAGCGACCCCGTGTCGCCCATGAAGACGCGCGCGGGATGGCGGTTGTAAACGAGGAACGCGCCCAGGGCGCCGCACAGCGTCATCGCCACCGCCTTCTCGCCCCCGGGCGCGCCGGGGATGAGGAGCGCGAACGCGCCCGCGGCGATGATCGACAGGCCCGCGGCCAGGCCGTCCATGCCGTCGGTGATGTTCACGGCGTTGGCGGTGCCGGCGAGCGCGAGCACGGCCAGCGGAAACACGACCCAGGGCGTGGCCGGGAGGAGATGCTGGGGCGCGCCGTGGACCGCGGCCAGCCACGCCACCGGCAGCGCCAGCACGAGCTGGAGCGGCAGCTTCAGGCGGGCGGGGATGCCACGCGTCCCCACTCGCAGCTTGCTGCGGTCGTCGGCGAATCCGATCAACCCGCCCGCGACCAGGCCGGCCGAGACCGGGAGCGCTCCCGGGTGGCCGGCGGCGGTGGCGAGCAGGCCGCCCAGCACCGCCAGCGCGGCGAACAGGATGCCGCCTCCGGTCGGCGTGCCGGCCTTGCGCTGGTGCGTCTCGGGCAGCTCCTCCTGGATCACCTGGCCGGACTTGATCCGGCGCAGGAGGCGGATGAAGGGCGGATAGAGGACGGCTCCCACCGCCAGGGCGGCGGCGAACGTGACGAGGTCGAGGATCAAGCTGAGGTCAGCTCCCGCACCACCTCGTCGAGCCGCACCCCACGCGACGCCTTGACCAGCACCCGGTCGCCGGGCCGCACGTGCTCGCGCACCCACCGGACGGCGGCGGCACGATCGGCCGCGAGCTCCGCGTGCGCCGCCTCGGCCAGCGTCTGGGACCGGCCCCCCGCGTCGACGACGCAGACCGCGTCGAACACCTCGGCCGCGCGGCGGCCGACGCGGCGGTGAGCCTCCTCCGCCAGGTCGCCGAGCTCCCGCATCTCGCCCAGCACCGCGAGGAGCCGGCCGTCGTGCGGCGTCTCGCGCATGGTCTCGAAGGCGGCCAGCATGGATTCGGGGCTCGCGTTGTACGCGTCGTCGACGACCGAGAAGCCGCCCGGCGCCGGCACGTCCTGGAGGCGGTGGTCGACCTCCACCGCGGCCAGGGCCTCGGCGCCCTCGGCGAGCGAAACGCCCGCGAACTCGCCGGCGGCCAGGGCCGCGGCGGCGTTCAGCGCCTGGTGCCGGCCGGGAAGCCGCAGGCGAACGCGGACGCCGCGCACGGTGAACTCGCCCCCGCCCCCGGGCGCCACGCGGTAATCCTCGACGCGGTAGTCGCCTCGGTCGGCCCCGAAGCTCGCGATGCGGGCCGGCGTCATCTGCGCCAGCAGCGGAAAGAACTCGTTGTCGGCGTTGAGCACGGCGAGCCCGTCCTCGGGCAGCGCGGCCACGAGCTCGCCCTTGGATCGAGCGAGCTGCTCGCGGGAGTCGAAGAACTCGATGTGGACCACGCCGACGTTCGTGACGATGCCGATCGCCGGCCTGGCCAGGGCGGCGAGCATCCCGATATCGCCGGGCTTCTGCAGCCCCATCTCGAGGACCAGCGCGGTGTGATGGGGCTCGAGGTTCAGGATCGTGAGCGGCACTCCCGTCTCGGTGTTGAGGTTGCCCTGGGTGCGCAGGACCTGGGACTTCTTGCCCAGCACCGCGGCGACCATCTCCTTCGTCGAGGTCTTCCCGTTGCTGCCCGTCACGCCGACGACGAGCGGGTGCACGCGGTCGAGCGCGTAGGCCGCGACCGAGTTCAGCGCCTTCCACGTATCGGGCACGACCACCTCGACGATGCCGCTCGGGATGTCGGTCTTGCGCTCGACGATCACGGCGGCCGCACCCCGCGAGATGGCGTCGCCCACGAAGCGCCGGCCGTCCATCTCCGCGCCGCGCAGCGCAAAGAAGACGCCACCCTGCTTCACCTCCCGAGAGTCGGTGTGATAGGTCGAGAAGGTCTCGCCCACCTGTGTCCCGCCCACCTCACCGCCCCCGGTCACCTCGAGGATCTCGAGGAGACTCAGTCTCATTTACGTATATGAGAACGGAATCAGCGGTCGGGCGTTATGTGCCAGTCGACGACCATGGTCTGCGCGATCTTCTGCCAGATCGGCTCGGCGGTCATGTAGCCGTCGTTGAGGGTCCAGTCGCGGTCCGCGCCCGGGTAGTGCGGCTTGCGCACGACGACCAGCATCGTGAACCGCGGATGCTGCGCCGGCAGGAAGCCGACGAAGGAAGTCCACACGTCGGAGGTGTACTTGCCGTTGACCGGGATCTGCGCCGTGCCGGTCTTGCCTGCCTGGTCCAGCTCGAAGCCGTGGACGCGCGAGGTCCAGCCCGAGCCGTGCTGCACGACCTGCTCCATCATCCAGGTCATCTGCGCGTCCGCCGCGGGGCTGATGACCTGGCGCTGCGGCTGGAGCTCGACCGGGTTGACGCGCGTGCCCACCCGGTCGACCACGTGTGGAGGCGCGTACTTGCCGCCGTTGGCGATCACGTTGATCGCGGCCAGCATCTGGACCATGTTGACGTCGATGCCCTGGCCGAATGACGCGGTCGCGTACTGCGAGTCCGCCATCTGCGAGGCCGAGGGCGGCGGGATGAAGTTCTCGCCCGCCACGTCGATCCCGCTCGGCTGGGTCAGCCCGAAGGCGGTGAGGTTCTTGTAGAAGGCGTCGTGGCCCTCGGCCTGCATGGCCTTCATCGCCCCGACGTTGAGCGAGCTCTCGAGCACCTTCGTGTAGTCGATGTTGCCGTGGTTGCGCCGATCCCAGTCGTAGATCCGGTAGCCGCCCACGTTCAGGTACCCGGGGTCGCTGATCACCGTGCCCGGCGTGATGGCGCCGGCGTTGAGCGCGCCGGACAGGGTGACGACCTTCATCACGGAGCCCGGCTCGTAGACGTAGCTGAGCACGTTGTCCTTGAAGGCCGCGGGGTCGGTGTGGTTGAAGGAGTTCGCGTTGTAGCTCGGGTAGTCGGCCCACGCGACGATGCCCCCGGTCTGCGGGTCCATGATCAGGACGCTTCCGCTCTCGGCGTTGTCGCGCTTCACTCCCTCCGCGAGGACCTGCTCGGCGGCGTACTGGACGCCCGCGTCGACGGTCAGGACGACGTCCTGGCCGTTCACCGGGTCCTTGTGCGTGTGCGACCCCAGCACGATCTCGTTGTTGGCGAGGTCGCGGTAGCTCGAGATGTAGCCGGGCGTGCCCGCGAGCGCGGCCTGGTACTTGCCCTCGATGCCGTAGTTGCCGGCGCCGTTCCAGTCCACGAAGCCGAGCAGGTTGGCGGCCAGCGAGGAGCCTGGCTCGATGCCGGGCAGGTACGAGCGCTGCGTCTCCTGCTCCAGGCCGACGCCGGGCAGCTTGAGCAGGCGCAGTGCGTCCGCCTTCTGCTGCGGGAAGCGGCGCGCGATGTAGGCGAACTTGGCGTTGGACTGCAGTGTCGTCATGACCGAGGTCTCGTCCACCCCGAGCACCGTCGCGAGGCCGTGCGCGACCTGCTCGCGCTCGCTCGGGGTGATCTGGTCCGGCGAGACGAACGCCGAGTAGACCGTGGTGTTGACGACGAGCTGCGTCAGGTTGCGGTCGAAGATGGCGCCGCGCATGGGCGCGAGCTCGACCAGCTCGCGGTACTGCTGCTGGGCCGCGGTCGTCAGGAGCCCGTGCTCGGAGACCTGCCAGTAGATGAGGCGCGACCACACCATCCCCGCGAGCGTCAGCGCGATGACGATCATGGACAGGATGCGCAACCGCGCCGAGCCGACCCGTTCGACGCGGCCGGGGCGCGCGACCCGCAGCGACCTCTTCTGGGGACTCCACGTGCTCAAGGCGCGGCCTCCGAGTACGTGGGGGCCTCGCTCAAGCTACTTGTTCGCCGCCAGCACGTCGCGCGTGCCCCCCACCGTGTCCACGACGGCGGCCACCGCGCGCATCCACCGCGGGGTCGTGTCCGTCGCGCCCGCCCCGACCGGGGCCGTGAGGTCGATGGCGACGGGCCGCCCGTTGACGAAGGTCGAGGGCACGACACGCTGCATACCACTCCGCGCGGCCTGCTGCTGCACCTGCGCGGGCGCGTGCATCGTGACCTCCTGGTAGCGGAGCTGGTCCTGGTCGGCGATCAGCTGGCGCTGCTGGCTCTGGAGCCGGGCGATGTCATAGGACGACTGCGTGATCTGCGCCGCGATGGCGAGGTAGAAGAGCAGCGCGATCACGACGGCGCCCAGGCCCAGGTAGGCGTGGCCGAGCACGCTCTGCTGCAGCCGGTCCGCGGCCAGCGAGCCGGCCACCTGGACGAAGCCGGGCGTGCGCCGTCGCCGCCGTGGAGGGGCGGTGACGTGCGGCACGGCGCCGGTCGCGCCCAGGCGCCGTCGAGCCAGTATTCGGGTTGATGTCAAGCAGACCTCTCTGAAGATGAAATTGCCCAGCGGCCGGAGGGGTAGGCCAGCCGCTGGGACTTGGAGGGGGTTTTGGTTGATCCGGCCTCTACAGCTTTTCCGCGACCCGGAGGCGGGCGGAGCGGGCGCGGGGGTTGGCGGCCACCTCTTCGTCGGTGGGCCGCACGGGATGACGGGTCACGATGCGAAGGGATGCCCGGTGGCCGCAGGTGCAGACTGGCTGCTGGGGTGGGCAGATGCAGTCTTTGGACTCGACGTTGAAGAATGACTTGACCAATCGGTCTTCCAGGGAATGGAAGCTAATCGTCGCCATACGACCACCGGGCTTTAGTGTCGAAAGTGCTGCTCTGAGTCCTGCCTCGATCTCCGCCAGCTCGTCGTTGACCGCGATCCGGATCGCCTGAAACGTCCGGGTCGCGACGTGGATATCGCGCGGCCAGGTCCCGCGGGGGACCGCCGCCTCGACGGCCTGGGCCAGATCGCGGGTGACGCGGAGCGGGCGCCGCGCCACCACGAACTGCGCGATCCGGCGGGCCCAACGTTCATCGCCGTACTCGCGAATGATGCGCTCGAGCTCGGTTACATCCGTTTCGTTGACCACGGCGGCCGCGGTCGGTGTCGAGTCGCGATCCATCCGCATGTCCAGCGGTCCGTCGGCGCGGAAGCTGAATCCGCGTTCCGGGTCGTCGATCTGGGTGCTGGAGAGACCGAAGTCGAAGAGGATCAGGTCGGCGGGCTGAAAGCCGTTCGCGGCCGCGATGCGCTCGAGGTCGGAGAAACGGCCGTGGACGGCGACCGCGGACGGTCCGAAGTCGCGCAGCGATTCCCGGGCGGCTTCTACCGCGGCGGGATCGCGGTCGATCCCGAGCAGCCGGCCGCCAGGTGTGATCCTCTCCAGGATCTGGCGGGCGTGGCCCGCCTGCCCGAGGGTGCAGTCGATCGCGACCGCCCCCCCTCGGGGCTGGAGCAGCTCTATTAGCTCTTGTGAAAGTGCTGGGACGTGACGGCTAATGCGTGGAGATGACCCTGTCAGCGAACTCGGTGAAGCGAGGCTGCGCGTCTGCGCTGTAGCTGTCCCATCGCGCCTCGGGCCAGATTTCGACCCGCGATCCGGTCCCAATGACCATCACGGTAGACGGAGTCTCGATCTCCGCCAGCCGGCGCTGTTCCGGCTGAAGGCTGATCCTGCCCTGTCCATCCGGCTCGAAGGGGTCGGACATCGAGTAGAGCGTGCGGGCCAGCGCTCGCTGGTCCGGGCCCGGCAGAGGGCTGCGGAGCTGGTCGGCCAGCGCGCTCCAGAGGTCCGGCGGATAGATGGCCAGCACGTTGTCCTGGCTCACCGACACGTAGCTGCCCTCCGGCAGCTGCTTGCGGAAGGACGCCGGGACGGCCAGACGGCCCTTGTCGTCGACCTTCACCCGATGCGCCCCGGTAAACACTCACCTGGCTTCCCAGTAATGGAGCCGCCGCCGCTCGCTGCGGGCGCAAAGGCTGCAGCCGCAGCCGTGGAGCTCGAGTGGCATCCGGTTCCCGTGCTTGTCGAAGCGGTGGTTGAGGCCGAGCCCGTCGGGGCCGGCCTCCTCACCCCCATCGCGGCTGCGGGGAGAAGTGGCGTAGAGGAGGTGTATGGCGTGCCTTACTTGGACGTAGGGTGCGACGTAGGGCTGGACGTTTGCGTTGTTCACCACTTCTCCCCACTGATCACCGCGATTCGCCGCAGACAGTAACAACGCACCGTCAGTCTGTCAATACCTTTACCACCAGATGTAGAAGGTGCCGGCAGGGCATGCGGCGTTGGAGCCCTAGATCTTGTGCCTGCCTGATTGGCAGGCCCTAGATGGCGTAGATAAAGGTGATAGTCGCGAACATCAGTTTGGTGCGGCCCGGCTCGCGCTACCGCCCGTTGCTTACTTTGCTTTACCCGCTGCGCTTGAGCAGTCCGAGCCGCTTGGCCCGCCGTTCCGCCCAGCCGAAGACCAGGACGGCCGCCGGGATCATCACCGCGCCCATGGCCAGCAGGAGGCCGATCGTGGGCAGCTCGCGGCGCAGGCCCGCACCGTCGAGCAGGCTCTCCCGCATGCCCTGCAGGGCGTAGGTCAGCGGGCTGGCGGCGCCGGCGATCCGCATCGGCTCGGGCAGCACGCTCAGGGGGTAGTACACGCCCGAGACCAGCAGGAGGAAGCCCTGGATCGCCACCGACATCTGCTCCCCCTTCTGCGGCGAGAGCAGGGGCAGGACCGCGGTGAAGACGCTGAGGCCGATCAGGGGCGCCGTGGTGGCCGCCAGGATGGCGGTCGCCGCCACGAAGTCGGCGTGGGAGAAGTCGAGCTTGAACATCGCGGTCGCGATGATCAGCACCACGAGCGTGCGGGCCAGGCCGTACCCGATGGCGAAGAGGCAGATTCCCATCAGGTGGGTGACGCGGTGCACCGGCGCCATGAACGTGTACTCGATCGTCCCCTCCCACCGCTCCCACGAGATGGCATAGGCCGCCTCCATGAAGACCAGCGACAGGTAGCCCCACAGCAGCGCCCCGACCAGCAGGTACAGCTGCGCGCGGCGGAGGTCGAAGGCGCCCGCGGGCGCCCCGAGGTCGCCCAGCCCGGAGGCCAGGAAGCCGATCGACAGGACGCTGACCAGGCTGTAGAAAAGCCAGACGATCTCCCAGACCCAGTAGCGCCGGACGACGTGGAGCTGCCGCTCGGCGAAGCCGACCAGCGCGTTGAGCTCGCCTCTGCGCAGGCCCGCGCTCACGCCTCGACCTCCGCTTCCTCGGGCTCGTCCGCGAAGGCCTTGCCCGTCAGGTGCATGAAGACGTCCTCGAGCGAGGACCCGCCGTGGAGCCGCGACAGCTCCGACGGAGTGCCGTCCGCGAGCACGCGACCGCCGTCCATCATCAGGACGCGGTCGCAGAGCGCCGCCGCCTCGTCCATATCGTGCGTGCAGAGCAGGACCGTGATCTCCCGCTCCTTGCGCAGCGCCTCCAGCACGGCCTGCACCTCCCGCTTCGAGCGCGGGTCGAGGCCGGTGGTCGGCTCGTCCATGAGCAGCAGCGAGGGCGCGCACAGGAAGCTGCGCGCGATCGCCACCTTCTGCTGCTGGCCGCGCGAGAGCTGCTTCATCGGCTGGTCGATCACCTCGAGGGGGAGGCCGAGCCGGTCGAGGATCTCGACCACCTGGCGGCGCGTGTCCCCCCCGCCCCCGCCGTACAGCCGCGCGGCGTACAGCATGTTCTCCCAGGGGCTCAGCTCCTTGAAGAACGCCGCCTCGACGGACACGCGGTTGATGTGCCGGCGCACGGAGAGCGGCTCGCCCACGACGTCCCAGCCGAACACCGACGCCTTGCCGGTGTCAGGGGTGAGGAGCGTGCCGAGGATGCGGATGAGCGTCGACTTGCCGCTTCCGTTGGGCCCGAGGATGCCGGTGACGCTGCCGGCCTCGAGCGTGAGGTCGAGCTCGTGCAGGGCGACCCTGTCCTTCCAGTCGCGCTTCCACCAGGGCGAGCCGGATTCGCGCTCGCGGCGCCGAAACGTCTTGCTGATTCCCTGTATCTCGACTGCGCTGGTCATCGCTTACCTCAGAAACTCGAGCCGGCAAAAACAAAAAGGACCGTGGCGGTGCCCAACGACCGCACGGTCCTCGCTTGACTTCTGGGTTCTAGTTCTTCGCTATGAGACCAGCATCAATGTGCGGTCGTGAGCAGGCACGCTTCGCCCGTGAGGGCAAAGCGGGTCTTGTCGATGCCTGCCATGCGGCCGCTCCTTTCGCAAAGATGGACACACCCGGATGGGTGTGGAAGGAAACCTAGACTACCCGGCCCCGGAGCCGGAGTCAAGCCCCAGCTGCTCGAGCATGAAGGCCATGACAAGGGCCTCCTCCCGCCAGGACTCGTAGCGCCCGGAGGGCCCGGAGTGGCCGGCTCCCATCTGGGTCTTGAGCAGGACAGGGCCGCGCGTGGTGGCCACGGCGCGCAGCTTCGCCACCCATTTCGCCGGCTCCCAGTACGAGACGCGGGGGTCGTTCATGCCCGCGGTCACGAGCAGGGCCGGGTACTCGACGGCGCGCACGTTGTCGTAAGGCGAGTAGCCCTTCAGGTACGCGTAGAACGCCGGCTCGTTCGGGTTGCCCCACTCCTCGTACTCGTTGACGGTGAGCGGAAGCTTGTCGTCGAGCATGGTCGTGAGCGCGTCGACGAACGGCACCTGCGCCACAGCGCAGGCGAACAGGTCGGGACGCTCGTTGATGACGGCGCCGATCAGCAATCCACCCGCGCTGCGGCCGCGGATGGCGAGCTTGCCCGGGTTCGTGAAACCCTGCTGCACGAGGTGCTCGGCGCACGCGATGAAGTCCCCGAACGTGTTGCGCTTGCGCAAGAACTTGCCGTCCTCGTACCACTCCCGACCGAGCTCTCCCCCACCGCGCACGTGGGCGATGGCGTAGACGAAGCCGCGGTCCAGCAGGCTCAGCCGCACGGGGTCGAACATGGGGTCGTTCGAGAGCTCGTACGCGCCGTAGCCGTAGAGGAGCGCGGGGTTCGACCCGTCGAGCGCGAGGCCTCGCCGGTGGACGAGCGAGATGGGCACGCTCACGCCATCGGCCGCGGTCGCCCACAGGCGCTCTGTGACGTAGTCGGCCCGGTCGTAGCCGCCGCGCACCGGCTGCTCCTTGACGATGGTCCGCGTGCGCGCGTCCATGTCGTAGTCGACGGCCGACCATGGCGCGTTGAGCGACGTGTAGAAAAAGCGCATCACGCTCGAGTCGTAGTCGGGGTTACCGCCCGGGTAGGCGGTGTAGGAGGCGTCGGGCTGGGCGACGACGTGCAGCTCCCCGCGCTCCACGTCGAGCACCTCGAGCCGCTGCATCGCGTCCGAGCGCTGGCCGAGCACGACGTGGCGGCGGTGCACGTCGATCGAGTTGAGCCGGACCCCGGGACGCTCGGGCACGACCTCCGACCAGGATGCACGGCCCGGGCTCGCCACCGGGGCGGCCATGAGGCGGAAGTTGCGCGCGCCGTCGTCGGTGAGGATGAGGAAGCGGTCGCCCTGGTGGTCGACCGAGTACTCGATGCCGTCGCGCCTGGGCTCGATCAGCCGGGGCGTGCCTTCGGGCTCGTCGTTCAGCAGGTAGCGGACGTCGCTCGTCACCTGGCTTGACGACGTGATGAAGATGTAGCGCTCGCTCTTGGACAGCTCGACCGAGACCTCGAAGCGCTCGTCGTCCTCCTGGTACACGAGCACGTCGTCCGCGCTCCCCAGCCGGTGACGCCAGACCTGGTAGGGCCGGACCGCGGGGTCGGTCCTGACATAGAAGAAGGTCGTGCCGTCCCCCGACCAGGCGGCGCCGTAGTAGACGTCCTCGATCACGTCCGGCAGGTCCTCCCCGCTCGCCAGGTCGCGGAAGCGGAGCTCGTGCAGCTCCGATCCGTTGTAGTCGACGGCGTAGGCGAGCAGCGTCTCGTCGGGGCTGCGGTCGGCGTAGCCGACCTCGAGGTACTCGTGCCCGCGGGCCAGCGCGTTGGCGTCGAGCATCACCTGCTCCGGCGCCTCCATCGAGCCCCGGCGCCGGCAGTAGATCTCGTAGTCGAGCCCTTCGACGGTTCGGGTGTACGTCCACCAGCCCTTGTAGAGGACGGGAGCGGAGAAGTCGGTCTCCTGGACCCGACCCCGGATTTCGGCGTACAGCCGCGCCTGGAGGCCGGCCGACTCCGTCATCACGGCGTCGGCGTAGGAGTTCTCGGCCTCGAGATACGCGAGGACCTCGGGGTTGTCCCGCTCGCGGAGCCAGTAATAGGGGTCGATCCGGCGATCGCCGCCGGCCTCCAGCTCCTTCGGCCTCGGGGAGGCGACGGGCGGGCGGGCGGGGGTGATTTTCACCCGCTCAACTGTAAGGCGGGTCAGAGCGGGGTCAGCCGGAACAGGGCCTGGCGCTTCCTGCGCTCTACCTCTGCTGGTAGAGCGCGACCAGCGAGTCGCCGAGCCACTCGTCGAACTGCCGGGGCGTCCAGCCCCGTTCGTCGACCAGGAGCCGGTAGATCTCGGGGCTGGCCAGGGCCCAGGCGATGTCGACGAAGCGGCGGCTGCTCGCCTTCGAAAGGATCGGGCCGAAGACCGTCGAGAGGCGGGCGTGGCGGTTGGCGTGCATCTGCCGCCACGCCTCCAGCAGCTCCGCGTTGCCTGACCCCGCCTGCCAGAGGACGTCCAGCAGCTCGCTTTCCGCCTCGTTCGCGAGCCGGACCACGTGGGCAGCTCTGCGCAGCCGCCGCAGGGGGTCGGTCTCGGCGTCGACCTGAGCCGCCTGGCGCCGGATCCCCGGGTCGCCCACCGCGCCGCGCACCAGGGCCGCCAGGATGCCCTGCTTCGACTTGAAGGTGGCGTAGACGGTGGGGACCGACACCTCGGCGGCCGCGGCGATGCCCTCCATCGTCGTCGCCTGGTATCCGACCTCCGCGAACAGCCGGCGCGCGGCGGTCAGGATGGCCTCGCGCGTCGCCTCGGCCTGTCGAGACCTGACCGGAGAGTTATACGGACGAGAGCGCTGAGGCATGCTCGCTGTAGCGCGGGTAGGTGGGCCGGTAGCCAAGAATGCGCCCGATCGCCGCGGCCACCGGAAGGACCAGCATCCGAGCCGGCCGCGGCATGGCCGCCGGCACCCACTCGTGGCGAAACTCCCAGGCGATCACCGCGATCTGGAGCGGGTGCGGGATGCCGCGAGAGCTGACCTTGCCCTCGTTGGTGAGGCCGTATATGGTCTCCATGAAGTCGACCCACCGGCCCGCCGGCTCCAGCGTCCCCACCATCTCGACGGTTTCGGGCCCGTCGTTCCACCACTGGTGGGTGACTCCGGGCTTCACCGCCACAGTGTCCCCCGCCTTCGCGATTCGCGCAGGAGCGCCGTCGAGCACATAGGTCAGGGCTCCGGCCTTGATCGTGAAGGTCTCGAGCTGCTCGGGGTGGAAGTGCGCCGGCATCCGCGCCGGCGTGGGCTGCTGGGTGACCAGCATCGTGAGGCGCTTACCGCCAGTCTCGGCCCCTGTCTCCAGCAGCTCCACCCGCTCGCGCCGCCGCGGGTTCTCCAGCACGTCCCCTTTCCGTCCCATCGCTTCCAGCCTCCCTGAGATATTGACTATTGTTCACTATAGTCAATAGCGGTTGCTCTAGCAACAGGGAACCTGGCCATTGGCGGTCAGCCGCCGGTGCCCGCGGCCTCATGCGCGATCGCGTCGAGCAACGTAGCCATCGCGTCAAGAGTCCCAGCGTGCGTGGCGACGTCGTAGACACCGGCCAGCTCGCGAGGGTCGTTGTAGCCGAGCATCGTCTCCCCGTCCGCGGTCCAGACGAGCAAACGGAGGGGCAGCTCGATTCCGATCCTCGGGTCCGCCTGCATCAGGGGCGTTCCGGCTCGCCGGTTGCCGAACACCACCACCACCTCCGCCGGCAGGTCCATGCCGGCCTCTCGTGCCGCCGCCGCGTGATCGATCTCCGTGAACACGGCCAGGCCGCGGCGCCCGAGCGCGTCGCGCACCCGCCGCAACGTTTCGCGATGGTCCGACGAGCTGGGGACCGTGCGCATCACATCCCCATTTTCGTGCCGCCGGATGCAGCTAGCAGTCGAACGCCGACCAGCAGATTCCGTTGCGCAATCTCTGGTCGTCGAGGACGAGCTCCCGGATCGCATCCGGCAGCTGTTCGCGCTGCCACCGGCATTCGAGCCTGCCGGCCTGGTCGCGCTCATCCTTCGGTGCGGACGCTCGCGCAGCCCGGATCGCATAGGCCGCGGCGCCGAGCTCGTGGGCGGCGACGTGGGGCGTTGCGGCGGCTTGACCGGCCGCGTGCGCGGCCTCCCGCGCGGCGCCGGTGAGGTCTCGTGCCGCGGCGTTCGCGTGGCCGGCCGAATTCCGTGCTTCTGTCATCTTGATCTCGCCTCGCGCCCACGCGCGTGCTTGCTCGATCGCCAGGCGCGGGCGCTCGTCATCAGGTCGGACCTCTTCGAAGAGATGCAGCACGTGCTCTGCGCAATCGGCGGCCCACACGGCCAGAAGCCGGTGGTCGGAATCGAGCAGCGTGCCGCCGCGGCGGAGGGTGATGAACCTGGGATCGCGCTTCTTGGGGAGGATCACGGCTTGCGGATTTGTGACTCCATTGTGCCCGGATCCTGGACCGGCGGGAATTGCCCGCGGACGCCGGCGACGGCGGGGTCGGGGCCGCGGAATTTCCCGCGGCTGCCGGCATCGGCGGTTCGGGGGCGGGCCCGGCGCGAGCAGGATCCGCGGCCGGGTCAGCCCTCGATCCTCTCGACCTTGACGTCGCGCCAAAACGCGACGTGACAGAGGGTACTGGCCGCCACGGCGCGTGTTTCTTGCATAGGTAGAACTCGAAATCGCGCATCCCGGCGGAATCAACCGTGATCCACGTCACTGAGCACTCCGAATCCAGCCGGATGCTCGGAGCATCACGGCGTCGCTCGCGGCGTACGGCCCGCTCCGCACGCTCTACGGCCAGACCGCATTACGAAGCGTGCCTGCGTGAACACCACCCGTCGCCGGACCCGGATCGACCAAATTTCAAGGAGGTTGTCGATGGAAGCGAATGAAGTGATGGCCGGATGGCCACAAGAGTCTCGAGAGGCGGCCGAGCTCGTGATCAAGAAATATGGACCGCCGCAACAGGTGTGCGGCTCGATGCTCGTGTGGGAAAAGCCCGGGCCGTGGAAGAGGATGGTCGCCTACCGCGACTTCACGCCTCACAATTTCCCCGCTCCCCACATAGACGCGGTCGAGTCATTCCTCGAGGCGCACGTGTCGCCGGACAAGGTCAGCGACCTCGCCCGGTTCGATGGAAGCGTCGTCGTCAACCGGACCCGGGGTGAGATTTCGGCCCGCTGCCACGACGAGGAGGCGAATTTCCTGGCCCTCAACCTGGCCGATGACGTGATCACCGGCAAGCGATCAGTCGACCAGGCCCGCGCGCATTACGCCGAAGAGTTCCTCGACTACCGGCGCAAGAAGCCGACCCCTTACATGGAGGGCCTGAAGTTCAGGCCACAGGGCGGACCGGACCCCGACCGGAGACTGCTGTCCGACCAGGATCTGCGGGGCGCCGCCGAAGAGGGCAGGAAGAAGAGCGCCGCATAAAGCGGCGTGGAAACACGCAGGCGCGGGCTTCATCCGGCGCGCCCGGGAAGTGTGACCGGCGTCACAATCGCGCCTTTGCGCAAGCCGGAGAATGGACTCAAGGAAGATCACGATTCAGTACTTCGACGGATGCCCACACTGGAAGCTCGCCGACGAACGCGTCCGCACCGTGCTACAGAGCATGTCCAGGTCCGACGTGACCCTGGACCACCAGGTGGTCGACTCGCCGGAGAGCGCCGAGCAGATGGCGTTCAGAGGATCGCCGACCGTCCTGGTGGACGGCCGCGACCCGTTTGCCACCGGGGATGAGCCGATCGGCCTGAGGTGCCGCGTCTACCGCACCGAGCAGGGAGCTCAGGGTGCGCCGAGCGAGGCTCAGCTACGGACGCTGCTGGCCGGGGCTCCCCCGTCGCCCTAGTTTCGGGCGCGGCCGGTCGGCTGGAACGGGATGGGGTCGGCGCGCCTGCAGGCGGCTGCGGGTTTGGAGCGCCTGAATTGCCCGCGGCTGCCGGCGACCGCGGGTTCCGGCTCAGCGCTCCAGCGAACCCGACATGACCACCGCTCTCATCTGCCGCGACGGACGGGCCCGCAGGGGAAGGCTGAAATGGAACTCAGTGCCCTCTCCCGCGTGCGTGTCGAACCAGATGCGGCCTCCATGGAGCTCCACGATCTGGCGAGCGATCGCAAGCCCCAGGCCGGTCCCGCCGGCGCCGTTCGACCCGCTCGCGCTCTGATCTGAGCCGGCCAGAAGCCCTGCGTGGAAGCGAGCCGGCATACCGGGACCGTGGTCCTTGACCGACACTTGCGCGGTCTCGCCGTCGACCCGGCTCGTAACCATCACCTCAGTGCCGGCAGCCGAGTACTTGGTGGCGTTGCCGAGCAGGATGGACAGCGCCTGGCGCACCTTGTCCTGATCGCAGGGCACTGGAGGGATCGCATCGCTCAGGGTCGTTGTCACAGGATGCTCAGGGCTCTGCTTCCGAACCTCATCCACCACCGAGTTGATCAGCTCATTGAGATCCGCCCGATGGATGTCGAGGACCAGCCGCCCGGACTCCATCTGGTCGAGCTCGACCATATCGCTGAAGGCGCGGTCGAGCCGTTCCGCGTCGGTGTAGATATCCGAAGCGAAAGATCTCACTTCGTCAAGGTCAAGGTGTTCCGAATCGCGAATGAATTCGCTGAAGCCTTCGATGCCGACGAGCGCGGTTCGAAACTGATGGCTGATCCGGGTCAGGAAATCACTCTTCACCAGGTTCAGTCGTTCGAGCACCGCCAGATTGGCGAGCGCGGTGCTCTGCGCCTGATCGATGAGGCGGCGTCGCCATCGTTCGACGATCCACATGACTCCAAGCATCGCCAGGTAGAACAGGGTCAGTCCGGCGCCCAGAAGCTCGTACAGCTGCCTCGACTCGCCGTCGATCGCGGCCTGGACCGGCGCATACGGCAGATAGAGCTCGAAAGCCCCGCTCGGGGAGCTATCTCCTTTGAACAGGAGCGGCACGTAGGCCTGGACCAGCGGGCCCTGCAGGTTGTCCCCCGAGTTCTCTTCGTCGTGACCGTCGGTGATGCTGGCGCTGGCGTGCCCGGCGAGTGCGTTCTGGAGGTCGTCGTCGATCCTTAATGTCCGGCCGATCAGGGCGGGGTTGTCGGAGTAGACGATGACGCCCTTTCGGTTCCACACCTTGATCCGGCGGACCTCCTGGCTCACCGCCGCGCCCTGAAGCTTCTCGTTTATCTGGGCGACGTCGGCAGGGCTCAGGCCGTTCAAGACCTGCTGCGAGTCCAGCAACGGTTGAATGCCGACCTGGGCGATGATGGTGGCGCTGCTGCGCGCGGTCGCCAGGGAGCGCTGCTGGACGTCGAGGTTGAGCTCATAGGCCAACGCCGCTCCAAGGGCTACGACCGGCAGCAGAGCCAGAAGGCCGAATCGAACCGGCCACGCGATCGTACTCAGACCAGAGGTTTTCGTGGCGACATTCTGCCAGCGCGGCCCGGGCGTTTGGCTGCGCTAACGAGAGATCGCGGTGCGTAGGTCGGGAGGCGATTTCGGGCGCGTCGGGAGGTGATTTCGGGCGCGTCTGGCGCCGAACGCGCGCAATTCGCGCGGGATTTGGCGCGTTTGGCGCAAAAGGCGTGGAATTCCACCCGGCTCGGGACCTCGCTCGTGGGGCGAAACCAGGCGCTGAGGTCGGCGTGCGCCGGCGCTTCAGGCTGAGAGAGCGTCTCGGCGTCGCGTTGATCCCGGGCCTTGCGCTCGCGGCCGCAGCCGCTGTTGCCATACGTACGCGGCGCAGGACATAGATCGCCCGGTCCCATCCTCGCGGGCGACGTACACAGGCTGAGCAAACCCGGCGCGATTCGCGGCTATCACGCGCGTCAGGCGTTGTCTTCGTATGGCCGGCAAGACGGCCGGTGAGCTGCTGGTCGAACGGCTGGTCGAACTCGGCGTCGACACCGTGTTCGGACTGCCGGGCGATGGCATCAACGGCGTGATGGAGGGTCTGCGCAAGCACCGTGACCGCGTCACGTTCATCCATGTCCGGCACGAGGAGTCCGCGGCTTTCGCGGCCTGCGCTTACGCGAAGTTCACCGGCCGCCTTGGTGTCTGCCTGGCGACCTCAGGCCCTGGTGCGATTCACCTCTTGAACGGCCTGTACGACGCCAAGCTCGATCAGGCGCCGGTGCTCGCCATCACGGGCATGACCTATCACGACCTGATCGGAACGCATTACCAGCAAGACGTCAATACGGACTACCTGTTCCAGGATGTCGCCGTTTTCAATCAGCGCGTCATGGGGCCCGCCCACGTGGTCAACGTGGTGGACCTGGCCGTGCGCAGCGCGCTCTCGCGGCGCGGCGTCGCGCACATCACCTTCCCTCTGGACATCCAGGAATGGACGGTCGACGAGGACAAACGCTCCGAGCACAACCCGGCACGGCATTCCGCTGTGCCGCTCCGCCGAACGATCCGGGTTGCGGACCCGGCGGAGGTCCGGCGAGCGGCCGAGATCCTGCGCGGGAAGAAAAGGGTGGCGATCATCGCGGGCAACGGAGCTCGCGATGCCGGCGACCTCGTCGAGAGGATGGCTGACCTACTGGCCGCGCCCATCATCAAGCCCCTGCTGGGCAAGGATATCGTGCCGGACGACAGCCCCTACGTCACGGGCGGGCTTGGGATGCTCGGCACGCGCTCCTCCCAGGAGGCCCTGGGCGACTGCGACGCGCTGGTCATGGTCGGCAGCTCCTTCCCCTACATGGAGTTCCTGCCCAAACCAGGCCAGGCGGTCGTGGTTCAGGTCGACGACGACCTGGCCCGGATCGGCCTTCGCGTTCCGGCGGACGTGGGCCTGGTGGGCGACGCGCGAGCCACGCTCCAGGCGCTTCTTCCACTGCTGCCCGCCAACGACGACCGCGGATTTCTCGAGCAGGCGCAGCGCGCCACGCGGGACTGGTGGAGCCTCATGGAGGAGCGCGGAACACAGGATGCCGTGCCGATGAAACCGGAGGTCGTGGCCTGGCAGCTCGGCGAGGCGCTCGCCGACGACGCGATCCTCAGCGGGGATGCGGGCACGGTCGCGATCTGGGCGGCGCAGGAGATCAAGATCCGGCGCGGACAGCGTTTCTCGCTCAGCGGCACCCTCGCGTCGATGGCGAGCGGCCTGCCCTACGCCATGGCCGCGCAGGTCGCCTACCCCAAGCGGCAATGCGTGGCCTTCGTCGGGGACGGCGGATTCGAGATGTTGATGGCGGAGTTCGCCACCTGCGTGCAGTATCACCTCCCGGTCAAGGTCGTGGTGCTCAAGAACAACGTGCTGGGAATGATCAAGTGGGAGCAGATGGTCTTCCTCGGCAATCCGGAATACGGCGTCGAGATGACCCCCATCGACTTCGTCAAGTTCGCGGAGGCCTGTGGAGGCCGCGGCTTTCGCATCGACGATCCCAGGACTTGCGGTCAGCAGCTTGCCGAGGCGCTGAGGACCGAAGGGCCGGTGATCATCGAGGCGGTCACAGACCCCTACGAACCCCCGCTTCCGCCGACGATGAAGAAGACGCAGGCGATTCACATGGCGGAGTCGCTGGCTCGAGGTGAGCCCAACAGGGAGCGCATAGCTCTGACGCTGTTTCGCGACAGCGTGAACGAGACCGCTTATCCGGCGAGCCCCTTCGGGATGTTCGGGCGCGTCGTGCGGGCGGTGTTTCGCGGTCGGCGCAAGACCCAGGTGTCGTCGTGAGGATCGCCGGTTAGATGGCCGCGCCCCTCGAGCTTCCGCGCCACCCGGTGGTGTTCGGACACCCGCTCCACGCGATGCTCTCCGACCTGCCCGTGACGCTCATACCCTCGGCGTTTCTGGTCGAGCTGGCCTCGCGAGCCCGGCCGTCTGAGCCGCTCCGAAAGCTGTCCGACGCTGTGTCCTGGTGCGCATTCGCCGCCGGGTCGGCGGCCGGGGTGATGGGCTGGATCGACTGGCTGACCATGCCGACCGAACATCCTGCGCAACGGACCTCGACCGTGCACGGTTTGATCAACTCGGCGGCGGTGCTGGGCGTCCTTGGCGCCGCAGCCATGCCGAGGCGCCGGCTTCCACTGCTCGGGCTGGCGGGCGCACTCGTGGCGGCCGGTGGCTGGCTCGGAGGGGAGATCGTGTTCCACCACGGCTGGCGTGTACGGCCCGCGGAGGAGGCGGAGATCGCCTCCGACCGGCTGCGTCGCGCCGGCCTTGGAAGCTACTTTGCCGAGGCCCAGGCCGAGGTCTCGGAGTTCGAGCGCAACAAGACTTTCACGACGGGTTGATTCGCCTCGCCGATTTCGGAGCGTCTGGCGCCGAACGCGCGCAATTCGAGCGGGATTTGGCTCGTTTGGCGCAAAAAGCGTGGAATTGGACCTGGCTCGTGGGGCGACCACCGTCGGCATAATCGGGACATGGCACCACCGATCGGCAGGGAAGCTCTGATCCCCAACCCCGCCTTGAGATCCTTCGAGCCGCTGATCGGCGAGTGGCAGACGACCGGCACGCACCCCCACGTGCCGGGCAAGAGCTTTCACGGACGCGCATCGTTCGCGTGGCATGAAGGCGGCGCGTTCCTGATCATGCGTTCCGAGATAGAAGAGCCCGAGATACCGAGCGGCGTGGCCATCATCGGCAGCGACGACGCGGCAGGGACGTACTTCATGGTCTATTTCGATCAGCGCGGGGTCTCGCGCAAGTACGACGTCACGATGTCCGGCAACGTCCTGAAGTCGTGGCGAGACGATCCCAACTTTTCGCAGCGGAGAACCCTCACCGTGGGCGAGGACGGAACCCGAATGGTCGACAAGGGCGAGATGGCGCGAAACGGCGGCGCGTGGGAGGACGATCTGTCGCTGACCTACGTGCGGGTGGGCGGTCGGGAACCGATCTAGGCTGAACGGCTCGCACGACCTGCAGGCGAGTTAGGCGCGCTTGCCGCCAAACGCGCCCAATTCGCGCGGGATTTCGCTCGTTTGGCGCAAAAAGCGTGGAATTCGCCGACTCAGCGGCCGCCGCGCGTAACAGCTACTGAGTCTTCTGATCGCTCACGTACCTGCCTGGGTCCTTGTCGAACGCCTCCTTGCAGCCGGCCGAGCAGAAGTAATACGCCTGTCCCTCGTGGAACGAGCGGTACTCGGCGGTCGCCGTGTCGACCGTCATCCCGCAAACCGGATCGACCGCGGATGCTCGCTGTTCCATAACTCCTCCTTGCCTCGCCGGCATGCCATGTGAGTGAACCAAGTGGCCGGCGGGTTCGGCCGCCGCTGCCCTGGCCGCGAATCGAGCAGGATCCTTCTCAAAGGTCGAACGACAGCCGGCCGAGCAGAAGTAGAAGGTGTCGCCCGCGTATTCGACCTTCCCGGCCGCGGACGCGGGGTCGATGGTCATCCCGCAGACCGGGTCTAGCACCAGCGCCGCACCTGGCTGCGGGCGCCGGGCGTGGGCGCGCAGCATGTCGATGCCCCCGGTCGTGACAAACCGCCAGGCCAGAACCGCCATCAGGATCAGGAAGGCGATGTCGAGAAAGGTCGTGTAGTTCCACGCCGGCCGGGTTTCGAAGATTGCGACGTGGTGGTTTGTGGGAGCCAGGCCGAGGAGCTGGAAGGCCCCTCCGACGAGAAAGCCGGCCAGCGCCATCGCGGCGTAGGAGACTCCCAGCAGGTACAGCCAGGTCCGGCCGCCGTAGTACTTCCGGTAGATGTTGAGGATCGGCAGGATGATCAGGTCGGCGAAGATGAAGCTGATCACTCCGCCGAAGCTGATGCCACCGTTCCAGAGGACGACGGCGAGCGGCACGTTTCCCACCGAGCAAACAAAGCTGAGCATCGAGATCACGGGGCCGATCAGCGGTCCCCAGAACTCGTTCAGGGTCGGGTGGTTCGTCAGGAAAAGCGCCTGCCACCAGCTGTTCGGCACCCAGGCCGCGAGAGCGCCGGCGATCAGGAAGCCCAGACCGAGGTCTGTGTACAGCGCGTACAGGTCCATGTAGAAGGCCTGCGATATGGCGGTGAACGCCCTCGGCGAGAAGAGTCGTGTGAGGAACGGCCCATCGGTGATGGAGACGTCCATCTCGCCGTGCGCCTCATGCGTGGTGCCGAAAACTCCTCGCTCGGCCTGACGCCGCGCCTGGTCGACCATGCGCGTGCGCAAGCTCACCTTGAAGAGGATCCAGAGCAGCACCGCCATGAGAAGGCCGCCGGCGAACTCGGCCGCTACGAACTGCCAGCCCAGAAGGATCAGCAGCACCAGGCCCAGCTCGAAGACCAGGTTGGTGGAGGCGAACTCGAAGATCATCGCGTTCACGAAGCTGGCTCCCCGGCGGAAGAGCGACCTGGCCACGGCGACGGCCGCGTAGGAGCAGGAGGAGCTCGCGGCCCCAAAGCCACAGGCGAGAAGGAAGCCCTTCAGGTCGGGCCGGCCGAGGGCGCCGGCCACGGCCCGCTTCGAGACGACCGTCTGGATCATCGCCGACAGCAGGAAGCCGAGGGCAAGCGGCCAGAGCACCTCCCACAGCATGAAGAGGGAGATCTGAAGCGCATGCAGGATCGCATCGACGACGAACAATCCCCGCTAGCTCCTCACCAGCCGCTCGACCGCCGCGTTGAGCTCGCGGACCTTGGCCTCGCCGGCACCGGATCGAATGGCTTCGGTCACGCAGTGCTCGGTGTGGTCGGCAAGCAGCAGCAGCGCGACGCTTTCCAGTGCGGCCCTGGTCGCGTTGACCTGGGTGAGGACGTCGATGCAGTACCGATCCTCCTCCACCATCTTCTGGATCCCGCGCACCTGGCCCTCGATGCGATTCAGCCTGGTCTGGATGTTCCGCTTGTCCTTCATGTATCCCGGCATGAACCCATCATACCCCGGGTGGGTATAGAGGCCGCTTCACCGTGGTCCTGGTCGACGAGGCCATCGGGTTCTGAAGGAGCCGTTTTCCAGGGAGCATTTGGCGCGTCTTGCGCCAGAGGCGCGGAAAACTTGGCGCGATTGCGGCATCTGGCGCCAAACGCGCGGAATTCCGCGCGCCGGAGGCTACCCGCGGCTACCTCACGTCCCGGCGGCGGAACGCGGTGAGACCGACGGCGGTGAAACCGAGAGCCAGCGCGGTGATCGCGACCAGCGGCGCGGCCGTGAAATGGGCCGCGGGCAGCGCGGGTACGCGCTCGAAAGGCGAGAGATCGATGACCCAGGCCGGAATCTTGATCGCCTCGCCGAGCAGTGCCACGACGTAGCACGCACCGAGGACGGCCCACGCCGCGCCCGACATTCGCGGCACCAAGCCGAACAGCATCGCGGCCAGCCCGGCCATCAGCCACGGGGCAGGCGTGTAAGCCAGCGCATCGCCGGTCAGACCCGGGAGCCGTGCCATATCCCCGCCGGCAAGCCCGTAGCTGAGGCCGGTGGTCAGGCCCGCGGCGAAGAGGAGGAGAGCGCTCCCCGCCCACGCGACCAGGAGGTGGCTCGCCGACCAGCGCCAGCGCGACACAGGGGTGGCAAGCAGCGATTCAGCGTGCTGGGCCGACTCCTCCGCGCGGAGGCGAAGCGAGGCCTGAATCGCGAAGCCGGCGGCCACGAGCGCCATCACCTTGAACGAGGTCGAGAAATACGAGTCGATGAGGCTTGCGCCGGTCGCCTGCGCCATCAACTGGGCAATCGCCTTGTTCTGGCCGACGAACGAATCCACTGTCGGACCGATCGAGCCGTAGGCGACCGCGGTGGCCACCGCGCCGATCCCCCATCCCACGAGGGTGCCGCGCTGCAAGCGCAGCGCGAACCCGAGCGGACGGCCGAGGGCCGGCGACGCGGCGGCGGGCCCAGGCCTCGCCGCGATCAAACCCGCGCCCAGGTCCCGGCGGGCCGCCAGGACGCCGGCCGCGAAGACGAGGGCCGCGGCCAGCGCCAGCAGGATCAGAAACGGCCACCACCGTTCGCCCGCGAAGGGCCTGGTCTTCTGGGCGATGCCGATAGGCGAGAACCACGACGCGGTGCCGTCGCCGATATCGCCGAGCGCGCGGACGACGAACGCGGCGCCAAGGACGGCTCCCGCGCCCCCGTAGACGAGGCGCGTGTTGTCCGTGACCTGGGCGGCGACGAGGGCGACACCCGCGAAGACAAGACCGACCAGGACGAAGGAGACCCCGAACACGGCGGATCCCCACGCCGGGAGGTTCTCCACGAGGAGCACGAACGTCGTGGCGATACCGACCGCCACGTTCATTGCCGCCACCACGATGAGCGCGGCGAGGGTCGGGGCGTGGGTCCCGACGGGCAGAGACCTGATGAGCTCGACGCGACCGCCCTCCTCCTCGCCGCGAGTGAGCCGGCCGATCATGAGCAGGCTCATGAGCGCGACCAGAACCATGCTGAAGGCGCCCACGTTGAAAGCGACCTCGCCGCCGACGCTGTTCAGCCCCTGCGGGGCTCCGTTGAAGGCGATCGCGGCCGCGTTGTGCTCAGTCGCCGCGGCCATCTGATCGAGCGACGCCTGAGTCGGAAAGAAGCCCTTGATGCCGGAAACGGCGGCCAGCTGCAGGGCCACGATGGCCGCGACCCAGACGGCGATACGAATCCTGTCGCGCCGGAGTGTCAGGCGAACGAGCTCCAGAGCTCCGGTGAGGGACGACATCAGCGCGGACGTGATCTGATCGGCGCCTCGCCCTCCACCGGCACGAGGTCTTTCGCGAGCTCGGTTTCGTAATGCCGCAGGAAGAGCTCCTCCAGCGTCGGCTGATGGCTGACCAGGCTAAGGACCCCCAGGTCGGCGAGCCGGCGCACCGCGGCGTCGAGGTGATCTCTCTCCACCTCGAATCGAACTCGTGTCCCGTCGACCTGCAGGCCGTGAACGCCTGGTATATCGCCCAGACCATCGGGGGGCCGAGACGTCTCGGCGGTGATCGACGTGCGGGTCAGGTGGCGAAGGTCTTCAAGGGTTCCACTCTCGGCTGCGCGGCCGCGCCTGATGATGCTGAGCCTGTCGCACAGCGCCTCGACCTCGGCCAGGATGTGACTGGACAGCAGCACAGTGCGGCCCTCCGCCTTGACTTCGCGAACGCACTCCTGGAACACGGCCTCCATGAGCGGATCGAGGCCGGAGGTCGGCTCGTCGAGGAGCAGGAGCTCGGCCCGGGACGCGAGCGCCGCCACCAGAGCGACCTTCTGCCGGTTGCCCTTCGAGTAGGTGCGAGCTCTCTTGGTGGGGTCGAGCTCGAACCTGTGCAGCAGCTCGTCCCGGCGCCGGCGATCCAGGTCACCGCGGAGCCGGCCGAAGAGGTCGATGATCTCTCCGCCCGTGAGGTTCGGCCAGAGGCTCACCTCACCAGGCACGTACGCCAGGCGCCGGTGCAGAGACACGGCGTCGCGCCACGGGTCGCCGCCCAGGAGCACGACCTCGCCGCCGTCGGCCTGGAGCAACCCGAGCAGAACCCGAATCGTGGTCGTCTTCCCGGCACCATTGGGCCCCAGAAAGCCGTAGACCTCGCCGCGCTCGACCGTCAGGTCGAGACCGTCGAGGGCGCGCGTCGAGCCGAAGGTCTTGACCAGCGCCGAGACCGAGATGACCGCCGTCACGGGCACATCTTGGCACCGCCCGGCCGCCGAGCACCCCCGGCCTTGATGCCGATGCATCAGGGCCCGGATCACATCACCGCGTCAAACGGCCGTCCAGCCCCCGTCCACCACCAGGGCCTGCCCCGTGACGTAGCTCGATGCGTCAGAGGCGAGGAACAGAAGTGGACCATCGATCTCGGAGATCGCCGGTACGCGGCCGACGAGCGTGCGCTCACGGAGCGTGGCGACCCAGGCTTTGTCGGCGAGCATGCCGGTCATCTCGGTCGGAAAGAACCCGGGCGCGAGCGAGTTGACCCTGACCCCGCGCGTGCCCCACTGGGCGGCGAGGTTGCGAGTGAGATTGATCAGTGCGCCCTTGGTCGCGTTGTAGGCCGCCATTCCCCCTCGCGATGCCACGAGCCCGTACATCGACGCGACGTTGATCACCGTCGCGTTTTTTGCCGCGAACAGAAGGGGCGCGGCGAGGCGGCACAGATCGAGCGCCGCGACCAGGTTGAGGTCCACGATCCCGGTCAGCTCGTCCAGCGACTGCCTTTCGATCAGGCCGCCGTCGCAGTTGCCCGCGTTGTTGATGAGGATGTCGAGCCGGCCGTAGCGAGACCGAATGGCATCGACGAGCGCTTGACGATGCAGGGGATCGGTGATGTCTCCGGGCAACGAACTGCCGTCCGTCAGCTCACGGACAAGTGCGGCGAGCCGGTCCGACCGCCGCGCGGTGACGATCACCCGCGCGCCGGCCCGATCGAGGACGCGAGCGAAGCGCTCGCCGAAACCAGACGATGCACCGGTGACCAGGGCGACCCGGCCGTGGCACGCGAACAGGTCTGACGCGGGGATCAGCTCAGCCATGATCGCGCGCGGTGAGGTCGTGCGTCTTCAAAGGCGATTCACCTGGATGCGGCGGTGCCGGATTCGGCATCGATCGGCGTGTCCTGGCGCGTCCCCCACTCCGCCCACGAGCCGAGGAACACGCGAGCGTCCTGCCGGCCGAGCAGCTGGGTCAGGACGAACCAGGCTTCGGCCGCCCGCCCGCCGACCGTGCAGTAGGTGATCAGGCTGCTCGACTGGTCGATTCCCCTCTCGGCCAGGATCCTGCCCAGCTCGCCGGCGCTCTTGAACGATCCGTCCTCCGCACGCAGCATCTCGAGCGGCAGGTGGACGGCACCGGGGATGTGCCCGGCTCGACCCGCCCCCTCTGTCGCGCCAGAAGGCCAGAAGCGGTCACCGTCGTACTCGGCCTGGGAGCGAACGTCGACGATCGTCTGGCCAGGCCGGCCGATGGCGGCGCGGGTCGCATCCAGCGAGGCGAATGCAGTCACGTCGCCCGCCGCAAGCGAGTACGAAGACTGGAGATCACCGGGAACCTCCGCCGTCCAGGGACGACCCTCGCTCACCCAGCTGTCACGGGTCGCGTTCAGGACGTGGACACGCTGGTGGCCGCGCGACTTCATCAGCCAGAAACCGAGATACGGCGCGTAGCCGTAGAACAGCACGTCGGATGTTGGCGAGATGCCGGACCTGGTCAGCAGCCGCTCGAGTTCGTCGCTGGTGAGCGGCGAATAGTCGGGATGGTGCAGATCGCCGTATACGTTCCATAGAACGGCGCCGGGGATGTGGCCGTCCTTATAGCGGGACGGGGTGACGTCGACCTCGATGATCCGCACGGTCGGGTCGTCGAGGTGCGCGACGACCCAGTCGCCGTCCACGAACGACTGGAGGGGGCGGTGAGTCGAAACCTGTGACTGCGTCATGCCGGCTCATTCCTCTGGTGCTATTCCTCGGTGATCCATCCGAGGAGGTCGTCACGCGTGACCTTGGCCGCCAGCTCCGGATGATCCTGCTTCAAGTGGCCGCGGATCTTCTCGATCACCTCGTCGTCGGTGTCTCCTCGAGCCACGAAGCCGCATTCGCAGTTGATGAGCTTTGCCATGCCGTTCCTCCTGTCGGGACCGCCTTCGTTGTAAGGCCGGAGCGTTGCGGCTATGTTGACGAAACGTTGTCGAAACCGCTCGGCGGCAAGGTCCAGGTTTGCGGCCGGCTCGTGATCGAGATCGGCGGCACCAGGGTCGAGGGATTGCTGCCGGGACGGCTGGGTCGCCTGCTCTTCGTCTACCTGGTCCTCAACCGGACCCGGGATGTGACGCCGGATGAGCTGGTCGAGGCGCTCTGGGCCGATGGTGCGCCGGACCATGCCCGGGCAACGCTGCGGACGCTGGTGTCCAAGCTGCGGCGGGCCGTGGGCTCGGACCTGAGCGCGCAGGGCCATGGATATCGCCTGCGCTTCGACGGCGACGTTCGGATCGATGTCGAGCAGGCGGTGGACGCGATCCACCGCGCCGAGTCGGCTGTAGCGTCCGGCGACTGGACGCGGGCATGGGGCCCATCGCTCGTCGCCCTCTTCACCGCCCGCCGGGGCTTGCTGCCCGGGGAAGAGGCCGCCTGGATCAACGAACGGCGAGCCAGACTGCGGGAGCTGGAGCTGCGCGCGCTCGAGTGCTACGCGTCCGCGGCGCTTGGAATCGGGGGCGTGGAGCTTGCCGCCGCGGAGCGGACCTCGCGAACCCTCATCGAGCGGGAGCCGTTTCGCGAATCCGGCTATCGATTGCTGATGCGGGCGCTCGCCGATCGGGGAAACGTCGCCGACGCCCTGCGGGTTTACGAACAGCTGAAGGTTCTGCTCCGCGAGGAGCTCGGGGTCTCGCCCAGCCCGCCCACCCAGGCGCTGCACGTCTCGTTGTTGCGGCTCACGTAGTACCGGGCTGCACGGCGGTGCCGTAGGCGGCGAGGGACACCGCGACACCGGCGGACGCGGGCGCTCGCGGGTCCGCCGAGATCGTCAGATGAACAGCGTGATCGCCCCCTGGGCGCCGGCCAGCGCCGTGGTCGCTCCGGCGGGCTCCTCGAGGCCGTCGATCAGGTCGTCGCGCTTGAAGCCGAGCATGTCCATCGTCATCTGGCACGGGACCACGCGGACGCCCAGGTCTCGAGCCATCTCAATGAGCTCGTGCGGGCTCGCCGCGTGGTTTGCGTTGGCCAGGTGGTTCATCATCGCGGGACCCGCGCCGGCGAAATTCATCTTCGAAAGCTTCATGTGCGCGTCGCCACCGCGATTGATCATCGAGAGCATCTTCTGCATCCGGTTCTTGCCGGTGAGGCGCACCTCGTTCCTGACCAGTGGAAACAGGCCCCAGAAGGTGAAGAAGATCGTGGTCTGCTTGCCCATCGCGGCCCCAGTGGTGGCGAGGATGAGGGTCGGCCAGATCTTGTCGAGCTCGCCGCTCCAGGCGAAGATCACCAGTTTCTCGGTCACGTCCGGCTTCTCTTCGGCGACGCGATCGACAACACTCGCGACCGGCGGATCTTCAAGCGTGACGCTCATCTCACAACTCCTTCTTCCTGAGGACGAACCGGAAGACTCCGTCTTCCTGGCTCGACTCGACGAGCGAGTTGCCCGTGGACTGAGACCAGGCCTTGAAGTCCGGAACGGAGCCCGGGTCGGTCGCAAGAACTTCGACCAGCTGACCGGGCGCCAGGTCTTTCATGGCCCTGGCCGTCTTGACGATCGGAAGCGGGCACGACAGTCCGGTCGCGTCGACCACGGTGACATGCGCCCGGTCCTTTGCCTTCTTCGAGATCAGGTTCCGCACACCGTGCCGCCCACCCCGCCGCCGAGCACGACAACTTCAGCCGCCATGGGTCACCTGACCTTGCGCACGACGAAGTGCGTGTAACCGTCGTCGGGCCTGACCTCGAGCAGCTCGTGCCCGGCCTTGCCGACCCAGGCGGGGATGTCCGAGCACCCCCCGGCGTAGGCGGCGTACCAGCACCTGCCGGCGATCGCGGGTTTGGACGGGCGGAATTGAACGCGGGCGCCGGCAATCGCGGGTTGTCCTTTGCCGCGCGCGGATGGTTCAGTCCGACCTCAAATCGTCTGTGTGGCCGCGACCGACGCTAGGGACGGTGACGTGTACACGATCACGCAGTGGCCCTGGCCGAAGTAGCCGCTCGGCACCTGGATCGAACCGGAGCCGCCGGATCCAACAGTCAGGTTCTGCAACACAACGATGTGGAAGGCCTGCGAGCCGTTACACACGGAGTGGAGATGAGTCGGATAGACGCCCGGCGGCAGGCCGCTGAAGACCACCGGCATTGTCGCCGGCGGCGCGACCGCTTCGGCCGGGCTGGCGCTCGGAGCCGGCGGCGATTGGTCGGGCGACGTCGTAGAGCCGCCAATGCTCGGGGTAGCCGGCGGCCGGTGCGGCGTGGAGGCAGTCGAGGAGGAGCATGCAACGCCGGCAATCGCGATGACCGTCCAGACCACGGTCACCGCTCGACTCCAGCGAGCGGCCTTGCGTGGGCCTGTCGCGTGTTTCGACGGCAATCAGATTCCCTCGACAGGGACTAACCGAGAGGGTTACCACCTGGTGGATCCGCCCGGCGCCGAGGCGGTCGCACAGACTCGCACCCGACTCGAGAGGACGAGGTCGAGGCCACCTGAGGACTGCCCCAATGGAGGAGCCGATATCTCGATGCCAGGACAAACAGCCACACACGCGTCATGCCCGGTGTCTTCCTCAACGTGGCCGGCGGGGTCAGCCCTTGGGAAGTCGCTCCATCGAATCCGCGCGCAGGCGCTCGGCCATGGCGGTCATCACGTCCGTCAGAAGCTGCTGGTTGCCCTTGATGGCGTCTCGGAACTGGGCGTGGCTCATGATCATCATCCGGCAGCGCGATCTGGCGGTGACCGTTGCGGTGGCTGGGCCTCGATCGAGCATGCTGATCTCACCGAAGAAAGCGCCCGGCCCCAGTGCGCGCCGAGGCTTGCCGTCGATCACCACCTCGGCTTCACCTTCGAGGATCACGTAGAAGGTGTCCCCAGGCTCACCCTGCTTGATGAGGGTCCGTCCTTCCTCGACGTCGACCTCGTCCGTCCGGCTGGCGACGAACTCCAGCAACGGTCTCGAGCAGTGGGAGAACAGAGGCATCCTCTTCAATGCGTCGAGCTTCGGATCCATTACGGAAGCAGCATATGCATTGCAATCGGGCCGTCAAGCGCCATCGATCTCTGGGCCGTGGTGCCTCGCGATCACCCGGCGCGGGGCATCGCCATGCCAGCGCAACAGAGGCTTTCTACTCGCGGACCCGGAACACCCTCCACTCGCCGGGCACTCCCTTGAAACCTGTGGCACCGAGGTCGTCGAAATCGATGCCTGAACCGGAGACAAGGTCGCGCACAGTGCTGGAGACGCGGATTTCGCCGGCGGCCGCTGTGGCCGCGATCCGGGCCGCGATGTGAACCGCGATGCCGGCAAGCTTGTCGCCCAACACCTCGCACTCGCCGGTGTGGATGCCGGCGCGCACCGCCAGACCGAGGCGCGTGAGCTCCTGCTCTATCGCCTGGGCGCACCGGATGGCGCGGGCCGGTCCTTCGAATGCGGCGCAGAACCCGTCCCCGGCGGTGTCGAGCTCGCGACCCCGGAAACGCTCCAACAGGCCCCGCACGGTTTGGTGATGCTTCGACAGCAGGTCCCGCCACGCGCGGTCGCCCAGGTCAGCCGCGCGCCGCGTCGAGTCCACGATGTCCGTGAAGGCGATGGTCGCCAGGACTCGATCCGGCTCCGGCCCCCGACGGACCCCGGTCAGGAACTCTTCGACCCCGTCGAGCAGAGCGTCGGGGTCCCCGACAAACGCGAGGTGGTCCACGCCGGCGAGCTCCACGAATCGAGCACCATCGATCTGAGCCGCAAGCCAGCGACTCCCGCCGATGTCGATGTCGCGGTCGCCCGAGCGGTGCAGGACGAGGGTCGGCACCTTGACCGCCGGCAGGACCGCCCGGACATCGATCTGCGTGTTCATGCGACCCAGGGCGATGGCCGCACCCGGGCTCGCGCTCATCCGCAGATAGCGCGCCCACCATTCTCGGAATCGCTGGTCGGCGCTGGGCGCCAGGGACTCGACGTCAGCGCCCTCCGCCCAACCCGCCTGGAGAGCCTGGTACCAGCGCTCGCGCTCTTCCGGGCCCGGCGCCCAGGGGTAGTCGGGGGCCCACATGCGCCTGGCATAGGAGCCGTACATGACGAGCGCCGACGTGCGCTGCGGAAACGTCGCAGCAAAGAGGACGCACATGGGACCCCCCTCGGAGACCCCGAAGAGGGCGGCCCGCTCGGAGCCGGCCGCGTCCATCACGGCGCGGACGTCGTCCATCCGCTGCTCCAGGGTCGGTAGGCGATCCTCGGGCACCCGATCGGAGAGGCCGGTGCCGCGCTTGTCGAAGAGGATGAGGCGTGAGAAGGACGCGAGCCGCTCGAAGAAGCGAGCGACGGCCGGCTCCTGCCAGAACGCGTCGATGTTGCTGACCCAGCCCGCCACGAAGACCAGATCGATGGGACCGCTGCCGACGACCTGGTAGGCGATGTTGACCTCGCCGCTGCGGGCATAGCGCGTTTGGGGCACGGACATTCGCCTAATAGTGTGAGAGCCATTACACCGCGGCGGTCGCGGGGTGAGTCTCGCCCCGCTACGAAACGACGATCGTCTTGGAGAACGTTTGGGCGGTACCGGCCGCGGTGGTCGTCGTCGAGCTCGCGGTGCAGCCGGGCGCGCCCGACACCGGTCCGTTGAATCGAACGGATCCCACAACGACGTGATTGCCGGGCGTCAGCGGGGGACTGTTGTGCGCGGGTGCCGGCGGTCGCGGGATTGGACTGGCGAAATTGGACGCGGGTGCCGGCGGTCGCGGGTTTGGGTTGGCGAAATTGGACGCGGGGCCGGAGAGCCCGGTGCGCCAACCCCCGATCAGCCGGGAGATGAGGCGATTCATACGTCTAAAGGCCGCGCGTTCACGGACGTCATGTGCAAGGTCCAAGCGCTGGTCGCCGCACGAGCAGCCGTTTCTCGAACCAATGGTGGGCGTACGGCTCGTCGTTGAAGGCCGCGACCTCGCGGTAGCCGCTGCTCCGATAGAGCGCGATCGCCTCCTTCAGCGAGCGGTTCGTCTCCAGCCGGACCACGCGGACGCCGGCCGTGCGTGCCATGCCCTCGAGCTCACCCAGCAGCCTGCGCCCCAGGCCAAGCCCGCGCGCCTCCGGCGCCAGCCACATCCTCTTCAGCTCGGCCGGTGCGCGGCCGTGATACTTCAGGGCTCCACAGCCGACCGGCCGGCCCCGCAGCCGCGCGATCACGAAGGCGCCTCGCGGCGCCACCAGCTCATTCGGATCCGCGGATATGCCGCGCTTGGGGTCGAAGCCGGCGTCGAAACGCCGGTTCAGCTCGGAGAAGTACTGGTGAAGGCACCACTGGGCGTCCTTCGAGCTCGGGTCTTCGACCACGAACTCCACGAGTGAGGCCTGCAAGAGCCGCTCGACCACTCCCATCGCCTCCACCAGCGACGCTCGGCCGCCGGCTGACAGCGGCTCGAGCAGCGACGCGGCGACGGCGTCCGAGCGCCGGTCGAGCTCGGCGCGCTCACGCCGCCCCGCGGCGGTGAGGCGCACGCGGCGCACGCGTCCGTCGTCGCCGCTGACGTCGACCCTGATCAGGCCTGCCTTCTCCAGCGACCGCAGCACCCGGCTCGTGTAACCCGAATCGAGTCCGAGCCGGGCCCGCAGGTCGCGGACCTCAGTGCCGTCCGGTCCGATCTCCCACAGCAGCCGCGATTCGCCGTAGGGCCGGCCGCGCCCGAGGAAGTGGTCGTTCAGCGCACCTATCCGCTCCGCCATGGTGCGGTTGAAGGACCTGACCCGCTGGACCTCCGTCGCGTCGGACATCTCTGACTTTAGTCAGAGATTTTAGCCCCAGCCTGGAGGATCTGACGCGGACAGCCTTGCAACCGCCACACTCAGGTCCATGTGGCGCCCGCGATGAGACGCGCCCTTGCGCTCGTCTCGATCCTGGCCGGCGTTGCGCTCGCAGCGGCACAGGTGGGTGCTTACCTCGATTTCCTGCTCGTCCCCGCGCCGACCGCCTCGACCAGTGGTCCGCAGGGCCCGGCTGATCTGCTGTTCGGATTGATGGCGGGAATTGGAGGAGTGTTTGGTGCAGCTCTATGCGTGGTGGCGGCTGTGGTGGGGCTTGCCAGCGCCTCGTCGCAAGGACACCGCCGCTGGCTGATCGCGATCGCTGCCTCCGGCGCTCTCGCGATTCTGGGCCTGGCGGTTTCGGCGTTCGTTTTGCTCGGGGCCTCGAGGAATGCCTACCACCCCTTGGTCGTCTTCCTCGTGGTGCCGTTGACCACCCTCGCTTACGCCGTGGCGACACGCAAGCGAGGCCCGGAAAGGAAGTGATCGGTGACTCTCGGATCGCGCCCTTCGGAGACGTTGATGGTCACCGGTGGCGGTACTCGCGCCACAGGTGCAGCCCCGCTTGATCAGGGTTGGAGGCACGACCGGAGTGCTTCCGTGAGCTCGCGCGCGCGCTTGTCGCCATAGCCGCCCATCTGATTGCTGAGATAGGCAAAACCCACGCGGTGGTCGGGATCGGCGAATGCAAGCTGCCCGCCAGCGCCGGCATGGCCGAAGCTGCGTGGGCCCAGCATCGGCTGTGACGGGGGTGAGGAGAGCTGGAAGCCGGTTCCCCACCGGCTCCCGTCGTCCGGCATGCCTGAGAGCTGCCGTCCCATCGATCGGACGTGCGTCGCGTCGTCGACCGAATCGCCGGACAACAGGCTGCCGGAGCCGAAATCGGTGACACACGCCGCGTAGAGGCGAGCGAGCGATCTCGGCGTCGCGATGCCGTTCGCACCGGGAATCTCGGCCTCCTGTATCGCCGCATCGTTGAAGGTGACGTAATCGCCGTCCGCGGGAAACGCGAAGGCTCCGCCCAGCGAAACACTCCGCTCCACGCATTGGTTCGTCGCGGAAACGCGAGCGGCTTCATGCGCCGCCTCCGAATCCTCGTCCGGCAGCGGCGCCTCCATCCAGGCGACGCTATCGCGAGCAGTCGCGGGGAGCCCAATCCACGCATGGAGCCGCAGCGGATCTCCGACCTCCTTGCGGAAATACATGCCCGGGGAGAGGCCCGTGACGCGACGAATCACCTCGCCGACAAGCCAGCCGTAGGTGAGGGCGTGGTAGAAATGGCCGGCGTCCGGGGAGAAGAGCGCACACTGGTGTTCGATCGCGCGGATGACCGGATCCCATGCCAGGACTTCATCCCTGGTCAGATCGACATCGAGGCAGGGCACTCCGGCACGATGCGACATGGCCTGACGAACCGTGATCACACCCTTGCCACACCGCGCGAAGGCGGGCCAGTATCGGGCCACAGGCGCGTCGAGATCGAGCAGGCTCTGCTGGGCAAGCAGGTAGGCGCACATCGCGAGGATGCCCTTGGAGACCGAGAAGATGACCGCCGCGGTGTCGTCGTCCCACGGCCGGCGCGTCCGCCGTTCCGCCATACCTCCCCAGAGATCGACGACCGATCTGCCGTCAACGTACACGGCACAGCCCGCGCCGAGGTCCTGGCGCTCGACGAAGTTGGCGACAAACGCGTCCACCACCTTCCCGTAGTGATCGTCGGCGAACCCGTACAGGCGGCGGCCATCGCCAAGCTCGGCAAGGGTCGTGTGTTGTGGGTCGTGACTCCCGACGTCCGGGGTCATCCCCTGACGGCTCCTCCAAGAAGCGCGGCGATGATGTGTCTTTGGAAAGCGACGAACACGAGGAGCGTCGGCAGGAGTATCAGCACCGTGCCGGCACACAGCAGCGGGATGTCGGTCGCGTAGTGGCCCTGGAATGCTCCGAGCGCTCCGGCCATCGTCCGCTGCAGCGGGTCCTCGACCAGAACCAGGGCCAGCAGAAACTGGTTCCACGTCCATATGGACATGAGAATGCCGAGCGAGGCGATCGCCGGCTGGGCAAGCGGTACATGGATGCGCCAGAAGAGATCCCACGTGGTCGCGCCATCCGCCCGCGCCGCGTCCGAGATCTCGGCCGGCATGTTGACGAAGTGGGCACGCATCCAGAACACGGCGAATGGCATGTAGAGACCGATCAGCGGCAGAACGATCGCGAACCGGGTGTTCAGGATGCCAATCTGCTGCTCGAGGAAATAGATCGGGACGACTATGCCCTCGAACGGCAGGGTGAGGCCCAACACAAACAAGAGGAAGAGCACGCGCGCGCCGGGGATGCGTAGGAGTCCGATGGCAAAACCGGCCATGGTCGCCATCACCAGTGCCACGGGCACGACCGCAAGGACGATGAACGTGCTGGATGCCAGGAGCACGCCCATGTCCGCGACGTTGAAGGCCTCGATGAAGTTCCCCCACTGAGGATCGGCCGGCCATGCCAGCCCGCTGGGGACCGTTCCCGACGGATACAGCGCGGTGGTGAAGATGCTGATGAAAGGCATGATCGTGATCAGCATCAGCACGACGAGGAGCGCCCTGCCGGCGTAAAGCTCGGCGCGTGACAGCCTCATTACGCTCGCTCCCGGCCGAACCACTGCAGCGGGAGGACAATCGCCAACACCAACAGCGTCAACATCACGGCAAGGGCAGAGGCAAGGCCGACCTGGCGCTCGACGAAGGCGAGGATGTAGATCTGAATCCCCGGCACGGCGGTCGCGTGACCCGGCCCGCCGCCAGTCGAGATATAGACGATGTCGAAGGCCGCAAGCGCCGCGATCACCGTGACCGTAAGGCACACGACGATCTCCTGGCGAAGCGACGGCACGGTAATCGCCCTCAACTCCGTAAACCATCCGGCGCCATCGAGCCTGGCCGATTCGTAGAGCGCGGGATCGATCTTGCTCATGCCGGTGAGCAGGAGGACGATGCAGAAACCGAGGAGCACCCAGATGCCGATGATCCCCACGGCTGGGAGCGCCGTGCCGAAGTCGCCGAGCCAGGCCCTCGTCACGCTGCGCAGCCCGACCGCCGCGAGGATCTCGTTGACGAGGCCGGGGAGCGCGAGCAGCCACCCCCAGATGATTCCGGCCGCGACCAGCGGGATGACCTGAGGCAGGAACAGCACGGTCCGAGAGACCGCACCAAGCGCACCGTGCGCGACGCGATGAATCACGTTCGCGACGACAAGGCCGAGGCCTACCGGGATGACGCTGAAGAAAACGGCCAACCGAAAGGCGTTCAAGATCGTCTCAAGCAGGTCCGGCACGGTCAGCACGGTGACGTAATTCCGGATCCCGACCCAGGTGGCGGCGTCGAAACCATCCCAGTGGTAGAGCGAGTACCAGATCGTGAGGCCAAGGGGCTGCAGGACGAAGATCGCGTACATGACCAGCGCCGGCAGGACGAAGAGCCACCCGATTACGACGTCCCCCCGCAACCACACAATTGGCGAGAGTCGGGAGGCCGAGAGCAGCGCTCCGCGCCGGCGTACGTCCGTCGCTGCGGCCGGCGCGGGCACCGCTCTCTGGCGCCGGAGCACTACCCGGCCAGTTCCCTCTGGTACTCGGCCTGAACAGCCTTGAGCAGACCGGCGGCGTCCTCCTGCCCGCCAACCATCTTCTGCAGCTCGGGCGTCCAGCCTTGCGCGAAGATCGAGCTGGTCGCGTTGGCGATGAAGTCCATCGCGGTCCCTGCTTTGCCGACGACGTTGCCGGCGGCCAATGTTTCGCTCGTGATCGAGCCCGCGGTAACGGACGGAACCGATGCACCCGCCGGGCCGCCCGGGTTCGAACCGCCGACGGTGACGTCGATCTGGCGCGCGGCCGGATTCGAAGCGACCCAGTTGAGGAAGAAGGCCGCGCAGTCGGCGTGCTTCGCCGTGGCGGCGATGCCATACGTAAGAGGCGCCGACATCGCCGCGGGGTCGCCGCCTGCCTGCGCCGAAGGCATCACGAAGAAGCCGGTGTTCCCGGACAGGTTCTTGTCGTAGTCGGCGTTCTCCCAGTCGCCGTTGAAGGTGAAGACGCCCTCGCCCTTCGTGAAGCGCGCATTCGAGTCGGTGTATTCGATGGCGTTGATATCGGAGGGAAAGTACCCGTTCTTGATCCACTGCTGCAGATGCTGAGCCGCCTGGAGGTTTGAGGGTGTGTCGATCGTGGCGCCCGGCTTGTCGAAGATCCAGTCGCTGATCGGGCCGACCGGGCCGATCGATGCCATCAGCGCCTGAAGCGGGAACGCGAGGCCCATGCCGCTCTTGGCGCTACCCCATTCCATGATCGGCAGCAGCCCGGCAGCCTTCGCCTTGGCCAGATCGGCGTCGAATTCGGCGAGTGTCTTCGGCGGCTCGGTTATGCCGGCCTGCGCCGCCAGCTTCTTGTCGTAGAAGACGCCGGTGAGGCTGTAGTTCAGCCCCATCGCATAGAGCGAGCCTGAACCCCGCGTGCCGTCCTTGGTGACTCGGTTTTGCGTGAGCTGCGGCACGGGCCACTTGTCCCAGCCGAACCCCGAGGCGTAGGCGTCGAGGTTCTTCAACAGCCCCTCTTTGGCGAAAGACGCCATGGTCGGCAGCCGGATGAGATCAGGCGGATCGCTGCTCGCGAGCACACGGGGGGTTTCGTTGATGAGGTTCGTGAACTGGTCCTGTTTGATGGCCCACTTGACGTTGGAGTGCTGCTTGGTGAACTCATCGCTGAGCTTGAACGGGAGATCAAAGCCGGTCTCGAAGTACGCGTTCAAAGTGACCGGAGAGCTCCCGCAGCCCGCCGTCCCGCCCGAGGCCGATCCCGACGAGGAGCCAGTGCCAGCTCCAGGGGCGCACGCGCCGACCAGGGCTACCGTCATGAGCAAAGCCGGCAGACCACGAACTGCCAAGGCCCTGCGCCGAAGCCATCTATTGCTCACCATCCGTTCCTCCGCCACAAGAACAATGACCGGCCGATGTCAACGTTGTCATTTATAACAGGGCGCGGCTGAGCTGGCAAGCCCGTATTTGGGCCTGCCCGATTTTGCCTTAGAGTACGTACGAGGCCACTAACGTTGACAAGCAGCGATCCGGAGAGCGCCACCAGATCTCGACCGACGATGCGCGACGTGGCCGCCCTGGCGGGGGTCAGCATCAAAACCGTGTCGCGGGTGATCAATGGCGAACAGGCCGTCTCCGACGATCTGACCACCCGGATAACCGCCGCCATCGAGCGACTGGACTACCGCCACAACATGACCGCAAGCAGCCTGCGGCGGGCAGACGGACGCACGGCGACCATCGGCGTGGTGCTCGAAGACGTTGCCAACCCCTTCTCATCCGTTCTGCACCGGGCGATCGAAGACGTGGCTGGACAGCGCGGCGTGCTGGTGCTCGCAGGTAGCTCCGACGAAGATGAGAGCCGGGAGCGCCAATTGATCGCAGCCTTCGCTTCACGCCGGGTCGATGGATTGGTGATCCAGCCGGCGAGCCACGACCACAGCTTTCTGATCGCCGAACGAAAGGCCGGTACCGCGATGGTGTTCGTCGACCGCCCACCGGCCTTCTTCGATGCCGACACAGTCGTCACCGACAACGCGGATGGCGTACGTCGAGGCATCCGTCACCTGGTCGATCACGGGCACCAACGGATCGCCTACCTGGGAGACCTTCACACCATCGCCACCGCAGCCGAGCGCTTTCAGGGATATGCCGCCGAGCTGGCTGCGCAGGGTATGACGGTTGCAGAGGGTCTCGTGCGCCTCGACACGCGAGGGATCGAACAGGCGGAACTGGCCGTGACCGAGTTGCTCGAAGGACCCCATCCCCCGACCGCGCTCTTCACCGGCCAGAACCTGATCACCATCGGAGCGTTTCGCACCCTCAGAAAGCTCGGCCTTCACAGGAAGATCGCGCTCATCGGATTCGACGACATCCTGCTTGCCGATCTTCTGGAGCCGGCGATCACCGTCGTCGCGCAGGACCCTGCAGCCATCGGCAGGGCCGCCGCCGAAATGCTGTTTCGACGCCTCGACGGCGATCGATCTCCTACGCAACGCCAGGTTGTCCCTACGCGACTGGTAGTCAGAGGATCGGGCGAGATCCGTCCGTGATCCTGGTCTGCGGCGAGGCTTTGATGGACGTGATCCAGAACGGCGACGGCACGCAGCGGGCGGTTCCAGGCGGCGGACCGTTCAACACCGCGCGAGCACTGGCGCGGCTCGGTGTCCCCACCTCATTTCTGGGACACCTGTCGAACGACCAGTTCGGCCTCGAGCTGGCCGAGTTACTCAGGTCGGACGGAGTCAATCTCGACCTGGCGACTGTCGGAGCTGAGAAAACGACGATCGCGATTGCAGACGTCGACAGCCAGGGTCTGGCCGAATACGAGTTCATGGTGCAGGGCAGTTCTGCGCCACAGCTGACGCTTCAAACGCTGCCTGAACGCCTCAGCTCGGAAGTCAATGCCGTCTACCTCGGAACGCTCGGCCTTGTGCTCGAGCCGATGGCGTCCACACTTGTCGAGCTCATCCATCGAGAGCAATCCGCGCGCATGATGATGCTCGATCCCAACGTTCGCGCAGGCCTGATTCCGGATGACGTCTATCGAGAACGGCTGCGTGATGCTGCGTCTCACAGCACGATCGTCAAGGCAAGCGAAGACGATCTCGCCTGGATGTTTCCAGGCGTCGGGTACCGCGACGCGGCGGAACAGCTGCTGGGTTACGGGGTGCGGCTGGTGGTGGTCACGTTCGGAGCGTCCGGTTCATTCGGTGCGCATCGAGACCTGCGGATCAGGGTGGATGCGGTGCCGGTTCGGGTTGTCGACACGATCGGAGCCGGCGATGCGTTCGGTGCGGCCCTCTTGGCGTGGCTGCACGATCATGAGTGCGTGTCGCGAAATCTGGCTCTCGCGCCGGATCAACTTCACGCAGCGCTCCAATACGCCGCGGCCGCCGCGGCCATCACCTGCTCTCGCGCCGGCGCCGACCCTCCCTGGAAACGCGAGATGCATTAGCGGCGTGGGCTTGTGTCCAGGCGATTGACACTGTCAGGTGGGCCGCAGCTCCTGACCTATCCCGACTCCTTGGGTGGCAGCATCCGAGCCATCGGAAACCTGCTGCATGGCCCGCTCCACGGCGTGTTCTCGGGAGTGCACATCCTTCCTCCGTTTCCTTCCTCCGGGGATCGCGGCTTTGCCCCGTTGACCTACCGAGAGATCGATCCCGCATTCGGCTCCTGGGATGACCTGCGCCAATTGGCCGAGGAGCATGACGTGGTGCTCGACCTCATGATCAACCACATCTCCCGGCAGAGCTCAGAGTTCAGGGACTTCGAACGCCACGGCCGGCACTCTCCCCATGCGGATCTGTTCGTCACCCTCGACAAGATCTGGCCCTCGGGTGAGCCACCGGAAAGGGATATCGCTCGGATCTTCCTCCGCAAGCCCCACGATCCGTTCTCGACCGTCACCGTCGCGGACAGCGGCGGAAAGGAGCGGATCTGGACCACGTTCGGGCCCGAGCAGATCGATATCGACGTCAACTCGGCCGCGGCCCGTCGCCTGATCTCAGGCTGGCTGGAGTTGTTCGCCTCACATGGCGTGAGGATCGTGAGGCTTGATGCCGTCGGCTACGTGATCAAGAAAGCGGGCACGACGTGCTTCATGGTCGAGCCGCAGATCCACGACTTTCTCGACTGGATAGTCGGTGTTGCCGGCTCGCTCGGCTTGATCGTCCTGCCCGAGATACACGACGAGTACACGACACATGAGAAGCTCGCCGCGCGCGGGTACTGGTCCTATGACTTCGTGCTGCCCGCACTCGTGCTGCATGCACTCGAGACGCGCTCTTCACGCAAACTGGCAGCCCACCTGGCGCGATCACCACGGCGGCAGTTCACCACGCTCGATTGCCATGATGGCATCCCGATTCAGCCTGATCTGAAGGGGTTGCTCGACCGAGAGGAGATGCTCGCCCTCGTCGGGCGGGTCGAACGCCAAGGGGGAAACATCAACCGCCTCTTGTCCGGCTCGCACTCCGACGGCCTGGACGCACACCAGTTGAATTGCACGTACTACGCCGCTGTGGGATGCGACGACGACAGATATGTGGCCGCAAGAGCGATCCAGCTCTTCGCCCGGGGAGTTCCACAGATCTACTATGTCGGGCTTCTGGCCGGGGACAACGACCACGATGCGATGAGCCAGGCCGGTGATGGGCGAGCAATCAACCGCCACAACTTCACCGACGAGGAGATCGATCTGGCTCTCGCGCGTCCGGTCGTCCGGCGGATCCTTCGCCTGATCCGGCTTCGTCAAACGCATCCGGCATTCGAGGGCTCGCTCGAAGTCGAATCAGACGCCTCGGGATCGCTCCATCTGCGATGGAAGCACAATGAGGACACCTGCGAGCTGAAAGTGGATTTTCGTTCTGACGATTGCCTGGTCACCACTCGTGACCACGCCTCATCCGATCAGTTTCGCGCGTGAGCAGCTCGCATGACCAAGCTGAACCAGGAACCGCAATCGGAGGCCCCCAATTTGGGGTTCGGGATAGCAGAAGGTGGGCCGGGGGCGGACTGTAAGTCGGGTTCTTTTTCGGTTAGCGTCCGGGCATGTGGTGTATGAGGGAGCGCCGGCGGCGTAGCCCTCTGAGAAGACGAAGACCATCGGTCATCCTTTTGGGAAGCATCACCAACCCACTAGGAGGAACCCGATGGCCAATTCCAGTATGGACCGTGACCCGCTCGTGTGGCTGCGCGAACAGCTCGAGCATGCACACCCTGATCTGCTGCGCGAAATGATGGCCGCGATCACGCAGCAGCTTATGGCCGCCGAGGCCCAGGAGGCCTGCGGCGCCGACTACGGCGAGCGCACTGCGGATCGCGTGAACTCGCGCAACGGCTACCGGCTGCGCGACTGGGACACCCGTGTCGGCTCGATCCAGCTGGCGGTGCCCAAGCTTCGTCAGGGCAGTTACTTCCCAGACTGGCTGCTGGCACCGCGGCGGCGAGCTGAACGGGCGATGGTGGCCGTCATCGCCCAGGCCTACCTGGCCGGCGTCTCAACGCGAAGGGTGGAAGCGCTGGTCCAGACGCTGGGCATTCAGTCGATCTCCAAGTCCCAGGTCTCCGAGCTCTGCAAGAGCCTGGACCCGATGGTGGCCGACTTCCGCAACCGACCCCTGGATGCCGGTCCCTACACCTACGTCTGGGTCGACGCTCTGACCCAGCGCTGCCGGGACGGCGGCCGCATCGTCAACGTGGTCACCGCGATCGCCACCGCGGTCAACGCCGATGGCCGTCGCGAGATCCTCGGCATCGACGTCTTCACCGCCGAAGATGGCGCTGCGTGGACCGGCTTTCTGCGCGGCCTGGTCGCCCGTGGCTTGAGCGGCGTGAAGCTGGTCATCTCCGACGACCACCTGGGGCTCAAGCAGGCCATCGCTGCTGTGTTGCCCGGCGCTGCTTGGCAACGTTGCCGGGTTCACTTCGTCCGCAACCTCTGGACCAAGGTGCCGAAGTCGGCTCAGAGCCTGGTCGCCACCCTGGTCCGCTCGATCTTCGCTCAGCCGGATATGGCCGCGGTCTGGGCTCAGCACGAACGCATCGTCGAGCAGCTGCTTTCGCGCTTTCCTGACGCGGCGGCGATGCTCGCCGAGGCCGGGCACGAGGTCCTCGCCTTCGCCACTTTCCCCAAGGAGCACTGGCGACAGATCTGGTCCAACAACCCCCAGGAGCGACTGAACAAAGAGGTCCGCCGGCGCACCGACGTGGTTGGCATCTTCCCTGACCGCGCCGCCATCATTCGGCTGGTCGGTGGCGTGCTCGCGGAGCAGCACGACGAGTGGGCCGTCGCCCAGCACCGCTACTTCTCCGTCGAATCGCTCGCCAAGGTCCAGATCGCCGTCATCGAGGGCGACGAGGAGGTGATGCCAGCGCTCGCAGCGGCGAGCTAGTCAGTGGATGACGTGGTCGACGTCGTACACCACTTGACAGGACATGGCCCTTTTTCCGGCAAGTTCGCGTCAACCATTTTGAATACAAGACGACACCCAACGACACAGCCTGATTGAGGGCGGCCGCGTACTGGATGCGTACTGGAACGCGAAACCTTCTGTATCCCGACTCGGTTGCGCCTCACTGTAGGCAGCCCGGGCTTCCTAGACTTTGCCAGCGAAATGCGTGAACGCCACGACACGGTGGTGATCGGAGGGGGCCAGGCCGGCCTTGCGATGAGCGCGGTACTACAGCGGCATGGGCGCGAGCATGTTGTTCTGGAGCGAGCGCAGGTAGGCGGACGCTGGCGGACAGAGCGCTGGGAGTCGCTGCGCTTCCAGTTTCCCAACTGGTCACTCGAACTACCGGGCTATGCCTACTCGGGCAGAGACCCGAACGGCTTCGCGCACTGGCGCGAGATCCTGCGTGTGATCGAGGACTACGCGGTGAGCATGCGTGCACCGGTCCATGAGCACACCGACGTCACAGAGCTAGTTGCCGATGACGGCGGATTCGCTGTTTCGGTCAGTGGCACCACGATCCGCGCCAACCGCGTCGTGGTGGCGACTGGTCCGTTCCAGCGTCCGCGCATCCCGGAGTTCACCCGGGATGTTTCGCCGACAGTGCTGCAGACCGATCCGACGCGCTACCGGCGTCCGGAGGATTTGTCGCCCTGTTGCGGCGCCTTAAGGCTGCGGAGGATCCCGTCGTGTATGCGCCCGAGTTTCGGCGCGAAATTGACGGGGCGATCTCAGGGGCGATTCCCGTCCCGCGCGAGGTGCCTTTGGCGATCGTTGAAGGGAACTACCTCTTGCTGCCCGAGCCTCCGTGGGCATCGATTCGGGCGCTACTGGATGAGTGTTGGTATCTCGAAATGGATCCAGCAAAACGAATTGTCCACCTAGCCGATGGTCACGTTCGCCATGGCAAGACGCGTGAGGACGCCCAAGAGTGGGTTCGCCGGAGCGATGAAGCGAACGCGAGACTGGTTGCTACGACGCGCGAACGCGCCGACCTAGTGGTTGTCGAACTGGAGGCAGTGTGAGTCGCCGACTCGCCTGATTCCGAGTCGCAAGATGTTCTTGTGCGATATCGGTAGCCATTGTGGCAGGGCGCGCTATCGCGCAACTGACCTGAGCGCGGATAGCGCGGGAGCGGCCAACACAACATCGCCAATGACTAAGGTCGCGGGCGTTTCGATGGCTTCGCGATCAGCACGCTGGGCAATCTCGTCGAGTCGGCCTGACACAGTGCGCTGATTGACTAACGTTCCGTTGCTGATGACAGCCGCCGGCCGCTCGCCTCCCACAACCTGGGCGACTGCGGCGGCGATTTCGGTAAGCTTCGATCGCGCCATCAACACGATCAATGTGTCGCTGGCCGCTCCGAGCTCCTGGATCCGCTCCAAGCCCACGCCCCCCTGTGCAGTCGTGATCGCCACTGATGAGGACACCCCTCTCAACGTCACCGGAATGCCTGCCGCCGCTGGTGCCGCGAAGGCCGACGAAATGCCCGGTACGACCATCACCTCGACTCCCGCTGCCGCCAGGTCGCGCAGCTCCTCGCCGCCCCGGCCGAACACGAATGGGTCACCACCCTTCAACCTGACGACGAGATTCCCCTGCCTGGCGAGCTCGATCAGCCGCCGCGTGATGTCAGCTTGTCGTGCGCTCCTTGCGCCACCGCGTTTGCCTACTGATTCGACCTTCGTATGAGGTCCGCAGAGCGCAAGCGTTTCGGAGGAGATCAGTGCGTCGGCCAGAACATGGTCGGCGTCGACGAGAAGCTCGCGGCCCATGACGCTTATGAGATCGGGATGACCCGGGCCCGCCCCGACGAGCGCAACACGACCTGGATGCGGCCTCGGCTGAGCCAGGGCAGCAGCCCTCCCTGCTGCCTCGTCTGCAAGCCCGGCGCGCAGGAGATCGCGCACTTCTGAGGCGATGAGCCGGCGATATGCCCGCGTCTGCTCTGCGATCGGTACGCCGCGCTCACGCAGCTCGCGTCGAATGCCGCCAACCATGGCCGTGAACGGGCCCCATTCTGTGCCTAGCCAACGCTCAATACGAGCTCGGAGGGCTGAGGCGAGGAACGGGCTCTCGCCAGAAGTCGAGATGGCGATCAAAAGTGGATCGCGTCGCACGATCGCCGGTGCGATGAACCGGCACCGCGCGGGCCGATCGACGACGTTGATCAGAATCCCCGCCTCTTCGGCCTCTTTCCAGCTTCGGCGATTGACGTCCGGGTCCTCGCTCGCATCGACGACCAGCCGTGCGCCCGCGAGCTCGCCATCGCGGTAATCACGCGTTGGAATCACGCGGACCACGGCGCCTGCCTCACGCAGCCCGGCCGCCTTCTCCTTGGCGAACTGCCCGTCGCCCAGCACGATGCAGGTCTGGTCGACGAGGTCGAGGAACACGGGGTAATACCTCACGCGGTGGCTTCCTCTCTGGCTGCGTCGAGCAACACGCGGGCGACTTCTGGACGCGTGAACTCAGCCGGCAGGTCGAGGCCTTCGTCGAGCAGCTTGCGCACGGCTGTGCCGCTCAGCGTCTTGTGGGCCTCTTTGGGGTGAGGGCATGTGCGCGTGGAGGCCATGCCGCCGCAGACCGTGCAGTAGAAGGTGTGCTCGAAGCGAAGAATCTCGATTCCCAACTCGCCGTGTTCGTATTGATCAAAGATTCGATGAGCCGCATAGGTGTCGTAGTAGCTGCCCACTCCGGCGTGGTCGCGGCCGACGATGAAGTGGGTGCAACCGTAGTTGCGGCGCACGATGGCGTGGAAGACTGCTTCCTTTGGCCCGGCGTAACGCATCCAGGCCGGGTTGGTGGCAAGCAGCACGCGATCGGCCGGGTAGTAGCCGGCAAGCAATTCCTCGTAGCAGCGCATGCGAACCGCGGCTGGAATGTCGTCGGCCTTGGTCTCGCCCACCAGCGGATGCAGAAGGAGACCATCGACCGTTTCCAACGCGAGCTTCTGCAGGTACTCGTGCGCGCGGTGCACCGGGTTGCGCGTCTGGAAACCGACCATGGTCTTCCAGCCCCGCCGGGCTTTGAGCGCTCTGACTTGCCTCGGAGTCAGATCGAACGCAGGAAAGCCGGAACTCGGACGGGCGAGAGCGATGACGCCTCCCGCAAGCAGCCAGCGTCCTGAGGCATTCAGAACCCTCACCCCCGGGTGCGCCTCGTCCTCGGTTCCGTAGACTGCACGCGCTTCACGGGCGCGATCCGCCTCGTAGGCTTCGGCGACGTCGAGGATGCCAATCGGCTTATCGCCGATGAAGAGCCCAATCCGATCTGAGGCGGGCGCCTCATCGCTGCGAAGCACGACCGGGATCGTGAACGGCAGGCCGTTGGCCAGGCGCCCCTGCTCCAGAACCGAGGCGTAGTCGTGGCGAGTGAGAAAACCATCGACGGGCGACAGCGCGCCGGCGGCGAGCATGAAGACATCCGAGAGCTCACGTTCACCGACCTGAAGCCGGGGCAAAGTTCGCGCCTGTGCCCGAAGGTCGGGAAGCTCTTCGTCGGCGGGCAATCGATCAATTGACTGAGGCGGTAGGAGTCCCAAGCGTCCCAGCATGTCCACCACCTTGGCCAGTGATTCCTGGACGTTTTCAGTCGCGGTGTCGCACACGACCTCCGGTCTGAGTGGCTCTTCGTAGGGATCGCTGACACCGGTGAAGTTGGCGATCTCGCCCGCGATTGCTCTTCGGTAGAGGCCTTTGACGTCGCGCTCAACCAGAGTCTCCAGCGGCGCGCGAACGAACACCTCCACGAAATTCGGCGTCTGCGACCGGACCTCGTCACGCACCTCGCGGTAGGGCGAGATGGCGGCGGTGATCGCAATCCCGCCGCTGCGGGCGACCAGACGGGCGACATATCCGATGCGGCGGATGTTGGTGTCGCGATCTTCTTTGGAGAAGCCGAGACCTTTGGAGAGATGCGTGCGCACCTCGTCTCCATCGAGCAGCTCTGCGTTGCGGCCGCGTTTGGAGAGCTCCTCTCGGAGCGCGTTGGCGATGGTGGACTTCCCCGCGCCGGACAGTCCGGTGAACCAGACCACGAATCCCTTGCTCATGCCTCTCCTTCCAGGCCCCACCGCCGCCTTATCTCGCGGTCGAATAAACCGAACAGGCCATCGATCACGACACCGATGACGAAGACAACGACCAGGATCGCCAGCAGCTGCTCTGAATCGGCGAAGTCACGCGCAAACTGGATTTGCTGCCCGATCGAAAGCTGGTGGCCGACGATGCCGATGATCTCGCCCGCCATCAGGCTGCGCCAGGCAAAGGCCCATCCCTGCTTGAGCCCGCCGAGGAACGCGGGTAGGGCGGCAGGAAGGACCACGTGCCGATAGAGACTGAGCCCGCGAGCGCCCATCACGCGCCCAACACGAATGAGTAGCGGCTGGACGTGATCGACTCCGCTCAGGAGGCCGCCCGCGATTGCGGGCGCCGCACCCAGGATGACAACGAAGAAGATGGCCGTCTCGTTGAGCCCGAACAGGAGGACGGCGAGCGGAAACCAGGCGATCGAGGGCATCGACTGCAGCCCGAGAATGGCCGAGCCGACCGCCTTGCGAAGCACGCGAACCCGCGCGACGACAATGCCTGCAGCGCTGCCGATGGCGACCGCGATCGCAAAGGCCAGGATCGCCCGGCGGAGAGTGATGGCGACTCCAAGGTCGAAGTCGCCGCTCCTCAGGTCACTGGCCAGCCGCTCGAAGACCGGAAGCGGTCCCGGCAAGACGTAGTCGGGCTTCCATCCGAACCACACGACGAGCTGCCACACGGTGATCGCGAGCCCTGCCGCGGCCAGCTTCGGCCAGACCGAGGCCCACAGTCCGTCGATCCGAATGCGTGGTTGTGGTCTGAAAGCCGACGGTTCAGAGATGTCGAGCCTCGCGGCCAGCTCACTCGCCACCGTTCAGCACCTCCCGTTTCAGCCGATCGGTAATTCGGCCGGCGATGACAGCGAGCTCGGGGGAATCGAGGTGCCGCGGGCGCGGCAGGTCGACTTTGATCTCATGTGCGACGCGCCCGGGGCGGCTGGTAAAGACGAGCACGCGGTCGCCCAGGCGCACGGCTTCGCGCGCGTTGTGCGTGACGAACAGGACGGTCAGCCGCAACTCCTTCCAGATCCGTTCGAGCTCCTCGTGGAGCAGGTCGCGGGTGATGGCGTCGAGCGCACCGAAAGGCTCGTCCATCAGCAGGACGTCGGCACCCTGCGCCAGCGCCCGAGCGAGCGCAACGCGCTGCCTCATCCCGCCCGACAGTTCGTGTGGCCGCCGCTTCTCGAACCCTGCGAGGTGGACCCGACCCAGCAGCTCGTGGGCGAGCTTACGCCGTTCGGCGCGCCTGACCCCACGGAGCTGCAGCGGGAGCTCCACGTTGCCAGCGGCCGTCAGCCAGGGAAGCAGGGCCGCCTCCTGGAACATCAGCGCGACCCGCCCATGCACGTGCGCACGGCCACTGGTCGGACGGTCAAGTCCGGCGAGAACGTTGAGCAGAGTGCTCTTGCCCGACCCGGAGGCGCCGACGATGCAGACGAGCTCGCCGCGCTGCACCTCCAGTGCTGCCCCTCGCAGCGCGATGAGAGCTCGCTGTCCATGCGGGAACGCCACTGTCAGGCTTTCGACGCTGAGCGCGTGTTTGTCGGACAGCGCGAGCACGTTGCTCACAAACCGCTCACCCCCGGCGCGCCGTGCCCGGCCAGGACCTGATCCAACAGCGTCAGGTCGTAGAGACCCTTCAAGTCGACCGGCCTGAGGAGTCCGATGGCCTCCGCGTGCTCGGCCGACACCTTGAGGGTCGAGGCAAGTGGATCGAGGGTGAAGGTCAGGTTGGGCCACGCCGCTGCAACTACGCCCGGCGCGAGCTTCTTGCCCGTGATTTGCGCCACGGCGTCGTTGGTCAGCTGCTGTCCATCCGTGGGGTTCGAGTTCAGGTAGCTCACCGAGCGATAAAGACCTTCGAGCAGCGCCTTCGTTCGCCTGGGATGCGTTCGCAAGAAATCGGTGCGCACGATCAGGTTGGTGGTCACGAACTTGCGCTGCGGCCAGAGCTCGCGCTCGTCGACCAGGACCTTGCCCTGTCCCTCGACAACCAGGCGGCTCGCCCACGGCTCGGGCACCCAGGCGCCGTCGATCTGGCCTTGTTTGAACGCGGTCAGAGTCTGCGAGTTGTCTTGGGGCAGCACGCTGACGTCGCCGCCCCCCGCGGTGTCGGCGTGAAAGCCGTTGTTCTTGAGAAACCACCGCAGCGCCACGTCCTGCGTGCCGCCAAGCTGCGGGTCGGCGATTTTCTTCCCCCTGAGCTCCGCGATCGAGCTGATGCTCGGCTTCACGACGAGCAGCGCGCCGCCCGAAGTTGCGCCGGCGATCACGCGAATCGCTTGGCCATGAGACTGCGCGAAGGCGTTTGTGGTCGGGTTCGGTCCAACGAAAGTGGCGTCGATCGAGCCCGACAGGATCGCGGTGATTGCTTCCGGTCCTGCGTTGAAGACATGCGTCTCGAGAGTCACGCCGCTGCCCAGAGCGTCGCTGAAGAAGCCCTTGTTGACGCCCGCCAGAGCAGGCGCGTGGGTCAGGTTCGGGAAGTAGCCGAGCCGAAGGGTCAGCGGCGCGTTGTCGCTGGGGGCCGCCGACTCCGCAGTCGAGCCGCAGGCGGCGAGCGCGATCGCCACGGCGAGCATCAAGTGCTTCATCGGCTTCTCCAGTGCAATCCGCATTCCTTGACCTCGTCCTGCTCCCACCACCATCGACCGGCGCGATCGTCTTCGCCTGCCGTCGTCGCGCGCGTGCAGGGCGCGCAACCGATCGACGTGTAGCCACGCTCGTAGAGCGAGTGGTAAGCCACGTCGTGCTCTCGGATGTAATCCCAGACCTGGGCCTTCGACCAGTCGACCAGCGGGGCAACTTTCGTGATGCCGCCGTGGTCCTCATCGACAGCGATCGCCTTGGTGGCCGCGCGCGTCGCCGTCTGATCACGCCGGATACCGGTCACCCAGGCGTCAAAACCCCGCAGGGCACGCTGCAGCGGTCGCGACTTGCGCACTTCGCAGCACAGGCGCCTGTTCTCGACTGACGCGTAGAAGAGGTTGCCGCCCCGTGCAGCCACCATCTGCCTGACCTCGTCGGGATCGGGTGTGACGACCTCGACTTCGATGCCGTAGCGCTCACGCACGCGGTCGACCATGTCATGCGTCTCTTGCGGCAGGCGGCCCGTATCGAGCGTTATGACGCGAAAGTCGCGCCGGATGCGCGAAGCGATGTCGATGATCACTGATGATTCGGCCTGAAAGCTCGCGACGATTGCGACCTGCGAGTAGTTCTCGTATGCCCAGCGCATCAGGACTTCGGGGTCGACGCCGGTGGTGATCATGCTGTTTGTTCCACCCGTTCGCGGAGGGCCTCGAATCCGGTTCGCTCCACCCAATCGCCAAATCCCTCGCCCGGCACTCGGTGTGATCGGAATGCGATGAAGACGGGACGAAGAAGCGCTGGGATCTCTGCGATCGCGACATTGGGCGCATACAACCGATTCAGCCGAGTGCCATCGAAGTCGCCGGCCAGCAACACGTCGTACTTGCCCAGCGTCGTGCCCACAAAGCCGACATCACCGAGGTAGGGACGCGAGCAACCGTTGGGGCAGCCGCTCATTCGGAAGCTGATCCGCTCTTCTTGCAGGCCGAGCTCTTCGAGCAGTCCGGAGAGCTGGCGAATCAGGCCCGGCAGTGCTCGCTCGGCCTCCGCCACCGCAAGTCCGCAAGTCGGAATCGCCGGGCACGCCATGGCGTGTCGAATGGCGCGAGGCAGCGATTCGACTCGGGGGATCCCATGCTCGTCGAGCAACTGCTCGATCCGGGCCTGCTGGGATGGTTCGACGTCGGCCAGGATCAGGTTCTGCTGCGCGGTGAGCCGAACCTGCGGTCGGATCTCCTCGATGATGCGGCGCAGGCCAGTTCGCATTCGCAATCCGTCGACATCGGCGATGCGGCCGTTCTCGATGTAGAGCCCGAAATATCCCTTCCCGTCTCCCTGCTCATGCCAGCCGAGGTGGTCGTCAACCGGATTCCAGTGCAGAGATTCGGAGGGCTGCAGCCGGAACGTGAGGCGTCTTTCGACTTCGGCGCGAAACCAATCGAGACCTCGGTCGGCGATCGTGTACTTCAGGCGCGCGTGCTTGCGATTGGTCCGGTTGCCATAGTCGCGCTGGACTTCGACCACGGCGCGCGAGACGTCGACCACCTGGTCGGGCTCGACAAAGCCGAGCGGCTGAGCGATGGCGACGAAGGTCTCCGGCTTGTGATGGGTTCTTCCGAGGCCACCTCCGACCAGCACGTTGAAGCCCCGCACCTCATCACCTGGCCCACGCATCGCGACCAGTGCCAGGTCGTGAGCGTAGATGTCGACGCAGTTGTCGCCTTCGAGCGCGACCGTGGACTTGAACTTGCGCGGTAGGTACTGCTCCCCGTAAAGAGATTCGATCTCGGGCTCCGATGAGTCGACCACCTCGCCGTCGAGCCAGATCTCGTGATAGGCCCCGGTGCGTGGAGTCAAGGTGGCGACGATCGCGGCGATCGATTGCTGGACCTGGGCATGGAAGCGGTCTGCTTTCGGCTCTGGGCAGCACATGATGTTTCGCTCCACGTCGCCGCATCCACCGAGTGTGGTCAGGAGCGCCTGATTGATTGCGGCGATCGACTTTTTCAAGTCGCCCTTGAGCACGCCGTGAAGCTGAAAGTCCTGGCGAGTCGTCACTCGCAGCGTGCCGTTGGCCCAGTGTTGGCTGATCTCGTCGTGAGCTAGATACGCATCGGCTGAGACGACGCCACCAGGAATCCTGGTGCGAATCATCAGTTGGTGGTGCTTGTCGAGTCCCCTGGCTCGAGCCTCTTTGCGACGGTCGCGATCGTCCTGCTGGTAGATGCCGTGAAACTTCAGCAGTTGTTCCGAGTCGTCGCCAAAAGCCGGCTGGTCGTCGGCAAGCTCCTCCCGGATCCGGCCACGGAGGTGATCGCTGTTGAGCTTGATCGACTCGTTCTTGGAAAAGCCGTCCAGCGAAGGCGTGCAGCCGCAGACCTTGCACATCTCTTTAGTCGCGCGGCCAGAACGCGCCGTCGGTGTGGAGCTCGGCTATGGCCAGACACAGGAAATCGAGCTCTCTCCGCGCGAGCCCGAGCCATCGAACAGACGACGGCCACCAGGTGGCTCCCGGCCTCCGGGTGCCCACGTGGTTGTCAACGGAATGTCGGTTGGTCAAATCGAATGCGCCTCCGCCTGTGAACTAGCTGTGCCGAGAGATACGCAGCGTCCCCTTGAGGGACGCCGTCTCAGATGGAGCCGCTAGCTACAGAAGCAGCTGGCGCAGCGGGCGTAGTCGATTTCTCGTCGCCGAGTGAGCACGTGGACGGGAGCCATCGAAATACGCATCGCTTCCGGGTGATCTTAGCCGACCGGATCTGATGCGCACCTGTGGAAATCCCACTAGCGTGGGCGGCACCATTTGTAGTTGGCCTCCTAATCGATTGCGAACTCGTCGCAAAGCGCCCGATTGGTAATGGATGCATTGGCGTCACTGGCAAGATGGTCTGCTGTCAATTGGAGGCAATTAGGCCTCACGGTCCCGACCCGTGCGACGGCCCTAATCGAACCCGTTGGTTACAGATATTGCACTTGACACCTCAAGTTACACTTATTACACTTGTGCCATGGCACAGCAAGGCGCGTCTGGAACCCTGACCCTTGATCCTGACAAGGACTCTCTTCGGAAAGAAGCGAAGCCCTTGGCCGAGTTGCTTCGCGCGCCCGAGCGAAGTGCCACGCTAATTGGCCCGAAAGGCGAGGAGATCGAGCTACCTGCGCCGATCTTTGACGCGTTGGCAGTTATCGCGGAAGCACTCCTGCGTGGCAACGGAGTCAGCGTGATTCCACTGCACCACCTCCTCACTACTAACGAGGCAGCGGAGCTGATCAATGTTTCGCGGCCTTACCTGGTTCGACTACTCAAGGAAAAGAGGATCCCTTACGAGATGGTCGGGACGCACCGGCGCGTCCGGCTAGGCGACGCACTTACCTTCCGTCAGCAGCGCGAAAAACAGCGCCAGGACGCTCTACAGAATCTGGTTCGACAGTCTGAGAAGCTAGGGCTTCCCTACTGATTCTGATGACGATCGCGTAGGCTCGCCCGATGGCCTTCGCGGTCGTCTTCGACGCCAACGTCCTCTACCCCATCTCCCTCACCGACTTCTTTCTAACCCTCGCCGGCTACGGCCTGTACCGCCCGCACTGGAGCACGGAGATCCTGCGCGAAGTCGAACGCAATCTCCTCGAGAAGAACCCGCGATTAACCGCGGATGATCTGGGATATCGATTCCGCGAGATGAACCGGGCCTACGAAGGCGCACTTGTCGACCCTCCAAAAGAGTTGATCGACGCGATGACCAACGACCCCAAGGATCGACATGTTCTCGCCTGTGCTGTCGCAGCGCAAGCTTCGGTCATTGTCAGCTTCAATGTCGACGATTTCCCTGCAGCCGCTTGCGATCCTTACGACATCGAGGTTCAGCATCCGGACGTCTTCGCCGAGCACATCGTGTCTCTGGGCCCCGAAGCTGCGCGAAACGCCGTCAACGAGATGTCTGAGCGAACCTCTCACCCGCATCGCACCTCCGAAGAGATCATCAAACGTCTCGCACAGGACCTGCCGAAAGCGATCGCTCGTCTCTGATCGGTGCGCCGTTGCTCAAGACGAGGTGGCTAGTGAAGGCCGAGACCTTTGATTTTCCAAAAGATGAGACGCACGGTCCTGGGCCCGTGCGTCACCTGATATATCAGCGGCCTGATGACCATGCGTGAGTTCAAAACGAGGTTCGGGAAGCCTCGTCAACCCGTCTGTTGGCCTGGGATTCTTCGAGAATCCGTGACATTTCTGTGACACGGACGTGATTTCGGGACCTAATGTCGTAAAGCAGGACTCGACATTTGAGTTCGAAATCTGGTCGGGGGCCCGGGATTTGAACCCGGGGCCTCACGGTCCCGAACCGGCCGCATGTCGTGTCCTCTTGTGTCCTCGAGTTTCCTCTGGTGTCCTCCTGTACCCAATCCGACGCGCCTTCGTGTCCTTCTGTGTCCTACCGTGTCCTCCTGATTCCGGGAATGCGTGACACAGAGGTGACACGATTCCGTCAATAAGGGCCCGGCGTCGACCACTCGGAACGCACCCCAGCGCTAGGCGGACGCGGCCGCAGATGCCGCTCCCAGTCATCTATCGGAGATAGCACTAGGCAACCGATCTGGTCGTCGCGATTCAGCAGCCAATTCGAGGCGCGCCCTCGCGAGCTGCTCGGCAGCCTGCGAGGTGCTGATTCCTTCGGTAGATGCGCGCATGTAGATCTCAGTCAACGTGTCGCCGATGCCGGCGTGCCTTGACTCAATTGTCTCGTGGCTCCAGCCCAGACTCTCGGTGCCCCATGCGTAAAGAACGCCACCAGCGTTGATCACGAAGTCGGGGGCGTAAAGGATTCCCACGTCGAGCAGCCGCTTTCCATCCTGCGGCTCAGCCAGCTGATTGTTGGCCGATCCAGCCACTGCTCGGCAGCGCAGTCGAGGGATGCTTTCAGCGCTCAGGATTCCTCCCAACGCGCATGGAGCGAAGATGTCGCATTCAACGCCAATTACCTCGCTCGCGTTTATGACCTGTACCTGCACGCGATCTGCGACGCGACTGATGCGCTCGGACGAGAGGTCGCTGACCAATAATCGCGCGCCTGCCGCTGCCAGTTGCTCGGCCAGTGGTGCCCCGACGTCCCCAAGACCCTGCACGAGAACCGTACGCCCCTCGAGATCGCTCGAGCCGAATACTTGCTTAACAGTGGCTCGAATGCCGTGGAAAACACCCCGGGCCGTGTGCGGACCAGGGTCGCCTGCTCCTCCGCGATCCGCGCTGCGGCAGACGACATAGGGGCAGTGCTCAGCGATCACGTCCATGTCGGCCGGTGAGGTGTTGATGTCAGGGCCGGTGACGAAGGTGCCGCCCAAAGAAGCGACCAACCGAGAGTACTCGAGGAGCAAGCGTCGTCGCCGCTCGCCTTCCATCGGCCCGGGTACGGCCAACACCGCCTTGGCGCCACCTAGGGGGAGATCTACGGCGGCCATTTTGAGAGTCATCGCGGCAGCCAGGCGCATAGCGTCTTGCAGAGCGTCCGACGGGCCGGGATAAGTCTTCATGCGGGTGCCGCCGCCCGCAGGTCCCAGCGTCGTCGAATGGATGCACGCAAGAATCCAGGTATCGCTGGGGCGGTCGTAGTGCACAACCACCTCCTCCCCATCCCATGACCTAATCAGTTCCTCGAACACAGCGAGAATCTACTTGAAAGGCTGACACGCCCGTTTCGGGACTCGGCGGCATGGCGGGCCGTAGTTTCCGTAACGCGAACCAACCCACAGTCGCCGGCCCGCGAATCAACCTGACCTCCTCGGAGGTCGGTGTGGACCATCGCCAAGGTGATCGCTGCTCCCAAGTCGAAGCCGCCTCGAACGAGGCACTCAAACGAACGCAGTGTGGCCAACGCCGTCTGCAGCTAGCCTGAAGGCGCTGGAGGGTGCTCTTTTTGAACAGTCTCGGACCACTTGTCCCACAACTCGCGAGCATCCTGGTCGAGCAGCTCTTGCCGAATAAGAGCTTCAAGAAGTAAGCGATCGGCGGCGTCGAACGTGCGCCTATACGCTGCCGAATCTCCGCTCACTTCCGCCCGCCCGATAGTCCAGCCAACTGAGCTGAAACTGAACCACGCGCGATAGATGCACTGTCCGGTCCAGCTGCGATGGAAATCCAATCGCTGATCGTGCACAACGATGTCCCACTTGTCGTCCATGTCACGTGATTCATGGCCTTGCTGCATCCGCTCCCATTCGTCTTGACTCCAGACCGCAGAGGGTGGGTTCAGAGGCACGGGATTAACTATCTCGAAATGCTCGCGCGCCATGACCACTGAGTTCGTACGCAGAGTCCCACCTCGAGGCTGGCGTCCGCTGTTAAACGGCTCTTCAGCTTGCTCGGCTGGTCGTATAGTGCCCTGCGATCTCGACCGACCGGGCCTAAGAGGGCGTCCGTGCCCGCCTGATCAAAACGGGGAGTCAAGAGATTGATAGACCCGCAACATGGAGGCGTCGTGGTGATCGTCGGATCACCCACGCTCCGCCTGATCGTGCGTATGTTGCGCCGGCTAACAAGCCGCCGCAGGTAAACCGGTAACGAGGATCGGCGTACCCGGACCGCCGGTCCTCACCTCTGTGGGCCGCGGTGGACTCGAACCACCTCCGCAAGGCATTGGTCCATCGCGGCCTCACGGTCCTGACCCGTGCGTCGTCAGGCGCTACCGCGAAGGGGTGCACAGAAGATTGGCGAGCAACTTACGGTCGTGCTGCGCAGTGTCTATCGAGCCCGCCAAGCACCGCCCCGGCGCGAGACGCGAAGCAGAGAGGTTACTTCCAGCGCACCTCTCTATGCCAGCCACAGTAGCGCCGCGCCAATGGCGGCAGGGAGTGCCTGGATGAGCAGGGCGCGACGGCTGACCGTTGCCACGCCGTAAATGCCGGCAACAACGACGCAGGCAAGGAAGAAGGTCAGGATCGGCCGGCCGTTGACGACGCCGTACACGAGGAGCCCCCAGAGAAGTCCAGCCGCGAGGAAGCCGTTGTACAGGCCTTGATTAGCGGCAAGCACCGCTGACGTCTCGGCCTGTTCCGGGGTCGTCCTGAACGTGCGGCGGCCGACGGGCGTGCGCCACAGAAACATCTCGAGCACCAGGAAGAACAGGTGGAGGGCGGCAACGAACCCGATTACGACCGCCGCGGTCAGCTCCACGGCGATTAGGTTATGTGGACCGAGGGCGGACTGTAAGCCGGGTTCTGTGTCCCTCGCGGGACGGTGACCATCTGTCTGGGGCTCCGGTCACCCGGAGTCTCTAGCGACCGATACCCGAGGGCTGGGCGAGCAACCCTGAACGCCCTCCTATTTGGTCTTGCTCCAAGCGGGGTTTACCTGGCCGGCCGGTCACCCGTCCGCCGGTGGGCTCTTACCCCACCTTTTCACCCTTACCCGACAGCCGCCCTCCGGAGATGGCCGCTGCCTGGCGGTTGTTTTCTGTGGCACTTTCCTTCGGGTCGCCCCGACTGGGTGTTGCCCAGCGCCCTGCTCTGTGGAGCCCGGACTTTCCTCCAACGCTATTAACTTCGCCGGCGGTCACCCGTCCGCCTCGGCCCGAACGAAGTTTACCCGCAGGCCGCGCGGCTCAACCGCCTCCGGGCTCTTGCACGCGGGTGCCGGCGATCGCGGGTTTGGGTTGACGGAATTGTCCGCGGGCGCCGGCGATCGCGGGTTTGGGGCGGAGCGCTCAACCCCCCGCCCGCGACGAGGATGAGTTCGTCCTCTTCTTCGGCTTCCCCATGTGGCCGTCGATCGCCAGGTTCGCCAGGTGGTCCGCGCCCCGGTTCTTGCTCCTGTCCACGTGGGCGATCCGCACCGCCGGAAACTGCTTCAGCAGCTCCCTCGCCTCCCTGTGCAGCGGCATCAGCTCCTGGGCCTTGATCTTCCACGCCCCGTTCATCTGCTCGACCACGAGCTTCGAGTCGAGATAGATCTCGACCCGGTCGGGCTTCCACTCGCCGACCGCCTTCAGGCCTTCGATCAACGCGCGGTACTCCGCCTCGTTGTTGGTCGTGGTGCCGAGCCAGCGATGCAGGCCGCGCAGGCGCATGCCCGCCTCGTCCTCGATCACGACACCCACTCCGGCGGGGCCTGGGTTGCCGCGCGAGGCGCCGTCGGTGAAGAGGCGCAGGACCTTCAGACCAGCACCAGGATCCGGCCGCAGTTGTCGCAGTGGACGATATCGTCGCCCTTGCGCAGGACCTGCATGCCGGACGACGTGACGGTGACGTGGCAGGCCAGGCACTGGTTGCGGTCCACCTCCGCCACCTGGGGGTGCACCCGCACGCGGAGATAGGCGTTCTGCGCGGGCGGTGAAACCTGGGCCCAGATCGATGCGCTCTCGGACTGGACGGACTCGAGCTCGGCCTTCCACGCCTCCAGCTCGCGGCGCAGCGCCGGCTCGTCGGAGGAGGCGCGGGCCCGGGCCTCGTCGAGGCGTTCCTCGGCCTCGCGCACCGCGACGTCGGCGGACTCGCCCTCCTCGAGCAGCCGGTACTCGGCATCCTCCTCCTCGGCAAAGGAGGCCTTCATGTGCTCGACCTCCTGGTTCATCTGGATCAGCTCGGTCGGGTTGCGGATGCGGCCGCTCATCAGCTCGCGCTCGCGCGACCGCAGCTTGGTGCGGTGCGCCTCCCGGTCGCGGTCGGACTCGCGAATCCGCAGCTGGATCGCCTGCTGCCGCTCGCGGGCCTCGCCCAGCGCGGATTCCGCGCCGGCCACGTCGGGGTTGGCGAGGAGGATGCCCTCGACACGCTCGATGCCGTCGCGCAGCTCCCGCTCCCGCTCGACCAGCCGCTGGTAGGCGAGCAGAAGCTGCGCCGGCTTCATTCGATCACGACCAGGACCTGGCCCTCCTTCACGACCTCACCCTCCTTCACGCGCACCTCTTTGACCGTGCCGGCGCGCGGTGCGGTGACCGGGATCTCCATCTTCATCGACTCGAGGATGAGCAGCTCGTCATCCTCGGCGACCTGCGCGCCCGGCTGCGTCTTCACCTTCCACACGTTGCCGACCAGCTCCGCCCTCACCTCAGTCATGCGTTCCTCCCGCTTGCCATCTTGCCCGCATTCTATTGAGCGACCAGGAGATCGGTCCGCGCCCGCCAGCGGTCGAGGAACCGGTACATGTTTCGGCGCGAGAGCCGCTCGCGCTCGGCCGGTTCGGTCGACTCCCACAGCCGGTGCTCGTGCCGCACCACCGGCAGGCCCGCCACGACGACGGCCCGGCCGCCGTGCTCGCGCAGGCGAAAGCTGAAGTCGAAGTCGGCGATGCGGTAGAAGCGGAACCTCGGGTCGAAGCCCCGCACGGCCAGGGCGCCCGCGCGCCGGAACGCCATGCAGTAGCCCTCGATGGCGTCGACCTCGGGACCCTCGCTCGCGGCGAACTCCTTCAGGCTGCCGGCGGCGCGGACTCCGAACGGGCCGGCGACCACCACGCTGGGGTCGGCCAGCGCTTCGAGCAGCGGCCCGATCGCGTCGCCCGTGAGCTCGACGGCGGGATCGAAGAGCACCACGACCTCGCCGGCCGCGGCCTCGATGCCGGCGTTGACCGCCGCGCCGAAGCCGAGCTGGGGATCGAGGGTCAGCACGCGCAGCCGCTCAGCGCTCCGGTTGCGCAGCGCCGCCAGGCGCGGGTCGCCCGATTTGTCGACCACGAGCGCCTCGAAGTCGAGCTTGCAGTTGGTGAAGACCGAGAGCAGCCAGCGCTCGACGTCCGGCAGCCAGCCGTGGGCCACCGTGAGCAGCGTGACCGCGCGCGGCTCGGGCCGCCCCTCGCCGGCCGCAGGCGCGCGCACGGCCTGGAGCTCGCTGCCTGAGGGGCCGTCCAACACGTCCCAGCCGCCGGCCCGCAGCTCCTCGCGGAGGGCGTCGGCGGCCGCGAAATCGCGCTCGCGCCGGAGCTCGATCCGGCGCTCGAGCAGGCGCTGTGCCTCCTCCCTGTTCAGCGGAGTCCCCGCGTCTACTTCTTCCTGGCTTTGACTGCCGCGGTCAACGCCGGGACGATCTTCATGGCGTCGCCGACGACTCCGAGGTCGGCCATCTTCATGATCGGCGCCTCGGCGTCCTTGTTGATCGCGATGATCACCTTCGAGCTCTTCATCCCGACCGTGTGCTGCATGGCGCCCGAGATGCCCACCGCGATGTACACGCCCGGCCGCACGGACTTGCCCGTCTGCCCGACCTGCATCGAGTACGGCACCCAGCCCGCGTCGACCACCGCGCGGCTGGCGCCGACCGCGCCGCCGAGAGCGCCCGCGAGCTCTTCGAGGATCCCGAAGTTCTGCGGCCCGCCGAGTCCGCGGCCGCCGCTCACGACCACGCGCGCGTCCTCGAGCTTCACCTTCTCCGATGCCTCGACCACGCGCTCGGCGATGTGGGCGCGCTTCGAGCCCTCCGCCACGGTGACGGCAAGGTCCTTGACCTCGGCCGAGCCGCCGGACTCCGACGCCTCGAACGACTTGGGGCGGACGAGGATGATCGCGGGGCTGGCGGCGGCTTTCATCGCGGCCACCTTGGCGCCGCCGAAGTACGGCACGCTGGCCACGAACCCGCCGTCGCGCGCCTCGACGTCGCCCGCGTTCGAGATCAGCCCCGTTCCGAGGCGCGCCGCGAGCCGGCCGGCCACCTCGCGCGAGTCCGGCGTGAAGCCGAACAGGATGACGTCGGGTTTCTCCTTCTCGTGCAGCGCGGCCAGCGCGTCGGTGGCGGGTTCGGCGATGTAGTCGTCGAAGGCGCCGTCCTCGTTGACGTGCACGACCTTCGCGCCGTGCTTGCCGAGCGTGGCCGCCGCGCTCTTCGCGCCCTTGCCGAGCGCGATCGCCTCGACCTCGCCCAGCTCGCGCGCTTTCGTCATGAGCTCGAGCGAGGTGGCGCCCACCTGGCCGTCCGACTGCTCCGCGTAGACCCAGACCTTCGCCACGGGCGCTACAGCACCTTCGCCGCGGTGAGGACCTGCACGATCTTGTCGACGGCGCTCCCGTCGTCCTCGATGATCTCGCCCGCCTTGCGCGCCTGCGCCTCGGTCACGCCCTCGATCGTCTCCGCGGGCTCCGAGCGCTCGACGCCGAGGTCGGAGAGCGCGAGCTGCTTGATCTCCTTGGAACGGGCCGCCATGATCCCCTTGAGCGAGGCGTAGCGAGGCTCCGCGATGGCCGCCGTCACGGTGACGAGCACCGGCGTCGCGGCCTCGACCACCTGGTAGCCGTCCGCGGTCTGGCGGTGCACTTTGACCGTCGAGCCGTCCACCTCCACCTTCTTGGCGAACGTGAGCTGCGGGAACCCGAGCAGCTCGGCCACCATCGGCGGCAGCATGCCCGTGCTGCCGTCATAGGACTCGGTGCCGCAGATCACGAGGTCAGGCTGCTCCGCCTTGATGGCCGCGGCCAGCACGCGCGCCGTGAGCAGGACGTCGGCGCCGGCGAGCGCGGCGTCGCTGACGAGCACCCCGCGGTCCGCGCCCATGGAAAGTCCCTTGCGAATCGCATCCTTGGCGCGCTCCGGGCCCATCGAGACGAGGACGACCTCGCCGCCGTGCGCCTCCTTGAGCTGAAGGCCCTCCTCCACCCCGCACTCATCGCCGGGGTCGAGCACCGCCTCCTTCTCCCGAGAGATGGTGTTGTCGCCTTCGAGAGCGAATGTCGAATTCGGATCCGGGACCTGCTTGACGGTGACGACGATCTTCAAAGTGGCTGCACCAATTATCGCTGCGCCGAAAGGGCGGCATCGAAGCGCTCGAAGTCCGCGGGCGAGTTGAGGCTTTCGAACTGCCTGGGGTCGTGGCCCTCGAGCCAGGTGACGTCGAGGTACTCCGCGACGTCGTGCGCCACGTAGCGATGCGAGTCGAGCGCGTTGACGATCGCGGGCAGCGCGCTCTTGCGGTAGGCGGCGCACACCGGCTCGAACAGGCCGTCGTGGCGCGGGATCGCGGCGTCGGCCGTCCTCGCCGCCGCCACGGCGAGCTCGGCCAGGGCGAGCGTGACGTAGGGCATATCGCATCCGACGGAGAACACGACCTGCTCGCGCGCCGCCGCCAGGCCGGCCTCGAGGCCCGCGAGCGGTCCGGCGTCGGGCCGGCGGTCGAAGACCACGCGGTACGGCACGTGGTGCTCGAGCTGCTCGGGTTCGGCGAAGGAGACCACCACCTCGGAGAACGCGGGGGCGAGGCGGTCTGCCACATGGCGCAGCAGGAAGGTGTCCCCCACCTCGAGCCACGCCTTGGGCCTGCCCATGCGCCTGCTCGCGCCGCCCGCGAGCACCAGCAGCGTGGCTTCCATCACGATAAGTGTCGCCGTGAAGGCCATCGATTTTCACGTTCACCTGCCGACCCCGGACTGGCTGGACGGGTCGATGAAGGGCTACATCGAGGCGGCCGAGGCGTACTTCAGGTCGAAGGTCGCCCGGCGCACGATCGAGGAGCTGGCCCGCGAGTACGACGCGATCGACGTCATGGCGATTCTCCTGGCCTGGGACGCCGAGACCGCGACCGGGCGGCCGCGCGTGCCGAACCAGGTCGTGGCGCAGGCGTGCCGCGACTTCCCGCAGACCTTCGTCGGGTTCGGCAGCGTCGACCCGCTTAAGGGCGACCGCGCCGTGGGCGAGCTCGACCGGATCGCGGAGCTGGGGCTGAAAGGGGTGAAGCTGCACCCCTCGCTGCAGGCCTTCTCTCCCGACGACCAGAGGTTCTGGCCGCTGTACGAGCGCTGCGAGGAGCTGGGCCTGGCCCTGCTCTTCCACACCGGGACGAGCGGGATCGGCGCGGGCCAGCCGGGCGGGCAGGGCATCCGGATCGACCTCTCGCGCCCACTCCTGCTGGACGCCGCCGCGGCCGCGTTCCCCGATCTGAAGATCATCGCCGCCCACTTCGGCTATCCGTGGCATCTCGAGCTCCTGGCGATGGCGCTGCACAAGACGAACGTCTTCATCGACATCTCGGGGTGGGCGCCGCGCTACATCCCCGCCGAGGTCCTGCGCGACATGAGGGGACGGCTGCAGGACCAGTTCGTGTTCGGCAGCGACTATCCCTTCATCCAGCCGCAGCGCTGCCTGGACGAGCTGGGCACGCTCGACATCCCGGCGCCGGTGCTTCAGAAGCTGCTCGTGGACAACGGGAAGAAGCTGCTCGGGCTGTCGTAGCCGGCGACGATCCGGGCGGTCGCGCGGGCGCGCACCACGACCGAGCGGGCGGCCAGCGGGATGGGCAGGGGCGCCGTCTCGGACGCGATCACCGTGACGATCGGCCCGGCGACGGCGATGGATTCCAGGGTGGCGAGGGGCTCCTCCGCGGCGAGGACCTTGACGATCGCCGCGCGCAGGCCTGTGGTGTCGATCCGCAGGGTTCCGTCCGCCCGGACGGCGGCGACGTCGATGCGCTGGGCCGCGAACTCGGCCGCCTCGGCGACGGCGGCCTGGAGGGAGGCGTGGCGCGCGAGGGCGGCGGACGCGTCGACGGCATAGGCCGCCACGGGCAGCAGGACGAGCGGCAGCACGAGGGCGAAGAAGACGAGGACCTGGCCCTCGGAGCGCTTCACCCACGCGACCGCCAGGGCTCGACCTCGGCGGTGGCCGAGGCGTGGAGGGTGAAGGTGCGCGGTGTGAACACCAGCGCGGCCCAGCCGGCGTCGACCTGGGCGGTCGAGGTGGCGATCACGGTGCCGCCGCGCACCAGCCCGCCGTCGTCGAGGGAGAGCGAGGCCTGGCGGAGCGGGTACGCGGCGACGATCGCGGCAAAGCGCGAGCGCGCCGCCGTTTGTGCGGCCGTGCGATCGGGGGCGCGGGCCGCGGCCGCGGCGGCCGATTGGGTGGCGGCCGCCAGCCCGGCGCTCGCCTCGGCGACCTGCACCGACGCGGCGGCGCCGAGGCCGAGAATCAGGGCGATCGGGGCGCAGACCGCCAGCTCCACCAGGGCCTGGCCGCGGCTCACAGTGTGAACACCTCCTTCTGCACGTCGACCCGCGCGCTGACGGCGAGGCCGCCTCCGGGCATCAGCGGCACGAGGGCGGGCACGCTGCCCTCGACGTCGACCTCGACCGAGCCGCCGAGGTCGCGCGCGCACACCTGGAGCCGGCCCCGCGGCGGGACCGGCGCGCAGCCCGTGATGACCGTGGCGCCGAAGACGGCCGGCTGCAGCGACCGGACGGCGACGGCCGCGCCGGTCGCGGGCGTGGCCCCGGCCGCG
>CAZLJC010000008.1:0-9135 GCA_964559855.1 uncultured Actinomycetes bacterium
ACGCCCTTCACCATGGGCGAGGGCGGCGATATGGGCACCACGACCGAGAGCTAGTAGCTCCCGAATACACGCACTCCGCCCAGGAGGACGGCTCTTGGGCGGAGCTCTTCGCCCCCGACCTGCCTGGCTTCCAGGGGATCCCCGTCGTAGATCTGCAGGTCGGCGAGCATGCCCTCGTCCAGGGTCCCCTTCACGGTCTCCTCGAAGCTGGCGTACGCGCCGCCTGACGTGTAGGCGCGCAGCGCGGCGAGCGTCGTGATGCCGTTCACGCGGTCCGCGACGGCCACGTCGATGCCGGGCCACGGGTTCGGATCCACGGTCACCGGAAGGTCCGAGCTGAACGCCAGATGAACACCCGCCTTCTGCAGCCTGCGATGGGGCGCGAGGTCGGCGCGATCGCGCACGGGAAAGAAGATCTGGGAGGCGACCCTCCCGAAGCGCGCGGCCGCGGGCTGCATCACCGCGACCATCTTCAGGCGCGCCATCCGCGATTGCAGATCGGGCGGACAGATCGTGCAGTGCTCCACCCGGTGGCGCAGGTGCAGCGCGCCACTCGACTCCACCGCATCGCACATCGCCTCGATCGCCGCGTCGCCGATGGCGTGGGCCGCGACCTGCAGGCCCGCACGCGACGCCTGGGCCACCAGCTCGCGCAGCTGCTCCGGCGTCGTGCGCCACATCCCGCCGCCCGACCGCATGGCGGCGCGGTCCGCACCGCCGTCGACGAAAACCTTGACCGGTCCGGCGCGCACCATGTCGCCGCCGAATCCGGCGCCGACGCCCAGGCCGGCCGCGGCGGGCAGCAGCTCCCAGGAGAGAAACTCGTTGACGCGGACCTTGAGGCGGCCTGACTCGTGCAGCCGCTGGTACGCCCGCAGGTCGTCGGCGAAGCCTCGATTGACCGCCGCCCCGACTGAGGTGATGCCGCGGGAGAGCAGCAGCTCCTGCGCCTTCAGGATTCCCTCCATGCGCCGGTCGAGGGTGGGCGGCGGCTGCACGTCGGCGACGAGCCTCATCGCGGACTCGAGCAGCAGGCCGTTCGGGGTCCCGTTGAGGTCGCGTCCGATGCGGCCGCCGGGAGGGTTTGGAGTCTCGACCGAGACGCCGGCCAGGTTCAGCGCGGCCGTGTTGGCGACGCGCGCATGCCCCCCGCGCTCGTCGATGAACGCCGGCCGGTCGCCGGTCACGCGGTCGAGCTCGGTGCGGTGGGGCTGCCGGCGCTCGGTGAGCTCGTCGGTCCGGTAGCCGAGGCCCTGCTGCCATTCGCCGGGCGCGAGCGTCGCCCCATGGGCCTGCAGCCGTTCGAGGAGCTCGTCGATCCCTCGCGCGCCTGTCAGGTCGGCGGCAAAGCGCGTGAGGCCGTGGTAAACGACGTGCGCGTGCGCGTCGTTGAAGCCCGGCAGCACCGTGTCGCCCCCGAGGTCGACCACGCGCGTCCGCGCTCCGCGAAGCCTCATGATCTCGGCGCCCCCGACCGCCAGCACGCGCCCGCCGGCGACGGCAAGGTGGGTCAGGGGCGACAGTCCGGTCCTGCCCAGCGTGCGGATGCGACCCTTGGCCAGGATCAGCTCGGGGGGCGACGTCCCCGTCAAATCCGGGCCCTCGCCTTGATGTGCCGGGAGTCCTTCACTGGCGGGTTAGATTAAGCGCGTGGGCGCGATCGATCTCCGTTCCGATACGGTGACGCTGCCCTCGCCCGAGATGCGCCGCGCGATGGCGGAGGCCGAGCTGGGCGACGACGTGTTCGGGGACGACCCCACGGTGAACCGCCTGCAGGAGGTGGCCGCGGAGCGCGTCGGCAAGGAGGCCGCGCTCTTCGTCCCCAGCGGAACGATGGGCAACCTGCTCGGCGTGGCCGTCAACGCCAGGCGCGGCGAGGAGCTGATCGCGGACGCCGACTCGCACGTCTTCTACTACGAGACCGCCGGCGCCGCCGCGGTCTGCGGCGTGCAGATCCGGGCCGTGGCCACCGAGGCCGGCGTGATGTCGCCCCAGGAGATCCTCGCGGCCGTCCGGCCTCGCGATGATCCGCACCAGCCATTGACCGCGGCCGTGACGTTCGAGAACACGCACAACCGCCATGGCGGCGTAGTCTGGCCCCTCGAGGCTTTGCGCGCGGCGAGCGAGGCCGCGCGCTCGCGGGGCATCCGCGTGCACCTCGACGGCGCGCGCATCTTCAACGCCGCCGTGGCGCTCGGAGTGGACGTGGCGGAGGTCGCCGCGAGCGCCGACACGGTGACGTTCTGCCTGTCCAAAGGCCTGGCCTGCCCGATCGGAAGCATGTTCTGCGGCACTCGCGGCGACGTCGAGGAGGCGCTTCGCTGGCGCAAGCGGCTCGGCGGCGGCATGCGGCAGGTCGGAGTCGTGGCCGCGGCGGGCCTGGTGGCGCTGCAATCCATGGTGGACCGGCTCGCGGAGGACCACGCCAACGCGCGCACCCTCGCCGGTGGTCTGGCGGAGCTCCGTGGGATCACATGCGACCTCGCGCGCGTGCAGACCAACCTGGTCTACTTCGATCTCGACCGCATGCCGGCGCCGGAGTTCACGGACGAATGCCGCAAGCGAGGCGTGCTGGGCGACTGGACCGGCCCGCGCCGGATGCGGTTCGTGACGCACTACGGAATCGGGGCGGATGACGTGCAGCGCACGCTGCAGGTCTGCGAAGAGGTGCTCGCATGAGCGCGCGGTTCTCGCCCGACGGAATGTACTACTGGGACGGCGCCGCCTGGCGCTCCACCGTCTCACCGGATGGGCGCTATCGCTGGGACGGCGCCGCCTGGGTGCCGCTGCAGCATGCCCTGACGCCGGTTTACGGCTCCGCCCAATCACCGCCTCGCCAGCCGACGTCCTGGACGCGGCCTCTGCAGTACGCGGTGGGCGCCTGGTACGCGATCTCGGCGGGTGTCAGCCTGAGCATCCCCTTCTGGATGAGCGGTCAGATGACGCAGATGATGCAGGACGTTATCGCTCACCAGCAGGCTCAGAACCCGGATCTGCAGCCGCCCCCGCAGAGCTTCTACGACGCACTGACCACGATGGTGCAGTGGTCCATGTGGATCGGAGCGATCCTCGGCGTCGCCTTTGCGACCGTGCTCATCGTCGGTACGGTGCGGCGCTGGACCTGGGTCTACTTCGTCGTGCTCGCGTTGCTGGGGTTGGGGGTGGTCTCGGGTCCGGCGGACCTGCTGAACCTGGTGTCCGGCGGCTCCGCCGCGGCGTATGGGTATCAGACCCCCGTCTGGATCCTGGCCATCGGCATCGTCTCGTGGTTTCCGTCCACCGCGCTGTTCGTCGCCATGCTGATCGCGCTTGTCAAACGCGGAACGTGGGGAATGGTCCGCGCTACGCCAGGAGCGACGCCAGCAGCTTAGGGTCGATGTTGCCGCCGCTCACGACGGCCACCGTCGGCGGTCCAGGCTCGAGCTGCTCGAGCGCAGCGTAGGCGAGGCCACCCGCACCCTCCGCCACGACCTTGGCGCGCGCGGCCAGCTCCGGGAGGGCGGACCTCAGCCGGGGCTCGGGCACCGTGATCCAGCGGTCGACCGTTTGCTTCAGGCGTTGGAACATCCCCGCGTGGAACGGCGCCGTGGTTCCGTCGGCGATGGTTTCCACCTTCAGCGTCACCGGGCCGCCCGCGGCGAGCGCGCGCGTCCACAGCGCGTAGCCGTCCGACTGGGCACCGATCACCTCGGCCTCCGGCCGCAGCGCCTTGATCGCCGACGCGACGCCGGAGATGAGTCCGCCTCCTCCCACTGGCACGACGACCCGGGCCAGGTCCGGCACCTCGTCGATCAGCTCGAGCCCCAGGCCTCCGTGCCCCGCGATCAGCTCCTCGTCGGCGAAGGGATGGATGAAGTGCTCCGGCTCGTCGCCCCACCCCTCCTCCGCCATCCAGGCGAGAAGCTGCTCTCGCGGCAGCGGCACGATCTCGCCGCCCCACCGCCGCACGCCTTCGACCTTGGGTGGTGGCGCGGTGTCGTACATGAACACGCGGCATGGCACCCCAAGCTCGCGCGCCACGTAGGCGCAGGCCTGCGCGGCGTTGCCGGCGCTCACCGTGATCAGCCCGCGCTTCAGTTTTTCCGGCGGCAGGGCGAGCGCCGCCGCGAAAAAGCCTCTGACCTTGAAGCTGCCCGTGGGCTGCAGGCATTCGGCCTTGAGCTGCGCGAGCTCGACCGGGATCAGCGGCGTGCGCATGATGTGCGGTCGCACGCGCTCGGCGGCCGCGCGGATGCGCTCGATTTCGATCAACCCGATAATCGTAGAGATGCCGGTTTACGAGTATCGGTGCGAGGAGTGCGGCAAGCGCTCGTCGACGCTGCTCGGGAGCTTCGCCTCCCCCGACCCGCCGTGCCCTCACTGCGGCAAGCCCGCCCTGCGCCGGCTCGTCTCGACGTTCGCGACGGTGTCGTCAGCGGGTGAGGACAGCTTTGGCGGCGATGACGACGAGGGCCAGGGTGAAGGCGGCGACTACGGGGATGACGACTTCGGGGGCGGCGAGGACTTCGGCGACGACTTCTGAGCCCAGCGCTCTAAAGCGCACGAATTCCACGCGTAATGCGCCAAACGCGCCAAATCCCGCGCGAATTACGCGCGCCTGGCGCCAAATGCTCCGAAAACGTTTACAGACCTCGTGAGCCGGCCACCTAGGCACTCAAGCCCAGCACGTCGTTGGCGGCCCTGATCAGCTCCCTGCGGTGGGTCTCGTCGTGGGCGAAGATGCGGAACAGCGCCATCCGCACCGGCAGGCGCTTGAACAGGTCGAGCACGCGGCTCTGGCGGTAACGGTCCTCGAGCGGATCGTAGAAGAGGATGTCCGCCGTCTCGGTCATGGGGTTGAAGGCGCGTGACTCCTGGGCCGCCACGTCGACCTCGAACTCGATCTCGCGAAGCGCTTGCGGAAGCCGGGAGCGGATGTCGCGCGCGAACTGCTCGCGCGTCACGGTGAGCGCAGCCTGCGGGATCTCGTGCGCGTCGGTGTGCCCCTGGTAGATCAGCTTCCAGCGCAGCTTTCTCGCCACCACGCCGGCCCAGGCCTGGCCGAGCTCGCGCTCCGTGCCGTCCCCGCCGCCCAGCGCCCAGCGCTGCACGTCTGAGAGCAGCGACCACTCGGTCAGCGCCTGGTAGCGGTCGAGCCGGTCGAGCGGGTTGCCGCCCAGCAGCCGGTCGACGGTCGGGCGGAAGACCTCGCGCAGCTGCAGGTCGATGCGCCGGACGGTGCGGTGGAAGTAGACCTGGTGATAGAGGTAGAGGCGCGAGTTCAAGAACATGTACAGCGCCTCGGCGGCGCGCGAGTGAAGCGTCAGGCCGCGCTCGGAGATGAACGAGTAGTGGATGATCCGCTGCACGTCGACCGGGCCGGCGGCCACCCCGCAGATGTAGGAATCGCGCGGGACGTAGTCCATGTTGTCGGCCGAAAAGGCGCCGACCATCGCGGGTCGCAGCACACTGACCCAGGCCGGCGGCTGGAAGCCCTCCAGGTCGCTCGACGAGATCAGGTAGGCGACCCAGCGCGGATCGATCCGCTCGCCCAAAGGGAAGTCGGCCTCTGGCGACGCGCCCAGCGCGCTCACCAGGCCGGCCAGCGGACCGAGGATGAGCCGCCGCCCGACCACCTCGTGGTCGATGCCCCAGGCGTCGAGGTAGTTCTCGTCGAAGAAATGGCCGAACGGCCCGTGGCCCACGTCGTGCAGGAGCCCCGCGATCCGCATCGTCTCCTCCACGAGCTGCGGCGACGGCACCTCGGGACAGGCCACCTTCAGCGAGGGATAGAGGTGCCGGGCCCATTCCCCCGCGAGGTGCATAGCGCCGAGCGCGTGCTGGAAGCGCGAATGCTCGGCCGTCGCGAACACCCACCAGGCGCTCTGCAGCTGATGGATGCGCCTCAGGCGCTGAAGCCAGGCGTCGTCGACGAGATCCTGCTCCGAAGCCTCACCCGCCACTCCGCCCGGTCCGCCTTTGGTGATGCGAAGGTATCGGTAGATGGGGTCGCTCGAGAGATTCGCCCGCGCGTATTCGGAGAGCGCCTCGTCCACCCCGCGATTATTGCCGTGACGGACGCTCTGACGGAGGGGATCGAGCTCTTTAACAGGGGCGAGTTCTGGCACGCGCACGAGGTATGGGAGAGCGATTGGACGCTCGACCGCAAGGGCCCGGACGCCGGATTCTTCAAGGGATTGATCCAGGTCGCGGCCGGTTGCCTGCACTACACGCGCGGCAAACGCCGCGGCGCGGTCAACAAGTGGCGCAGCGGCGCCGGCTATCTCCGGCCCTACCTGCCGGCCCACCGCGGCGTGTTGCTGGCGCCGCTGGTCGACGCGGTCGACGGCTTCCTGTCGGCGATGGAGACCGAGGAATGGCCCGAGCTGGCCATGCCGCGGATCGCTCAGTCGTAGGGCGGGAAGCGTCTCCCGGCCGCGGACTCGATCAGGCCGCCATGGCCGAGCCGCTGGAGGTCCCTGGCATCCGCGCGTCCGTAGGCGAACACGAAGGGCAGCAGAAGGTCGAGCGAGGTGTTGCGGCCGAAGCCGGCGCACGACGCCACGCCGACCACCGCCGCCTCGCCCAGCCGGCCGAGCCACAGCATGCTGCCCGGGTGCATGGGCGCCCCGAGCTGCAGCAGCTCGCCGCCGGCGCGCGAGAGCTCGGCGTATGCCGGGTCCAGCGGATCGATTGCGGAGGCGCCCGCAAACAGGACCAGCTCGGCACCGAGCCGCACCGCCTCGGAGTAGGCGCCGGCCACCGCCTCGCCGGTTCGCGCCACCTCGTTCACCCCGAGCACCGCGGCTCCGTACCAGCCGAGCTTGGCCGTCACCGCCTGGCGGAAGAGCTCGCGCGCCCTGGGCTTGAGCCGTTCCGTCGCGACGACGAAGGTCTTCAGCGGGCGGAAGCCGAGGACCTCGGTGACCGGGCCTTTCTCGCGGCACATCCGCTCGGCGCGCTCGACGAGCCGGCCCGGGACAGCGACCGGCGTGACCTTGCACCCGGCCACCTCCTCGCCTTCCGCCACGGCCTGCCCGTCCATCAGCGTGAAGACCGAGATTCGCCCCAGCGAGTTGATGGCGTCGACGACCGCGCCGCGCACGCGCAGCAGTCCGCGCGTGGCCGCGACCAGGCGGACCTGGCTCTGCACCGGCGGCTTCGGCTCGACCCCAGGACCGGCCAGCGCCGAAGCGAGCCGGGCCGCCGCTGCGTCCTCGTGCAAGTCGTCTGGCGCGAGCTCGACCACGTGCACCTCGGGGCTTCCGCGCAGCAGCTCGAGGTGCTCGGGTCCCAGCACCGTCCCCTTGCGCAGGCTGGGGCCGAGGTCGTGCACCAGCACGCGTCCTTCTATATCCGCGGCGTTGAGGGCCTTTCCCTCGAGACGGACGGCTTTCAACACTTGAGAGGATAGGGAGGGACATGGAACTGCCCCCTGTGCGCCTGTACAACACGCTGGCTCGCGCCAGGCAGGAGCTGCGGCCGCTCGCCGGACCAGAGGTGCGAATCTACTCCTGCGGCCCGACGGTCTACCGCTACGCGCACGTGGGGAACCTGCGCACGTTCATGCTGCCGGACCTCCTGACTCGCACCCTGGACTACCTCGGCTACCGGGCGCGCCAGGTGATGAACATCACCGACGTCGGGCACCTCGCCGACGACAGCTTCGACCGCGGCGAGGACAAGATGCTCGTGGCCGCGCGCCTGGAGCGGAAGTCGCCGGCCGAGATCGCGGCCTACTACACCGACGCTTTTCTGCGGGACGCGGCCATGCTCAACCTCCGCCGGGCCTCGGAGTATCCGCGCGCGAGCGACTACGTCCCGCGGATGGTGGAGCTGATCGAGCGCCTGATCGAGCAAGGCCACGCGTACGCGATCGAAGGCAACGTCTACTACGATATCGCGAGCTTCCCCCGCTACGGCAGGCTCTCGCGCAACTCGACCGACAAGCTTCTGGCGGGGGCGCGCGGAGAGCCGGACCCGCGCAAGCGCAACCCCGGGGATTTCTCACTGTGGAAGGCAGCCGGCCGGCACCGCCTGCAGGTATGGCCGAGCCCGTGGGGTGACGGCTTCCCAGGCTGGCACATCGAATGCTCGGCGATGTCGATGGCGCTGCTGGGCGAGCGTTTCGACCTCCACACCGGCGGCGCCGACAATGTGTTTCCACACCACGAGGCCGAGATCGCGCAGTCCGAGGGCGTCACCGGGCACCGCGTGGTCAGCCTCTGGCTGCACGGCGGGCTGCTGCTGCTCTCCGGCACGCGAATGGCTAAGTCCGCAGGCAACTTCTTCCGGATCACCGAGCTGGCTGAGCAGGGGTTCGACCCGCTGGCGTTCCGCTACCTGGCGCTGCAGGCGAAGTACCGCGCGCCGCTGAACTTCAGCACCGAGGGCCTCGCCGGCGCCGACCGCGCGCTGCGCCAGTTGCGGGAGCGCGTGGCGGACTGGAGTGCGGCGGGCGGGGACTCAGGCGATGTCGACGCGTGGGAGAGCCGGTTCAGGGCGGCGATCGCCGAGGACCTCGACCTCCCTGCCGCCATGGCGCTGCTGTCGGAGCTGGTGCGGTCGCCGGAGGTTGCGCCGGGTGCCAAGGCCAGGTTGCTCGCGTCGTGGGACCGTGTGCTCGGGCTCGACCTCGACCGGGGCGCCCCGCCTGACCGGCCGCTGCCGGCGGGGGCGGGGGAGCTGCTGGCGCGGCGCGAGAAGGCGCGCGCGGCAAAGGATTTCCGGCGCTCAGACGAGCTGCGGGATGAGCTGGCGGCGCTGGGGGTGACGGTGATCGACACGCCCGAAGGCCAGAAGGTGAAGCCCTAGACCCCCCGTCGTCCGCCCGCAGCCGGCGGTCTTTTGGCGGCCGGACTTGCTCCGGCCGCGACACAGGTCTCAACTCCGCCGCCCAATGGTCGCCAGGGACACCACTTCGAGGATCTCCTACCTCTCCGGGAAGGGGTTAGCGGCCCGCGTGCCGGTGTGGGTTGAAGGCACGGGCGTGGGGGCATGTCCGGCGCGGGCCGCGACGTAGGGGGAACCGCGACGGTTCCCTCTACGCCAAATCCCTACCTCTCCGGGAAAGGGTTAGCGGCCCGCGCGCCGGTGTGGGTTTGAAGGCACGGGCGTGGGGGCATGTCCGGCGCGGGCCGCGACGTAGGGGGAACC
>CAZLJC010000008.1:9235-69167 GCA_964559855.1 uncultured Actinomycetes bacterium
TTGAAGGCACGGGCGTGGGGGCATGTCCGGCGCGGGCCGCGACGTAGGGGGAACCCGGAGGGTTCCCTCTACGCGAAAAAAATTGGGGGCCGAGCCTTCCGGCCCGACCCCACGAGAGGAAGGGGTATCGACCTGAATCCGCCGCTTACGGCGTGTGCTTGCCCGTCGATCCGCCCCGAGGCGGCGTCGGCGGGACACCGGAGCCGCCGTCATGGCCGCTCCCGCTTCCGCCGGTACCACCGCTCCCTGTCCGGTTGCTTCCATCCTTGCCGTGGCCGCCGTTGCCACCCTGGCCCTTGCCCTCATCCGGCCCGTCGCCCTTGCCGTGATGCCGCGCGGCGCTGGCGACCGCCTGGCCGTGCGAGCTCGCGAATGGGCTCACGCACTCCCCGATGCCGCGACTGCCCGGGGCGCGCAGGGATTCCTTGCAGTCCTGGACGCGCTGGCTGACCTGCTGGCCCCAGGTTTGCGGGTTGAGGCTGCCGGTGGTCGCCGCCCCGGCGACCGTGACGGCCGCCGCCGCGGCCACGATGCCCGTCGCCACCTTGAACGCGACGGCCGCGCCCGCGCCACCGACCAGGCGCTGGACCAGCGTCATGTTCCCCCCGGTTCGGCGCGGCGGGATCTGCAGGCGGGAGATCGGGTCCAGGACCCGGTGCAGCTCCCGCTCCAGCTCGCGTTCGAGATCGCTCATCTGCGACTAGCCAAAACGCCGCGCGGGCTGGAATCAACCATTTTTGGGGGTCCTGAGATCGCGGAGGAGGACCTGGAGCTGCTTGCGCGCGGTGGCCAGGCGCGAGGCAACCGTCTGCTCCGGTACGCCCAGCGCCACTCCGATCTCCCGGTTGGTGTAGCCGTGGTAGTGACGGAGGACGAGCGCCGCGGCCTGCTTCGGGGGCAGCTTCTTGAGCGCTCGCATCAGGTCGGAGCGCTCCGCCACGACAGCGGGGTCGGGCGGGGCGGGCGGCCGGCCGAGCCGGCGGACCATCTCCCCCGCCTGGCGGAGCTTCTGGTGGCGCCGGTCCGAGATCGCGACGTTGATCGCGATCCGGTGCAGCCAGGCCTCGGCCGGGGCATCCGGACGCCAGGATTTCCAGCTGCGGTAGGCACGCTCGTACGTCTCCTGCGCGCAGTCCTCCGCCGCTGCCCGGTCGCGCAGGAGCGTGACCAGCGTGCCCACGATCCGGCGGTACGTGTTCCGGTACAGGCGCTCGAAGTCGGCTTCTGATCCCGCCTCGTAGCGCTCGACCGCCTTCGCGTCCGCCTGGACGGCCTCCAGGTCGGCTCCGGACGCCGTCGAGCTCATTGACTCCAAACTGATGTTCGATTAACCTCCGAACAGATGTCCGGTCCCACTCCCAGCTTCGATCCGGCCGACTTTCCCGGCGAGATCACGCTGGATCATGTCGTCGCGGCGACAGCCGCGAATTTTGCGCCCCTGCCCGCAGATCTGAACCCTCAGCTCGCGCAGGCTTTGGCGCGGAGAGGCGTCGAGCGACTCTACTCGCACCAGGCCGAGGCCTACACAGCGGTCCGCGGCGGCCGTCACCTCGTCGTGGTCACTCCCACGGCGAGCGGCAAGACCCTCTGCTACAACCTACCGGTCCTGCAGCGCCTGCTCGAGGCGCAGGAACGCAGGGCCCTCTACGTGTATCCCACCAAAGCCCTGGCCCAGGACCAGCTGGCGGAGCTGGGCGCGCTCAAGGCGGGGCTGCCCATCGACGTCAAGGTCGACACCTACGACGGCGACACGCCGCCCGGCCGCCGGACCGCGATTCGCGAGGGCGGGCACATCGTCATGACGAACCCCGACATGCTGCACACGGGGCTGCTGCCCCACCACACGCGGTGGCGGCGGCTGTTCTCGAGCCTGGATTTCGTGGTCATCGACGAGCTGCACACCTATCGCGGGCTCTTCGGCAGCCAGGTCGCCAACGTGATCCGGCGGCTCAAGCGGATCTGCGCCTTCTACGGCTCCCACCCCACGTTCATCTGCGCCTCCGCCACGATCCGCAACCCGCGCGAGCTGGCCCGGCGGCTGCTCGAGGAGGAGGACATCGCCCTGGTGGACCGCAGCGGCGCGCCCCGCGGCGAGCGGCGCCTCGTCTTCTACAACCCGCCGCTGCTGAACCGGGAGCTGGGCGTGCGGCGGTCGTCGATGCTGGAGGCGCGACGCATCGCGGCGCCGTGGATCAGGTCGGGCATCCAGACCATCGTCTTCTGCCGCAGCCGGCTCCAGGTCGAGGTGATGCTCAGCTACCTGCGCCAGGACCTCGATCCGCGCCTCGACTCGGCGCGCCGGGTGCGCGGGTACCGGGCCGGCTACCTCCCGCTGCACCGGCGCGAGATCGAGGCCGGCCTGCGCAGCGGCGAGATCACCGGAGTCGTCAGCACGAACGCGCTCGAGCTGGGCATCGACATCGGCAGCCTGCAGTGCGCGGTCCTCGTCGGCTATCCGGGAACGATCGCCTCGACTTGGCAGCAGCTCGGCCGCGCCGGCCGGCGGTCGGGATCGGTCGGCGTGTTCGTCGCGTCGAGCTCGCCGCTCGACCAGTTCATCGTCCGCCATCCCGAGTACTTTCTCGGCGCGGACCCGGAAGAGGGTCTCATCGATCCCGACAACCTGCTTCTGCTCGCCGCTCATCTCCAGGCGGGCCTGTTCGAGCTTCCCTTCGAAGACCGCGAGCGGCTCGGGCAGGCGGACGTCGCCGAGCTGCTGCGGATGTTCGAGGAGGACGGTTCGGCGACGCGCTCGGCGGGCCGCTGGTACTGGAGCCGTCAGGCGTTCCCGGCCGAGGAGGTGCACCTGCGCCGGATCCTCGCGGACAACGTGGTGATCATCGACACGTCACAGCCGCGGCCTCAGGTGATCGGCGAGATGGACCAGTTCACGGCGCCGGTGCTGCTGCACGAAGAGGCCGTGTACCTGCACGAGGGCGCGCAGTACCACGTCGACCGGCTGGACTGGGAGGAGAAGAAGGCCTACGTCCGGCCGGTGGAGGTCGACTACTACACGGACGCGCTGGCCTCGGTCACCGTGCAGGTGCTGGACACGTTCGCCGGGCCGCAAGGCGAGACGATCTCGCGGTCACACGGCGAGGTGAAGATCACGAGCCTCGCGTCGATGTTCAAGAAAATCCGGTTCCACACCCACGAGAACATCGGGGCCGGGCCGATCCACCTGCCGGAGCAGACGCTGCACACGACGGGGTACTGGTTCACCGTCGACGAAGAGCTGTGGCGCTCGCTGGGCCGGGAGACGCTGGAAGCAGGGCTGCAGGGAATGGCGCACTCGCTGCGCCACGTCGCCAGCCTCCGGCTCATGTGCGATCCGCGCGACCTCGGCGCGGTCGCCGAGGTGCGGTCCATCACCACGCGGCTGCCCACGGTCACGGTCTACGAGGTCTATCCGGGCGGCGTCGGCTTCGCGCCGCGGCTCTACGAGCAGCACCACCTCCTGCTCGGCGACGCGGCGGCGCTGGTGCGCGACTGTCCATGCGCCGCCGGGTGTCCCTCCTGCGTCGGTCCACTGCATCTCGTCGCCGGGGCGAAGGACGCATGCCTGAAGTTGCTGGAGGCGGGGACCGGGTCGCCCGAGCGATCTTCGGTCGCCCAGATGCGGCAGCTGCTCGGCGCCGGCGACCAGCGCGGCTGAACGAACCGGCCCATGGATGCCCGAGGAGCAAGCGCCGGCGGGCCGGCCCCCGTCCTCACCCTGCGCGAGCGCCTAACGCGTTTCGGGGCGGCTCCCGCTCCGCCACCGCGGCCCAAGCCTCCGCGCGAGCTGCCGCGCGGCTTCGAGGAGCTGGCGACTCCATACGGCGCCGCGGCCGTGCGCCAGGACGTGATCCCGCTGCCCCCGCTCGACCCCGATCCGGGCTGCTTCGCCTACGTCGACACCGAGACCACGGGGCTGAGCGGAGGGACGGGCACGTATGTGTTCGCGGCCGCGGTGGCCACGCCGATCGATTGCGGCCTGCGGGTGGCCCAGTTCTTCCTGTCGGAGCCCGCGGGCGAGCCTGCGTTCCTCCATGCCCTGGGCGAAGAGCTGTGCCTCGCGCCTGGCGTCGCGACTTTCAACGGCGGTTCGTTCGACCTGCCGGTCCTGCGCACGCGCTGGGTCATGGCCCGCATGCCTGGCGAGCTCGCCGCATCGGTGCACATCGACCTGCTCACCCTCGTCCGGTCGCTGTACCGGCACCGCCTCGAAAGCTGCACCCTGCGCATGGTCGAGGAGCGGATCCTCGGCTACGAACGCGACGATCCGCTTCCGAGCGCGCTCGTGCCCGACGCCTACTTCGACTACGTGCGGGCCGGATCAGGTGAGCTCCTCGAGGCGGCGCTGGAGCACAACCGGCTCGACGTCCTGAGCCTCGTCCACCTCCACTCCCGGCTGCTGAAGCGCCTGCGGGGAGGCGACGTGGACATGGACGCGGACGACTGGCTCGCGCTCGGCCGCCACCGCTTTCGCCGCGGCGCCCGGGCCGACGGATGGCGCGCCCTGCGCAACGCGACCGGCTTCGGGAGCGGCCACGCCTCCGCGACGGCGGGACTCCTGCTCAGCCGCCGGCTGGTCCGCCGCGGTTCGATCGCGGCCGCCGACTCGCTGCTCGAATGGCTCGAGACGCGGGCGCAGGACGACCTGCGCGTGTCGGTCGCGCGCGCCCGCCTGCTGGAGTGGCGGCGCCGCGACCCTCGCCGCGCGCTGACCGTCGTCGAGGCCGCGCAGGGCCGCATGCCCGACGCGGCGCAGCAGCTGGACTCGCGCCGCGAACGCCTGCGCCGAAAGGTCGACTTACGCCGCCCCGACGGGGGCCGCCTCGGGCGGCGCGACCGCCGCGGGAAAGGCGACGGCCGGGAGGTTCTGGTTCAGGCTTCCCTCCTGGACGGCACGGCTTAGCGCGTCGATCAGCGAGGGATCGAACTCGGACGCCGAGCCCTCGCGAACCTTGGCCAGCGCCTCCTGCGGCGACAGGCGCGGGCCGCTGCGGCCCGCGGTCAGCGCCTCGAAGCGCTCCGCCAGGGCGAGGATCCGGGCCATGAGTGGGATCGTCTCGCGCGCCATGCCCTCGCTGTTGCCCGCGCCGTCCCAGCGGTCGTGGTGATGCGTCACCGAGAGGACCACGTCCATCGGAAACTGGGCCGCGGAGGCGATGCGGCCGCCTTCGGCGGGATGGCCCGGCGCCTCGAACTGCTCCCCGCCGGCGGGCAGCATCAGGTGCCCCACGTCGTGCAGGTAGGCGGCCATGCGCAGCGTCTCGAGGCCGCTCGACGAGAACGCCGCGCGGCGCGCGATCGCGTCAGCCACCGAAACCACGCGGCTCGAGTGGCCCTGCGCCACCGGGTTACGGTGGTCGACGGCGTGGGCGACGGCGACCATGATCTGCGGCCCCGCCTCGGTGAGCATGGGGACGAGGTTGGAGGTGGCGAGCTCGAGCTCGGTGACCAGCTGAGGAAACGTGCACGGGCGATCCTTCCCCTCGCGCTTGGCGAGGTACAGCGCCTGGTCGGCCGCCATGATCAGCTCGGTCGCGTCGAGCGCATCGTCCGGAAATGAGGCGACGCCGATGCTGAACGTGAGCTGACGGCCGGGCGTGGTCGAGATGGCGGCCGCGTGCACCGAGTCGACGATGCGGTAGGCCAGCCGCTGAGCCGCCGCGCCGCCCGCGTCCGGCACGATCACCGCGAGCTCGTCGCCGCCGTAGCGCGCCACCACGTCCTGCCCCCGGACGGCAGCGCGCACGATGCGTGCCCCCATCTGCAGCACCAGGTCGCCGTGCTGGTGCCCGAGCTGGTCGTTGACCGTCTTGAAGTGGTCGAAGTCGATCAGCAGCATGGACAGCGGCACGTCGCGGCGGTCCGGACGGGCAAAGGCCGCCTCCAGGCGCTGCCGGAACTCGCGCACGTTGACCAGGCCGGTCAGGCTGTCCGTCGTCGCCTCGAGTCGCGTGCGCTGGTAGCGCAGCGCGTTGGCGATGGGGACGGCCGAGCTGCCGGACAGGGCATCGACCGCGAACAGGTCCTGGTTGGTGAAGCCCGCGGCCGACTGCGTGAGCACCACAACGGCGGTCGAGCCTTCGCCGGAGGCGATCGGCACGGTCAGCCGCTTGCGGTCGGCGGCGAACACCGCCTCTCCGGTGGAGGCGGCCTGCCTCAGCTGCGCCTCGTCGAGCGCCTCGTCCTGCGGGGCCGTGACGCCGGACCGGCTCATCTCCGCGATGACCTGGAAGCCCTCCTGCGAGGAGAGCACGACCCGCCCGCGCTCAGCCGTGGTCATGTGCACGGCGTGGTCGACCAGGACGTCGAACACGTTCTTGATGTCGGTCCCGCTCACCAGGTTGATGCTCATCTCGCGCAGCGAGTCCGCCTGGGCCGCCCGCTCGACGGCCGCGCGCCGCTCCCGCTCGAGCTCGCGCGTCATGTAGCCGGTGGTCAAAGCGACCACCAGGAAGAGGAAGACCTTGCCGATGGTGGCGTTCGGATCCAGGGCCAGGTTGGCCGGGGTGAAGCTCCCGCCGATGAACAGATAGAGGAAGGAGATGACAAGCGCCGAGAGGAAGCTGGCCGTGGCCCCGAACCGGACGGCGTTGGTGATCACCGCCAGGAACAGGGCCAGGAAGAAGGGGCTGCTCAGGCCGTTCGACAGGTAGACCAGACCCGCGGCGAAGAAGATGTCGAGGGTCATCGTGGTCATGCTGAACTGCTTCCCCGGCCGGTACCCACGCACGAGCAGGACCTGGACCAGGATGTTCATGACGGCCCAGCCGAACAGGACCGCGTCGATCATCACCTTGGCCTCGGCGTGCGTGGAGGGGTTGAGGTTGTTGAGGCCGCCCAGGACGATCAGGAAAAGCCAGCGGAAAAGGACGGCCACGCGCTCGCCGACGCGCCGGCGGTCGGCGTCGAACGTCGCGTCGATGGCCTTGGCGCGCAGGTCCTGCCACCGCGGCGCCTGCGAGGAAACCGCGTGGGCTGCGTCACTCATCGCGTGGGTACCGCGCGTAATGATGGGGCCGAGGACCCGAAATCGACCCCTCGATCGGCCACCACGGCCAGGGCGGAAGGCCGCGTTGACAATTTCTTTGCCAATTTGGCGAACGAAAACCGCTTTTTACCCGTTAGACGCGATCGGAATGTCGTCCCGATTGCTTAAATGTCGTGACCAAATTGGCGCAGAGTAAGTCCAGCTCCAGCCGGAGACGTCAGCGCGCCCAGTCGCTGGTCGAGTTTGCGATCTCCTCCACCGTGCTGGTGCTGCTCGCCATGGGCCTGATCGACCTGTCCCGCGCCTTCTATTACTCGGTCAGCCTCCAGGGCGCGGCCCGAGAGGGCGCGCGCCACGGCGCGTGGTTCGCCACGGCGGCCCGCAACAACCCCTACCTCGACGACACGGACATCATGACTGCGGTCGACCAGGCGCTCTACGGCGCCGGCTTCAGCGGCAGCCAGATCACGCTGGTGAACCCGGGAACGTGCCTGACTCCGAGCGACAGCAACTCCGTCAACAACAAGCCGTATCCGCAGTCGGCCTATCCGACCACGGTGCAGACGGCGAAGGTCTACATCTGCTACACCAACCCCGCCGGGCAGCAGTTCTCGACCCTGGCGGCACATCCGGCCGACAACTCATGGAAGCTCGGGGACGTGAACGTGTCCATCCTCATGGACTTCCAGCTCATCACGCCTTTCATCCAGGGCATGTTCGGGCAGGGCATCGACCTTGCCTACAACGAGCATTTCACCATCCAGGGAAAACCGTGAGAGGCATCATCCGGTACCTCCGCTCGCAGCGCTCGCAGGGCATGACCGAGTTCGCCATCGTGGCGCCGGTGATCCTGCTGCTGACGTTCGGGATCCTGGACTTCGGTCGCGCGCTGTACCTCTACATCACCCTGCAGCAGGCCGCCAACGAGGGGGCCCGGGTGGCGGTGCGCGCGTCCTACTTCATCGACCCGAACGGTGTCTCGCACACCTGGCCGAACGACACCGACGTGGCCACCGCGGTCCAGGGTCACGCCGTGATCATGAACCTGGCCAACTACCCGGCCTGCCCCAACGGGCCGCTCCCCAACAACGGGGTGCCGCAGGGCTCCGCCACGCTGCCGGCGCCCAACACGGGGTGGATCTTCATCACCGACCCGAGCACGGCCGGGAACGGCTACCCCAACGGCCCGCGCGGCGGCCTCGGCCTGTACCCGGCGCCCTCCGCCGGCTGCGATCCGATTCAGCCCGCTGTGGGCAACGAGCCGATCAAGGTCACGCTCTGGTATGCGTTCCAGCCGATCACGCCGATCATCCGGCAAGTTGTCGCGAACAACGTCGTCATCACCGCGTATGCGGTCTACCGTGCCGAATATTCGAACTGACCGGCGCATCCGGCAACAGGGCCAGGCGATCGTCCTGATCGCGCTCCTGATCCTCGTGCTGTTCGGCATGCTCGGCCTGGCCGTCGACTCCGGCCGCGCCTACGTCGACCGGCGTGACCAGCAGGCCGCGGTCGACGCCGCCGCACTCGCGGCCGGCGACTGGTATGAAAACACGAGCGACCTGAACGGATTCACGATCCCCAAGTCGCTGACCCTCTACGAGAACGACCTGCGCCTGTATGGCGGAACCGCGACGAGCAGCCACACCTCGACCATGGTGGGCGTGGGCAACAACCTGCCCCAGGACACGTACACGTACACGTTCAGCGGCGGCTACACCCTCACCATCGTGGCCACGAACACGCAGTTCAACGGCTACGAGTTCAACTTCACGACGTCGCACACCTTCCCGCTGGTGTTCATCCAGGTCTTCGGGGGCAGCCCCACGGTCAACATCAGCGCGACGGCCACCTCGATCGTCGGCAACCAACGCCAGACTCCCGCGCTCCTGACCTTGAGCACGAGCGCGTGCGCCACGGACCTGACGGGGTCGGCTCAGCTGACCGTCCTGGGCGACGTCTACACGAACGGAACGGCATGCCTGGACGCAAACCTGCACGAGGCGGGCAACTGCTACGGCGGCGCCGGGTCGAACTGCAACGTCGCGCAGTTCTACTGCTACAACTCGACGCCGGGATTCATCCCCTACCCGCCCCCCTGCAACCCGGGCGACACGCAGGGCACGGCCGTCGTTCCGGCGCCCACGCTGCCGGACCCCGGCTACCTGGCCCCCTCGGTCGGCTTCTACACGGCGGCCCAGGGCTTCAACCAGAACAACCGCGGGACCTGGACCCAGATGGACCCCGGCACGTACGGGAGCTTCCACCTGAGCGGCGGCTCGGCCACCTGCGCATTCCTGGACCCGGGCGTCTACCAGTGGTCGGCCGGATACCAGTCCGACGCCACCGGGAGCCTGCTCTCCAACGAGCTGAAGGCACCTGACGAGGGCCTGTACTCCGACGCCCTGAACATGGCCCCGGCCAACCCGCAGTTCTGGGACCAGAACAGCGCCGGATGCGCGGGTCACTTCACCCTGACGGTGCTGCCGGCGCCGGGCTTCGGCATCAAGCACCAGGGCGGCGGCGGCAACTGGGGCATCGAGGTCACTTCGGTCCGGTTCGACCAGTTTCAGGACTCTTCGGTCACGCCCGACCCGTGCTATCCCCCCGGAAGCTGCCGGCGGGAAAGCGCGCCTTCGCTGTGCCAGCAGGTCAGCACCCTCGACACGAACAACTCCGGCATCGCCGTGAACATCACGAAGAACGCGCCGGGCGCCCAGTACTACGCCGTGTACGTGAACCCGAACGGGTGCAACGGCAACCAGACCCAGTTTGGATTCTGGGGCCGGTTCCCGGCGCCGGGTTTCGTGGGCGGCACGTTCGTCGGGCCCTACCCGAGCGGCGCCCCGATCGTGCTGCCGGGTCCGCAGGGCGTCAACGGCTTCAGCTGCTCGCTCGCGACGGTGACCATCTGCAACATCTCGTACACCCAGCTGACCGGCACGTACAACTGCTTCTCGCAGACGCACGCACAGCTCTGCACTCCGCCTGACCTCGAGCAAGGGCCTCAGTGCTTCAGCAACTGCCCGCCGCCGGCCAACCTGCTGAGCCAGGAGAACGCGCCGATGTCGCTCGAGTATCCGCCGTACACCGGCGGCGACATCGCGAACGAGAATTACTGCCAGGTTCCGCCCAACCCGGGCAACCCGAACTCGCCGTGCGCCAACACGACGATCACGCCCGGAGCCGTTCAGTTCTACTTCCCGTCGGGTTCCTGCATGACGCAGAACGCGCAGGGCGCCACCTACGTCTTCTCCGGTGAGCAGTACAACTGGATCGTGATCTACAGCCCGACCTCGAACAACTGCAACAACACCATGAACGGCGGCGCGTCGACGCAGTACATCGGCACGATCTACACGCCCGCGGCGAACTGGAAGATCAACGGCGGCAACCGCTCGCCGCTGGCCGGGCAGGTGATCTGCAACACGGCCACGGTGCAGGGCTCGGCCGCGGTCGGCATCGACTTCAACCCGAACTACGCCCCCGCGCCGCCCGCCGCCCGCCTGATCAACTGACAGGTCGCGGCTAGCCGGGTTTCGCCTCCCCGCCCAGGCCGCGCAGCGCTTCCTCGATCCATTCGATCGCCATGGCGCGCGTGTTGGGCCACACCTCGGGCGACGCTCCGGGCGTGCCGGTGTCGATTACCACCCGGCCGGCGACCCGCAGCATCAGCCGGACCAGGGGCTCCGCCTCCGGTACGCTGAGCGGCAGCTCCTTCAGCGCGCGGGTCAGCATGAAGCACGCCGCGTTGAAGGTTTCGGCATCGATTGCCGTACCATTCGCCAACCGCTCGGCCAGCTCGGCCCGCAGATCGGAGGGGTCCATGCCGAGGGTTATTATTCAGTGAAGGCTGGAAATGATGGATCTGACCGAACCTGTATTGCTCACGCCCGAAGGGCTGGAGAAGCTGAAGAAGGACCTCGAGGTCGCTCAGCGCCGCCGGTCCGAAGCCGGTGAACGCCTGAAGGAGGCGTTCCAGCCCGGCGACATCGAGGACAACCCCGAATACGAGCAGGCGAAGGAAGAGGTCGGCCTGCTGGACAACCGCATCTACGAGCTCCAGGAGATGATCGGGCGGGCCCAGATCATCAAGGACACGCATTCCAGCGTCGCGGCGCCGGGCTCCACGATCGAGGTCGTGGACGAGTCCGGCGAAGCCGAGACGTATCACCTGGTCGGGGCCGTGGAGAGCGACCCGTCGGCGGGCCGGATCTCCGTCGACTCTCCCGTCGGCCGGGCGCTGATCGGCCGGAAGAAGGGCGACAAGGTGACCGTCTCCGTGCCGTCAGGCATGCTCAGCCTCACCATCAAGGCGGTGAAATAATGAGAGGCAACCTGCCGGTTTCCTCTCATCGCAGCGTCGGCAAGCCGACCCCGCGGCCAGCCGCGGGGCAAGCGCTGCTGCTCTCCTTCCCGCTGAAGGCCTCCTTTAGGCAGTAGAGCCACGTCCGTAGGGACATCGCGGTCCGGGACTCAGGCCATCGATCCCGCAGCGATCTCCGACCGCACGACCGTCGGAGTCGTGTTCCGGCAGGCCGCGCGCTACGGGGAGCGCGCGTTTCTCCACTACCGCCAGGGCGACGGACCGTGGCAGACGCGGAGCTGGTCGCGATTCGCGGAGGACGTGCTGGCCGTGGCATCCGCCCTCGTCGAGGAGGGGGTCAAGGCCGGTGATGCGGTGATACTCATCTCGGAAAACAGGTTCGAATGGATCGTGTGCGACTACGGCATCCAGGCGGCCGGGGCCGTCACAGTGCCGATCTATCCGAACGTGACCGACGAGGCGGCCCAGACCATCGCCGCAGACAGCGCGGCCGCGTTTGCGATCGCGGCGGATGCAACCCTGGCGGCCAAGCTCCAGAGTGGCGGACCGCGAATGCGCGTCGCGCTGATCGACGCCGACGTGACAGGTTGGCTGGGAAAGGCTCCGCAAAACCTTCCGGAGGTCACGGCCCGCCTGACAAAGGTCGCGCCCGACGACCTGTGCAGCCTGGTCTACACCTCGGGCACGACGGGAATACCCAAAGGCGTCGAGCTGCTGCACCGCAATCTGGTCGACATCAGCCGGGCGGCCGCCACCGTGCACCCGGTCAGCGACCAGGACCACACGGTCTCCTGGCTGCCCTACGCGCACGCGTACGGCCGGATCAACGACATCTTCCTGGGCATCCTGATCGGGATGGAGGGCTGGATCTCGCGCGGGCCCGACCATCTGGTCCAGGAGATCCACGAGGTCAAGCCCACCATCATGAACAGCGTGCCGCGCGTCTACGAAAAGATGTATGCGGCCGTGATGGCGCGCGTCCGCCAGGCAAGCCCGCTCCGCCAGGCGATCTTCCGGTGGGCGATCCGCACCGGAGCCCGCTATTCGCAAACGCGCAAGCCCGGACCGTCGCTTCAGGCCAGGCGCCGCCTGGCTGACCGGCTGCTGCTGCGGTCGATCCGCGCTCAGCTCACCGGAGGGAACCTCCGCTTTTTCGTGAGCGGCGGCGCGGGACTGGCCAAGGAGATCGAGGAGTTCTTTTGGGCACTGGGGGTGCCGATCCTGAACGGCTGGGGACTGACGGAGACGTCTTCAGGCGTGTGCTCCAACACGCTGCACGACCATCGCTTCCTCTCCGTGGGCAAGCCGTTCCCCGGCGTCGAGCTGAAGATCGCGGCCGACGGCGAGATCCTGGTCAAGGGGCCCGGCAACATGCGCGGCTACCACAACCTGCCCGAGGCGACGGCCGAGGTCATGGAGGGCGGCTGGTTCGCGACCGGCGATATCGGCGCGATCGACGCCGACGGCTACCTGCGCATCACCGACCGCAAGAAATCGCTGTTCAAGACGGCCGGTGGCAAGTACATCGCCCCGCTGCCCATCGAGCACGAGCTTTTGAGCGACCCGATGATCGCGCGCGCGGTCGTGGTCGGCGAAGGACGCCCTTACGTCACCGCGCTGATCGTGCCCGACCACGAGGCGGCGAAGGCGCAGGGCCTCGATGACGCGGCCCTGCAGGCGCGCGTTCAGGCCCTGGTCGATCGCGTCAACATGACGCTCGGACACTGGGAGACGATCAAGTACTTCACGCTGCTCCCACGCGACTTCACCGAGGCCGCCGGCGAGCTGTCGCTCAAGATGGACATCAAGCGCAAGGTCATCGCGGAGCACTTCCAGGCGGAGATCGAGTCCATGTACGCAGGCAAGACCAAAGGCTCGTAGCCTTTCCACCGTGGCAGGGCCGGTCGACATGTCAGAGGTTCACGCGGCCCTCGACCGGCTGCGTCCGCAGATCTGCCACTGCGGCCTCAAAGGCGAGTGTTTGGGCTGCAAGGGCATCGAGATGGTCCGGGCCCAGGCTGAAGCCGTCGTCGCGGCGGCGAGCCAGCCGGTGCTGATCCAGGTCGCTCAGGAGACGGCGATGCGAGACATGGCCTCGCGCTTCCAGTCCATGTCGGAGCGGTTGATGTCCGATCCCGAGATCCGCCGGTCCGCCGAGGAGATGCAGCAACGCCTGATGTCCGACCCCGAGACACGCCAGCTCCTCGAAGAGCTGATGCGCCGCCTGGGCGGCGGCGCGACCCCTCCCGACGAGATCAACTGAATCCCGGGTCGGGTCTGGCGGCGCTCAGGCGTTCGCCGACGCGGGGCTCGCGGCCGGCGCCTGCGCGCGCGGCACGCGGCTCCACAGCGGCAGCGGCCCGGTCTTCAGCCGGTTCACGATCGCCTGCTCCTGCGTCGTGGTCAGCTTGCCCGCGGTTACGGCCGCGTCGAGCTGAGGCTGGAGGCTCGCCACGAGCCTGGTCCGGAAGTCCGCCTCGGAAACGTTGCGCGCGGCCGCGATCTGGGACAGGGACTGGCCGCCCTTGAGGTCCGCCTGCAGCGTGGCGGGCGTGATCCCGAGCGCCGCGGCCGCCGCGTCCTCGTAGGCCTGGAGGTAGGCGCCCAGCCGGCCCTCACCGCCGCCCCGCGGGGCGAGCGAGGCGGGCAGCGCGCATGGGGTCCTAGTGGCGAGCCGCGCCTTGATCTTGCCGGCCTGCGCCTGCGTGAGCTGGCCGCTCTTGACCTGGTCGGCGAGCGTATCCCCCAGCGCCTTCTGGAAGGCGGAGTTGATCTGAGCCTGGCTCTTCCCGAGATCGACGGCGAAGTGGGCCATGAAGTCGCCGCAGACGCTCGAGGCCGCGGTCGACTGGTCGAGGGTGGCGGTGCCGGACGCCGGTTGCTGGAGCGTCCCGGCCGGCCTGAATCCGAGGCTCAGGCCCGAGGCGGAGGCGGTGACGACGACGGCCGCGCCGGCGACCGCGACGGCGCCCAGCGCAAAGCCCGCGATGCGCAGGTGGCGGAGGCTCAGGAGTGATCTCATGCCCACAGTTAACGACCCGGGGGCTGCGGGGTTCTTCAAGCTTTTGTAAGTCGGTGCCCGTTCTATTCTTCGTGCCATGGAAGCGCCGCCCGCACCGGGCTGGAGCGGCAGGCATGCCGTCGAGCTCTACGTCCGCACGTACACCACGATGCTGCAGAGCTCGGGCGATATCAAAGTCGAATCGCTGGTCCAGGCGCACCTGCGGATGGGCTCGGTCCTGCATCCCCTGGCCGCCGAGCCGCAGAGCGATATGGGGGCGCTGCTGTACGCGACCCGCCGCCTGCCGGACGCCATCTTCAACTGCCGGCGCGTCGTCATGGGCCAGAGCCCGCAGGGTTTCAAGGCGGTCCTGGGGACCGACATCCTGAGCTGGCAGGCCGTTAAGGCCCCCGCCCGGCGCAGGCGCTGGTACCACGACGGCGAGAACACTCTCGGCGTGCTGATCGCCTCGACCTCGGACATCGACGACCTCGTGCCCACCCTGGTGGCGTTCCAGATCGAGTGGAACAAGCTGCACCGCTCGCTGCAGGACGTCGAGCTGTCCGACGATGCGGCGCGGAGGGCGGCCGGCGCGTCGGCCGAGGACTGGATGAGGCTCCGGGACGCCTGGGGAGACAGCTTCGACGCGAACCTCGCCGCCATCAAGCGTGAGGACTGCCGGCTCGTGCTGCGCCTGATCGGCGGCAGCCATCTCGGCTTTGCCCGGAACGCGAGCCGCTGGTGGCTTCCCGTCGCGGCGGCCATGGACCAGCTGGACGCCCGCGATGCACCGGTGTACTTCGTGTCGTCCAACGCGCACAGCCTCGTCAACGTGCTGACCGGCGTCGCGCGGCGGATCGAGCCGGAGGTGGTCGACTGGATCAAGCAGACCGACCCGGGGCTGGACGATGAGCGTCGCAAGCTCGAGGCCGGGCACAGCCGGGCCTCGCCACACAACTGGCTCTACTACGGCGCCCGCCAGGTGTTCGACGCTCACCCCGAGCGCGAGCGCCTGCGCCGCTGGCGCGCCGAGCTCGAAGCTGCCAACGGCGTGCGCCACGTCCCCGCGGTGGGGACCGGCGTCGACTCCGCCGCGCAGGTGTTCAAGCTGTCGCTGCTCGATCCGACCGGCATCGATCCACGCGTCGGCTCGGTGGACGAGCGAAGGCTTCGCGAGTCGGACGCCGTGATTCTCAACGTCGACTATCCGTTGGGCGAGGCCGCCTATCACATCCTCCGCCAGGTCGCGGAGCAGGCGGCGTGGATCGGCGGCGTCTATGTGCTCGGCAAGGCCGCGACGCTCAACGCCGACGTGGGCGACGTGATGATCCCGAACGTCGTCTACAACGAGCACTCCGGCAACACGTACTGGCTCGACAACTGCTTCGCGGCGGCGGACGTGCAGCCCAACCTGGTCTACGGGTCCGCCCTCGACAACCAGCGCGCGGTCACGGTGCGCGGAACATTCCTGCAGAACCGCGACTACCTGGAGTTTTACTACCAGGGCCGCTACACCGTGGTCGAGATGGAGGCGGGCCCTTACCTGGACGCCACATACGAGATCGGCCAGACCGACCGGTACCCCATGAACGAGAGCGTCAACATGGCCAAGCTCAGCCTCGACTTCGGCATCGTCCACTACGCATCCGATACGCCGTACACCCAGGCGCGCACCCTGGGCGCGCGCGGGCTCAGCTATCGCGGGATGGACTCGACCTACGCCTCAGCTATCGCGGTGGCCCGGCGGATCCTTCAGCGTGAGGAAGCCCTGATCGAGGACCCCGTCCCGACCACGAAGCAGTAAAGGCCGCGTGCTCGTGCGGGTGCGGGTGGTTGTGGTCGCCCGCGCCGTGGAGGATCTCTCCGCACGGGTGACAGCTCTCAACCTGGATGGTGGTGTGCCCGATCGCGAACCGCGCGCAGAGACGCTGCTCCAGGTCGCGCACCACGTGCTCGGCATCGGGCAGCGGGCAATCGTCGATGACGACGTGGCAGCTGAGCGCCGTGTCCTCGGCGGATAGCGCCCACACGTGCAGGTCGTGCAGGCCGCTCACGCGCTCCGTCTGCGTGATCTCCTCGGTGAGCGCCTCGAGGTCGATCGCGGGAGGAGTCCCCTCGATCAGCAGGTTCACGGTCTCGCGCACGATGCCGGCGGCACCGTAGGCGATGAGGCCGGCGATGGCCAGCGACAGAAGGGGGTCGACCGCGAGCCAGCCGGTCAGCAGGATCACGGCTCCGCCCGCCACCACCGCGACGGCGGCGCCGATATCGCCCATCACGTGCAGCACGACGGCGCGCAGGTTCAAATTGGCGCCCTCCTGGCGCAGCATCGTGATGACGAAGAAGTTGATCGCCACCCCGGCGAGAGCCGCCGCGACCACGATCCCGCCTGACACGGGCTGCGGCTCGAGCAGGCGGCGGATCGCCTCGACGGAGATGGCGACGACGATCGCGATCACCACCACCGAGTTGAGGAGAGCCGCCAGGACCGGAACGCGCTGGTACCCGTACGAGCGGCGCTGGTCGGCGGGACGGCCCGACTGCTCGACGGCGAACCAGGCCAGGCCGAGTGCGAAGACGTCGGCCAGGACGTGTCCGGCGTCGGAGAGCAGGGCCAGGGAGTGGGCCGCGAGGCCGCCCGCCAGCTCCACGGCCAGGACCGCCACGGTCAGGGCCATGGCGAGCCGCAGCCTGGCTATGGTCCCGGTCAGCCTTCCCATGGGTTAAATCTACCCATCCCGCCACCAATCTCCTCCTCTTTCGAGGTAGGCGAGCAGCATTCCGTGGCGCAGTCCTTCGACGCTGACGTGAAGCAGCGCGAGGCCGTACCAGTCGAGGAGGAGAAGCAGGACCTCGACGCCGCTCCGCAGCGCCTTCACCCGTGCCGCCGGGAGCCCGACCTTCGTCGCGACGGCGGAGGCGCGCTTCTCGTCCAGGCGGGCTTCGCAGGCCAGCAGGTCGGCGGTCGTGAGGACCGGAGGCGGGTTGCGACGGGCCAGCACGGAAGGGAGGTTGGTCGCGGTCCCACCGGTGGCGACCAGCCGGTCGACCTCGCCCTCCGGGGCGTGGGCCAGCTCGCGCAGAGCGGCCCGGCGAAGGCGCGCTCGCTCCTCGGGTTTTGGCGGATCGGAGAGGAACTTCTGGGCCAGCACGCCCGAGCCGATGGGAAGCGTCGCCTCACGCAGCATCTCGCCCCCTCGAGCGATCACCACCTCGGTCGAGCCGCCCCCCAGGTCCGCCATCGCCCATTCCCGGCGGCCGGCATGGCGGCTGGCGACCCCGAGAAAGCTCAGCTCGGCCTCGCGGCGCTGGGAGATCAGGTGCACCTCCACCCCGATCGCGGCCGAGGCCTCGCGAGCGAACGCGCGGCCGTCGGAGGCCGCGCGCACGGCCTGTGTCGCTCCGGCCACGATGACGTCCGGGCTGTGCGTCGCCGCGTGGCGCGCCACCTTGCGCAACGCGCGCAGGGCGACGGCTCCGCGGCTGCCGATCATCCCCTTGCGCGAGACGTGGGGACCGAGCTCCGGCATCTCGACGTAGTGGGCGACATCCTCGAGCCGGCCCCCCACCACGTCCGCGACCAGAGCGTGCACCGTGTTGCTGCCGATGTCCACGGCACAAAGTCGCATCGAAGGGGAACTTTAGAATCACGCTGTAGATGACGAAGCGAACGCGAATCGAGCGCGACTCGATGGGCGAGATGGAAGTCCCGGCCGACGCTTACTACGGCGCTTCGACGCAGCGCGCCGTCCTGAACTTCCCCATCTCGGGCCAACCCTTTCCGCGCCGCCTGATCCGCGCGCTGGGCATCGTCAAGCGCGCCGCCGCGCAGACCAACCAGGAGCTCGGTCTCTTGCCGCGGCGCAAGGCCCGCGCCATCGCGGCCGCGGCGCAGGAGGTGATCGACGGCAAGCTCGACGAGCAGTTCCCGATCGATATCTACCAGACGGGGTCGGGGACTTCGAGCAACACCAACGCGAACGAGGTCATCGCGAACCGGGCGAACGAGCTGCTCGGCGGCGAGCGCGGGTCCAAGCTCGTGCACCCGAACGACCACGTCAACCTGTGCCAGTCGTCCAACGACGTGATCCCGACCGCCATCCAGCTGGCGTCCGCCCTGGCGATCAAGGAGGAGCTGATCCCCGCGCTGCAGCGGCTCGAGCGCGCGCTCGACACGAAGGCGAAAGAGTTCTGGCCCGTGATCAAGACCGGGCGCACGCACCTCCAGGACGCGACGCCCATCCGCCTCGGCCAGGAGTTTCGCGGTTACGCGGGCCAGGCCGAGGAGTCGATCCGGCGCGCGCAGGCCGCGATCGATGAGCTGGCACGGCTGCCGCTCGGCGGCACCGCGGTCGGGACGGGGATCAACTCGCATCCGCAGTACGCGCGCATGACGGTCGCGCGGCTCGCGAAGGAGACCAGGCTTCCGCTGCGCGAGGCGCCGAACCACTTCCACGCACAGGCCACGCTCGACGCGCTGGTCGCCGCGCACGGCGGGCTGCGCACGATCGCGACCAGCCTGTGGAAGATCGGGTCGGACATCCGGCTCATGGGCACCGGTCCCATCGCCGGCCTCGGCGAGCTGAAGCTGCCCGAGACCCAGCCCGGCTCGAGCATCATGCCGGGAAAGGTCAACCCCGTGATCATCGAGTCGCTGCTGATGGTCGTGGCACGCGTGCACGGCAACGACGCCACGGTCGTCCTCTCCGGGCAGAGCGGGAGCATCTTCGAGCTCAACGTCATGATGCCCGTCGCTGCGTACGCGAGCCTCGAGTCGATCACGCTCCTGGCCGCCGCCGCGAAGAACTTCAGCGAGCGCTGCGTGGAGGGGCTGCAGGCCACCGATCGCGGCCCCGAGCTCGTGGAGCGCAGCCCCATGCTCGCCACCGCGCTCAACCCCGTGATCGGCTATGACGAGGCGGCCAAGCTCGCGAAGGAGTCGATGCGCAGCGGTCACTCCATCCGCCAGCTCGCCCGCGCCCGCGGGGTCGGCGAGCGCGACCTGAACCGCGTGCTCGACCTCGGGAAGATGACCAGGCCCGGGCTCGAAGGGCCGGGCGGAGGCGGATAACCGACCTCCGGAGGTGACCCGGAACCGCGCTGCCAATCCCCTGCTCCGGTTCCGGCTCGCGGCGGTCCTGATCGGCGTGGTGGTCCTGGTCGGCGTCGCCGGCTACATGCTGATCGACGGCTGGGACCTGCTCGATTCGTTCTACATGGTCATCATCACGATCTCGACCGTCGGCTACACCGAGGTGCATCCGCAGGACACGGCCGGCCGCCTCTTCACGTCGGGCCTGATCGTCGTCGGCGTGGGCACGATGCTCTACGGTTTCGGCGTTTTCGCGGAGACGCTGGCGGACAATTCGTTTGGGAGATACCGGAGGGAGCGTCAGTTGCAGCGAGACCTGGACCGCCTGCGCGACCACCTCATCATCTGCGGCTACGGCCGGATGGGGACGCAGATCGTGCGCGAGCTCGAGCACCACGATGTCCCGTACGTCGTGATCGATCAGACGGACGAGGCGCTGGAGCGGATCAGGGCCGAGGGCAGGCTTCACATCGAGGGTGACGCCTCGAACGAAGAGGTGCTGAAGCAGGCCGGCATCCAGCGCGCGCGCGGCCTGATCTCGGCCGTGGACTCGGACGAGCGCGCCGTGTACATCGTGCTGACGGCCAAGGCCTTGAACCCGGGGCTGTACGTCGTGGCGCGCGCCGGCCGGCCCGAATCGATGCGGCGGCTGGAGCTGGCCGGCGCGACGCGCACCATCTCGCCGTACGTGATGGCCGGCCATCGGATGGCGGAGATGGCGATCCGGCCCGCGCTGGTCGATGTGCTCGAGACGCTGCACCACGGTGAGCTCGGCATCGGCGTCGAGGAGATGGTCATCGGGCCGAACACCAAAGCGGTGGAACGTACCATCGACGAGCTGGGCCTGGTCGGCCCCGACCGAGCGCGAATCCTCGCCGTCCGGCGCAGCGACGGCACCGTGAACGTCAACCCGGACGGTTCGTTCAAGCTCGATAAAGGCGACCTGCTGATCGCCCTCGGCACCGAAGACCAGCTCTACTCGACCGCCGCCAGGCTCAGGTAGGAGATGGAGAAGGGCGCGCCCACGGACGCGCCCTTACCCCATCAGCTCTTGCTCGCGAGCGGCTTCGTGGCGCTGTTGACCTGGATCTTAACCGGCTTCGGCTTGGCGGTCTTGGGGATCGTCACGGTCAGCTCGCCACTGTCGAAATGCGCGCTGATCCTGCTCGATTCGACCTGCGCGGGGACCTCCATGCGACGAACGAAGGAGCCGTACGGGCGCTCCTGGCGCAGCCAGCGGCCGGGCGCTTTGTGCTCGCCCGCGTTGGCCTTGATCGAAAGGACGCCGTCCTCGAACGTGACCTCGACCTGGTCTTCGCGGAATCCCGGCACTGACGCGACGAGCGTGTAGGCGTCGTCGTTCTCGAAGATGTCGACCGGCAGGTAATAGGTGGGCGGAGTGGACGACCTTGCGCTCTCGGGAGCCTGCTCACCGAAGAACTGCTCGATCAGACGGTCCATGGCCCGTGCCGCGCTCCGCACGTCCGCGCTTGGGCCCCACCACGTGATGCTCACTGCCACGCACCTCCTGGTTGAAATTTGGCGGTTGCCAGAGCTTGATTACCACCAGCGGCGAGGCTTCCAAACCCCACGCCGTTTCCTTAACGTGAAGCCGTGAAAACGGCGGAAGAAAGCCGGCTCAGACCGCTCGGCTACCTGGAGCGGAGGCCGATCGCCGTGGCCGCCGGCTCGGTCGCGATCGGCGTCGCGCTGGTCCTGGCCAAGGTGGTGGTCGGCGTCCTCACCGGGAGCCTGGGGATCCTGAGCGACGCGGCGCACTCCTTCCTCGACCTGGCCGCGAGCGGCTTCACGCTCGTCGCGGTCCGGACGTCGCGCAAGCCGGCTGACGCGGAGCACCCTTACGGCCACGGGCGAACCGAGAACCTCGCCGCCTTCGCCGAGGGCATCCTGCTGCTCGTCACCGCCGCGTTCATCGCTGTCGAGGCGGCCCAACGCCTGGTGCAAGGCGGTGGCAGCGTCAACCCGGCCGGCTACGCGTTCGCGCTCCTGATCGCGACGCTGCTCATCGAGGCCGGGCGCGCGGGCATCCTGCGCCGGGTCGGCCGCCTGGTCGCGAGCGAGGCAATGCTGGCGGACGCGACCAACCGGCTGTCGGACGTGCTCGGGACGCTGGGCGTCCTGGCCGGGCTGCTCGGGGTCCGGATGGGTCTGCCCTGGGCCGACTCGGTGGCGGCGCTGCTCGTGGCGGCTGTCGTGGCGCGCGCCGCGGCGATGCTGGCGTGGCGATCCGGCGATATCCTCATCGACCGCGCGCCTGCCGGCGCCGAGTCCGAGCTGCGAAGCGCGATCGGCCAGGTCAGCGGAGTCAGGGAGGTGCGATCCGTCCGCGTCCGTCGCTCGGGGCCGAACCTGATCGGGGACGCGAAGATCGCGACCGGCCGCATGCTGTCGATCGAAGCCGCCGGGGCGCTGGCCGACGACGTGAGGGCGCGGGCCCGCAACGTGCTCCCCGCGCTCGACCTCTCGGTGGTGGTCGAGGGCCAGCGGCAGCAGGGCGACCTGGTCGAGCGCATCCACGCTGCGGCCGCCCGGCAGGGAAGCGTCCGCGACCTGCACAACGTCACGGTCGAGCGCGAGGCAGACGACTCGCTGCACCTGTCGATGCACGCCAAGCTCCCCGGCGACCTGACGCTGGCGGACGCGGCCCGCACCATCCGCGCGCTGGAGGAGTCGCTGCGCGCGGAGCTGCCGAGCGCGACGCGGATCGACATCCACCTCGAGCCGATGGAGCCCGACGTCGTGCCTGGGCAGGACGTCACGGTGCGGCGAAGCCAGCTGGCGGACCGGATGCGCGAGATCGTCGCCTCGCACCCGGAGGTGAGTCGGTTTCGCGACGTCGAGCTGAGCTACCGGCACGGCCGCATCTACGCGCACGTCGTGGCCGAAGCGCCCGGCGATATCAGCCTCGAGCAGGCGCACCAGATCGAGAGCCAGATCGAGGAGTCCATCCGCCGGGCTCTGCCGGACGTGCACGAGGTGGTCGCGACCGTGACCGCTTGAGGCCCGCGCCCACGACATGAGGCCCGGCCGGAAGGAAGACCTTCCGTGGCTCGTCCAGCTGTGGCGGGACGAGGCGAGCACGGGACGGCACGATGCTCCGCCGGGCGAATCGCGGATCCGCAGCCTGTTGCGCCATTTCGAGTGGGAGGCGCGCTCGCGTGTGGTCGAGAGCGACGGACGGCTGGCGGCGGCCGTGCTGCTGACCAGCCGCGGTTCTCCAGACGGTGTGATCGTGACGTTCTCCCTGGCCGGCGAGCCGGAGCTGTGCGGCGATCTGACCTCGTGGGCGCTGCGGCTGGCCCGGGCGGGCGGCGCGAGCATCGTGCAGGCTTACGTTCCGACAGGCCGCCGCTCACTCGAGGAGTTCGGATTTCACCGGGCGCGGAGGTGGCTGCGGATGGACCTGGCCCTCGAGCGCATGCCGCAGGTGCGTCCCCTCCCCGGCTACCGGCTGAAAGACGGGACGGAGGTCCCTCCGGGCGAGTGGGAGAGGATGTTCAACCGCTCGTTCGCGGACCACTGGCGCTTCTCGCCCCGGTCGGAGGAGGAGATCGTCGGCGGCAAGCCGCCTGACCTCTGCCTGTTGGCCGAGGCTGAAGGCGGCGCGCCCGCCGCCATCACATTCGGCGAGGTCGAGGAGTACCCGGACGAGCGGCGCGCCCAGCCGATCGGACTCGTCAGCTCGGTCGGCACGCTCCCCGAGCACCGGCGCCACGGGCTCGCGAGCTGGCTCGTCGGCGAGATCGTGCGGCGGTTGAGCGGGCACGGCGCGCGGACCGCGTCCCTCTACGTGGACGGGGACAGCGCCGTGCGGGCTCCCGATATGTACCGAAAGCTCGGTTTCGAGGTGGCGCTCGAGAGCGACGTCTGGGAAGCTACCGTCCGGTGAGAATCCGGGTCGCCGCCGTCTTCGTGCTCGCGCTCGCGGTATCCGCGTGCGCCGGCGTTCTGCCCGCCCCGCCGCGCCAGGCCGCGAACGAGCCCCCCACCTCGGTTTCCAGGCCCATCCCCAAGCCTCCGCCGCCGCTGGCGGAGGCGTTGCGCCGCGCCCGCCGGCTCGGTCCCGCCGGGCCGGACACCATGGTGCACCTGAGCTTCGGGCTCGCCCCGCGTCACAGCGACGAGCTGGCCCGGCTGGTGGCCTCGGGACAGACCGTATCGCCCGCCGCCTACGCCGCCCGCTTCAGCCCGGACCCGGCCCTGGTCGCCCGGGCGGTCGCGACCCTGAATGCAGGCGGTCTCCGCGCGACCTGGGGAAACGGGTCCGGCGTGATCGCGGCCGACGGACCCGCTCCGGGCGCGGCGGCCCTGCTGCGCGTCCACATCGAGCGGTACGCGCTCGGCGGCTCCGAGTTCTACGCCACCCTCGACCAGCCCCGACTGCCAGCAGCGGTGGCCGCCGTGGCGATCGGCGTCAGCGGCCTCGACGACTACCGCCGCGCGCGCAGCTACGCGGTGCCCGGGGGCGGCATGGCCCCAGGCGATGTCATCACCTACTACGACATCAAGCCGCTCCGTTCGGCGGGGCTGGACGGAACGGGCGAGACGATCCTCTTCCCCGAGATCGACGATGTCGCGCTCAGCGACCTGGACAAGTTCGCGGCCCGGTACAGCCTGCCCCCCTTCGACTCGCTGCTGACCGTCAAGCGGGACACCGCAAACTGGGGCACACCGGACCAGCCGCAGGGCGAGACCACGCTGGACCTGGAGATCGCCCACTCCATCGCGCCGAACGCCAAGCTCGTCGTCTACATGTCGGCGTCGGACTTCGGGCACGGCGACCGGGCGCTCGACCAGCTCGTGACCGACCACCTGGGCACGATCGTCTCGGAGAGCCTGGGCTCGTGCGAGCCGGACACGCCGAGCGGCGCGCGCAACAACTACGCCGCCATCCAGGATCGCGCGCTCGCGCTCGGGATGACGCACCTCGTCGCCTCGGGCGACAACGGCGCGTTCACGTGCGGTGAGACGCAGGACCCGGCCGCGAGCTTTCCCTCAACGCTGCCTTCGGTGACCGCGGTCGGCGGCACGACGCTGTTCGACTCGCAGCAGGGCGTGTACTACCAGGAGTACGCCTGGTCGAGCCCGCTCGACGTGAGCGGCGGCGGCGGCGGAGCCAGTCAGTTCTACGCCCTCCCGACGTGGCAGAAGAACGAGGGCCAGGCCCTCGGGCATGGCTACCGCCAGGTGCCCGACGTCGCGGCGGACGCCGATCCCTCCACCGGGTTCCACATCGTGTTCCAGGGCAAAGACGCTCAGGTCGGGGGCACGTCGGCCGCCACGCCGATGTGGGCAGGGCTGCTCGCGCTGATCGACCAGGACCTGCGCCGGCACAACCTGCGCGAGGCCGGGTTCGCCAACCCCGCGCTCTACTGGATGGGCGAGAACGCGAGCAAGTTCACCTCGCGGCCCTTCCACGACGTGACCCGCGGCAACAACCTCGGCTTCGACGCGGGAGCCGGATGGGACTTCGCGACCGGTTGGGGAACGCCCGATGCCGCGGCGCTGGACGTTGCGTGGATCGCCTACGTCAAGGGCGGCGGGTCGTGAAGGAGCGTGGTCCCGATCGCCGGAAGTCGGCCGGCCGCCGGGCGGGCGAGCTCGGCGTGCAGACGGGGGCGCGCACGGCCGCCGGCCCTCCGCTCATGACCTGTCCGCACTGCGGCTCAGTCGTTCCGGCGGGCGACTTCTGCGGCCACTGCGGCGCCCACCTCACGAGCGGCAGCACCACGCGCCGGCACGCGTTCGCGGCGGTGCCGGCCGAGCACGTCGCGCACGTGTCGATCATCACCACGCTGTTCCCGCACCTTCCCCACCGCCAGGGTGGCCCGTTCCGGCTCGCGCTGCTTGCGGGCGGAGCCCTGGTGCTGGTCCTGGCCGCTGTGCACCTCTTCGCGCCCGCCACCGTCGTGGCGGTGTGCCTGCTGCCGGCTCTCTATCTCATGTACCTGTACGAGGTCGAGGTCTACGAAAGCGAACCGTGGATCGTGGTCGGGGCGACGATGGTGGCCGGCGTGGTGCTCGGGTGGCTGTTCGAGTTGATTGCGGGGGGGACGCTCGCGCGGCTTTCGATCACGGGCGACATGGACACGGCTTTCGCCCTCTCCGCGCTGGCCGTGCCGATCGTGGCGCAGTCCCTGATGCTCGCCGGGCCGCTGTTCCTGTACGCGTTTCGGACCCGCTTCCGGGAGCCGCTCGACGGCCTGACGTTCGGTGCGGCCTCCGCCCTCGGATTCACCCTGGCCAGCACCCTCACGTCGTTCTGGCCGCTGATCACCGGACCGCTTTTCGCGCCGGGATCGCCGATCGACTGGGCCGTGAGGTTGACCCGCGCGGGCCTCCTGGTGGCGCTGATCAACGCGAGCACGACCGCGCTGGTGGCCGCCGCGGTATGGCTCCAGCGCTACGGCCGGCGGCGGGCCGATCGCCCCTGGTACACGAGGCCGCTCGCCTGCGTCCTCGTCGCCTACGGGGCCCAGATCGCGCTCGGCGCGTTCGAATCCTTGCCGCTCGATTTGGTCGCGCAGGTCGCCGGGCTTGCGATCCTCACCGTCGCCCTGCTGCTCTACGTCAGGTTCCTCATCCACCAGGCGCTCCTCGTGGAGGGCGCCGAGCACGAGATCGGCCACGACACGATCTGTCCCGAGTGTCACCGCATCGTGCCCGCAATGACGTTCTGCCCCGCGTGCGGCGCGGCGCGGGCGGCCGCACCCAAGGGCCAGAGGCACTCGGCGCCGGGGAACGCCTGATGGGACCGGCCCCCCCGCCGCCGCGCTACACGATGTACTGTGGCCGCTGCGGCGCTCCGCTGGCGCCCGGGGCGGTCTTCTGCGGGCGCTGCGGAACACCGGTCGCGCTCCCCGCGGTCGCGCCGGCGGCGATGGCGCCACCCGCTCCGTACGTCTATCCACAGGCGCCGCGCGCGCCTTACACCACGTCACGCCGGATCGGGCTGCCGCAGGTGATGATCGCCGGCGGCCTGATCGTGGTGCTGCTCATCGTCGGGGCCGTGGTCAGCGCGATCGCGCTTTCCCAGTACGTCAACGGCACCAAGACGAAGTGCACCTCGAACTGCGGTCCGAAGTTCGTGACACCGCTGCCGGAAGAGGCTTCCTACCGCAGCTCGGCCTTCAGGTATCAGGTCAACTACGCGTCGGACTGGAGCGTGCGGTCGCAGGACTCGGCCGGCATCGCGCTGGGGACCAAGCTCGGGTCGGTGCAGGTCGCCGGGCTCGCGGCGGCGGACGACGCCCAGGTGCTGCAGTCGACCGTGAACGGATTGCCGACCTCGCGCTTCCAGGACGTCACTCTGGTGTCGAACGTCAAGGGCGCGCACATCGGCGACCACGACGGTCTCGGCTCCGTCTATTCGGCCAACCTGGTCGGCGGCACGCAGACGGCGACCCGGGTGCGCCTCGCCGTGATCGTCGCCACGCACAATGGCGTCACGATCGTCGTTCTCGCGGTCGACCCCGCCGATCCGAAGGGATCGCCCAATGGCATGCCGGAGGGACAGCTCTTCGACTACTTCTGCACCGAGATCGTCTGGGGTTGAGCGCTAAGCTCAAGCGCCATGGACGAATTGCTGCTCGAAGCCTTCCGGCACAACGCATGGGCGAACAGGCGACTCATCGCGTTCTGCCGTGAGCTCACGACGGAGCAGCTGAACGCGACCACGGAAGGCGCGTACGGCAGCATCCTTGCGACGCTCAACCACATCGTGGCGCCGGACGCGGGGTATCTGCCCAAAGTCCGGGTGACGCGTCCGGACTGGGCCGGCAACGACGAGGACATCGTCGGGCTCGACGAGCTGGACGCGAGGGTCGACGAGGCGGCTGCGCTGTGGGAGACCTACCTCCGCGATCCCCTGCCGGCACAGCACCCCCTCCTCCTCGACGACGGCGCGTACGAGGCTCAGGCGAGCGTTCCCATCGTCCAGGCGCTGCACCACGGCAACTCCCATCGCGAGCAGGTCTGCGCGATCATCACGCACCTCGGCCTGCAGCCTCCCGACCTGCAGTCATGGGCATTCGCCGAGGCGACTGGCCGGGCGCGCGAGCTCCAGCGCTAGGTCGAACGGCTTAGATCCGCTCCAGGGCCAGCCTCGCTCCAAAGCCTAGGAGGACCGCACCGGTGATGCGCTGCATCCACTGGCGCACACGCGGCGCGGTGATCACGGCGCGCAGGCGCGTGACGGACAGTCCGTAGCAGATCAGCCACACGAACCCGATCACGGCGAAGATCACGCCGAGCAGGAGCAGGCGCTCCAGGGCGGGCTGGCCGGGAAGCACGAACTGCGGCAGGAACGTGACGAAGAAGACGCCGAGCTTGGGGTTGCTGATCGCGGACAGAAATCCCTGGCGCAGCACGGTGTGCGCCGCGGCGGCAGGCGGGGCCGACGCAAGCAGGTCGCCGGGCCGCCGGCGCGACTCGATCAGCGTGCGCACCCCCAGGTAGGCCAGGTACGCCGCCCCGACCAGCTTGAGCACGAACAGGAGGTTGGCGGAGGCCCGCAACACCGCGGAGAGCCCGACAGCGGTCGCGGTCACCCACACCAGGAGCGCGAGCGCGATTCCCGCCGTGGTCAGAAACACTCCGCGCCGGCCGTGGGCCAGCGCGTTCCTGGTGACGACGGCCATGTCCGGCCCGGGCGTGATCGCGAGCAGAACGCTCACGCCCGCGAACGCGAGCAGTGTGGAGTCGATCACGCTTCCTCCGGCAGATCGAACGTGATCTCGTACAGGCCGCCCGTGAGCTTGGCCTGGTGGATCCAGCCCATCTTCCGCAGCAGGCCGAGCATCTCTCGATTCTCGGGCAGGACGATCAGCGTGAAGGTCCTGATTCCGTGCCGGCACGCCACCCGCGCGAGCTCGGCCAGCAGCACGGCTCCCAGGCCGCGGCGCTGGAACTCGTCGATCACCGCAAGCGCGACCTCCGCCACCTCGGTTCCGGGCGCGCGGTCGTAACGCGCCACGCCAGCGATCCTTTCCTTGCCGTTCGCGCGATGCAAGGTGGCGACCAGCGCGAAACGGTCGTTGTAGTCGACCACGGCGAGCCGGTGCGCCAGTGCATCGGACATGCGTTTGATCGGCGAGAAGAAGCGGAAGTACACGCTGCGCTCGGACATCGCGGCCACCGCCTCATGGAGGAGCGGCTCGTCCTCCGGCGCGATCGGCCGAAGACGGAGCTTCGTGCCGTCGCGAAGCTCGACAGTGCGCTGCTCGAAAGCGATCGAAGTCACCAACGCAAAAGGTAACCTGCGCGGGTGAACGCGCCTTCCACGCGTGCCCGCAACCTGGCCGTGGCCGGTGGCGCCATGGCCGCGGCGCTGTTCGCGGCCTTCGACGTGTACCAGTGGGTCGTGGCCTACGCGGCGGACCCCTTTCACAACGATTTCACCTTCTATTACGCGGCGGCGAGCATCGGGCTCGGCTCCGGGTGGTCGCACATCTACGACCTCGACCTGCAGCAGGGGCGGCTTGCGGCCATGGGATCGGGGATCACCGTGGCGCAGCTCGCCCGCTTCATCAGCCCCCCGCCGCTCGCGTGGCTCTCGGTGCCGTTCACCGCACTTCCGTTTTCGACCGCATACTGGGCGTGGAGCGGCCTGCTGCTCGGGGCGCTCGTCGTGACGTGGCGGCTCGCCGCGCCCGGCTCCGGCCGGCAGCGGGTCATCCTCCTCGTCGCGGCGGTGGGCTGGCTTCCGGTCATCTACGCGCTGCAGCTCGGACAGCCCGGCCTTCTGGTCGCCGCCGGGGTGGCCGCCTCGTATGCCCTGCTGCGCCGCGGGCATCGGTGGTGGGCGGGCGTTGCGCTCGGGGCGTTGGTGCTCAAGCCGCAGCTCGCGTTCCTCGTGCCCGCGGCCCTTCTCGCCGCCCGCCACGACCGGGCCTTTCTCGGCGCGGCGGCCACCCTGGCACTGCTGACGATCGTTTCGCTCGCGACGCTGGGCCCGCATGGCCTGAGCGAATACATCTCCAGGTTGAGCTTCGCGTCGAGCGTGGCGGTCAACCGCGAGCTGACGCTTGCGGTGAGCCTCGGCGGAGCGGCGCACGCGGTACAGGTCCTCATCGCCGCATGGACGCTCCTCGCCGCATACCGCGCCCGGCGGCTTGGGATCGAGTTGACTTATGCGCTCGCCCTCGCGGGCGGGATGCTCGCCACGCCGTACGTGCACCTCGACGACCTGGCCATGCTCGGCCTCGCCGGCTGGCTGTGCCTCCGCGGAGGGGCGCCGCGTGAAACCTGGGTGTTCGTCCTGGCGCTGGTTCTGGTCGTCGAAGGCGAGCCGATCTGGGGACCGCTTCCGGTGGTGGGCGCCGAGCTCATCGCCCTTGGCCTGCTCTCCGGCTACGCGTTCAGGTCCGGCGACGTCCCGACCCGGCCGACCGAGGCTCGCCAGCTCGAGCTTCAGCCCAAGCGCTGACGGCGGCCACCGGCCCCTCGCTCTCGACGCGGACGCTCAGGGCCGGTCGGGGTCGGTGCTCTCCGCCTCCATGAAGGGATAGCGATAGTCCGTCGCGGGGACGTACGTCTCCTTGATCACGCGCGGGCTGGTCCAGCGGATGAGGTTGAGGAACGAGCCCGCCTTGTCGTTCGTCCCCGATGCACGCGCGCCTCCGAACGGCTGCAGGCCGACCACCGCGCCCGTGGGCTTGTCGTTGATGTAGAAGTTGCCCGCTGCGTTGACGAGCTTCTCGGACGCCCGGTGGATCGCCTGCCGGTCGGTCGCGAACACCGCCCCGGTCAATCCGTAAGGGCTCGTCCGGTCGCACAGGTCGAGCGTCTCTTCGAACTTGCCGTCCGCGTACGGGTACACGGTCAGGATGGGCCCGAACAGCTCTTCCTTCATCAGCCTGAAATCCGGGTCCGACGTCTCGATCACAGTCGGGCGCACGAACCACCCGACCGAATCGTCGCCCTTGCCGCCCGCGATCACCTTCGCGACGCCGGACGAGCGCGCGAAATCGATCGCGCCCATGTGCGTCTTGTACGCGCGACCGTCGATCACGGCGCCCATGAAGTTCGTGAAGTCGGCGACGTCGCCCTGGGGGATCGCGTCGACCAGGTCGACGAGCTCTCCCTTCAGCCGCTTCCACATCGACTGCGGGATGTAGGCCCGCGACGCGGCCGAGCATTTCTGCCCCTGGTACTCGAACGCGCCCCGGACCAGGGCCGTGCGCAGCGCCTCGACGTCGGCCGATTCGTGCGCCATCACGAAGTCCTTGCCGCCGGTCTCGCCGACCAGCCTCGGATAGGTGCGGTAGCGGTCGATGTTCTGGCCGACCTCACGCCACATGCCCTGGAAGACCTCGGTCGAGCCCGTGAAATGCACGCCGGCGAGCTGCGGATGGTTCAGCACTCGCCCCGAGATCTCTGCCGCGCTGCCGCTCACCAGGTTGATCACACCCGGGGGCAGTCCCGCCTCCCGAAGCAGCTCCATCAGGAAGTGGCAGACCAGCAGCGTCTGCGTCGCGGGCTTGAAGACGACGGTGTTGCCCATGAGCGCCGGGGCGGTCGGAAGGTTCGCCGCGATGGAGGTGAAGTTGAAAGGGCTGACCACGAAGACGAAGCCCTCGAGCGGCCGGTACTCGAAGCGGTTCCAGGCCGTGGCGTCGTTGAACGGCTGGTTCCGCAGGAGCTGGTCGGCGAAATAAGCGTTGAAGCGCCAGAAATCGACGACCTCGCACGCCGCGTCGATCTCGGCCTGGTGCACGGTCTTGGACTGCCCGAGCATCGTGGCCGCGTTGATGGTGTCGCGCCATGGACCGGCCAGCAGGTTGGCCGCTCGCAGCAGCACGGCCGCGCGCTCGTGGAAAGGCGTCGCCGCCCACGTCTTCCGAGCCGCGAGCGCGGCCTCGATCGCGTCGTCCACGTCCTCCATGCCGCCCACCGCGTATTCGGCGATCGCAAGCTCGTGCCGGTGGGGCGAGCGGATGTCACCGCGAGAGGCCCCCCACCGCCGCTTGCCGCCGATCTGCATCGGCACTTCGGTGCGCGCGTCGGTCAGCTCGGCGAGGCGCCCCTGGACGCTCTTGCGGTGCGGCTCGCGCGGCGCATAGCTGCGGACCGGCTCGTTGATGGGATGTGGCACCTGGAAATGGCCGTCTGCGGTCATGTGAACTCCCTTGCGATTAGCGGACTCTGCCGCGGATCGATCTGGTTCGATGATGCTCCAACCGAGGAGCGTAAGGCGTAACCCGACCTCGTATCCCCGCAGATGGGCCTCGGCTTCGCGTCCGCGCAGGCGCGGACCACGACCGACCGGGTGCGCCAGACCGTCGCCCTGCTCCGCCGCCGGGGTTACGCCTTGCCGGCCGCCCGGCTGGGGGAGATCTGCGCCGGCGGAACGCTCTCGGAGGCCGAGGTGCGCGCGGCGGTCGCGGCCTGCACCGACCTGGTGGTGGCCGAAGGCCTGGTGATCGAGCGGGAGATCGCCTCCAACGCGGCCGCGATTGGCGCCCGTGGCGCCGCACACGACGCCGAGGCGCCCGGCTACCTGCGGCTGACGCTGGACTTCGTGCGCACGCTCGTGGCGGCCGCGCCTTTCGTGCGCAGCGTGGCGATCGCCGGCTCGCTCGCGAGCGGCGGGTTTCGCGCCTCGGACGATGTCGACCTCAACCTGGTCGTCGACGATGGCCATCGCCACCTCGCGTACGTGGTGGTCAACGTACTTGGCCTGGCGCACGCCCTGCGGTTCCGCGACAAGCCGGTGGACGACCTCACGAGCCGGCCCCTGGCGCCGCGGCTCATGACGGCCAACCTCATCCTCGAGCGCTCGCAGTGCTTCCCGCTGGCGCGGCAGGACGAGGACATGGCGTTCGAGCTTCTGGTCGGGCAGCCGGTCTACGGACACGATGTGGCCCGCCAGGTGATCGACGCCAACCCGGCCCTCCTGGATCATTTTCCGCAGCTCACCTCGCGCCAGGGCTGGATCGCGATCACGCCGCCCCGCCGGCGCCTGCCCCGCGCACTCTTCCCCCGAGGGCTCGACGGCCTGGCGTGCGCCGTCGGCGCGTCCGCCTGGCGCTACATGCAATGGACGCGCCGCGACCGGCCGGAGGCGCTCGCCCGAGTCGCCTATGTGAGGTCGACGATGCGGCCGTACACGCTTTTCGACCGATGACCGGAGCCATCGCCGCGACGGTTCTTGTGGGCACCAGCCTCGTGCTGTTCGCGTTCGGGACCAACCTGCTGTTCCTGACGTGGTGCGCCGCGCGGCTCAAGGCGACCGGCCATGAGGCGATGCCTCGCGGAGCGGAGCCCGAGGTTTGCGTGCAGCTGCCGATCTACGACGAGCGCTACGTGGCCGAGCGCGTGCTCGACGCCGCATGCGCCATGGAGTGGCCTCGCGACCGCCTGGAGATCCAGGTGCTGGACGACTCCGACGACGACACGACGGCGATCGTGGCGCGCCGCGCGGCTGATTGGCGGCGCCGGGGCGTGCGAGTCACGCACCTTCGTCGCGCTTCGCGGGCCGGCTTCAAAGCGGGAGCGCTGCAGCACGGTCTGACGCTCACGAAAGCTCCGCTGATCGCGATCTTCGACGCCGACTTCGTGCCGCCGGCCGACTTCCTGCGTCGCATCACCGGCGCCTTCACCGATCCAGGCGTGGGCTTTGCGCAGGCGCGCTGGGGGCACCTCGACGAGACCTACTCCCCGTTCACGAGGCTGCAGGCGATGGCGATCGACTTCCACTTCCTCGTCGAGCAGTCCGTGCGCTCCGCCCGCGGCTACTTCACGAACTTCACCGGGACGGCGGGCGTCTGGCGGCGGGCGGCGATCGAGGATGCGGGCGGGTGGAGCGCCCGCACCCTGACCGAGGACCTCGACCTCAGCTACCGCGCGCAGCTGCGCGGCTGGAAGGCCGCGTACATGGAGGACCTGGTCGTGCCCGAGGAGCTGCCCGTCTCGATCGACGCGTATCGGAGGCAGCAGTCCCGCTGGGCCACCGGCAGCTTTCAGTCCGCGTTCCGCCTGCTCGTGCCGGTGCTCCGGAGCCGGCAGCCCATCGCCGTGAAGGCCCAGGCGATCGCACACCTGCTGGCCTACGGCGTGGGACCCGTGATGCTCGCTCAGCTCGCCTGCTATCCGCTCTTCCTGGTCGCCCTCGGCGGCGGTGCGCCCCGCCTCCCCTGGTATGTGGTCGCCTCGTCCGCGGTCGCGATCACGGTTGGCCTTTCGCCATGGCTCGGGTTCATCGTCGCCCGCGTGCGCCGGGGCGAGCCCTGGTGGACGGCCGCCCCGTCCTTTCTGTGCCAGGTGGTCGGCGCCGGCATGTCGCTCAACTCTTTGTCCTCGCTCGTCCGCGCGTTCCGGCCGGGCGGGGACTTCGTGCGCACGCCGAAGCACCACATCACCCGGTCCGGCCAGGAATGGCGGCACCACGCCTATGTCAGGGCCGGCGACCGGAAGGCGGCTCTGGACGGGGTGCTCGGGCTTTTGGCCGTGGCGCTGGCGGTCTTCGCGCTCGAGGCCGGCCACCTGCTGATCGCGATCTACAGCTCCCTGTTCGCGGTCGGCTTCCTGCTCGTGTTCGGGCTGAGCGTCGCCGAGTATCTCGAGCTCGTGAAGCCTCGCGGCCTCGGGCGGCAGGCCCGGCGGCCGCTCGCTGTGGGCCTCCTGTTCGCCGCGGCTGCGGCGCTGCTCGCGCTTGGAGCCCAGATGCCCGAGCCCTTCGAGGACGGCTACGGCCACTGGCTGATCGCGGCCAACCTGGCCGCAACCGGACACCTCCGCGATCCCCTGTTCGGCATGGAGGACACATGGCTGCCGGGCTACCACGTGGTCGCGGCGGCGCTGCTGAATGTCTTCGGGCTGTGGCAGCTCGGCGCCCTGAAGCTGGCGAGTGCCGGCTTTGGCCTGGTGACGGCGGCGAGCGTCTACCGCCTGGCGCCGAGCTCGCGGCAGGGCAGGACGGCGGTCGTGCTGCTGGTCCTCAACCCCGTCTTTCTCTTCACGTCGGGATCCGCGGTCGTGGAGCCTCTGATGACCGCGCTTCTCACGACAGCGGCGCTGGCCGCGGTGAAGGGGAGGATGCGCCTGGCGGCGTTGCTGGCGGCGGCGGCGTGCACGACGTCCACCAAAGCCTGGATCTGGGTGGCCGCGGCCGCGGCTTTCGCACTGCTGGAAGGCCTGCGCACCCACCGGCCCGTGCCGGCGCGCGTCGCGTGGGCGGTCCCGGCGCTCGCGGTGCTCGCCCTCATGCAGCTCGGGTTCGCGCCCGCGACCCACTCGGTCGCCCGGGGATCGCTCGAGGTGGTCTCCGCGACCGCGCGCGGCAGCATCGCGCCGGGTGCCGCGGCCCGGGTCCTCGAGCTGGCGCGGACCTACGGCCTGGCCGCGCTTCCTCTGGTCGCCTTCGCGGCGACGGGCGGCCGGGCGGCGTGGCGCGGCCGGGGGGGTTCGCTGTGGCGCTTTGTCCACGTCCCCACGGGCGTGTACCTCGCTGCCGTGTTCGGCCTGGTCGCGGCCGGCGACTACACCGGGAGCCACCGCTACCTGTACCCCGCGCTGCCCTCGCTCGCGCTTCTCGCCTCGGGCGCCCTCGACCGGTACGGCGCCGCGGCGCGGGTCGGAGCGGTCGCGGCGAGCGGGCTGCTCGCCGTGGCGTTCGTTCCGGTTTTCTTCGGCTTCGCGGCGGCAGGCTCGCCTCTAGTCGCCGCGGGCCGCGCGGCGGCGAACCGCCCGGGGATGCTGATGACCGACTCGCCCACCGTCGCCTTCTACAGTGGCCAGGCGCCGGAGCGCATCACCGGCTCGCGCGCGTTGCCGGCGACGCCCCCCGGCGCCGCGGCATGGCTCCGGGAGCATGACGTCACAACCCTCGTGCTGGAGGACATCAGCTACTACAGGGCGACCGCCGTGTTCCCGAACCTTGCCGCCGGCGCCCCGCAGCCGCCCTTTCTCCCGCTGTACCGAAGCCCCGGCGTCTACGGGAGCAAGCCGGTCTTCGCATATCGCGTCGTGCCCGGCTTCGGCCTCGAGCCGGCGAGCCAAGGCAAGAGCGCGGAGCTGGCCAAGGGCGTGACTCTCGGTCCCGCGGGAACCGGCGAGGGCATGGGCTTCGGCGTGCCGATCGTCCACTATCCCGACGGTTGGATCTACTCGCGGACCTCGACCACCGTCGAGCTGAACCCCGCCCTGTGGCGCCGCACCTTCGTGCTCGACCTGGCCGGCGGTGACCAGGCTCACGGCTACCGGTTCGTGCCGGTGACGCCTCGCGGGGCGCTCGAGGTGACCTACGCCTTCGACCCGTCCGGCATCACGATCACGGTCCGCCCCCTGTGGCTCGTGGAAGGGTATACCGAGACCGGGCTGCTGAACGAGCAGGGCGCGATCTTCGACGATCTGGCCGCGGACGGCCGGGGACCCCGCGTTGGGTCCGAGATCGGCCGCTGGACGCCGGTCGGCGGCACGTGGGCGCGCCTGCGCTCGAGCTCGCTCGGCCTCGAGTGGTCGGTGCCCTCGCTGGCCGGCGCGCGGCTCTACGCGGGTCGTGAGCTCGTCGCTCCGGACCTCGACTGGGCCGGCCTCGACTACATCGTCCCCGGCCGTTTCGAGGGAGCCGCCTACCAAATCACCGTCCAGGAGGCCAGGTGATGGAGCGCACCGACGTCGTGCTCATCTACCCCCAGCGCGCACCTCGGGAGGGACGCCACTGGATCATGCCGTCGCTCGGCCTCATGTACCTCAGCGCCTCGCTGCGCCGAGCCGGCTACTCCGTGCGCCACATCGACCACACGTTCCGCGAGCGCGCCGACGTGCTGGAGGAGATCGAGCGGCTGCGCCCCTCGGTCATCGGCGTGTACTGCATGATCACGATGCAGGACGAGGCGCTGTCGCTCGCCGAGCAGGTCCGGGGCAAGGCTCTGACCGTGGTGGGCGGGCCTTACCCCTCCGGCGAGCCCGAGACGTTCGTCGACCGGTTCGACCTGGTCGCCGTCGGCGAAGGTGAGGAGACGATCGTCTCGATCATGCGTCACCTGGACGACCGTGCCTGGGACGGCATCCCCGGCCTGGTGTTCCGGCGCGACGGCGAGATCGTGAAGACGGTGGCGCGCCAGCGCGTCAAGGACATGACCGACCTGCCGCTTCCCTACCGCGGCGACGTGCCGAACGACCAGTACATCGCCTACTGGCGCAGGCACTGGAAGGACGCGACAACGCCCCTCATGGCGACGCGCGGGTGCCCGTTCCGCTGCGACTTCTGCCACAAGTCCGTGTTCGGCGACCTGTTCAGCGCGCGTCCGGTCGAGTCGGTCGTCGCCGAGATGCGAGAGATCGCCGCGCTCGGCTACGACCACGTCTGGATGTCGGACGACCTGTTCACCCTGAACTACCGGCGAACTCTCGAGCTGGCGAAGGCGATCGAGGAGGCGCACCTGCCCCTGACCTGGGAATGCCTGAGCCGCGTCACGCATGTCGATCGCGCGCTGTTCGAGCAGATGCGCCGGGCGGGCTGCAAGCGGATCTTCTTCGGCATCGAATCGGGCGATGAGGGGGTGCTCAAGGAGATGAAGAAGGGCATCACGCCGGCGTTGGCGCGGACCGCCGTGGAGGCGTGCGTCGCCGCCGGGATCAAGGCGGCCGGGTTCTTCATGGTCGGCTACATCGGGGAGACCACCGATTCGCTGATCAGGAGCATCAACTTCTCGAGCAGCCTGCCCCTCGATTACGTCAGCTACACGATCGCCTACCCTCTCCCCGGAACCGGCTTCTACGACCGCGTGCGCGAGCGCAGGCTGCACGGCGAATGGCACAAGGTCCGGCACAACCGCCTTCTCTTCAACACCGACTTCTCTGAGAACAAGCTGCGGGCCGCGATCCTCAAGGGCGCGATCCAGCACAGGCTGAACAGGCTGCGCATGCGCCGGACCGCCAGGGCGTTCCAGCTCGCCACCGACCCACTGCTACGCGTCCTCAGGTAGCCGCGCTCGGCTTCCTGGTCGCGGTGCTCGCCGGCTGCGGAGGCACCGGAATTCAGACCGAGCACCGGGCCCTGCCGTACCCCGCGACGGGCCTGATCCTGCTTTCCCTCACGGACGGCTCCCTGCGCGCAGGCGCGACGGTGGGCACCGATCCCGTGGCGGTGGCGGTCTCGGACGACGGCGAGACGGCCTACGTGGCCGACAACGATCCCGGCGACGTCTACGCGGTGGGGCTTCCCGGCCTGAGCGTGCGGTGGAAGACCCACCTAAGGGGCGCGCCCTTCGGCCTCCTGCTCCACCGCGGTCGCCTGTTCGTCAGCCTCTACGACGCCGCCGCGATCGTCGAGCTCGATCCCTCGACTGGCGCCGTCGCAGGCAGGTTTCCGGCCGTCGACCACGCGGCCGCGATGACGGTCGACCCCTCCGGCGATGTGGCCGTCGCCGGCGGAGGTGAGTTCGGGATCGCGACGGTGGGCGGCAACGTGTGGACCGCCGATTACAGGAAGCGCGAGCTGGTCGACCTGACGCACCCTCGACGGGTGGCGCTGCCGCTGGCGGTCTCGCCCTTCTGGCTCTCCCCCGGCGCGGGGGGGACGCTGCTTGTCGCCGCCGAAGGGCCGGACGAAGACGTCGACCTCGGAGCCGTGCTTTCCTACAACCCGATGGACGGCACGTTCACAACCCTCGCCCAGCCGCGCGACCCAGACCAGATCGCGCAGTCCGGCTCCAGGGTCCTGGTGGCCGCGCACGGGGAGCATGCGGTGCTCTCGATCTCGGGTCCGCGGATCCAGCGGTGGGCCACCGGCGCAAGCGCGGTCGCGCTCGCGGCCGACCCGCGGCTCAACCTCGTCGCGGTGGTCGTCAACCAGCATGAGTGAGGCCTGGCCGAGCCTGTTCCGGATCGCGGTCGGGCTGTTCTGGCTCTACTTCGCGAGCCAGAAGTGGCAGGGCGTCGGGTGGATGCATCCCCTGATGAACCAGATGGCCCGCTCGAACCCCATCCCTGGGCTCCACGAGCTGCTGCTGTCGGTCGTGGCGCCGAACTGGTTTCCCTTCGCGCTGGCGCAGGCGGCGGGTGAGACCCTGGTCGCCATCCTTCTCGTCCTGGGCCTGGCCTCGCGCTGGGCCGGCCTCCTCGGCCTGCTGCTGGCGACCGGCCTGGCCCTGACCATCGCATTCGCGGTGGGCGACCCCGGTTTCCGGTGGCTCTACTACTTAGCGGTGCTCGCCAACGCGCAGGTCGTCGTCTCGGGCCCGGGCCCCTACGCGCTCGGGCGCTTCGGCTGGGTTCCAGCCTGGTTACGCTAATCAGGTGAGCAAGCCATGTCCATAGACGCCGAGGGCTACGGGTTTCCCGAGCATGAGGACGTCCTCAAGCGCCTGATGGAGGACATTCGCGTGCTCTCGCCCGCGGGTGTGGAGCGCGCGGCGCACGGCTGGGACAGGCACGCCCGGCTCTCGGGCAACGCCATGGAAGAGGCTGAGCGCGCGGCCCTGCACGCGATCGAGAAGGCGGATCGTGGGCCGGCGTGGGACCAGCTCCGGCGCAGCCTGTTCGGCATGACCGAGTCCGGCTCGGCCCTGGTCAGCTGGAAGGCGGAGCATGGCGACGTTGGGCACAAGGCGGAGAACGCGGCCTTCATGGCGGCGCTCGGCCTGGTCGCGGGCAACCTGATCAGCAAGGACCAGGCCGGCACGCTCAAGCGACCACTTGCGGAGGCGCTGCCCTGGCTGCTGCCGGACCAACAGCCGTCGCTCTGAGGAGTTTTAGGACGCTGTAGGCGAAGCCCCCAGCTCCGCGAGGTCCGTGCCCTGGTCGCCCAGCGCCGACTCGCTCACCTTGCGCCGGCTTTCGATCAGCACGCCGCCGTGCTCATTGGTCTTCGAGTCGTTCATCGACAGCACCGCCTCGACCACGCCGTCCCGGATGTAGAACACCGAAAAGCGCAGCGCCTCCGGGTCGCCGCGCCAGACCGCCTTGTCGCCGCCCGACGCATTGCCGCGGTACTCGAGGCTGACGTCGTACTGGTCCGACCAGAAGTAGGGCAGCTTCGTGTAGGGCACGTCGCCGCCGGCGATATCCGCCGCGATCCCCCGGCCGTGGCCCTTGGCCACCTCCCAGTGCTCGACGCGAATCGGGCGGCCCAGGACCGGGTGCGGGTGCAGCGCGATGTCCCCGCCCGCGTACACGCCGTCCGCCGCGCGCAGGGCCTCGTCGACATGCAGCCCGCCGCCGTCGACCTGCAGGCCAAGTGCTTTGGGGAGATCGACATTGGGCGCGATGCCGGCCGCGACCAGGACCAGATCCGCGTCCTCGCGGCGCCCGTCCGACAGCGTCACGCCGGTGATGAGCTCGCCGTCGACGTGCCATTCCTTGACCATGGTCGCGGAGCGCAGGTCGACCCCGTGATCGCGGTGGACGGACGCGTAGAGCTCGCCCACCTCGCGGCCCAGCGCCCGCTCGAGGGGGACGCTCAGCGCTTCCAGCAGCAGCACGTCCTTGCCGAGCTTGCGGGCGGACGCGGCGACCTCGGCGCCGATGAACCCCGCACCGAGGATCAGGACGCGGGAGGACTCGATCAGCGCGGCGCGCAGCCGCCGGCTGTCGCGGAAGGAGCGCAGCGTGTGGACGTTGGCCGCCGCCGGGACGCCCGCGACGGAGCGTGGGGTGCCGCCCAGCCCGAGCACCAGGACGTCGAAGGTCACCTCCTCCCCCGCGGCCAGGGAGAGGCGGCGCTCGCGGAGGGAGCCGCCCGTCACTCGCACGTCCGTGCGCAGCTCGATGCGCTCCCGCTCGTAGTCCTCGGCCTCATGCAGGAAGACCTTGGAGGGCTCGATCTCGCCCCGCAGGAACTCCTTCGACATGTATGGCCGGTCGTACGGCCGGTCCTGATCGGCGCTCAGGATCGTGATCGGGCCGTCGAAGCCACGCTTGCGCAGCGCGAAGGCGGCCGCATCTCCCGTTCCGCCCCCGCCCACGATGACCACGTGACCAGCTGCCATGGGCACCTCCTCTTTCCGCCGCGACCGGCGGCTAACCCGACGATACCGTCCGCGGGTACCGCGCGCTCGGGCAAGAAGGAGGCCGAGTCTTGCGACCCGGCCTCGCGAGAGGAAGGAAGGGGTTCCTGCTTAGGAGAGGATGCGCGGCGCGGAAGCGGTCAGCGAGGTGGAGGCGATCGTGATCGTCTCCACCGCCAGCTCGACCGGCGCGGGCACGATCGTCAGCACCGGAACGTCAGACCGGCGCTGACGGCCCCGCCGGATCGGTGGCCGTCTTGCCACCACCGGGTCCAGCATCCGCCGCAGCTTGTGCTCCAGTAGGAGGTCTAAGTCGTTCATCTGTAGCAGAAACGCCTCCCACAACAGGACTACTCAGGACTGGCAAAGAATTTCCCGACCCGGGGCCGCAAGGCGGCCGGAACGCGAGCGAGACCAGCCTACGCCGCGCGGGTGCTGGGCTGAACAGGCGCGTTTTCAAACCCTGGCTCGGAGGTGATCACGGTCAGGCGGCTCTTGTTCAGCTCGTGAGCCAGCTTGACCAGACGCAGCCGGGCGGGCCCCGGCCCCATGGCTCGCGCGGCCATGACCACCATCGGCCGGAGAAGGACGACGCTCGCGGTGCCGTTCGCCTGGTCGAAGAATCTGCGCGCGCCCATCCTGATCAGAGAACGCCCCCCGGCGAGCGAGTATTGGAGCTGCGATCGCCGCCTGCCGATGAGCCGAGAACCGTTAATGCCGATCAAGGTTCCTCCCCTCACACCACGGATGAGAATCCACGCAACCCGAGCCTCGCGGGCCCGTCACGCGGGCCCTGTCGCCTGGAAAACGCAACTCCGGTTCCCGCTACCCGCGCATCAAAGATGTTTTGCCTACAGCGTTCGGGCGCAAAGTAAAATCCTGTTTAGGCGGAGGGGCGGCGATGGCCTCCCCGGGTCCCAAGACCAGCAAGAGGGGGAGACGAAAGACTGGAAACCATCGGCGAGCTCGAGACCTCCGGCACCGGCGACCTGCTCGAGGCGTTCCACGCGGCCTCGGCTGAGCTGGCCCAGCTCAAGACGGTCACCGAGATCGCGGAGGCCTCACTGGGCCTGGTCCTGGCCCTTACCCGCTCGACTGTCGCCTTCGTCGCGATCGTGGACGAGACCACCGGCCACAAGCAGGTCTTCTCCCGGGCGGCGGACCCGGCGGACCCGGTGCCCGAAGACGAGATCGAAAAGCTGTTCGCGGCGGCTCAGGCCAGGTCCAGGCCGCTCGGCGGCGCGATCACCCTGACCGGTGAAGCGGGCCTCGACGGCTCGCTTGCCATGCGTTCGTACGCGGGCCGTCCGCTGGTGGCGGCGGGGCGGACGATCGGCCTCATCGGCGTCGCCAGCGCGGTCGGCCACACCGCCGTGCAGAGGCGGACCTTCGAGATCTTCGCGAACCAGGTCGCCGCCTCCCTCGACCTGGCACGGGTCGCCGAACGGCGGCAGGAGATGGTCGACACCCTGATCAACCTGCGCTTCGAGCTCGACCGGAGCGAGCGCCAGCGACTCATCAACGAGGAGCGGGCCAGGAGCGCGGAGAGGGTCGAGCGCGCTCACAAGGCTGCCGTCGCCGCGCTGCTCGCGGTCTCCCGCCACGCCAGGACCGACCACGGCCTGCCGGATTTCTATCGCCGCCTGACGCGGAGCATCGCGGAGCTGGTCGCCGCGCGCAAGGTGCTCTTCTGGCAGGTGGACGACGCCGGAATGCTGCGCCCGATCCCGGGCGCGTACGGCATCGACGACGCCTTTGTCGCGTCGCTCTACCCGGTGCCGTGCAGGCGCGACGGGGACGACCTGGCAAGCCGCGTGGTTTTCCAGGACCTGATGTTTCGCGCCGCTCGGAGCGACGAGTCAGGCGACTTCGTACACGTGCTCGAATCGCTGCGGGTTCAGAACGCGATCGCCGTCCCGTGGCGCGCGGGCGAGCAACGCCTCGGGCTGGTCGCCGCCTACGATTCGCGGCGCGCCGAAGGCTTTTCACGCGAGGACACATGGGTGCTGCAGAAGGCGGGACTCGCCGCCGGCCTGGTGTGGCAGCTGAAGCACGCCGAGACGGATCTCAGGGAGACGGTCGAGCGCCTGCAGCGGGTCGATTCGGCGCGGCAGATCCTGCTGCGGAACGTGACGACTGCGGTGGAGCGGGCCCGCCGGCGGTTCGCGGGGGAGCTCCATGACGACGCGCTGCAGAAGCTGACCGCGGCGGAGCTGCAGCTGCAGCGCGCCCGCGACGGAGGAGCCGGCCTGGACGAGGCGCAGGAGCTGCTCGCGGAGACGGAGGAAGCGCTGCGGCGCCTCCTCTTCGAGGTTCGGCCGCCGGCGCTCGAGGTCCCCGGAGGCTTCCGGCGGACGCTCGAAGACCGGATGGCCCAGCTGCGGGCCCTGACGAGGGCCGAGGTGGAATTCGAGCTCGACCTCCCAGACGATCTGTCGTACGAATTCCGCTCCATGCTCCTGCGCCAGGTCACCGAGGCGCTGACCAACATCGAGAAGCACTCGAGCGCGGCGCACGTGCGCCTGAATCTGAAGTTGCAGAATGACGGAGTGCATGGGCTGATCGAGGACGACGGCGTTGGCTTCGTCGTCGCCGAGCGCGACCGCCTGCCCGGCCACCTGGGCTTGCTGGCGCTCAACGAGCGCGCGCTCCTCGCGGGCGGTTGGAACAAGATCGAGAGCCAGCCCGGGCATGGCACCAGGGTCGAGTTCTGGCTTCCGTTCGAGGCCAGGGCGCGGAGCGCGTGAGCGAAAGCCATGGCTGAGGCAACCAGCAAGAAGACCCGGGTGCTGATCGTCGAGGACCACCAGGTCGTCGCCGAAGGCCTGGCCGCGTTGATCAACGACCAGGCCGACATGCAGGTGGTAGGCCATTCGGGTTCGGTCTCCGAGTCCATCGCCCGGGTGGCCGAGCTGCGGCCCGACCTGGTGGTCGTCGACTTCCGGCTCACGGACGGAACGGGGGCCGACGCCGCGGTCGCGATCCGGCAGATCCGTCCGGACACCAAGCTGATCTTCCTGACGCGCGAGGACAGCGACGCGGCCAGGTTCGCCGCGCTCGAGTCGGGGGCCAGCGCGTTCATCCACAAGTCACGCGCCGCGCAGGAGGTCGTCGAGGCCGTCCGCAAGGTGGCCGCCGGCGGCTCGCTGTTCACGCCTCGCTCGATCGCGCAGCTGCTCAACACGCGGCGCGAGGTCGAGTCACAGCTCGAGCGGCTGACACCGCGGGAGAAGGAGGTGCTGCGGATGATGGCCGAGGGCATGGCCAGCCGAGACATCGCCAAGAAGCTCGGGATCAGCTACACGACCGTGCGCACCCACATCCGCAGCCTCGGGAGCAAGCTGGGGGTGCACTCGAAGCTCGAAGCGATCGTCAAGGCACGCGAGCTGGCGCTGGTCGAGTAGCCACCGGCACAGGATCTTCCGGGAGAGCCTCCCCGCGAGGCGGGATCAGGCCCCTGAGATCCTCCGCCGAGCGCCACTCCGACCCAGCAGCCTGATCTGAGGCTGGTCCTCGCCCTGCCAGCGCCGCACGGCCTTGCGGCGCCGCTTGTCCTCGTACAGGTCGGCGTCGGACGCCTGGTACACGGCCTGCCAGTCCTGGCCCGGCCGCCAGGCCGCGATCCCCACGCTCACCTCGACGCGCTCCGGCGCCTTCATCCCGAGGCCGGCGTGCTCGACCGACCGGCGCAGGCGGGTCGCGACGTCGCGGGCCCGGTCGAGGTCGGTCTCCGGCATCGCGACCGCGAACTCGTCGCCGCCGACGCGGGCGCACACGTCCGACGCCCGGACGACGCGAAGGAGCTGCTGCGCCACGAGGCGAAGCGCGCCATCCCCGGCGCGATGGCCCTGGCGGTCGTTGATCCGCTTCAGGTTGTCCAGGTCGATCATCATGAGCGACAGCCGCCGGCTGTGCCGTTCGGCGAGCGCGACCTCGCGCTCCATGACGCGCTCGAACTCACGGCGGTTCGCGAGCCCGGTGAGATGGTCGGTCCGGGCCTCGCTCGCGAACTGGCGGGCGCGGTCGATCGCGATCGCGACCTGATCCGCGACCGCGGCCATGAACAGAAGGTCCGAGGCGTTGAAGACCCTGTCCGCCTGCGTTGCGGCGGTCATGATTCCGACCGTCCGGCCCTTCACGCGCAGCTGCGCGCGCAGCGCGTTCCATTCGCCGCCGATCATGCGGTCGACCTGTGATTCCGAGCGGCTGTTGGCCGTTGCGGAGGCCTTGACGTACGGACCCACCTCGCGAGCGAACGCGTCCAGCTGGTCCTCCTCGAGACCCACGGTGTGAGCGAGCTTGTAGGACGAGCGCTCGCGCAGCCACAGCGCGCCGGCGCTCAGCCTCAGGACGGCGAGCGACTCGACCAGCGCAACCTCCGCGGTCTCACTCAGGTCGAGCGACCGGCCCATCGCCGTGACGATCGCCGCCAGCCCGTACATCTCGCTCTCGCGGGCGCGGTGCTCCTCGTCGATGTGGTCGAGGAACCCGCGGGCGATCGCTGTGGTCAAGCGCTCGGTGATGTCCTCGAGCCGGCTCTGCGCGAGGGCGATGATCTCGTCGTAGTGCGGCTTGCCCTGGATCGGGCGGGAGAGCAGCTCGATCGTCGCCCGGCGGTAGACCGCCAGCACCTCGATCATCGACTCCAGGGCGACACCCTGCGCCGCGCGCAGCTTGCCGTAGTCGCGCGCCTGCTGCTCGAAAGATACCCAGGGCATCTCCACGTCGGTCCGCAGCGTGGTGAGGAGCATGTCGATGAAGCGGGTCGAGGTCGAGGTCAGATCCTCGCCGATCTGCTCGCTGAGCGTGATGAGCTCCGGCATGCGCGCCCGCACCACCTCGTAAGCCCTGCGGCCGCTCTCGGCGGAGTCGACGGCGAGTCCGCTGGCGAGCGACGCCAGCACATCCACCGCATAGGCCCCACCCGATTCCGCGCCTGGATTCATTCCATCAAGGAAACGTTGCGGGGCGCAACAACACTTGGCGTAAACCCGTACTCGTACTGAGTTGGAGGTCGATTCCGGCCCTACTTCAAGTGTGCGAGCCAAAATCCGCCCAACCGTACGGCGACCGCGGACCCCCTCAAGGCCCAAATTTAGTCCCGATGCGAGCCGGAGGGGCTCGCCGGAATTCACGGGGGGTGACAGGTCAACAATGGCAGAGCCGATCTCTGCGACGGAAACCGACACAGTTCAGTCGACGACCTCGTACGAGGCCGGCAACGAAGCTGACTTCGAGCGGCTTTACCAGGTTTCGTACGGAAAGATCCTCGGAACGCTGACGGCGATGCTCGGCGATCGAGCGGCCGCCGAGGACTGCGCGCAGGACGCATTCGAGCGCGCTTACAAGAAGTGGGCTACCTGGCAGCCGATCGCGCCAGCGGAGGCATGGGTGCACAGGATCGCGATCAACGCCGCGGTCTCGTACCAGCGCAAGATGCGGCTGCGCGAGGTCGGCGAGGTGATCCGCAGGCTGGGCCGGCCCGGTCTGGCGCCCGACCCGCAGGAAGTCGTGGAGCACCGCGATCTCGCGACGGCGCTCGCGAAGCTGCCGCCGAAGCAGGCGGCCGCAATCGTTCTGCGCCACTACCACGGCTACACCAACCGGGCCATCGCCCAGGCGCTGGGCATCCCGGAGCGGACGGTGGCCTCTCGCCTGGCGGTCGCGAAGGAGCGGCTGCGGGTGATGCTGAAGCACTCGTACGGTCCCGACGCGGGGATCGAGCCCCTGCCGGAGCGCGGCTTCGCGGTGGCCGACTAGCCGGCCAAGCAAGCTCGTCGACCGATCAAGGGCCCGGGCGGCAGCGCCCGGGCCTTCTTCATTTCACCGGTCTCGCGATTGATCTCCGCTTCGGTTGATCCCAAACCTCAGCTGAGCGGGCGGCATCAAACCGCCAGGGGTGCTGGGGGGGACGGGGAGGGCACTCCTGCGCGGGGTGAGCCTCGGTCTGCTGGTGGCGTCCAAGCCACCAGGAACGAAGAGCGGGTGATCTTCGAGGTGGGCCCAGCACTGGGGCGCCCCCTTTCGCCCCACCTGATGGAGGTGAGGCGCCCGGCGCCGGGTGCCGGGCGCGGGGCGCCCAGCGAGCGCCCGGCGAGGGCTGGAGTGCGGAGGCAGGTGGGCTGGGGCGGCCGCCCGGCCCTCCCCGCGAGGGGGAGGGCCAGAGAGAGTCTCAGGGCTCCGCGGCTAGCAGTGAGTCCCCGGCAGGTAGTACGCCATCTGCCCGTGGCAGGACTGGTTGACGAGCCCGGGGGGCTCCGAGTACCACTCGTCGCCGATCCCAAGGGCGTCCAGCGCCTGCTGCATGAACGGGTGCCACATCGGCGCCGCGATGTAATAGCTGTCCGAGTTCAGGGTCATCTTCATGTTCCAGTTCGCGTTGCCGCCCCAGACCGCGGTCACCAGGTGCGGCGTGTAGCCGACCGTCCAGGCGTCGGCGAAGGAGTCCGACGTTCCGGTCTTCACTCCCACGTGCCGGCCCGGCAGCGTCAGGAGCGAGTTGTGACCGAAGATCATGGCTCGGTTGTTGTCGTTCGACATGACCTGCTCCATGATGTAGGCCACCCGCGGGTCGAGCACGCGCACGCCGGGCTCAGCGCTGTGCGCGTACACCAGCCTGTCGCCTCTCGAGACGAAGGTGATGGCGTACGGGTGGCGAAGGAGGCCCTGGGACGCAAGCACAGAGGCGCCCGTGGCCATCTGGAGCGGGGTCTCGCCGTAGCCGCCGAGTGTCAGCGACGGGCCGAACGTGTTGTTCGGGTCATTGGTCGTGTAGATCGGATAGCCGTTGGCGTCGTAGCCGTGGAGCTGGAAGGGCGGCGCGCCCATGTTGCGCGCGAAGTTGACCACGTAGCCGACTCCCACGCCGAGCTCCACCTTGACCGCGGGGATGTTCAGAGAGTTGCCCATGCACACCTGCAGCTGGCAGGTGCCGTGGTACTTGCCGTCATAGTTCTGCGGCTTCCACATGCCGGAGCCGTCCGGGATGGAAAGCGGGCTGTCCTGGATCGGCGTGGTCATGGTGTAGAGACCGCTGGCGATCGCGGACGTGTAGGTGAAGATCTTCATCGAGGAGCCGGGGTTGCGCGGCGGCCAAACGGCCAGGTTGTACTGGCCGCCGTAGGCGCTCGGGTTGGCCGAGCCGACCATGGTCAGGATCGCCCCGGTCGTCGGGTCGAGGGCGACGAGCGCCCCCTGAGTCACCCGGCGGTACGAGAGCGAGCCGATCACGCTCGACACCACGTTCTGGCCGATGTTCTGCAGCGTCGGGTTCAGCGTCGTCACGACGCGCAGCCCGCCGCTGTACGTGTTGGTCTTGCCGAACTGCGCGATCAGCTGGCCCGTGACGTAGCTCACGAACGCCGGCGCGATCACAGAGTTCGTCGGCCTGAACAGGTGCGACGGAGGCGAGATGTCCTCGGCGTAGGCCTGGCCGGCCTCGTCCGCGGTGATCTTGTTGTCGCGGAGCATGGCGTCGAGCACGGTCTTCTGCCGGTTCTTCGCCGAGCTCCAGTCGACGAGGGGGTTGTAGATCGTCGGGCCGCGAATGATCCCGGCCAGCATCGACGACTGCGCCAGGTCGAGGTCCTTCGCGTCCTTGTGGAAGTAGATCTTGGCCGCGGCCTCGACCCCCCACGCCGTGTTGGCGAAGAACACGCTGTTGAGGTACCACTCGAGGATCTGGTCTTTGGTGTAGCGGCGCTCCAGCTCGAAGGCCAGCAGCGCCTCGCGCATCTTTCGATCGAGCGAGGTCTCGTTGCCGACGAGGCGCAGCTTCACCAGCTGCTGGGTGATCGTGGAGGCGCCCTCCACGGGTGCGTTCGACTTGAAGTCGACCGTGGCCGCGCGCACCATGCCCTGCGGGTCGACGCCCGGCTCGTTGTAGAAGTTGCGGTCCTCGATCGAGATCACGGCCGCTGGGAGCAGAGAGCCCATTTCCGACAGCGGCACGTAATAGGCCTGGTAGCCCGGCGGATGAAGATCCGCCAGCAAGGTCTTGTTGTCGTTCGCGTAGATCAGGGTGTCCTCGGGGATGGCCGTCGACACCTGGTTCGGGTCCGGGAGCTTGTCGGCGAATGCGACGTAGCCCGGAGAGGTGATGATCAAGCTCGGGACGGCGATCACGAGCAGCGCCAGGAGGCGCAGCATCCAGCTGGCGGGTCGGGAGATCCGGCCCTTGCTCAGCACCTGCGGGGCGCTCGAGCGCCGCCGCATCCCGTTGGGCCTAAGAGGCCAGACGGTCCGATCTTTCCGGTGATTCGTTGACATCGTTCTCATCCTCTCCAGGTACGGTCGGCGCCGCCATCAGCGGCCCATACCAACCAATCGATTGCGCGTTCAGAAGCACACGAACGTCGACCACCTGCCCCGCGCGTGCCGTGACGGGAGCGAGTGCGCGCTGCGCCTCGCGGGCCTGCCGGACCGCGTTGGACGCCTTGCCGGCAAAGCCGCTGGCCGCGCCGGAGACCGCCGGTTGGCCCGCCGCCGCATACCAGGACGACGCGGCGAACTGAAGGTGCGCGGCCGAGTCGCGGAGCGACTCGAGGCTGGCTCGGGACCTGGTGCGGCTCGCGCGAGCCGCGTTCGCAAGCCGGCTGGCCTGCCGCGGCACGAGGACGTCGCGCACCCAGATCGAAAGATCCAGGACGTTCGTGAGCATGGTCGTGCCCGCGATGGCCAGGCCCGCCGCGATGCGCCGGTTGATGTCCGCGATCGGGTCGCCCGTGGACGCCGGCTGTCGCACGGCGGCGGGGGTAAGCGGCATCTCCATCCACTCGCCGAGCCGGACCCGGGGCTGCCAGCCCCCGGCCGACCGCCTCGAACGAATAAGGACGAGGGCGAGCAGGTCCGCGCCCGCCACGATGACCATCCAGCTGGCGATCGCGAACCGGTGGTCGAAGACCCACCCGAGCGCGCCGCCGAGCACCGCTCCGGCGAGAGAGTTGATCATCTGGTCCACGCCCCAGACCGCTGAGCCGCTGAGCTCCCGCGCGTTGGGATCGCTGATGCCGGTCACGCCAAGGAAGCACGCTGTGGCCAGCGCCACCCAGAGCGCGACCTCGATCGGCTTCGGGATCGACCGACGCACGGGCGGAATGAAGGTCGCGGCAACCATGCCGGTGAAGAGCGCGATTGAAAACTGGAGGAGCAGCGGGATTTCCACGCCTTAACAACGCGCCCCCGTGGGGGAGTATTGGGCCGCCGCCCGCCGTTCGCGCGGGCCCTGTTCAGGCCGAACCTGTCGACATTCCTCGAGCCGCGCGTTGTCTGGTTGGTGCGGACGCTGACCCGCTCGGCGTCCGCTCCATCTTCCTGAAAAGCTATGGGTGTACTGCTCGCCATTCTGCTCGTCACGGTGGGCCTGTCCGTGAGGGCCGGCCTCTGCGGCCGGCGCTGGAACATCGCCGACGCCCAGGACTCGTGGCTCCTCGACGCCTGCGCCAGGTCCTTCGTCATCGTCCTGCTCTCGCTGATGGGCCTGTTCGCGCTCGGCGTGATGTACGGCAACGTCCTCGGCGCCGCCAACGTCAGCCACTGACCTGACGCGGTAGCCGCTCCGGCGGCCGCGTTTCCCCAGTAACGACACGGTCGCAGTCGAGCCCACTGCCCCGGGCTCGCTGCGGCCGCTTTCCTTTTTTCTCCCGTTTTTGGGCGCCAGCCGCTATCCTTCGGCGCCACGGGCCCCGGCCTCCCAGCCGGTTCCCAGCCAAGACGAATGCGTCGCGCGCGCATTTCGTGGCTTTTACGACCCTTGAGGGAACTTAACCGCGCCGCCTTTGGCAGCTAGCCGGGCCGTAGGTAGCTTGCCCCCGTCAACTCGCGCCCGTCCGGCCTCGGACACGCGCTCAAACGGGGGTACCTGTGAACTCACTACGCCGCTTCGTCTTGAATTTCCGGCGCCGGCCGAAGGCCTATCTCGCGGTCGCGCTGTTCGCCCTGGCGAACCAGCCGGGCATGGTCTCTCTGGCGGCCGCGCCCGCCCCGCTGGTCGCGGCGGCCGCGCTCCACGCCAACCGCGCCGGGTGCGCCATGGGCGCGCTCTGCGCGCTTCCGCCCGCCGACCCGAGCGCCACGACCGGCGACCTCAGCCTTCCAAGGGGTGCGTCGCAGTGCGCCGACTCGGGTCCGGAGGCCGCCTGCGCCGCCACGACCGGCCCCGCGTCCCTGGCCGGTACGGCCTCCCTGCCCACCGGTGCTACGGCCTGCCCCATGACGCCGACGAAGCCGGTTCCCGCCACCCCCGCGGCGTGCTCAGAAACGCCTTCCCCCGCTGGACAGCAGCCGGCGGACATCGCGCCATCCAGCCCGCTCGTCCTGCCCAGCGTGCCTACCGCGACGCTCGGCGCGTTCGACTCCGCGACCCAGGTAACCCTGACCTCGAACCTGCCGACCGTCCGCAACGGACAGCGTGTCGTGCTGACGGCGAGCTCCACAGCGAGCGTCACCGGGACAGGAGCCGCCCTCGAGATCTTCGACCGCACCTCCGGCCGCCTCCTCGCGGCCTGCAGCCAGGGCAACCTCTGCTCCGTGGGGTACGCGGCGGACTCCGGCGTGCACACGTTCAGCGCCTTCATCACCGCGCCGACCACCCAGATCCCAGGCGGCGGGGCCTCGATCTCGTCCAGCCAGCTGAAGGTTGGCTGGCTCGACAGCTCGGTCACCGCCGACCACCCCGTGGTCGGCCCCGGCCAGGCGGTGACCATCACCGCGACCTCGACCGTGGACGTGCGGAACTCCGGCCGGTGGCTCGAGATCTACGACCTCACCGCGGGCCGGCGCCTCACCTACTGTGCCCAGGGCACGTCCTGCTCCACGGCCGTGCGGCAGACGACGGGCGGCGTGCATGAGATCGTCGGATACGTGAACGGCACCCCCGAAGCGGTGTCGAAGCCGGTCTTCGTGACCTGGCTTTCCGTCTCCCTCTCCGCGAGCTCCGTCGGCAGCGCGAACGGGGGAACGGTGTACCTCAAGGCCTCAGTAAACGCGGACCTCGCCGCGACCCCGTACGTGGTCGGCATCTACGACCAGCAGGGCCGGCTCGTCGATCACGCCTGCAAGTCCGGAGCTTCCTGCAGCGTGGTGGCCTACATGAACGGCGGGACCCCCACGTACACGGCGATGATCGGCCAGGTGCCGGCCGCGCGCGCGAAGGCCGCCCCCGCCGGGACCCCAGGCCTCGTCAACGTCGTCGCAAAGTCGACGGCGATGCAGCCGACGCACGTCCTGTGGGGCGTCGACTCCTGCAAGGCGATCGTCGGCGACCCGAGCGGCGACCTCTACTGGAAGATCGTGCGGGGCTTCGGCACGCCTGAGTTCTGGGGCCGGTACCTGACGAACACGGTGTGCCCCGGCATCAGCTCGGCCGAGATCGCCCTCGCGGCCAAGCAGCACCTCGGAATCCTGCCGATCTACAACGACTACGACTGCTCGAACGTCTCTTACTACGACACCGGGCACGGCTACGCGGCCGCCGCCGTGGCCGCGGCTCAGCGGCTCGGGATCCCGCAGGGCCGCCTGCTCGCGATCGACATCGAGCCCGCCGGCGCGGCCTGCCCCGGCGCGGCGAACGTCGACTCCGGGTTCATCGAAGGCTGGTACGACGGCGTCCGCCAGGGCGGCTACGTCCCGATGTACTACGGAAACGGCACCGCGGGAAGCGAGTTCGCGTCGGCCTGGTGCTCGGCCGTGAGCTCCCTGCCGCAGATCGCGTCAGGCTCCGACCTGTGGTCGTTCGAGCCTTCCCTGCTCGGCGCCCTGAGCAAGCCGCTGGCCCCCAGCTTCGCTCCGTACGACACCGGATGCTCCGGCAACATCGAAGCCTGGCAGTACCAGATCAGCAGCTCCGACAACGCCGACGTCGACCAGGACGAAGCCCTTTCCAGCCTGTCGCTCTGGTATCCGTCCGCCTAGCGCTCATCTTTCCGAGTCGCCGTACCTCCCCCAAGCGCCCGGGTGCCGCAATGGCCCCGGGCGTTTCCTTCCTAGCCCGGATTTCGATTTGCTGTCAGCAGAAGTTAAGGAGTGGAGGATGGAACACAGGGAAAGCGATATCGAGCGCGACCCGGCGACAGGGCGCGTTCGCGAACGGCGTGAGGTCGTGAACGACGCCGACATGGACCCGATGGTGCCGGCCTCGTCGTCGGAGGTCGTGAGCAGCTTCAACCCCGGCTGGCGGGCGGTCCAGGTCGTCTATCTGATCTTCGGCCTGATCTGCGGCCTGCTCTTGATCCGGCTCGTGCTCAAGCTGCTCGGAGCCAACGCGGCGGCGGGCTTCGCCTCGTGGACGTATAGCGTCACGGACTTCTTCCTGGCGCCGTTCCGCGGGCTGCTCCCGACCATCGGCAACGCGCAGTCGCAGCTCGAGATGTCGGTCGTGATCGCCATCCTGGTCTACGCGCTGATCGGCTTTGCGATCGGCCGCCTGGTCGGGATCCTCTTCTACCGCAGCGTCACCGTCGCGCGGCGCTCGGGCGGACTTCGCCCGCGAGGTTACTGAAGCCCCCCGGGTCGATCAATAGCTCGACTTCGATAGAGCCGTCGCGGGGTCGCGGCGGCTCTTTCCTTTGGCTCGGAGGGGGTATGTGAGGTGCGCCAGGTCTTCCTGTCTCTTCCGGGGTCAGCCGGCGCGGAGTCCCGGGGAGGCCGCGAGGTCGCGGATGTCCTGCACCTGCCGGGTGATCCAGCGGGCGATATCGTTGGTCCGCACCACCTCGCGCGTGCCCTCGTTGCGCCGTCGCTTCTCGTCCGCCCCCATGACGATCGCCTCGTACATCGCGTTGGCGGTCGCGTCGATGTCGAAGGGGTTCACCGAAAGCACATGCGGGTTGAGCTCCTCGTGCGCTCCAACGTTCTCTGACAGCACGATCACGCCGTTGGTCCGGTTGACGAGCGCGCCTTCCTTCGCTACCAGGTTCAGACCGTCGTAGACGGAGTTGACCAGCAGCACGTCGAAGTTGCGCAGGGCGGCCATGGCCTTGCGCACGCTCTCGCCGAGTTCAAGCCGGATCGGCTGCCAACCCGTCGCGCCGTACTGCGCGTTGATGCGCTGCACCGTCTGCCGGACTCTGCGCACGTAGTTCCGGTAAGCCGCCACGTCCTGCCGCGACGGCTGCAGGAAGGCCCAGAACTGCACACGTCCCTTGAGCTCGGGATGGTGCGCGAGCAGCTTTTCGTACGAGAGGAAGCCGCGCACGATGTTCTTTGACGGGTCCGTGCGGTCGATGCGCACGATGAGGTGCTGCGGCCGCCAGTCGCGAAGCTTGCGCTCCTCGACCATCACCCCGTGCGAGTGGGCGAGGCGCGTCGTCGCCGCGACGTCGATCGAGATCGGGTAGTTGCGCGCATAGACGACACGGCCATCGACCAGCACCGCCCGTTCCCGCTCGTCCACCGCGAGCCCGCCGTTCTCCTCACACGTCATCAGGAAGTTGCGCACGTCCAGGCTCGTCTGGAAGCCGACGATATCGCACCCGAGGAGGCCATGCATGATCGCATCGCGCATCTCGCGGGGCAGGACCTTCCAGTACTGCGGCGTCGGCCACGGGATGTGGACGAAGTGCTGGATGATCGCGCCTGGCAGCTGGTCGCGGATGAGCTTCGGCGCGAGGTAGAGCTGGTAGTCGTGCAGCATGACCAGCGGTCGTTCCGGCAGGGTGCGCGCAACTTCGACGACGCGGCGCGCGATCTGCTTGTTGACCTCGACGTATCCGTTCTTCCACGCGCGGTGGATCCGCCCGTTGATGATCGGCTGCTGCGCGAGATCCCACAGATAGTGCTGCACGAACCAGAGAACGGGATTCGAGATGACCGAGTAGTACTGCTCGTACTGCTCCGCGGTCGGAGTGGCGTAGTGGATTCTGGTCTCGGTTCGGATCAGCGGCGAGGTCCGGGTCGTGCCGCTCTCCTCGATCAGCTTGCGCTCCGCATCGCTGCGGGCGCAGCACACCCACTCCGCGCCCGCGACCTCGGCCAGCGTCAGCAGAGCCGTGATCACGCCGCCGGCTCCGCGCGTGAAACCGCCTTCCGGCCGAGGCTCGTGGGGCGCGCGGTTGGCGACCACGATCGTCGAGCTGTGCGGCAGCGTCCGCCCCACATATCCGCGCAGCGAGCTGCCGGGGCGCCGCCGTTCGACGCTCTCCAGGAACGGGCTCTCCGTCGCGCTCAGCGGCAGCATCACGTACCCGAAGGCCCCGCGGGCGTTGGCAGCGGGCTCGGCGGCGGCTGGGGTGGGCTCGGCGGCGCACTCGGTGGAGGCGACGGGCTGGCCGGTGGAGGCGCCGAGGGGGAGGCGCTCGGGCTCGCGGACGGCGATCCCGACGGGGAGGCGGAGGGCGAGGCCGAAGGCGAGCTCGCCGGCGACGGGCTCTGCGTGCACCCACCCTGCAGGAACGGGTCCTCCGAATCGCCGCCGCAGCCCTCGACGATGCCCTGGGGCCGGTTGTACCAGTCGCGCATCGTGGATGGAAGCGCGTTGATGAAGCGCTTCATGATGGTCAGGCCGACGTTCTCTCCATAGGCCCGGATCAAGCCGCCGCCGCCGTTCGGCGCGGTGTTGCCGACCCAGACGCCGACCACGATGTCCGGGTTGTAAGCCATGATCCACGAGTCCGGGATCCCGCCCTTGCCGTTGTCGCTGGTTCCGGTCTTGCTCGCCATCTGACGGTTCCACCCGAAGTGCCAGGTGTTCTGGTAGCGGCGCAGCACGTCACTCATCAAGTACGCCTCGGCCGGGGAGATGACCTGGGCCGGACCGGCGTTCGCGAACTGGAAGATCGCATGGCCCGACGAGTCGTCGACCTCCTTGATCACGTTCAGGTTGACCCGCGTTCCCTGATTGGCGAACGTCGCGTAGCCCTGCACGTGCTCATACATCGTCACGTCGCTGCCGCCGATCGCCGTCGAGAGATAAGGCGCCAGCTGACTCTTGATCCCCATCGCGTGGGCGAGGTCGACGACATTGTTCATTCCCTCCATCTTGCCCACCTCGACCGCGGGGATGTTGCGCGAATACAGGATGGCGGTGCTCGCTTTGATGTCGCCCATACCGCCGTTGTCAAAGTCGTGCGGCGTGTAGCCACCGAAGTCTGTGTTCCGGTCGTGGAGGATGGTCGCCCACGTGATCTTGTGGTCGCGCAACGCCGCCTCGTAGACGTACGGCTTGAACGACGACCCTGGCTGGCGGGGCGAGAGCACCACGTCGAACTGGCCGCCGATCGAGTCGTTTCCATAAGCCGCGGAGCCGACCCACGCGAGGATCTCGCCCGTCTTCGGCATCGCGGCGAGCAGAGCGCTGTTGTTCACGTTGAGGTACGAGAGGTCCTGCACGCCGTTCGCCACCGCCTGCTCCGCGTTCTGCTGGATGCCGAGGTCGAGCGTCGTACGCACCACGATGCCGCCCTGCTGCACAGCCGACGAGCCGAACATCGACTCGAGCTGAGTCAGCACGTAGTCGACGAAGTGCGGCGCCAGGCTCTGGCGCGCGCTCGGCTGAATGTGCAGCTCGGACTTGATGTCCTCGCTCACCGCTTGATCGGCCTGCGTCCGGCTGAGCGCTCCCGTCGAAGCCATTCCGCCGAGCACATACAGCTCTCGGTCGCGGGCCGCGGAATAGTGGACCATTGGGTCGTATGCGGTCGGCGCCTGGATCAGGCCGGCGATGAACGCCGCCTCGGCCGGCGTCAGGTCCTTCGCGTCCTTGTTGAAATAGGTGCGGGAAGCGGCGCCGATGCCGTAGGCACCGTGTCCGAAGTAGACCCGGTTCAAATACATGGAGAGGATCTGGTCCTTCGAATAGCGCTGCTCGAGCGCTATCGCCAGGACGAGCTCCTGGACCTTGCGGGTGAGCGACTTCTGAGGGGTGAGGAGCTGGATCTTGACCAGCTGCTGAGTGATCGTGCTGCCGCCCTGGTTCAAGCCGCGCGATGTGATGTCGATCCAGGCGGCGCGGGCGGTCGAGGTCGGGTCGACGGCGCCGTGCTGGTAGAAGTTGCGATCCTCCGCGGCGAGCACGGCCTTGGGCGCGTACGGTCCCATCTGTTCCAGGCTCAATGTCACGTGGTAGTGCCCGGCGGGGCTCCAGTCCTCGATCAGCTTGCCGTTGCGGTCGAGCACGATGACGTCCCCGGCGGCCAGCACCGTCTGGCTCGGATCCGGCAGGTCCTTGATCGCCCATATCACGTAGGCGGTGGTCGCAAGCAGCGCGACACCGACCACGGCGGCGATCCATCCCCGTGCGCTCCACAGCCACTGGAGGGGGCGATGCCACGCGGCCTGTCCCTGCGGCCGTCCGGGAGCGACCGATTCTGAAGACACCCCTCTCGCTCCTCCTGACCAGCGCTGTAATCAGCGAAAGCCGCAGCTTTCCGAGCTCCACGAGATCGGAAATGGCGTCCGAGCGCTACGTCAGAAGAACAACGCCCCGTCCTGGACCGCTACCCGGGAAAGCGGTTTAGCTCCGTAAAGCGCCGAACTCGAGCCGAATTCGGCCCCAGGCCGAGAAAATCAGCTGAACTCGACCGCGATGTAGCCGTATCCGTTCGAGGCGACCACCCACGCCGTCGCCACATAGTGGTACGGCCCCAGGATGTTGGAGCGGTGCTCCGGGCTGTTCATGAACATGGTGTTCAGCTGCGAGTCGTTGATGCCCCCGCTCCAGTAGCCGATGTTCTCGCCCGCCTGGCGGCCGAGGCCGCAGCCGAGGTCGACCGACGGCCCGTTCGTGTGCGAAAGGTAGTGCTGGTTGGCGATCCGCCGCGCATTGCTGACGGCGACGCTGTAGAGGCAGCTGCTCCACGTGAGCGGCCCGAGCCCGTTCGCGGCTCGATCGCGATTGATCAGAGCCTGCTGCGTCGAGTTGACGACGAGGGCGGGCGGAGGCGGAGCGGAATAGACGACCGGCGCCGGTGCTGCGGTCGGTGCTGCGACGGCGGGTGGGGTGGGGCTTGGATCGTTTCTGTGACGTGGGATGAGCCGCGGCGGCGCCGGGTCGCCGACCTCGCTCGAAGCGTTCGGGGCAGCGGCGACCTGTTGCCGCGCCGCGGTCAGTGCGGCCGGTCCGTGCGCCTGGCTCTGAGCGAGCGCCGAAACCCCGACCGCGATCCCAATCGCGAGCACCAGGCCCGCGAGCACAGAAGCCACCACCCGCATGTCGACGCTTGAGCTTGCACGGCGCCTGGCCCAGGTCGATGCGGCAGAGGGTTAATCGTTGTAAAAGAGATCGAAAGGACGGCCTTTCCGCCCCAACCCCTATTCGGGCGGTCTGCTCTTGAGCCGCTCGAACGCGAGAACCAGGAACGTTTCCGCGATTCGTTCCCAGCCGGCGGTTTGCGCCCACATGAAGGCCATTGCGCGGAGTGCCAGCTGAAGGGACTCGTAAACGCCGAAGCGCTGCAGCGTCGCGTGCGGCCGGAGCTCCCGGTAGCGCCGGATGAAATCGAGGCGCAGCTCTTCGGAGATCGAGGAGTCGCGCCAGTCGCGCGGGTTGGATGGCACCATGTAGGCGCAGAACTTGCCGAGGTCATAGCTCGTCTCGGCCATCGCGAAGTAGTCGAAGTCGAGCAACGTGAATGTGTCGTTGTGGTACATGAACTGGTCGTACTTGAGGTCGCCGTGGGTCGGGAGCACGGCCTCGTCGTCTGTCTTGCGCACGCGGTCGCGCATGTGCGCGATGAGATCGCGCAGGAGGAAATGGCCGCCCGGCAGCACGTAGGTGAACTGCTCGGCGACGCGGTCCAGGCGCGCGATCTCGCGCTCGATGTCGATCCGGCCTTCGACCTCGACGCCCGACTCGTGGATCACCGCCAGCGCCTCGGCGGCGGCAATCGTCGCAAGTGAGAATTCCGTGGTCGTGCGCCGGCCGGTCACCGGCCTTCCCTTCACGCCCTCCTCGAGCAGCATGCCCATCTCGGGCACGAAGCCCAGCTGGCGCGGAAGGTGCAGAAACCCGGGATAGCGCGCGGATGCGGTCCACAGCGCGTTCACGATGTTCAGCGTGCGCAGGCCCCGATTGCCCGGCTGCACCTTGCCGAAGATGCGCCCCGGCGTGCCGGGCAGCTCGAGCTCGTAGCGCAGGATCGCGGCGATCTCCGGCGTGTAGCGCACCCGCTCGATGTCGAGCCGTCGCGCCACGGCCAGCACGTCTTTCGCGTCCTCGAGGCCGAACAGCGCGCCCGCCATCCGCACCCGGTCGTTGGCGAGCGGGAGGTTCGGCATCGCCGGGTCGAACGGATAGAACCAGTACGCGTGCATCGATTCGGGGAACAGCCGGGGGAATCCGATGCCGTCGACCGGGTCGCATGCGGCGCCGCCACCATGTCGCGAAAGGCGCGCGCTGAGCGCCTGCCACGCCTCGTCGTGAAACGCTCCCTTGGCGACGAGGCGAAGGCTGCGCTCCTCCCCGTCCTTATATATGTCGACGTTGAAGGACGACCAGTAGGAGTCAGGCGGCTCGAGGCGCGTGCCGCGACGCCGGACCGCGTCCACGCGCCATCCGCGAGGCGCGAGCAGGTCTTCGGCAAACGCGGCCACCGAGTCCGCGCTCGTCGCCAGCTCCATGGTTAGAAAAGCTGAAGTTTGCGTTTCCATTGCAAAAGCGAATTGCCCTGATAGGGAACGCTGAGCGGGGCGTTCTACGACATATCCCCATCGGGCTGAGGGGTAGGTGTCGCGGGACGGGGCGGTAGGCAACTCGCTCATTTCCACGCGGAGGTGGGCATTTGGAAGCATTCGGCGATTTCATAACGACGCGCCCGGCGCTGGCTCGGCGTCTGGCAATCAACTGCTTTGTTCTCATGGCGGGCGTCCTTCTCATGCTCGCGCGAACGTCTCCGGCGCTGGCCGCGGACAACGGACACGGTCAGGGCAAAGCACACGACCACACCAGCGCGTCCGCCGTGACGCAGCGCCAGACCAGCCCGGACGGCGAAAGCGGACACCATGTCGGCGGTGGCGGCGGGGACGGAGACGGCAAGGACAAGAGTAGTGGAGGCGGCAGCACGTGGACCGCGTCCAACCACTCGACTGCCGGCGGCGATTCAAGCGCCGCCGCCAGCGGAAAGTCCGGTTCGACGTCGAGCGGGGAGTCGAAGTCGTCGGCGAACGGCAGCGGTAGCGCCTCTGCCGGTGCCTCGGGCAGCACGTCCGGTGGCGCCTCGGCCGGCGGTTCGGGCAGCGCTTCGGCCGGAGGCTCGGGCAACGTTTCGGCCGGGGGCTCCGGCAACACTTCAGCGGGCGGCGCCGACTCGACGAAGGCCGGAGGCAGCTCGAAGGACAACGGCAAGGGCAACTCGCCGTCGGACACGGCCGGCAAGCCCAGCAACAAGGAAACCGGCGAAGGGAACGCCGACGGAAGGGGCGACGTCGCCGGCGGCAAGACCGGCAACGGTGACGACCGCACCAAGACCAAGGGTTCGTCCGAAGCCGACAACAACGCGAGCACGGACTCCACAGTGACGAGCACCGGCAGCGCCAACGGTTCGACCAACCTGGGTGGCGACACCAGCACGGGCGCCAGCACCGGCAACACCACCGGCTCGACCGCCACGGGCGGCGTGGGCGG
>CAZLJC010000009.1:0-38130 GCA_964559855.1 uncultured Actinomycetes bacterium
GACCGCCGCGTACGCTGTCTGGACCCGGCGCCTCCGGCCGGCCCGGCTTCTTAACAGGTAGCGTGGCCAGGGCGTCCGCAGGGGCATAGAATCTCACCCCAATGGCACCAGATGTAGGATCCGCGGCGGAAGCCAGGCCCAACATGTTGGCGACAACCACCCCTCCGGTGGTCGCGGTCGTCAATCAGAAGGGCGGCGTGGGCAAGACCACGACGGCGATCAACCTTGCCGCCGCCCTGGCCGAGACAGGGCACCCGGCGCTCCTGGTCGACCTCGATCCGCAGGCCAACTCCACGTCCGGGCTCGGGCTGGATCCGTCCCGGGCGCGGCTCAACATCTATCACCTGCTGACCGGCGAGGCGACCGTCGGGGAGGCGCTGCAGCCCACCGGTGTGGCGGGGCTCTCCATCATCCCTTCGCACATCGACCTGGCCGGCGCCGAGATCGAGCTCGCCGGCGCGGCGGACCGGGAAGGCCTGCTGCGCACTGCGCTCGCCGGAACACCGCCGGAGATCCGGATCGTCCTCGTGGACTGCCCGCCGTCGCTCGGGCTGCTCACGCTCAACGCTCTGGTCGCGGCGACCAGCATGCTGATCCCGACGCAGTGCGAGTACTTCGCGCTCGAGGGGCTGCGCCATCTGATGTACACGCATCAGCTCGTGCGCTCCCGGCTCAACCCCAAGCTCGCCATCGCCGGGATCCTCATGACGCAATTCGACGCGCGCACGACCCTGGCGTGGGACGTGCTTGAAGCAGTGCGCCGCTCGCATCCCCACCACGTCCTCGAGACCCTGATTCCGCGCAACGTCCGGATCAGCGAGGCGCCCAGTCACGGAAAGTCGGTTCTCGAATACGACCCCACCTGCCGGGGCGCGGCGGCCTACCGCGCGCTGGCGAAGGAGCTGCTGGAAAGATGACGCAACCGACCAGGCCGCAAGGCCGGACCCACGAAAAGACCCGCGGCCTCGGACGCGGGCTCGACGCTCTCATTCCCATGTCGAATGAGGGCGAGGCCCTCGTGCCGCAGATGATCGCGGTGGACCAGATCCGACCCTCTCGCGAGCAGGTCCGCACGCGCTTCGACGCCGAGCCGCTGGGCGAGCTCGCGGAGTCGATCCGGCAGCACGGCGTGCTGCAGCCGCTGCTCGTGCGGCGCCTGGCCGACGGCTATGAGCTGATCGCCGGCGAGCGCCGGTGGCGCGCGGCCCGGCTGGCCGGCCTGGCCAGCGTCCCGGCGGTGGTGCGCAACGACGCGCGCGCCGATTCGCAGCTGGTGCTCGGGCTGATCGAAAACCTGCAGCGCGCCGATCTCGACCCGATCGAGGAGGCGCGTGGACTGCGCCGCCTGATCGAAGAGTTCGGGCTCACGCACGAAGAGGTCGCCGAGCGAATCGGCAAGCACCGGGTGTCGGTGACGCAATCCCTGCGCCTGCTGGGCGGGTGCCCCGCGGTCCAGTCGGCGGTGGCCTCAGGCGCGATCAGCGCCGGACACGCGCGCGCCCTGATCGCACTCGACCGGCAGGAGGCTCAGGAGCACGGGCTGAAAGTCGTGATCGCGCGCCATCTCTCGGTCCGTCAGACCGAGAACTGGGTGCGCACGTACCGGCCGCGCAGGCTTCGCCGCGGAGACGCGACGACCGAGCTCCGCGCCCTCGCCGCCGATGTCGAGTCCAGCCTCGGAGTTCCCGTGAAGGTCACCGGAAGCTTCAATCGCGGCAAGCTCGAGCTGCGCTACTCCAGCCGGGAAGAGCTCGAACGGGTCTGCGCTAAGCTCGTCTCCTAAGGCAATGGCGGCCCAACAACAGCAAGCGGCTGGAGCCGCCTCCCAGTCGTCTGCCGCCGGCTCGCTGCTGCGCGAGATCGCGGAGGTCGTGGTCCTCGCCTTCATCCTCTACTTCGGCATCAGCTTCGCGATCCAGGCCGTCCACGTCGAGGGCCTCTCGATGTTCGCGACGCTCGACAACAACGACTACCTCATCGCCAACAAGCTGGACTACAGATTCGGCAACCCGGAGCGCGGGGACATCATCATCCTGCGACCGCCGACCGACAACTCCAAGGACTTCATCAAGCGCGTCATTGCCGGCCCGGGCGACCACCTGCGCATCGTCAACGGAACGGTCTGCATCAACGGGCGGGTGCTCTATGAGCCGTATCTGCCGGAGGCGTGGACCATCGACACGACCTGGAACGGCGGCGCCGAACAGGTCATGGCCTCGAACGAGTACTTCGTCATGGGGGACAACCGCAACCGCTCACAGGATTCGCGCGTCTTCGGCCCCATCACGCGCGATCGCATCGACGGCAAGGCGTGGTTTCGGATCTTCCCGGCGGGTCATTTCAACATTTACACGAAGCAGCCGGTGCTGGAGAACGCAGGTTGCGGCGGGTCCGGCGGCCTGGTTCCAAGCGCGGCGGCGGCCTGAGCGGAACCGCCAGTCAGGCGCCGATCGCCAGCCTGAAAGCGCTGTCGCGAGAGAACGGTCCCACGATCGCCATCTGAAGCGGCTCGCGCAGCAGAGCCTGCGCCACCCGGCGGACGTCGGCGGCGCTCACGGCGTCGACCAGGGCGAGCTCGTCTTCGATCGTCTTGATCTCACCCAGCAGAAGTTCCTGGTAGGTCAGCCAGAACGCCACGCCGTTCGTGGTCTCGAGCTCGAGCCTGAGGCGGCCCTTGGTGAACTCCTTGGCGCGGCTCATCTCCTCGCCTGAGACCTCACGCTCCGCGAGGCTATGCAGCTCCGCGACGACCGCGTTCACCGCCTCGACCGCCTTTTTCGGATCGACCCCGATGTACACGCCCACGTAGCCGGTGTCGCGGTGCTTCTGCGTGAAGCTGTGCACGTCGTAGGCGAGGCCCAGCTTCTCCCGGATGTTGAGGAAAAGGCGCGAGCTCATGCCCTCGCCCAGCACGGTGTTGAGCAGGTCGAGGGTGTATCGATCATCGTCCAGGTAGCTCAGCGATCGGGCGCCGAGGCACACATGCGCCTGCTCCGTGTTGCGCTTCTTCACCAGCACTCGGGGCTGCGTGAGCGGCGGCGGCGGCGCGGCGATGGCCCCGTCGCCGTTCTGCTGAGCCGGCAGGGTCAGGCGCGAGGAGACGAGAGAGCTCGTCCTCTCCTCGTCGATCGATCCCGCCACGCCGACCACGAGATTGGGCAGCCGGTAGTGGACGTCGGCGTACTCCATGACATCGTCTCGCGTGAGCCTGGCCACCGACTCCTCGGTGCCGGCGATATCGCGGCCCAGCGGATGGTCGGGCCAGATCAGCTCTTCGAACAGGTTCTGGACGTCCTCCTGGGGCTGGTCCTGGTACATCCGCAGCTCTTCGAGGATGACCATGCGCTCGCGCTCGATGTCGGCCGGGTCGAGCTTCGAGTTCGACACGACGTCGAAGAGTACGTCGGAGGCGAGCTCGATGTGCTCGGCCGGGACGCGTGCCCAGTACGCGGTGAGCTCCTTGTCGGTCGACGCGTTGATGAAGCCTCCGACGCCTTCGATGGCGTCAGCGATCTCCTTGGCGGTCGGCCGGGTGAGGGTGCCCTTGAAAAACAGGTGCTCGATGAAGTGGGAGACGCCGGCGAGGCGGTCGTCCTCGAGGCGCGACCCGCCGCCGAACATCAGGACCACGCTGGCGGAGAGTCGCTCCGGCATCTCCGCGGCCACGAGTCTCGCCCCACCGGCAAGCTGATGCACTCGATGGGGGGATGACATGGGACGGTCAGTATAGGAAGCCCGGTCCGGAGTTCAGCCCTCGCGCAGCGCGCCCAACGCGGCATACAGCGTCATCGCCACGAAGTCGGCCGGCATGCCGTCCGAAACCGCATCCAGCGCCTCGCCCAGGTAGCGCCGGACGTTGGGCACCTGGTCCACCTCGGTCAGCTCGAGGCAGTCGCGAATCGCCTCGGCGATCTCGGTCGGCGTGATCTCCTCGTCGCCCGCCTCGTCAGCCACCGAGTTGACCAGGGCGATCGCCCTGCGGATCCGCTCGGCGGCCGTCCCGCCTCCGCCGCTGTCGCCGTTATTCCGCAGCTGGCTTCCGGGGACCGACCACCACACGCCGGTCCGGCTCCTCGCCGATGCTGGAGCTCGTCACGTCGGGGTCGCCCTCGAGCGCGAGGTGGATGGCGCGCCGCTCGAACGGCTGCATCGCGTCGAGCGTGATCGCGTCGCCGGTCATCTTCACCTGGCGCGCGGCGCGCATGGCGATCTCACGGACCGTGTGCTCGCGGCGCTGCCGGTAGCGCTCGACGTCCACGATCACCCGCTCGCCCTCCTCCAGGTGCTTGCCGACCATCACGTTGGTCACGGCCTGAAGCGCCCGCAGCGTCTCGCCCCGCCACCCGATCAGCGCGCCGAGGTCGCGGCCCGAGACGTCGAGCGTGATCGGCTCCGCGCCCGTACGGACGCTCACCTGCGCGTGCACCCCCATGTGCTGAAGCAAGCCTTCGACCAGGTGACGGGCGGTCTCGGCCTTCCCGTTGGCGGGAGCCGGCGCAGCCGCCGGCGCGTCCTGATCGAGGATGCTGACCTCGACGATCGTCTCCTCGGACGTCTCGCTGACGATCTTGACGTCGACGTTGCGCCGGCTCTCCTTGAGCTCCATGAGAGCGGCGTCCACAGCCTCCTCCAGAGTGCGCCCCCGGCCTTCAGCGGTCTTCAACTTCGAATCACTCCTTGCTCTTCTTGGGCTTTTTCGGATAGCCCCCGTTCCTCGGTTGCTGCGGTCCCCCATTCCTGGGAGGCTGCTGCTTGGGCCCACCGCCAGAGGCCTTCTTCGGCGGGGACGTCAGGGGAGCCGATGGCGCTCCGCCGGCCACCGTCCTGAACCGCGACGGCAGGATGTTCCCCCACCCGACCACGAAGCTCTGCTGAATGATACTGACGACGTTCCCGACAAACCAGTACAGCCCCAGGCCTGCCGGAACCTGCAGCGCGAAGTAGCCGATCATGAGCGGCGAGATCCACAGCATCGTCCGCTGCATCTGCTGGGTCTGCAGCTCCTGCTCGGTCGGGTTGGGCGGAGGCGGCATCTGCAGCATGCGCGTCTGGATCAGGGTGGTCAGCGCCGCGAGCAGGGGAAAGATCAAGTACACGATCGCGGGGATGGGAAGGCCCGCCGCGATCATGTGGTGGTTCGGGTTCTCGTTCAGGTTGGGGATGAAGAGGAACGGCTCCGCGGGATGCGTGTGAGCCCAGGTCGTGAACACGTAGTAGAGCGCGGTCAGGATCGGGATCTGGATCACGAGCGGGAGGCAGCCGATCATTCCGCCGAGCGGGTTCACTCCGTGCTCCTGGTAGAGCTTCATCGTTTCGGTGTTCAGCCGCTGCGGATCCTTGCGGTACTTCTTGCGCAGCTCGGCGACCTCGGGAGCGAGCTTCCGCTGCTCGGCGTACGTCTTGCGCTGGGTGACCAGCTGGAACTGCTGGAGGGGCGACAGCAGCACCCGGATGATGACCGTGATCACGATGATCGCGACGCCATATGCGCCGATCGCCGCGAAGAACGACACGCCCGCGATGTGGGTGTAGATGAACGTCAGGAGGGACTGAAGCGTCACTCCGAACACCGCCCACCACAGCGCCTGCAGCGGCTGGAGGATGTCGAACGGTGAGTTCTTCAAGAAGATGATGGCTTTCAGCTCCCGTCAGGGCACCGGGTCATAGCCGCCCTTCGCGAAGGGATGGCAGCGGGCGATGCGCACCGCACCCATCCACGATCCCTTGAGCCAGCCGTACCGCTCGATCGCCTCGTACGTGTAGTGCGAGCACGAAGGGTAATAGCGGCAGGACGGGGGAAGGATCCTGGCGAAGGTCAGCTGGTAACCGCGGATCAAAAGGAGGAAGAGTCTTGTCATGAGGTCAGGTTGGAGAGCCTGAGCGCAGCCTGCTCGGTCTCCGCCTTCAGGTCGGCGAACGGAACCGCGAGCGCCGCCGGCCGGGCGATCAGGATCACGTCATATCGTATTCCCCGCCGGGTCTCGGCCGAATCCCCGGACAGAAGGCTGAGGCGAGCCGCCTCGCGCAGGCGGCGCCGGGCGCGGTTGCGCTCCACGGCGCTCCTGATGCCCCGGCTGACGGTCACCCCCACCCGGTCGTGGTCGCCGGCGTCGCCGCGGCGGGGCGATGCGACGGCGACGAACGCCCGACCGCTGTAAAACCGCCGGCCGCCGATGGCGGCCTGGAAGTCAGCGCGGCGGCGAACTCGGAGTGGGCGTTTCACGGCCGCGCTCCGAGCCGCTCAGGCGAGCCGCTCTCGACCCTTGCGGCGGCGGTTGCGGAGGACGTGCTGTCCGCCTCGCGTGCTCATGCGGCGGAGAAAGCCGTGCACGCGGCGGCGGTATCGCTTCTTGGGTTGGTAGGTTCTTTTGATCGCCGCAGTCTACCGGACGGCCGCCTGGCAACGAATCTGCCTTGTGACAGCGGTCATGTCACTACATCCCTATGTGAAGTGCCTTGCGGTATCCACAGGCCGGTGATATGCTCCCCCGCCGGAAGCCAGACAGGATCCGCGTCACACCATCACCCCAGTACAAATTCAACGTCCCAGCCTCACCATTGCCACCAAGCGCGCGGTAGATAGCGGTATAGAGGCGCTTCCATATTTCGGGATCGACCGGATGGGGGATTTCAGGAGGCTGAGCAGCGCCAGCCTGTGGAAATCCGGTCCGCTCTTTTCCACAGGTCGCAAGGAGGCGGAGCTCATGCTCGATGAGCCTGGGTTGAATCCGCGGACGCGTGGAGCGCACTTCGATGGTGCCGGTCCGGGCGTCGGAGCGGGGCGTGAGGGCGGAGAGGTTCACCTCGAGTTGTCCACAGCATTTGCAGAGCGGCGCCGGGTGGCGTCCACAGGGGCTCGGGACCCGATTTCGAAGGAGGTGACGGGGTGAACCAGGACCAGATCTGGTCACAGGTTCAGGAGGAGCTGCGCTTCCAGCTGGCGAAGCGCACCTATGACATGTGGCTCAAGAACACCTCGGTGGTCTCCGCCGACGGAGGCACCTTTCGGATCGGGGTTCCGAGCAAGCTGGCCAAGGACTGGCTCGAGGACCGCTTCTCAGGCTTGATCCAGGAGACGCTGCAGGCGGTCACCGGCGCGGAGGTCGACATCGACTTCGTGATCGCGCCGAACGGACACCGGCCGGCCCACGCGCTCCTGGACGGCGAGCCGTCGAACGGCTCGGAGAACGGCCACGACGGCAACGGGGCGGCGGAGGTGATCGAGGCGTCGATCGTCGCGCCCTCCGAGCTGAACGCACGCTTTCGGTTCTCCTCGTTCGTGGTCGGCCACAACTCGCAGTTCGCGCACGCGGCCGCCAAGGCCGTGGCCGAAGCGCCGGGCGACAGCTACAACCCGCTTTTCCTCTATGGAGGGGTGGGCCTGGGCAAGACGCACCTCATGCACGCGATCGGCCACGAGGTCCACGAACGCTTCCCGCGCAAGCGCGTCGTGTACCTGACCTCGGAGCAGTTCACCAACGAGGTGATCAGCTCGATCGCGACCGCGCGGATGGGCGAGTTCCGTCACAAGTACCGCACGGTCGACGTGCTGCTGATCGACGACGTGCAGTTCCTCGCCGGCAAGGACCGCACCAAAGAGGAGTTCTTCCACACCTTCAACGCCCTCCATGAGATCAACAAGCAGATCGTCATCTCCTCCGACCGTCCGCCCAAGGAGATCCCTAGGCTCGAGGTCCGGCGCCGGTCGCGATTCGAGTGGGGCCTCATCGCCGACATCCAGCCCCCGGACTTCGAGACGCGGCTGGCGATCCTCCACTCCAAGCTCGGCAGCAGCCAGTCGCTGATCTCAGAAGAGGTTCTCAGCTTTGTCGCGCACAAGGTGCAGCGCAACATCCGCGAGCTCGAAGGCGCGCTGACCAGAATCCAGGCCTTCGCCGCGGTTCATCAGCGGCCGCTCGACCAGGAGGAGGCGGCCCGCCTGCTGTCCGACATCATCCCGGCCAGCACGCGCAAGCCCATCAATGTCGAGCGCATCCAGGCCCTGGTCGCCGACTACTACAACGTCACGCTCGAGGACATGAAGGGAAAGCGCCGCGACAAGCACATCGTGTTCCCCCGACAGGTCGCGATGTTCCTGGTCCGCGAGGAGACGCCCTCCTCACTGCCCGCGATCGGCAAGGCGTTCGGCGGGCGCGACCACACGACGGCGCTGCACTCCATCGAGAAGATCGCCAACGAGCTCAAAGAAGACGAGCGGCTGCGCTACGAGGTGCAGTCGATTCGCGAAAAGCTGTACGTCCAGTGACCCGCGCGGCCGTATCCACAGCTTTTAAGCTGCGCCTTGGGAAGCGCGTCGGATGGACGGCCGGCGGCCATCTGCTCCCCATCGCGTCAACAGGCGAAGGCTGCGCAGGGCACGGCCTTCCAGACCTTTTCCACGGCTCGTTTCGATCTGCGCTTGATCTCGACATCCACAGTCCGCACAGCGCTTACTGTTATCGGTTACGAGAGAGTTCAATGAAGAGAAACACTTTCAACGGGGGACAACTTTCGTGAATGCCAAAGTTCTCGCAGCACAGATGAAGGTGACGTGCAGGCCCCAGGTTCTCGGTCAGGCGCTGCAGGTCGTGTCGCGTGCCATCTCGAGCCGCACCACCCTGCCGATCCTGAACAACATCCTGATCGAGACGACCGCGGACGGGCTGGCCCTCACGGCGACCAACCTGGAGATCGGCATCCGCAAGCTGGTCCCCGCCGAGGTCTCGAGCGAGGGCTCCACGACGGCGCCGGCCCGGCTGCTGACCGACTTCGTCGGCACGCTCCCGGATGCCGATCTCGAGATGACGCTAGACGGCGCGACGCAGTCCCTCAACCTGCGCTGCGCCCGGTTCGACACGCACATCAAGTGCATCGAGGCCGAGGAGTTTCCTCCGGGGCCCCGACCGGACGAGGGCGACCGGCTCGAGGTCGGGCTCGACGACCTGGTGCATGCCGTCGAGCAGACGCAGATGGCCGCCTCGACTGACGAGGCGCGGCCGGTGTTGACCGGAGTGCTGGTCCAGGTGTCGGGAGGAAGCCTCACGCTCGCGGCCACCGACGGCCACCGCCTGGCGGTGCGCAAGCTCGCGGCCTCGGGCGCCACGGACCTGGAGGCGAGCCTCATCGTGCCGGCGCGCGCTCTGGCGGAGCTGGCCCGCGTGCTGAAGGGCGAGCCGGGCAAGGTCGAGATCATCATCTCCAAGGCCCGCAACCAGGTGTTCTTCCGGTCAGGCAGCTCGGAGCTCACCTCCCGGCTTATCGACGGGAAGTATCCAAACTATGCACAGGTTATCCCCAGCAAGAGCTCGACCACCGTGCGCGTCTCGACCGCCGAGCTGACGCAGACGGTGCGCGCGGTGTCGCTGTTCGCGCGGGACAGCGCGAACGTGATCCGGGTCAAGGCTCAGGCCGGGGCCCTGACCCTGTCAGCCACGACCAACGAGGTCGGGGACAGCAAGGCGGAGATGGCCGCCACGATCGACGGTTCCGATATCCAGATCGCGTTCAATGCCCGCTACGTGCTGGATGCCCTCGGGGTCATGGGAGACGAGGAGGTCGAGCTGCTGTTCGACGGACCGCTCTCACCGGGGCTGATGCGACCGCCGGGCAAGGACCACTACCTCTACGTGATCATGCCTGTGCGAGTCGCGATGTCGTAGAGCCGCTCTTGCGGCTCCACCGGCTGCTGCTCAAGAACCACCGGAACTACGCGCGGCTGGACCTGACGCCGGGGCCCGGGGTCAACGTCTTCATCGGCCAGAACGGGCAGGGCAAGACGAACCTGCTCGAGGCCGTGTCGATGCTGGCCCTGTCGTCCTCGCCGCGGGCGCGGCGCGAGCTCGAGCTCGTGGGACCGGTCGGCCCGGGCTCGCGGATCGAAGCCGAGATCGAGACCGGCGGCTCGCGCATCGAGCTGTCCATCGCCCTGAACGTCGAAGGGGACCGGGCGCGCCGGACGATCGAGATCGACGGCGCGCGCAAGCGGGCCCTCGACCTGCCGGGCCGGTTTCGCGTCACGCTCTTCTGGCCGGACGACCTCGGGCTGGTAAAGGGCGCGCCCGAACTGCGCCGCCGGTTCCTCAACCAGATGCTGGTCCAGGTCGAGCCCGGGTACGCGCGAGCCCTTGCCGGGTTGCGCCGCGTGCTCGAGCAGCGCAACAGCCTGCTCAAGCGCATCTGGTCGGGAGAGGGCGGCGAGGACGTGCTCGAGACGTGGAACCGCGAGCTCGTGAAGGTCGGCGAAGAGGTCGTGGACGCGCGCTCCCGGGCGGTGCTCGAGCTGCAGCCACTTGCGGCGCGGAGCCACGCGCAGATCGCGTCCGGAGAACGGCTCGAAATCCGCTACGAAGGCCCTCCGGAAAACCTGGCAGAAGCTGTGAATAAGTCGCTTGGCGAGGATCTGCGGCGTGGCACCACCAGCGTGGGCCCTCACCGTGACGATCTGGCCATCCTGCTCGACGGGCAGGACGCCCGGGCGTACGGCTCCCAGGGCCAGCAGCGCACGGCGGTGGTGAGCTTGAAGCTCGCGGAAGCGGCCCTGATCGAGCACAGAACGGGCGAAAGGCCGGTTTTGCTGCTCGACGACGTGCTTTCCGAGCTCGACGGAGAGCGTCGGGAGGCCCTTCTCCAGGAGGTGGGCGCCGGCGGGCAGGTGGTGATCACGTCGGTCGAGGCCGGTCCCTTCCCGCCCGACCTGATCGCCCGGGCCGTGGTCTGGACGGTCAGCGAAGGCAGGATCGAGCCCTGTGGATAAGCTGGGCAATATCCTGCCCAGGATCGTGCGCCAGCAGCCTGGCGGGAGCAGGCTGCTGGGCACGCAGGTGGCGTCCGCGTTTCGCGCCCTGCTGGGACCCGAGGTCGCGGAGCTCTGCGACTCGGTGGAGCTGAAAGCCGGGGTGCTCACGATCAGCACCTCGAGCCCCGCACTGGCCCACCAGCTGCGCCTGGACGCCGAGACCATCGTCGAGCGGCTCAACGCGGCGGAGCTCGGGCGCAAGGTCCACAACCTGAGGGTGCGGATCGGGCACCCGACGCTGACCGAATGAGGGGCCGCCTCGGCCGGGAGCAGGAGCGCGCCGCCGCCGTGCCCGAGGGCGCGGTCCGGGTGGTGGCGGGCGCGGGCACCGGCAAGACGGCCGTCATCGCCGAGCGCTTCCGCCGCCTCGTGCAATCGGGCGCAGCCCCCGGCTCCATCCTGGTCATGACCTTCACCGAGCGAGCCGCGGCCGAGATGCGGCAGCGGATCGAGAGCGCGATCGAATCGCCCGCGCCGGCCGTCGGCACCTTCCACTCCATCGCCCTCGGCTGGCTGCGCGAGGATGGCGCGGCCGCGGGCGTCCCGCCCGGCTTCCGGATCCTGACCGGGGCGGACCGCTGGATCCTCGCGCGCGAGCTGATGTGGAGCATCGGCGACCCGGTCCTCGCCGGAGAGGAGCGGCCGGACGACCTGGTGGCGCCCGTGCTCCAGATGCTCGAGCGCATGCAGCAGGAGCTGGTGCCACTGGCCCGGCTGGCGGCGTGGGCGCAGTCCGCCGAAGATCCCGAAAGGGCGGACCTGATGAAGGCGTGCGTGCGCCTGTTCCGGGCCTATGAGCGCGCGTGCCGGCAGCAGGGATGGCTCGATTTCGACGACCTGCTGCTCCTCACCGTCCGGCTCTTCGAGCGGCACCCAGGCATCCTCCGCCGCTACGCGGAACGCTTTCCGCACGTGCTCGTCGACGAGTACCAGGATCTCAACCTCGCCCAGGAGCGGCTGGTCGAGCTGATCGCCGGCGGTAGGGGCGCATTCGTGGTCGGCGACGACGACCAGTCGATCTATCGCTTCCGCGGGGCTTCGCGGGCCAGCCTCGAGCGGTTCCTCCGCTTCTTTCCACAGGCCGCCACCATCACGCTGGGCCGGAACCGGCGGAGCTCACGCCGCATCGTCACCGCCGCCGGGGCGCTGATCGCGAACAACCAGGAGCGGCTGCCCAAGCGGCTGGCCTCGGCGGGCGCCGGACCCCGAGTCGCGATCTGGCGGTTCGCGGACGGCGCGGACGAGGCCTCGGAGATCGCGGCGGAGGCCGAGCGGCTGTGGCGCGATGGCACGCCGCTGTCCTCGATCGCCATCCTGTGCCGGACCAACGCGATCGCCCGGCCGGTCGCGGCCGCGCTGGCCGCACACGGGCTGCCCCACGTGGTCGTGGGCGGGCGCGGGTTCTACGAACGGCCGGAGGTCAAGGACGTGATCGCGATGCTCCGGGTTCTGGCCGACCCCGGAGACGCCATCGCCCTGGCCCGCCCGGCCGCCGCGCGCCTGCGCCCCCTGCTCGAGCGTCTGGCCGCCGCGGCGCGCGAGCTGGACGTGCGCGACCTGTTCTTCGACCTCATGAACCTTTCCCGCTACCTCGACGCGGCACCCGATGCCGCGCCCAACGTCAGCCGCTTCGCGGAGAAGATCTCCGAATTCTGCGAGTCCTCCCCCGACCACTCGCTCGCGGCCTTCATGCGCCGCCTGGAGCTGGTGCTGCTCTCGGGCGAGGACGAGGAGCCCGCGCCGGTCGAGGCCGCCGACGCCGTCCAGGTGATGACGATCCATCAATCCAAAGGGCTCGAGTTCGAAGCGGTGTTCGTGCCGTCGCTGGTCGAGGGCCGGCTTCCTCAGTCGAACCGCTCGCCGCGTTTCGAGCTGCCTCCGAGCGTGCTCGAGCCGCTCGTGCGCGGCCGCGAGGACGTGATCGCCGAGGAGCGCCGGCTGCTGTACGTCGCTATGACGCGCGCCCGGAGCCGCCTGTACCTGAGCGCCGCGGACCACTACGAAGGCGGGCGGCGCTGGCGGGAGTCTCGGTTTCTCGGCGAGGTGCGGACAGCGGGCGCGCGAACGGTGGCCGAGGCGCGTTTCGCGGAGCGCTCGCCCGCGGCGAACCCGCCGGCCGCCCACGGTCAGACGGGCGAGGTGCACCTCTCGTACAGCTCCATGAGCGCGTATCGCGACTGCCCTCGCCAGTACTGGTACCGGCACGTGCAGCGGCTGGTGCCTCCGCAGAGCGCGGAGGCCGTCCACGGCGTCGTGATGCACGAGGTGCTGCGCCGGGCGGGTGAGGAACGGCGGGAAGGCCGGAAGATCACCCCGGCCCGCCTGCGCGCTCTTCTGGCCGAGGCCTGGAGCGTCACTCCGTTCCCCGACGAGCGCCGCGCTCCCGCCTTTCAACGCCTCGGCGCCGCCCAGCTCGAGGCCTATCGCAAGCGCGGCGGGTTCGACGTCGCGCCCGCCTACCTGGAGCACGCGTTCCGAGCGTCGGTCGACGGCTGGACGCTGCACGGAGTGATCGACCGGATCGACCGGACGGCGGACGGATGGAAGATCGTCGACTACAAGAGCGGCCGGCCGCTCACCCGGCGCCGCCGGGACCTGCAGGTGGCGCTCTACGCGCTGGGCGCAGCGAGGGCCCTGGACCTGGCGCCCGTCGAGCTCGAGGTCGTCTACCTGGCGACGGGCGAGTCCGCCGCCGTGGACAGGGTCGACGCGCTGGTCGAAGAGGCCGCGGCGGAGGGCGCCGGCGTGGCCGAGGGCGTGCGGGCGGGGCGTTTCGAATCCCGGCCCGAGCGCCGTCGCTGCCGGATCTGCCCCTACCGGCTCGCCTGCGAGGACGCCCTGTAGCGCGCCGCCAGCAGCAGCGCCTCCCGCGCGATATCGGAGGAGGCGTAGGGGTGGGCCATCTCCTCGGCCTTGCGCGACATCTCGCGCCAGGTCGGGCCCCCCTCCGCGAGGACCCGGATCTCGTCGAAGAGGTCCGACTCCTTGGGCGCGAACGCGCCGAAGCCGGACTCGACGGCGAAGTCGACGTTGGGCGTCTCCTGGCCCGGGAGAAACCCGGTGATCACCAGCGGCAGCCCGGTGGCCAGGGCTTCGGCGATCGCGCCGGGCCCGGCCTTCGTGACCACGACGTCACACGTGCGCATCAGCTCGGGCATGTAGTCGACGAAGCCGAGGATCAGGGCCGGCGTGGCGAGGTTCAGCTCGGTGAGCCGCCGGCGGAGCTTTTCGTTGCGGCCGCAGACGACGGCCAGCTGCCAGGGATGCTCCTCGAGCGCCAGCTCTCGCACCTGGGCCGCGATGTGGCCGACTCCGGCGGCCCCGCCCATGACCAGGATGGTGAAGCGGCGCTCGTCCAGCCCGAAGCGCCGCCTCAGGGCCTGCTTCTCGCCCGGCGCCGGGGGGCGGAACCGCAGGTCGACGGGAAGGCCGAGCAGCTTGATCCGGTCCCCGGGAACCCGGCGGCGCAGAGCGACGCGACGGGCCCGCTCGGTCGGGGCGACCACCAGGTCCGCCTGGCTGAAGGTCCAGCCGCGGTGGAAGTCCACCAGGTCCGTGATCACCGTCATCAGCGCGCGCGGCCGGCCGCTGCGCCGGATCGCCTGGTGCGCGATGTGGTTCAGCAGGGGATGAACCGAGAGCACGACGTCGGGGTCGTGGTCGCGCAGCAGCTGGGCCACGACCTTGCGCACGCCCGGCCCGAACACCGCGCGGATCGCGGCGAAGGTGGCGGCCGTGTTGCTCGAGTGGTAGACGGCGCCCCACGCCGCGCGCGACCTGCGGATCACCGGGCCGTACAGCGCGGCGAGCCGTCGCGTGATGGTGGGACCCTGTCCGATCAGCGGGTCGGCGACCGTCACCTCGCAGCTGGGATCGAGCTGCTCCAGCGCATCGGTGAGCGCCCTGGCGGCCGCGCGGTGGCCGCCTCCGGTATCGCTGAACAGGATGAGGACGCGGGGCGCGAGGCCGACGGGAGTGGGATGGACCGAGGCCGCCGGTGGCGGCGCGGCGGACGGTGGTTGGGCTACCTGCGTCGCGCCGCGGCGCGGCGCGCGATCCAGCGCATGTTGTACGCGGAGAGCAGGTAGGTCACGAAGAACATCGCGATGATCGCGATGCCGACCCAGAGGATGGTGCGCTTCGCGAGCTCGCCCGGCGCCAGCGGCGGGGAGCCGCGGTGGTTCTGGTCGATGATGTAGGCGGCCAGGTCGCGGACGTTCTGGTCGGTCAGGCTGGCGTTGCCGCCCTTGGCCGGCATCGCGGTCTGCTTGGGGTCGCCTGCCTTGGGCTGGCGCCCGTTGGTGATGATGCCCACGAGGAAGCCCGCGTCGAGCGGGTTGGCTACCCCGGGCAGCTTCTCGATCGGGTTCAGTGTGGCCCCGATCCCACCTTCGAGCCCGGCGCCGTGGCAGGTCGCGCAGTTCTGGGCGTAGAGCGTCGCGCCCCGGGCCGGGTCGCCCGGCAGCGCCGTGCTGCCGCTGGCGGCCGAGCCGCCGGACCCGGACGGTGACGGAGACGAGTCCGCCAGGGTCGAAGCGGCGGTCAGGATCACGAACGCCGGGACCGCCGCGACGAGCAGGAACCACCGATTGAGCCGCATTCAGGCCAATCTTATCGCCGCCTCCGCGCCGGGCGCGCCGGCGGGAATAGGTCCCCGGCGCGTACGTTTAAATTCGTATGGCATCCTGCTCGCCGGTCTCACGTTCCGGCTTCTGCTGCGTTTCACGGCGCTGGCTAGACGCGAGATCGGCGTACCGTGGCTGAACCGGACGTCCTGAGCCCGGTCCGCGATTCCCTGCACAGGGTCGCGGTCATCTCCCTGCACACCTCACCGACGGCGTCGCTCGGCAAGAGCGCGAATGGCGGCCTCAACGTCTACGTCCGCGAGATCTGCACCGCCTTCAGCGACCGCGGAATCGCGACCGACGTGTTCACCAGGCGTGGGCCTGACGATCCCGAGCTCGAGGTTCTGGCGCCCCTCTCTCGCGTCGTCTACCTGCCGTCCGGCGACGGCGGCGACAAGTACCGGCTCCTCGACCACGTGCCCAGCTTCGCGGCGCAGCTCCGCGACTTCGTCCGGCGCAACCGGCTGACGTATGAGCTGGTCTACTCGCACTACTGGTTGTCCGGCGAGGTGGCGTGCATCCTCCAGCCCCAGCTGGGTGCGGCCTGGGCCCATATCGCGCACACGCTGGGCCGCGTCAAGAACCGGGCGCTGGCGGTCGGGGCCGAGCCTGAGCCGGCGGTGCGGATCAGGATCGAGGGCGAGATCGGCCAGCAGGCGGACCTGCTGGTCGCCTCGACCACCGACGAGGCCCGGGAGCTCGTCGAGGGCTACCGGGCGAGGCCCGACCACGTCGCGGTGGTTCCGGCGGGCGTCGACCTCACCATGTTCCAGCCCCTGGACCGCGACGATGCTCGGCGGACCATCGGCTTCGAGACCGGCCGGCTCCTGCTGTTCGTGGGACGCCTCGAGCGCCTCAAAGGCGTCGAGGTGGCGATCCGCGCCCTGGCGCTGCTCCGCGACCGGGGCCGCGAGGACGTGCGGCTGCTGGTGCTCGGCGAGGACTCGAGGGACGGCGCGGGCGAGAGCGAGAAGGCCAGGCTGAAGGCCATCGCCGAGTCCACCGGCGTCAGGGACCGCGTCGATTTCCTTGGCTCGGTCGCACACCACGAGCTGCCGTTCTTCTACTCCGCGGCGGATGCGCTCGTCATGCCGTCCTACAGCGAGTCGTTCGGCCTGGTCGCCCTGGAGGCCCAGGCTTGCGGCCTCCCCGTGGTCGGCACAGGCGTGAGCGGCCTGCGCTCCGTCGTGCGCGACGAGGTGACGGGCTACCTGATCGAGGGCCACGACCCCGCGGCGTACGCCGAGCGGATCGGGCGGCTGCTCGACGACCCGGACGTCGCCCGCCAGATGGGACGGCGCGGCCACCTGCTCGCGCAGCGTTTCTCGTGGAGCCGCACCGCCGACCGGCTCGTGCAGCTCTTCGACGGGATCGTGGACCGGGCTCAGGTTCGGGTCCACGCCACGGCGCGGCACGAATAGGGGAATGTCTCGGGGTCGGGCTTCGTCAGCGCGACCGGTCGGGTGCCGTCCGCGTTCATCAGCCAGACCTGCCCTCCACTGAGGAAGGCGATCTGGTGGCCGTCGGGGGACGGGACCGGCGAATCCACGTCGATGGCGGCATCGCCGGGCAGGCCGGCGGAGGCGGTGAGCGGTGAGGGGGCGGCGACGGTGTTGACCACGAAGGCCTTGCGGATCTCGCCTTCGGGAGTCGAGATACCGGCCGCCAGGAGGATGTGCGTCGAGTCGGGAAGCCAGGCGGGCGCGCCGAGATCGCCGGTCGTGCTGGTCGCGGTCGAGCCGTTGCCGCCGAGATTCCTCACTCGCAGGGCGAGCGTCGAGGCATCCTGCCGGAGGTAGGCGATGCGGTTTCCGCTGGGCGCCCACGCGGCGGCGGAGACCGGCCCGCTGTCGCTCGCGACCAGGTAGCTGGCTCGCAGGCCGACGTCGTAGCCCCAGATCCGCTTCGGATCGCTGGCCCCGTGGATGAAGAGCACGCGCAGGCCGTTCGGCGAGACCGACGCCTCGGCCACATTGCTCGCGATCACGGTGTCTGAGCCGTCGGCAGCCTCGCGGTGGAGCTGCTCTGAATCGTCGAGGTAGATGTAGCCCATGTTCGCCGCCAGCGGCGAGGCCCATGCCCCCTTGAAATCCAGTTGCTGGGCGCCGACCCCAGGCGTGAAGTCCGACCACGATTCATCGTCGGCCTGGACCAGCACGGATCCGCCGTCCGGCGACCAGCTGAACCGCGCCGCCGCGGACTCGTACAGCGCACGGGGGAAGGCCGAGGGGTCGACGATCCACAGGCCGCCGGACGTGCCGTCGGCCGTCGTGGTGGAGAACGTGATCCAGCCGTGCAGCGGCCGGGGCGGACCGGTGGAGAAGGAGAAGGTCTGAAGCCGGCTCAAGGGGTTGCCGTCGACGTCGAGCGCGGCGGCGCTCACGGCGACCTGATACGTCGTGTTGGGGTGGAGGAGCTGCGATGGGGCGACGATGACGCGCAGCGGCTCCGCCGGATCAGGCCGGACGTCGAAGGGAACGCCCGGCGTCAGCGTGATCGCGCTCTGCAGGCTGGTCGCGCTCATCGTTCGCGTGAAGGACAGGGAGAGATACGAGGCCGGGTCGATGCCGCGCTCGCCCGCGCCGGGCGACGAACCGCTGAGCGACGGCGGTGCCTCGGTGATGAACGACCAGTGGTGGCGCAGCGTGTACGTGTTGCCGGCCAGGTCCTGGTAGCCCGCCTCGAGGATCACCTCGTAGGTGGTGTTGGTGCGCAGCGTGGCGTGGTCGTAGACGAGGTCGTGGCCGGTGATCCAGCGCACGCTGCCGGTGGTGTCCGGCGCCAGGTGCAGGCGGCTCTCGACCGAGGGGCGGTTGACGTCGTGGTCGAAGGAGATGCGCACCGGGGTCGCCGTGGAGACGTCCACGGTGCCGCGCTGGGGCGCGTAGTCGACGATCTGGGCGGGCTCCCCGCCACACGCGGTGAGGGGGACGAGGACCGCCGCGAGGCCCGCGGCCGCAACCCGCCGCAGCTTCGCGGGGCCCTCCCTCCTCCCGTGGCTCCCTCCCCCAGCCGGACACGCCTGGAGGGAGCGTAGACGCGAAAAAACGGCGGGCCAACCCATCCGGTTAAGACCTACATCGGAATCCGCGACCTTACAGGTGGGACTTGAGCCGCGCCCTCATCTCCTGCGCGAGCTGCTCCAGCCGCGAGGAGTCGACGAACAGGAGCGAGATGCTCGGGATCTGGTCGATCGCCGACTCGATCCCCTGGATCGAGGGATCGGCGGCGCCAAGGATGTCCTTCACCTTTCGGGCGCGGTTGCCCAGCGCGTCGTCCGCCATCGCCTGGAGCTCCGCGACGATCGCCGCGTAGTCGAGGTCCGGTCCCGCGGCCCGTGGCGGCGTGGTCGGCGCCGGCGCCGGGTAGCCGCCGAACTGCTGGGTCGGGATCTGCGCGGTGGGCGGCTCGGGCGGCATGACCGGCATGGTCGGGAGCGTGGCCGTCGCCGCGGCCTCCTGCTGCTGGGGGGCGGCGTACGGCTGCGCGGCGGGCGCAGGAGCGGGCGGAGCCGGCGCCGGTGCCGGCGCGGCCGCGGGAGACCCAAGGCTGCCCTGCACGGTGCGCGGCCGCTGGGCTCCGCCCACGATCTCGGCCACGTCGAGCGGCGGATGTGGAGTGGCGTCCGCCGACTTGACCTCGATCATCGCGTTCGCGTCGTCGCACAGGGAGAGCACACGGTCGGGCTTGTCGGCGATATCGCGCGATTCGCTGGTGTATGCCCCGGCCAGCTCGCCCGCGGCCAGGATGATCACGCCCGTGCCTCCGCCCGAGCGCACCATCACGCTGCCGCTGAGCTTGCGCTCGCTGAGGAAGCTCAGCAGGGCCTTCATGTCGACCCAGGCCGCGTACAGCTCGGTGTACATCGGCCGCGAGACCGTCAGCTCGTAGAGCCCGTCGATCAGCTCGGGAGAGAGGCCGACGACGTCCAGCACGCCGTGACCGGCGGTCACGTCGTCGTTGAACAGCTGCAGCGCCTGCTTGCCGAGCACGAGGTTGCCCGCCTCGGAGCCGCCGTCATACAGGCATTCGAGGGCTGAGCCCTCGCGGAACAGGATCAGGCCGGAAGCCTCGTCGGTGAGCAGGCGAACGTATCCGGTGTAGTCCTCGCGCTCGAGGGTGGTCAGCAGCCGAGGAAAGTCCACGAAGGATGTCTTGAGGGAGTCATAGAGGATCTGGCCGGCGGGCACGGGGATCGGCTCGCGCCCGTGCTTCGGCTGTGGTCGATGCTTCACTCCACGCCTCGGTTGGGGAGCTTCCACCTTCTTTTCCGCTTCAGCATGCTCTTTTCGCTCAACTCTCACCTCGTCCTTCTGGTTCTTGTGTGGCTCCTCGACAGGCTGCTGGTGCTGACCGTTGGGCTCCTTCGGCGTCTCTGGCTGGAGGGTCTGGGCCTGCTGAACGAGCTCGGGGATCCCGGCCTTGACCGTCTCGTCGGCCGGCAGCTTCGCCTTGGCGTCGAACTCGAAGTCCCCCCGGTTCCAGTTGAGCGCATTGACCACCGCCTCGTCCCCGGACCGGCCCTCGCCCTGCGCGTGGAAGAGGTGACCGAACAGGAAGTAGAGGGACGTGGACTGTCCGTTCCCATTCCGAACGATCAGCGTGCCAGTGGACCGCTCACCCTGAGCGGATTCCAGTAGCGATCGAAGGGGGGTTTCGGCGAGCGTGCCGTGGGACTGCAAAGAGTCGTCTCCTGAGGTCGGCGCGGGCCGACTTGAATTAAGAGGAAGAGTATAAGTATCGAGATTAGACCAGCGCGCCCCGAGTCGCCGGAGACCCAGGTCGGTGAGAATCGCCCTGTGGTTGAGCAACCCGAGGGCGCCGACGCCGCCCCGCAGGCGCCGCAAGGGCCGCCGGCGCGCCTCGTCCTGGTCCGCCACGGCGAGTCGACGTGGAACCGCGACCACCGCATCCAGGGCCAGCTCGATCCGCCGCTGTCCGGCGAGGGCCGCCTCCAGGCCGAGCTGCTGGGCGCCCGGCTGGCCGGTCGTGCATTCGTCGCGGCATACGCCAGCGACCTCAAGCGGGCGGCCGAAACCGCAGAGCTCGTAGGCCGTCGCGGCGGCCCGCGCGCCCTCCCGGTGGAAGGCCTGCGCGAGATCTTCCTCGGCGAGTGGGAGGGGCTGACCGCGGAGGAGATCGCGGCGCGGTTCCCAGAAGCGTGGGCGCGATGGGTCAAAGAGCCGGACTGGGACGTTGTACCGGGCGGTGAGGGAGCGGCTCCGTTCGAGGCGAGGGTATCGGCCACGATCGACGAGATCTGGAGCCGGCACGCCCAGGGCGAGGTTCTGGTCGTGACCCACGGCGGCGTGATCCAGGTCGCGTTGCACCGCGTGATCGGGCGCCCGAGCCGCGGCCTGTTTCCCTTCAAGATCCAGAACGCCTCGATCAGCGTGCTCGAGCGCCGCGACGGCCGGACGGTGATCGCGGGCGCCAACGACGTGGCGCACCTCGAGGCGGCGCTGGTCGCCCAGCGGGGGCCGGGATGACGCCGGACGCCGAGAAGTGGGACCGCGACCTGGCTGAGCTGGCGTCGCCCCCGCCCCTGCTTCAGTCCTGGGCCTGGGGCGAGGTGCAGGCCCGCTCCGGCTGGAGCATCGAGCGCGTGCGCTTCGAGCGAAGGCGCATGGCGAGCGTCCAGGTCCGCGCGGTGGGCCCGATGCGGGAGGCGTACGTGCCCCGGGGGCCCGTGCCGGCCGACTCCAGGTCGCTCGAGCTGCTCGTCGACTGGGCGCGCCGGGCGGGGATCGCCCGCCTGGTGGTCGAGCCCGAGGCCTCCGCCGACTTCGAAGACCTGATGCTCGACCTGGGCTTCGGCCAGGCCAATCCCATCCAGCCCCAGCACACGCGCATCGTCAAGCTGCTCCCGCCCGACCAGCTGCTCGCGACGTTCAAGCACGGCCGGCGCTACAACATCCGGGCCGGGCAGCGCCGCGGCGTGACGGTCGAGGAGGGCACGGACGCGGCGGAGCTGGCGCGCCAGTCGGAGGCGGTGGAGCGGCGCGAGTCGATCCATCTGCCGGGCCGCGCCTACTACGATCTGCTGCTCAACCTGCTGCCCTGGTGCCGCACCTACACCGCGCGCGCTCCCGAGACCAATGCCGCGCTCGCCACCGTGCTCGTGGCGCGGTTCGCCGGGCGGGCATACAGCCTGTTCGCCGGCCGAAGCGGACAGCAGAGGGAGCTCATGGGCAACGACCTCGCCTGGTGGGCGGCGATCAGCTCGGCGGCCGAGGCCGGGTGCGGCGATTTCGACCTCTGGGGCGTGCCGCCCCCCGGCACCGGGACGGAGCACCCCTGGCACGGCCTGGGCACGTTCAAGGCCGAGTTCGGCGGCGAAAGCGTCTCCTATGCCGGCTCCTGGGAGCTGGTGCTGTCGGCCACCGGGGCCAAGGTGCTCGGCCTGGAGCGGCGTACGAAGGCATACATTCGGGGCCTGAAACGAAACATTCCCTAACAATCCTTCAAACGCTTTAGTATTGAGTCATGGCGGTGGCGGACAGCTCTCGCAAGGTCCTGGTCGTCGAACCTGACTCCGGAACCCGGCGCGAGATCAAGCAGGTCTGCGAGCAGGACGGCTACCAGGTCGTCGAGGCCGACGCCGGCTCGGAGGCGATCCGGCAGCTGGAGAGCACCAAGCCGAGCATGGTCCTGCTCGAGGTGACCCTGCCCGATGCGGCGGGCTTCGACGTCTGCCGGGAGATGCGCAAGCTCGACCCGGCGATCCCCGTGATCATGATGAGCTCGCGCACGGACGAGATCGACGCGGTGGTCGCGCTGGAGATCGGCGCCGACGACTACGTCACCAAGCCCCTGCGCCTGCGCGAGCTCGTCGCCCGCATGGCCGCGCACCTGCGGCGGAGCCGCCTCGAGTCGGCCGAGGCGATGCGCAGCCGGCTCGAATTTCGGGACCTGGTGATCGACGTGAACGAGCGCCGGGTCTACAAGGACTCCAGGGAGGTCGAGCTGACGCACACGGAGTTCGACCTGCTGACGTTCCTGGCCAGCAACGCCGGCAAGGTGCTGAGCCGCGAGAAGATCCTCAACTCGATCTGGGGCTACGAGTATCCGATCGAGACCCGCGTCATCGACGTGCACATCCGCAACCTGCGGCGCAAGGTCGAGACGCAGCCCTCCCGCCCGTATTACATCCTGGCCGTGCCGGGGATCGGCTACCGCTTCACGAACGCGCGGCCGTAGCCCGGCGCGCCGACCTCGCCCAGACCCTGGCGCACGAAGTCTCGCTGCGCGATTCGGGGGTGCGGGATCACCAGCTCGGTCGTATGGACCTTCTGAGCGCCGAAGAGCAGGATGTCGACGTCGATCACGCGTGGGCCCCAGCGCCGGGTGGGCCGCCGGCCTCCCTCGCGCTCGACCTGCTTGACCGTTCGGAGCAGCTCCCGCGGCGTGCCGCCCCATTCCGCCTTCAGCACCTGGTTGAGGAACCGAGGCTGGTCCGTCACGCCCCACGGCTCGGTCTCCACGACGTTGCTGCGGCGCACGATGCGCACGCCCTTCTCGCCCAGGCGGCGGCGCGCCGCGCTCAGGTTGCGCGCGCGCGAACCCAGGTTTGAGCCGAGCCCGAGATACACCTCGGTCAACGCAGCATGTCGGCGACGCGGACGGCCCGCGTCATCTGCCTCACGTCGTGCACGCGCACCACGTCCGCGCCGCGCAGGACCGCCGCCACCACGGTCGCCATGGTGCCTTCGACCCGCTCCTCCACCGGCAGGTCGAGCAGCTTGCCGATGAAGGATTTGCGCGACGTGCCGACGAGGATCGGCTGCCCCAGCGTCTTGAGCTCGTCGAGCCGGCGTAGCACCTCCCAGTTGTGGGCGGCCGTCTTGCCGAAGCCGATGCCGGGATCGATCAGCACCTTCTCTTCCGGCACGCCCGCGGCGAGCGCGCGGCGCACCGACTCGCGCAGGAACCGCCTCACCTCGTCGACGACGTCGCCCGCATAGTCGGTCCCGTCCTGGTTGTGCATCACCACCAGCGCGCAGCCGCTGCGCGCGGCGAGGTCGGCCAGGTCGGGCGAGCGCTCGAGGCCCCAGATATCGTTCAGGATGGTCGCGCCGGCGCCGACAGCCGCCTCGGCGACCGCGAGCTTGTACGTGTCGATCGACACGGGCGCGCCTGACTCGCGCGCCAGGCGCCGCACCACCTCTTCAACGCGCCCGATCTCGACCTCCGGAGTGACCGGCACGTGCCCCGGCCGCGTCGACTCGCCCCCCACGTCGAGCAAGTCGGCACCCTCGCCCGCCATGCGCAGCCCCTGCGCGACGGCCGCTTCTACGTCGTCTCCAAGACCGTCGCCGCTGAACGAATCGGGGGTCACGTTGACGACGCCCATGACGTAGGTTCGGGCGCCCCACTCGTAGTCCCGGGTCCCGATGCGAGCGATCACCGGCCGATTATGCTCGGAGGCGGGATGAGGCTAGGAGATCTCGCCGCGGGGGCCGGAGCGGCTCTCGAAGGCAGCGCGGAAGTCGAGATCACAGGCATCGCGTACGACTCGCGGCGCGTGAACCCGGGCGACCTCTTCGTCGCCGTTCAAGGGTTGCAGGTGGACGGCCACGTATACCTGCCGGACGCGATCAAGCGGGGCGCGGCGGCGGTCGCCGTGGAACGTCCTGTCAAGCTGCCGGCGGGGGTGCCCGTGCTCCGTTTGCCCTCGACCAGGGCCGGCCTGGCCGAGCTGGCGGCCGAGTTCTACGGCCGGCCCTCGCGCCGCTTGCGGCTCGCCGGAGTGACCGGCACCGACGGTAAGACCACCGTCACGCACATGGCCGAGCACGTGCTGCAGGCGAGCGGCCTGATTGCCGGGGCGATGAGCACGGTGGCCTTCAAGGTGAGCGGGCTCGCGACCGACAACCTGAGCGGGCAGACCACGACCGAGGCGCCCGAGGTGCAGGCTTGGCTCGCCCGCATGGTCGAAGCCGGCGCCGAGTGCGCTGTGATCGAGACTACGTCGCACGCGCTGGTGCAGGACCGCGTCCGCGCGTGCGACTTCGACGTGGCGGCGTTCACCAACGTCGGCCACGATCATCTCGACTACCACGCGACGTGGGAGGACTATCTCGAGGCCAAGGCCCGGCTGATCGACCTCGCGGCGGGCTCCGCCGCCAAGGGTGTCGAGAAGACCGCCGTCCTGAACCGCGACGACATCAGCTACGAGGCGCTCGCCCGGCGCCCGGTCTCGCGCCGCTGGACCTACGGCATGACGACCGCCGCGGACATCCATCCGCTGGACCTGGCGATCACCGGCTCGGGTTCGCGCTTCCGGCTGAAGACGCCCCTGGGCGAGGCCGACGTCGCCCTCAACGTGCCGGCGCGCTTCAACATCTACAACGCCCTCTGTGCGGCCGGCGTCTGCCTGGCGCTCGGCGTCCCGGTCGAGGACATCGGTCGGGGCCTCGCCCTTTTCGAAGGCGTGCGCGGCCGCCTCGAGCTCGTGGATCTCGGCCAGGACTTTCGCGTGTACATCGACTTCGCGCATGCGGCCGGCTCGCTGGCCAGCGCGCTGGCCGAGCTCAGGCCTTTCACCAAGGGCAGGCTCATCGTCGTGTTCGGATCGACCGCGCGCTCGGACCACGACCGGCCGGGGATGGGTCGCGCCGCCGCGGAGTTCTCCGACTTCTTCATCATCACCACCGACGACCCGTTGAGCGAGGACCCGGTCGAGATCGCCCGTGACGTGCAGTCCGGCGCGGCCGGCAAGGCGCCGGGACGGGACTACGAGATCGTCATCGACCGCCGAGCCGCGATCCGCCGCGCGATCGAGATCGCGGAAGCGGGCGACACCGTGCTGCTCGCGGGCAAGGGCCACGAGCGTTCGATGCGCACGGCGCGCGGCTCGGAGCCGTGGGACGAGCGGGCGGAGGCCGAAGCCGCCATCCGCGACCGGCCGCCCGCCGGCTAGAGCCTTGCCCTCGAGCCAGGACTTCATCCTCAGCGTCGAGCAGCTGCGAGCCCGCCAGGGCGGCAAGTGGCGCCGCTTCCCACCCGACGTGGTACCGGCGCCCGTCGCCGACATGGACTTCGCGGTGGCGACTGCGGTGCAGGACGCGATCGCGCGCCTGGCCGCGCACAACGACTACGGCTATGGGGCGGCAGAGGATCCCCACCGGGTGGCGAACGCCTTCGCGCGGCGGATGCGCGACCGCCACGGGTGGGACGTGGATGCCGACCTCGTGGCCTGCACCAGCGATGTGCTCCAGGGCATGGTCGCGGCGATCCTGGCCTTCACCGAGCGGGGCGCCGGCATCGTGGTCCAGACGCCGATCTATCCGCCCTTCCTGGCGGCGGTGGAGAGCACCGGACGCCGGCTGGTCGAGAACCGGCTCACGGACGAGGGAGCGCGCTTCGTGGTGGATGCCGACGGATTGCGCCGTGCCATCGACCCCGGCACCCGGATGATCCTGCTCTGCAACCCGCACAACCCGACCGGGCGCGTCCTGGCACGGCCCGAGCTGGAGGCAATCGCGCAGGTCGCCCTGGAGCACGACCTGGTCGTCGTGTCCGACGAGATCCACGCCGATCTGGTCCACGCCGGATCTTCCGCTCACATCCCGATCGCCAAGCTCGGCCCCGAGGTGGCCGAGCGCACGATCACGCTGACCTCGGCCACCAAAGCTTTCAACATCGCGGGGCTGCGCTGCGCGGTCGCGGCGTTCGGCAGCGCCCGGCTGCTCGAGCGCTTCCGCGCGGCGATCCCCGACCAACTGCTCTCGAGCCCGAACCGCTTCGGGGTGGAGGCCACGGTCGCCGCCTGGTCCCACGGAGACGAATGGCTGGCGCGGGTCACCGGCCTGCTCTTGCGCAACCGTGACCGCGTCGCCGAGACGGTGGCCGAGGTGCGCGGCATCACGCACCACCCGCCGGAAGCGACCTACCTGGCCTGGCTCGACTGCAATCCACTGCGGCTGCCGGCCGCTTCGCCCTACGAGTTCTTCCTCGAGTGCGCCCGGGTCGGACTGGTCGACGGCGCGGACTTCGGCGAGCCGGGTCGAGGCTGGGTCCGGCTCAACTTCGCGACCTCCCCGGAGATCCTCGACGAGGTGCTCGACCGCATGGTGCGAGCGGTCGACGAGGTCGCGGGATAGAGCTCAGCGGCCTCCGCCGACCATGCGGACGATCTCGACGTGGTCTCCCGCGTCCAGCGTCGCGGATGGATAGGCCTCCCGCTGCAGGATCTCGCCGTTGAGCTCCACGGCGACGGCTCGCGCATCGACGCCCAGGCTCGCGATGTAGTCGAGCAGCGGCGTCGGGCGTTCCAGCTGGACCTGCTTGCCGTTGACCTCGAGCTCGATCACGACAGGAAGAGTGTGATCGCGGCAAAGCCGGCGGCGCCCGCGGCCAGGCAATCGGCGATCCGCGGCTCGGTCACGCCGCCGATCGCGATCACCGGGATATGCAGGGCCTGAGCGACGCGCCGGAGCTCTTCGACGCCCGCCGGCCGGCCGCCGGGATGGCTCGGACTCGCCCACACCGGGCCGAAGATGACGAAATCGGCGCCCTCGGCCTCCGCCTGCCGCGCTACCTCGAGTGAGTGCACGGAGCGCCCGATCAGCCCGTCCTTGACGAGGCCTCGCGCGACCTCGACGCCGATGTCCCGCTCAGGAAGGTTGACGCCGGCGGCGCCCGTGGCGAGGGCGACGTCGCAGCGCGCGCTGATGATCACGGGAATCTGCGCGTCCGCGATCAGGTCCGCGGCCTCACGCTCGAGGGCTCGGGCGGTCAGCTCGGGCGCGCGCAGCTGAAGCACGGTGGCCCGGGAGGCGGCGCGCCGCCCCGCCTCCGCGCTGGAGACGATGGCCATCGCGACCGGCAGCTTCAGCTCGGCCGAGAAATTCCCCCTGTGGGCGAGCTCGCGCTGGCCTCTTGACGCTTTGGAATGCGGCCGGCGAGAAATGCCTTGCGGCCCGCCTCCACGCCCTGGCGGATGGCCTCGGCCATTAGGCCAGGCTGCCCGGCCTGGGCGATGGCCGTGTTCACCAGCACCGCGTCCGCGCCGAGCTCCATCGCCAACGCAGCGTCGGAGGGGACGCCGATTCCGGCGTCGACCACCACCGGGACGCGCGCCTCTTCCACGATGATCCGGATCTGCTCCAGGGTCTGGAGGCCGCCTCCGGACCCGATCGGCGAGCCCAGCGGCATCACCGTGACCGTCCCCATCTCCTCGAGCTTTCTCGCGAGGACGGGGTCCGCGTTGATGTAGGGCAGGACCTGGAACCCCTCGCCGATCAGCACGCGCGCCGCCTTGAGCGTCTCCTCGGGATCAGGGAAGAGGTGGCGCGGGTCGGGGATGACCTCGAGCTTGACCCAGTCCGAAAGTCCCATGGACCGGGCCAGCCGCGCGATCCGGATCGCCTCGTCGGCCGTCCGGCATCCGGCGGTGTTGGGCAGGATGCGGTAGCGCCGCCAGTCGATCACGTCCAGGATGGTTTTCTTCTTCGGGTCGTCCAGGTCGAGGCGGCGGAGCGCCACCGTGACCAGCTCGCAGCCTGAAGCCTCGAGCGCGGCGAGCATCGCTTCGTCCGAGGCGTACTTCCCCGTGCCCACGAAGAGCCGGGAGCGCAGCTCCACGCCCGCGATCACCAGCGAATCCGCGTGGGTCAGCGTCTGCACGAAAACAAGCTTACGCAACCCGTATCCCCTCCCCTGCCGGCGGGAGGGGAAGCGACTAAGGAATGTCCTGCTGCAGCAGCAGGGTCTTGTCCCGCCCGTACGTGAGCCGCTTCACGGCGTCACCGACCGACAGCCACAGGAGCCGGTCCACCTCGATGCCCGGGCGGAACCGGCCGCCGAGCACCTCCATCAGCCAGTAGCACGCGACCTTGTCCCGACCACGCCGGTCCACGTACGCGGTGCAGCCGAGCGGGCGCTGCAGCTCACACCGAAGCCCCGTCTCCTCCCGCACCTCGCGCAGCGCGCAGTCCTCGGGCGTCTCGTCGGGCTCCATCTTGCCCTTGGGCAGGGTCCAGTCGTCGTAGGCGGGGCGGTGGATGACGGCGATCTCCACGTCGCCGGAGCGCGATCTGCGAAAGACAACGCCACCGGCGGCCCGGATCACATCGACTTCCGCAACATCCAGAATTCTTGTTGCCACCATTGCTCCTTCGTCAGCTGAGACGTTTTGTGGCGGCGGGGCTCCCTACGTGACGCTGACTACGTCCGAGGAGGGAGTTTAACCGCGACCGTGACGGTGGTCGAGCCTTTTCACAAGAGATGTCCACGCTAGAGAGAACCCGCGAGCGCTATCTGCCTACGCAGAATCCAGCGGCTGATCAGGTTGATCGCCAGGACGAGCACCACCAGCACCAGCGCCGCGCCCCAGGCCTGGTCCTGAAGCGACTTGTAGGGGGTCAGCGCGTAGTGGTAGACGGTCAGCGGCAGCGCCTCCAGCTGGCCGTTCGGGTTCAGGACGAGGCGCTGGTTGCCGAATGACGTGAAGATCAGGGGCGCGGTCTCGCCCCCGGCGCGCGCGACCGCGAGCAGGGCGCCTGTGATCACGCCCGGCGCGGCCGCCGGCAGGATCAGCTGAAGCGAGACGCGCCAGCGCGCAAGTCCCAGCGCCAGCCCGGACTCGCGGAGGCCGTTCGGGATCAGCGCCACCGCGCCCTCCGTGGTGCGGATCACGATCGGCAGCATCAGGATCGCGAGCGCGAACGAGCCCGAATAGCCGGAGTAGTGGTGCGTGGGCACGACGATCAGGGCATAGGCGAAAAGGCCGATGGCGATCGAGGGCGAGCCGACCAGCACGTCGCTCGCCAGCCGCACCCAGGAGGCCCACGCCGCGACCCCGCCGTACTCGGCGAGGAAGATGCCGCCCATGATCCCGATCGGGATCGCCATCAGCGACGCGAGGCCGACCAGGATGAGGGTGCCGACGATGGCGTGCTCCACTCCCGCCCCGGGCACGCCGACCGGCCGGAACACGTGCGTGAAGAAGTCGACGTTCAGCGCCGGAGGCAGGCCCTTGGCGGCCGTGAAGAAGAGGACGAGCGCGAGCGGGACCAGCGCCAGCACGGTCAGCACGTAGGCGATGCTCAGCGAGGTCCAGTTGATCGCCCGCCGGCTCATGGTCCGGTTCATGCCGTCAGCCGCGCCTCGCGGGAAACGGAGTGGACGAGCAGCAGGGCCACGACGTTGACCGTCACGGTGACGAGGATCAGCACGAGCCCGAGCTCGATCAGCGCCGCCGAGTAGACCGTGCTCGTGGCTTCGGAGAACTCGTTCGCGATCACGCTGGCGAGCGTGTACGCGGGATTGAAGATCGAGGGTGGGACCTCGTAGCGGTTGCCGATCACCATCGTGACCGCGATCGTCTCGCCGAGCGCGCGGCCAAGGGCCAGGATCGTCGCGCCGAAGATCCCGGCGCGCGCGGACGGCAGGACCACGCGCCACGTCGTCTCCCACCAGGTCGCTCCCAGCGCGACCGCGTTCTCCTTCATCCCTCGGGGCACGGCTTTGATCACGTCGCGGGAGATGGCCGTCAGGGTCGGCAGGATCATGACGGCGAGCACGAGGGCCGCGTTGAACAGGCTGCGCACGAAGGGATCGCCGAGCCAGTGAAGGGGGCCGGCGTGCTGGGCGATCGGCACCTCGATGTGCAGGTACGACCACGGCGCCAGCACGTACAGCGCCCAGATGCCGTAGACGACGCTGGGGATGGCGGCGAGCAGCTCGATGCCGATGCCGATCACGCCTCTAATCCGCGCCTGGCCCTGCTCCGCCAGCACCACCGCGGCCGAAACGCCGACGGGAAGGGCCAGCGCGAGCGCGATGAAGGAGGTCACGACCGTGCCGAAGATGGCCGGCAGCGCGCCGAAGTGCTCCGTGACCGGATTCCACGACCTGCCCCAGAGGAACGGAAGGCCGAACTTCTGGATCGAGGGCAGCGCCTGCTGAACCAGCACGAAGACGATGACGACCAGGGCCGCCGGCGCCGCGCTGCCGACCACGGTCGCCACGGTCCGGAAGCGATCGGCCGGGCGGACCGGCCTGTCGTCCGCGGCGGCCACCGCCTTCACGGCCGTCGCCATCGGTTTCAGGCGACCCCTTCGCCGGCCGCCGTCCGGTCGAGGCGATAGCCGATGCCGCGCACGGTGACGATCTCAAAGGGCGCCACGCCTGCGAACTTCTCTCGGAGCCAGCGAATGTGGACGTCGACCGTCTTGCGATCGCCCGAGAACTCATGCCCCCATACGTTCTCGAGCAGGTGGTCGCGCGTGTGCACGCGGCCGGGGTGCGCGAGCAGATAGGAAAGGAGGTCGAACTCCCGTGCCGTGAGCTTCACATCGCGGTTGCGCATCACGACCCGGCGCGCCGCCCGGTCGATGCTGAACTCGCCGATCACGTCACGCTCGGGCACCGTCTTCGGCTCGTTGGCCTCGGGCGATGTCCGGCGCATAACGGCGTTGACGCGGGCCAGCACCTCGCGGATCGAGAACGGCTTGGTGATGTAGTCGTCGGCGCCCAGCTCGAGGCCGACGATCTTGTCGACCTCCGCGTCCTTCGCCGTGATCATGATGATCGGCACCCGGCTGGACTTGCGCAGCGCGCGGCAGAAGTCGAAACCGCTCATGCCGGGCAGCATCAGGTCGAGCAGGATCAGGTCGGGTCGCGCGGTGCGCGCGGTGCGCAGCCCGGTGGCGCCGTCGCTGGCCTCGTGGACGCTGAATCCCGCGGTGACCAGGTTGTACTTCAGCATCTCGCGAATGCCCTCGTCGTCCTCGACCACGAGCACCCGGCCGGCGGTCCCGTTGGAAGCGTTCGTCCTTGTCATCCGAGCTCCACCACCTGTCCTGATTCGAGAAACACGATGTCTTCTGCGACGTTTGTGACACGATCGGCGATGCGCTCCAGGTTGTGCGCGACCAGCAGCAGCGTCACGGCGCGCAGCGCGCCGTCGGTGTCGACGCTGCCGTTGCCCATCTCCTTCACGAGGTCTTCGAACACGCGGTGGTACAGCCGGTCCACCTCGTTGTCGCGGCCGGCGACCTCGCGGGCTCGGGGCTCGTTCTGGTCGATCAGGGCTTCGAGGATGTCGTGGACCTGGCCGATCGCGAGCTCGCCCATCAGGCCGAACTCGGCCCGCAGCGGCACCTCGGGCAGCGCGCAGAGCGTTGTCGTCATGCGCGCGATGCGCACGGCGTAGTCGCCCATCCGCTCGAGCTCCGTGGCGATGTACTGGATGCCCATCAGGTAGCGGAGGTCACGCGCGACCGGCTGCTGGGTCGAGATGACCATGAAGACCTGCTCCCGGATCTGGCGGAAGAGCTCGTTGAGGTACTGGTCCTGGTTGCGCACCTTCTCGGCGGCCTCGGAGTCGCGCCGCCGCAGCGCATCGAGCGCGCCCTCGATCTGGGACTCGACGAGCGTGCCCATCCGGACCAGCGCCTCGCGCAGGCTCGCGAGCTCTCTTTCAAATGTGAGCCGAGGCATCTATCGCCTAACCGAACCGGCCGGTGATGTATGCCTCTGTCCGATCGTCCTGAGGCTGGTTGAACAGGTCCGCCGTCGGGGCGAACTCGATCAGCTCGCCGTAACGGTGCTCGGGCTGCATGAGCATGAAGGCGGTGAAGTCCGACACGCGCGCCGCCTGCTGCATGTTGTGCGTGACGATCACGATCGTGAAGTCACGGGTCAGCGTGGCCATCAGGTCCTCGATCTTCAGCGTTGCCACGGGGTCCAGAGCCGAGCACGGCTCGTCCATGAGGATCACCTCGGGGCGCACCGCGATGCAGCGGGCGATCGCCAGGCGCTGCTGCTGGCCGCCGGACAGCGATGTCGCGGGCGCGTTGAGCCGGTCCTTCACCTCGTCCAGCAGCGCCGCCCGCTCGAGGCTGTCCTCGACCGCCTCGCGGATGCGGGCGGCACGCCAGCCGAGCAACTTCGGCGCGAAGGCGATGTTCTCCCGGATCGACATCGGGAAGGGGCTCGGGCGCTGAAACACCATGCCGACCTTCTGCCGCAGCTCGAGCAGGCGGCGGGTGGTGATGATGTTCTCGTCGTCCAGCAGCGCCACCCCCGTCGCGCGGGAGTTCGGCACCAGGTCGTACATGCGATTGAAGATCCGCAGCAGCGTGCTCTTCCCGCAGCCGGAGGGGCCGATGATGGCCGTGATGTGACGCTCCGGGATGTCGAACGTCACCTCGTTCAGCGCCTTGAACTTGCCGTAGTAGAACGAGACGTCACGCACGCTGAGCTTGGTGTCGCCGGCTCCAGGAACGGTTCGCAGCTCAGGCCTCCCCGGCCGACTCGATGGCTGGATCAACGGGTGTACGTCCGCCATTACCCCTTCGGTTCCTCAGGATAAGAGGCGCCGGGTTAAGGGAAATTTATGACTCGGTTAAGGGTTCGCGGGGCAGGGCGATCGAGAACACCTGGCCGCCCTCTCTCGCCGCCTCGGTCCAGATCCTGCCGCCGAGGATCTGCACGAGATGCTTGGTGATCGCCAGGCCCAGCCCGAAACCGCCCGCCTCGCGTGGGCGGGCGCGGTCGACCTTGTAAAAGCGCTCGAAGACGCGGCTCCAGTGCTCGGGCGAGATGCCGGGACCGCGGTCGCGCACGCTGATCACCACCTCGCCCCCCGCGATCGCGACCTCGATGTCGATCGCGGTGCCCGGCGGCGAGAACTTGGCCGCGTTGTCCAGCAGGTTGCCGACCGCCTGCACCAGCTTCGCGCGGTCGGTCTCGATCGCCACCCCGGTGGGGATCGCGATGTTGACCGGGCGCTCCAGGCCGAGGCGGGTGAGGCTGTCGGTGACGAGCTCGCCGATGTCCACGCGGGAGATCTCGAGGGCCATCGCGCCGGTCTCGATGTCGCCGAGCTGGCGGAGGTTGTCGATGATCTTGCTGATCAGGTCGGCCTCGCGCACGATGCGCTCCGCGAAACGCCGGCGGTCTTTGGGCAGCGGGTCGCCGAGCAGGCTTTCCGCGGTGAGGCGGAGAGACGTGATGGGAGTCTTCAGCTCGTGCACGAGGTTGGAGACGAACTCCTGGCGCACCGTCGAGAGGCGGCGCAGCTCCGTGACGTCGTGCAGGAACAGGACGGCCTCACCCGGGTGCGGCCCGGGGACGAGGTGCGTCTGCACCGTGCGCCGGCGGTGCACGAGCTGCACCTCCGCCTTGTCCACGTTGCTCGTCACCGTCTCGAAGAGTCGCGACTCGAGCGTCACCTCGACCAGGCTCGCCGGCAGCCGCGCCGCGTCGATGTCGAAGAATTCGCGGGCGGCCCGGTTCGCTCTCAGGACCGCGCTCGTGTGCTCGTCAAGCAGCAGGGCGGGGTACGGCGAGTTCTCCAGCGCCAGGGCAAATGCGTCTTCCGCCGCCTGCCGCGGCGCGGGTGGACCGTCGGTGCGGCGGCGGTTCCAGATCACGCGCGAAATCATAGGAGGCACCCGCATAGCGGAGGCTTAAGCAACGGATAACCCGGTCTTAATACCGCGTCCCCTAGCGTGGAATTCGTTTCGGTCACGCAAACCAGGAGGGGATACATGTTTCGACTGACATCCATTGGGCGGGTTCTGCTCGTTGGAGCATCCGCTGCCATGGTCGTCACTGCCTGCGGCAGCTCGAACACCACGGGGAGCGCGTCGCCGTCACCGTCTCCCGTGCAGTGCGGCACCACGGCGCTCACCGGGGCGGGCGCCACGTTCCCGGCGCCGTTCTACCAGAAGGCCTTCTACGACTACAACGCCAAGTGCTCGCAGGTCCAGGTCAACTACCAGCCGATCGGGTCGGGCGGCGGCATCAAGGCCTTCGAGGCCAAGACCGTCGACTTCGCCGCCAGCGACGTGCCGATGGGCGCGGCCGACATCGCCAAGGCCGGCGGCCCTGACACGCTGACCCAGATCCCGACCACCCTCGGCGTGGTCTCGATCGCCTACAACATCAACGGCGTTTCCAAGCTGCAGCTCGACGGGCCGACTCTCGCGGGCATCTATCTGAACCACATCACGAAGTGGAACGACCCTCAGATCACCGCGCTGAACTCCGGCACGAACCTGCCGAACGAGTCGATCGCAGTCTTCCACCGCTCGGACGGCAGCGGCACGACCTACCACTTCACGGATTACCTGTCCAAGATCTCGCCGGACTGGAAGACGAAGACGGGCAGCCCCGCCAAGTCGATCAGCTGGCCGACCGGGCAGGGCGCGAGCGGCAACCAGGCCGTGGCCCAGGGCGTCTCCAGCACCGAAGGCGGAATCGGCTACGTCGAGCTCGCCTATGTCGTGCAGACCGGGATGAAGCAGGCGTACCTGAAGAACGCGGCGGGCAACTTCGTGCAGGCCTCGGTCGACGGCGCCAACAAGGCGGCGGCGACGAACAGCAGCGTCAGCCCGACCAACTTCTCCATCACCAACGCGTCGTGCGACCAGTGCTATCCGATCGCGGCGTTCAGCTGGGTGATCCTGTTCACCAACTACAGCGACGCCTCCAAGGGCAAGTCGGTCGTCTACCTCTTCCAGTGGCTCGTGACCGACGGCCAGTCGGAAGGCAGCACCCTGCAGTACGCGCCGCTTCCTTCGGCCGTGCAGCAGCTCGCGCTGACCAACCTCAAGACCGTCAAGGCCGGAGGCACGGCAGTCATCAGCTGAGACCTGGACCTCTAATCGTTCGAGCGGCGCCGGCTCCCCCCGGCGCCGTTTTCTTTTGCGAGAGCGGCTAGGAGGCCTGGGCCGTCTGCCTCTCGTCGCTGCTGAGGAGCTCTTTGATCCGCTCCCGCGTGAATCGACCCACGAAGAGGGGGACGAACTGCGGCACGCGCGAGGCGGCCAGACGCTGGAGGGATTCACCCGCGACCCGGTCGATGGACTCGTCTGAGAGGAGCCCTCGGTACTCGGCTTTGATGTTGCGCACCTCGGACGCCACCTGCTTCAGGACGTTCTCGTCGAACTCGACCTTCACGGCCACGCCTCCCATACTCCCAACACTACGGCCGGTCAGGAGCGGCCGACGGGGCCGCCCGGCCTCATAGGTTAGGGCTTCCTGGTCCTTCACATCGGCAACGCTTGGTAGCCGCCTTTCGGCTGATCACCGGCCGTTAACCAGCCTTTAAAGATCGCCCGTTCCGGGGATGACACGGGTCCCGAATTGCACGCGTTTTACGCCCAACGAGCCAATCCCGCGCGAATGGCGCGCGTGTGGCGCCAAGCGCGCCGAAATCGCCTCCAGGTCTTGTGAGCCGTTCGGCCTAGAGCGGCCTGCGGGCCGGCACGCCGGAGCGGCGGGGGTATCGCGCCGGCGTGGGACCGACCTTCCTCACGACCACCACGACGCCTTCGCGCCTGGCGCCGGAAGGTGCGGTATGCACCTCGGCCGGCGCCCCGCCCAGCACCTCGATCGCATGGGCCGCCAGGGACAGGTCCTCCCGGTCGGTCTTCTGCGCCAGCAGCCGCCCTCCCACCCGGACGAACGGCAGGCAGAGCTCGGCCAGCACGGGCAGCGCGGCGAGGGCTCGCGCCGTGGCGACGTCGAAGGCTTCGCGCAGCCGCCCCTCGTGCGCCGCGTCCTCGGCCCGGCGGGCCACCACATCGACGCCGGCGAGCCCGAGCCGGGCCGCGGCCTGGACCAGGAAGGCGGCCTTGGCGCCGTCGGCCTCGACGAGCGTGACGCGCAGGTCCGGCCGCTCGAGCTTCAGGACGAGGCCCGGCAGGCCGCCGCCGGAGCCCACGTCGACGAGCGAGCGAGCATCGCCGAGGTGGTCGAGCAGCACCAGGCAGTCGTCGATCAGCGGATCTGGCGGCCCGGAGACGAGCCCGGGCCACTCGCTGATCAGCTGGGCGAGCCGGGCGAGTCTAGAATTCACACCGATGCCCATCTACGAGTATCGATGCGAGAGCTGCGCCAGCAAGTTCGAGGTCCTGACCGGCTTCGCCGAGCGCGACAGCGCGCAGGCATGTCCTTCCTGCGGAGCGACCAGGACCCGCATCCTGGTCTCGAGCTTCGCCTTCGCCAGCGGCGGCGAGGCGTCCTCGATGTCCGAGTTCTCCGGCGAGACGGGTGGCGGCTGCGCCTGCGGCGGCGCCTGCTCCTGCGGATCTCCGAACTAGCGCCCTAGCTTGCTGTTCCCGGTCACGTACCGGGTCGACGGTGCCGGCCACATGGAGGTCGGCGGCTGCGACCTCGTCGAGCTCGCCCGCCGCCACGGCACGCCGCTTTACGTCTATGACGAGGCGACGGTGCGCGCGCGCGCGTCCGAATACGTCGCCGCGATGGACGGCGCCGGCCAGGTCCTTTACTCGGCGAAGGCCTTCGCGTCGCCCCGGTTCCTGCGCATCGTCGCGGAGGAAGGCCTCGGCCTCGACGTGGTGTCCGCGGGGGAGCTGCACCTCGCGCTGAAGTCTGACTTTCCGCGCGACCGCATCCATTTCCTGGGCAACAACAAGAGCGTCGAAGATCTCAGCGCCGCGTACGACGCGGGGGCGGTGATCGTCATCGACGGCGACCACGAGTTCGCCCTCCTGAGCGAGATCGTGCCCGAGGGCCGGCGCGTGCCGGTGATGCTGCGCATCTCGCCCGGGGTCAAGCCGGATACGCACGATCACATCTCGACCGGGCAGCTGGACTCGAAGTTCGGCTTCTCGATCGAGTCCGGCGCCGCGCGGAGCGCGGTGGAGGCGGCGCTTGCCCACCCGCGTCTCGAGCTCGTCGGCCTGCACTCGCACATCGGCTCGCAGATCTTCGCCCTCGGCGCGTACGAGAAGGCGATGCAGATCATGCTCGACCTGCTCGTGCAGCTCCGTGACGACCTCGGTTTCCAGCCGCGGAAGCTTGGCGCCGGAGGTGGCCTGGGGATCGCCTACACGCACGAGGACGATCCGCCCACGCCGCGGATGTTCGTGGAGACGGTCCTCCACTCGATGGCCGCCGGCTGCGCGCAGCGCGGGCTCGAGGTGCCGCAGCTCGTCGTCGAGCCGGGCCGCTCGATCGCCGGACCTGCCGGTGTCGCGCTCTACACGGTGGGGTCGATCAAGGACATTCCCGGCGTCCGCCGGTACGTCGCGGTCGACGGGGGCATGGGCGACAACATCCGCCCGAAGCTGTATGGCGCGCGTTACGAGGCGTTCCTCGCATCAGCGCCGGAGCGGGCCACGAGCGGCCGGGTGACGATCGCCGGCAAGTACTGCGAGTCGACGGACATCCTGATCACCGACATCGAGATGCCCGAGCTGAAGCCGGGCGACGTGATCGCGCTGCCGGCGGCGGGGGCGTACTGCCTGGCGATGGCGAGCAACTACAACGGCATGCCGCGGCCCGAGGTCGTGATGGTGCGGGACGGCGAGGCGCATGTCATCCGGCGGCGGGAGACGCTGGACGACCTGGTCGCGGCGGAAGTCTTTTAAGTATTAACCGCGATGGATTCGCTCGAGCACGTGGTCCCTGCACAGACCCGGATCGTCGCAGTGCCCGGTAACGCTGAAGACGGAATGCCGCCTGTCCAACTGAATCCACCGTTCGACTGAACGTTCTGATTGCCGATCGTGGTGGTGACAACGCCCACCTGGATGAACGTGATGATCACTTTGCTTCCGGCCGGCCAGTTGCCTCCGTTCACCGTGATGTCTCGCGAGGTGAGGATGTGGACGGTGGTCGGGGTGACCGTGATCCACCGCTGCGGCACCGGGTTGGACGTCGGGTTCGACGTCGGGTTGGACGTTGGGCTCGACGTCGGACGTGATGTTGGATTGGACGTCGGAC
>CAZLJC010000009.1:38230-66999 GCA_964559855.1 uncultured Actinomycetes bacterium
GTCGGGTTGGACGTTGGGCTCGACGTCGGACGTGATGTTGGATTGGACGTCGGACTGGCCGAGGGGTGCGGCGTCGCGCCCGGAGTCGGGCTCACGCCCGCGGAGGGCGACGAGCCCGGCGTCTGATCGCCGATCGGCGTCGGCGAGTTCATCGCCACTCCGCCGACCACGCGCAGCGCGGCGGACTTGTGGCACGCGCCGTTCCAGCAGATGTCCACGCGGTGGTTGCCCGATTCGATGGCCTGCGGCAGGGTGATGTACGTGTTCACGTCGCCCTTCGAGTCCGCGCGGAACGCATACGTGCGCACGGTGCTGTGCAGCTGCAGCGTTCCGGACTGATTCGCGGGGACATGCGTCGCCGTGACGGCGACGCTCTCGCCGGGGGTGGCGGTGCTGGGATTCAGCGCCAGCGTGGTGCCCGCCAGCACGGTCGAGCACACGCCCAGCGTCAGCAGCAGGACGAGCAGCACGGCCGCGCCGATGGCGATGTTGCGCTTGGTGTGCCGCCGCCACCTCGGCGCCAAGCCGGCGGCGGGTGAGGGAACCCGCGGCGTCTGGCCGGCCGTGGGGGCCGCCGCCTGTTCCATCGCCTGTGCCGCAGGCGTCACGGCCGGGAACGGCATCGCCACGGTGGCGGCTGCCTGTCTTGGCGGCGCGGCCGCAACTGCCGCGGCGACCGGAAGCGCCGCCGCGGGCGCGAGCGGCATCGTCGCGGCCACCGGCGGCGTGAGGACCATGGTCTTGGTGCCGGTCCCGATAGTGCCCATGTCGAGCGCCGAGGCCAGCGCCTCGACGAACGCGGTGGACGACTCCCAGCGTGCCGCGGGATCCTTGGCCAGCCCGCGCATGATCACGGCGTCCACGCGCGGTCCGAGGCTCGCGATGCGGCTGCTGGGCGAGCCGGGTTCGCGGTGGACCTGCGCGTAGAGCAGCTCCATCAGCGCCATCCCATCGAAGGGGATGACGCCGGTCAGCATCTCGTAGGCGATCGTGGCCAGCGAGTAGCGGTCCGCGGGAGGGCCGAGCTTCCCCCCGGTCACCTGCTCGGGGGCCATGTACGCCGGCGTGCCCGTCGTCACTCCCGTCATCGACTTCAGAGACGAGCCCTGCAGGAGCTTGGCGAGGCCGAAGTCGGCCAGCACCGGGACGTCCTCGGCCGTCAGCAGAACGTTCGCGGGCTTGACATCGCGGTGAACCACACCGTGCGCGTGGGCGTAGTCCAGTCCAGAGGCGATGCCCCGCAGGTACTTCAGGACGACCTCGAGCTCGAGGCGCCCCTGCGCCATCCGGGCCGCCAGGCTGCCGCCGGGCACGTACTCGACCACCATGTACGGCGTCCCCTGGAACTCGCCGAAGTCGTAGACGTTGACGATGTTCGGATGCCGCAGCTGAGCGATGGCCTGGGCCTCATGGCGGAACCGCGCGACGGTGTCGGCGTCCGGGCTGATCGCCTGCAGCACCTTGACCGCGCCGGTGCGCTCGAGCTGCGGGTGGTAGGCGCGATACACCAGGCCCATGGCTCCCTGCCCCAGGAAGTCTTGAACCTCGTACTGCCCCAGCTTGGTACCGGGCCCGATTGGCACGGCTGCTGATTATGCGGGCAGGCCCGTGAAAATCAGATCGGTTTAACCGATCCTCGACCGCTAAGGCGGCGCCGGCGCCGCGATGTGCTTGGAGTCTCGGAGGGCGGCTTCTGAGCCTATCTGGCCGGTCGCTCCTTCCACCCGCCCGAGCCGCCGCGGCGCGCGGCGACCAGCCCGGCGAGGATCGAGAGCGCGATCTCGGAGGGCGTGCGCGCGCCGAGGTCGAGCCCGACCGGGCTCTGGATGCGCGCGATCGTCTCCTCCGCCACACCCTTGGCTCGCAGGGCCTCGAGATGGTGGCCGGTGTGGCGCCGGCTGCCGACCAGGCCGATGAATCGAGGGTTCCGCGGCAGCACCGCCTCGAGCGCCTCGACCAGGTCGGGCGCGTCGTGGTTCGTGTGCACGACGTACAGCTCGCCGCCCGGCGGGCTGTCGAAGGCGGCGGCGGATTCGACGAGCACGGGCCGGAAGCCGACCTCCGGCGCCCACTGAACGAGGGCGCGGGCCACCGGTGTGTCGGCGAAGACCACGAGTCGCGGCGCGGCGCCGTAGGGCTCGAGGTAGACGTCGATGGAGCCGAGGTCGTGCCGGTAGGTGCGCAGCTGGGGCGCCCCGGCGTCGGCGACCGGCGCCGCGTCGTCCATCGCCTGCGCATCGAACTCGCTGCAGCCGAGCGTGCCAGCGGCCGCCGAGGTGCGAGTCATCAGCAGCTTCGCCCCGGGCTGGGAGGGCGGCTCGCCGTCGACCCTGATCACCGTCGCGAGCACGACCTCCTCGCCGCGGCCCAGGCGCCGGGCGAGCTCCTCTTCAGCTGTGGGCATGGACCGGGCTCAGCACGCCGCGCAGGACCGAGATCGCCGCCTCCACCTCACCGGCCGTCGTCGTCCAGCCGGTGGTCAGCCGCAGGCTGCCCAGCGCCTCGTCGAGGCTGAGCCCCATGGCGAGCAGCACGTGGGAGGGGTCGAGCGAGCCCGATGCGCAGGCGGATCCGCTCGACGCCGCGACGCCGGCGAGGTCGAGTGCCAGCAGGAGGTCCTCACCGCGGCGGTGGGCGAAGCAGCAGGTCGCGAAGTTCGGCAGGCGGTGCGCCGCCCCGGTCGGGGTGCCGCCGAGCTCGACCAGGGCCGCCGCCAGTCGCTCGCTCTGAGCCCGAGCGGCGAGCGACCGCTCGGCACGGACTTCGCGGGCGGTGGCCAGAGCCGTCGCGATCGCGGTGGCGGCCGCGACGTCCTCGTGGCCGGCTCGCCGCCCCCACTCCTGCGGGCCCCCGTAGAGGAGCGGATCGAGGCGCACGCCGTCGCCCACGAGCAGCAGGCCGCCCCGCCCCGCGCCCAGCTTGTGACCGCTGAACGAGACCAGGTCCGCGCCTCGGGGCGGATCGAGCCAGCGCGGACCCTGGCAGGCGTCGACGTGGACGAGCGCACCCACCTGGTGGGCGCGCGCCACGACCTCGGCCACCGGCTGGATCGTTCCCACCTCGTTGTTGGCCAGTCCGATCGAGACCAGCGCCGTGCCGGGGGTGATGGCCTCGAGGTCGGCCTTTGCGTCGGAATCCACGCCCGCCAGGACGACCTCGTGGCCCAGCGCCTGCAGCCGGCGGACGGCCGCCAGCACGGCCTGGTGCTCGGCGGCCCAGGTCACAATCCGCGCGGATCTGGGAAGTCGTGCCGCGGTCCCGAACAGGGCCAGGTTCACAGCCTCCGTGCCGGACCCGGTGAAGGTGACGCCGGTCCGCCGGGCGTCGAGAGCCTGGGCGGCCACGTCCCGGGCCCGGTCCAGCGCCGCGCGAGCCGCCCGGCCCTCGGCGTGCGGGCTCGAGGGATTTCCGTCGGGAAGGCCGCGCAGGGCGTCGACGACCTCGGGCAGGATGGGCGCCGAGCCGGCGTCGTCCAGGTAGATCCGGCTCACGACCGGACCCGCGTCAGCTCGGGCGCGACGGCGCGGAGACGAGCTCTTTGAGCGTGCCCTGAAAGCTCTTCAGGTAGAGGTGGAGGTCCAGGATCTCGTCGACGCTGATCGGCTCGGCCGACGCGACCGGCTCCACATCGGCCTCTCCGACGGCGTCGATCTCCTCCACCGCGCCGCCCGCGATGGCCAGCACCACGATGAACGTCACCTGGCACTGCGCACACGTCACCTGGATGTGGAACTTCTCGTCTTCGTGGCTCAGCACCTGGACCTCGCAGCCCTTGAGGCTGCGGCCACAGACCGGGCAGTTGTAGAACTTGGCGCGGTCGCGGATGAAGTCGATGATGTTCATGACTCGCGGCCCATATTACGCCCGGTGTCCCGAAGGCGATGACCCTCGATGCAGGTGCATCCCGCCCCGCCCACGATCGCGGAATGGACCGTTCCGGGAGGCAGCACCATGCGGTCACCAGGGGACAGCTCGAGCCGCTTCCCTTCCTCCTCGAGCACGAACGTGATCGAGCCTTCGACGCAGTAGAGGACCTTCTCGTAGCTGTGGGTGTGCGGCGCGTAGCGGTCGCCGGGCCCGTTCGACCAGGAATAGCAGCCCGACGCCTCCGCGCGCAGGCGCGCCATCAGCTCGTCGTGCGAGGGGGCCAAGGAAACCGATTCTAAGATTGCTTCGTGCCCCGTCCTCGCTTCCTCGCGGACTGCAACGTCGGCCGTCTCGCCCGCTGGCTGCGCGCGCTCGGCTATGACGCCTCCTACCACGCGAAGATCGGCGACGCCGAGCTGGTGCGTGAGGCCGCGGCCGAAGACCGCGTGCTGCTCACGCGCGACCGCGACCTGACGCGGCGGCGCGTCATTCAGACGGGCGTCGTGCGCGCGATCCTGGTGCGAGACGATGACGTGACGGCGCAATTGCGCCAGGTCTTCGCCGAGCTGGGCCTCGAGCTGAGGGAGGCCTTGACGCGGTGCATCGAGTGCAACTCGGAGCTCGAGGCGCGACTGCCGGCGGCCGTGGCCGAGCGCGTTCCGCCCTTCGTCCACCAGACCCAATCGCGGTACTCCGAGTGCCCCGAGTGCCGCCGGATCTACTGGGCCGGCACCCACTGGCAGCACATGCGCGAGGTCCTGCTGGCGCTTTGAGGAGCGTGCTGCGCCGGCTGACGGCCGGCGAGCTGACCGAGGACGAGGCGCTGGCCGAGATCCGGCGCATCCAGCTCGACGAGCTGGGCGGCCGCGCGCGGCTCGACCTCGGCCGCCATCTGCGGCGCGGGCTGCCCGAGGTCGTGCTCGCCCTCGGCAAGGAGCCCGAGGACGCGGCCCGGCTCGCGATCGCGCTGGCCGAGAGGCACGGCCAGGGCCTGGTGAGCCGGATGAGCCCGGCGCATCGCCAGACGCTCCAGGCGGCGGCCGCCCGGGCCGGCCTCGAGGTCATCCCGTACCACGCGTCGGCCCGCGTCGTCCAGCCGGGCTTCACGCCCGAGCCGGCGGGCGGCAGGGTGGGGATCCTCACCGCCGGGACGTCCGACCTGCCGGCAGCCGACGAGGCCCGGATGGTGGTCGAGGCGTCCGGTCACGAGGCGCGGCTCGAGGCCGACCTCGGCGTCGCCGGGCTGCATCGCTTCGTCGGCCCGCTCTCGGCGCTGCTGGACTGGGGCGCCGACGTGCTGATCGTCGCGGCCGGGATGGACGGTGTGCTCCCCGGGCTGGTCGGGGGCCTGATCGACGCGCCGGTGATCGGGCTCCCCGTCTCCAGCGGTTACGGCCGCGGCGGCGCGGGCGAAGGAGCGCTCAACACGATGCTGCAGTCATGCTCGACGGGGCTCGTCGTCGTCAACATCGACAACGGCGTGGGCGCCGGGGCAGGTGCCTCGCTGATCGCGGGCCGGGCCGCTCAGGGCCGCCGGCGGCGCGGCCTCAGCACCGCGAGCACAGCGAGCACGATCCCGCCCGCGAGCAGCAGCCCGAACAGGAAAGCGGCCAGGCCCCGTGAGAAGTCGACGCCGGTGGGCACGGAGAAGGCGAGCGCGAGCACCAGGACGGCGGCTCCGACGCCGATCAGCAGCCAGGGCGCCCCGCGCCGGCGCCGGCCGTAGAACAGCATCCACCAGAACCCGGGCCGCTTCTTGGGGCCGGTCACAGCAGGTTCCTGACCTCGCCGAGGCTGCGAATCACGGGCACGCCGTCGGGCGGCGCCTCTTCGCAGTGGGCGATGTAGACGACCGCGCGCATGCCCAACGCGCTCGGCCCCTCGTAGTCCTCGCGCAAGCGATCCCCGACGAATAATGTCTCTGGGGCGGCGGTGCCGAGCGCGTCGAGGGCCGCCTGGTAAAGCTCAGGCGACGGCTTGCGCTTTCCGAGATCGCTGGAGAAGACGACCGCATCCAGCAAGGCCGCGATGCCGTTCGACTCGATCTGCCGCCTCATCATGGCCGGCGGGAACGGCGCGTTGGAGCACAGCCCTCGCCTGATGCCGCGGGCACGCAGCCATTCGAGCAGGTCGAGCGCATCCGGGTCGAGCCGCACGGACCGGTCCCAGCAGCGCTGCTCGGCGTCGAGGATCTCGTGCAGCAGGCCGTCCGGGAGCCGCAACCCCGCACGCTCCCACGTGTCGCGGTACACGTTCATGTAGTCGACCTCGTCCTCGCTCATGCTGCTGACGTACTCCTCGAGCGGCATCAGCACGTCGTTGAGGATCGATTCCGCCTCGGGCGGGGGCACGCCGAGCGCCTGCTCGATGCGCGGGCGGAAATCGCTCAGGACCTCCAGCAGCTCGTCGGTCGGATAGGCGAACGTGACCAGCGTGCGCCCGTAGTCGAACAGCACGCCGCGCGTCGAGGGCATGCGCATATCCTGAACGCCGTGGCGACGTCGAGGAAGCTGACGCACATCGACGAGAAGGGCGCGGCGCGGATGGTCGACGTCGGGGACAAAGCGGCGACCGTGCGCGAAGCGCTCGCCGAGTCCATGGTGCGCATGTCCGCGGACACCATCGAGGCGGTGCGCGAAGGAACCGCCAAGGGCGATGCGCTCCAGGTGGCGCGAGTGGCCGGGATCATGGCCGCGAAGAAGACGCCGGAGCTCATCCCGCTGGCCCATCCGCTGCCCCTGACCAGCGTCTCGGTCGACCTCGAGCTCGTGCCCGGCGGGGTGCGGATCCTCGCCCGGGCGCGCGTGGTGGGTCCGACAGGAGTCGAGATGGAGGCGCTCACCGCGGCGGCCGTCGCGGCCCTGACCCTGATCGACATGACCAAGGGCGTGGAGCGCGGCGTGTACATCGAGTTCGTTCGCCTGCTCGAAAAATCCGGCGGTCGCTCCGGGACGTGGAAGCGGGAGCCGTGAACGGCGCGCACGTCATCACCGTGAGCGATGGCGTGTCCGGGGGGACGCGCGAGGACGTCAGCGGGCCCGCGCTGGCCGGACTGCTGCGGGAGGCGGACTACGACGTGACCGGGCCCGAGGTCATACCCGATGACCAGGGCCGGATCAGCGACGCCCTCGTCGCGGCCGTGGTCCGGGGCTCCGCGCTGGTCGTGACGACCGGAGGGACGGGGCTCGGCCCGCGTGACGTCACGCCCCAGGCCACCGCCATGCTCATCGACTACGAGGTGCCGGGCCTCGGCGAGGTGATGCGGCGCGCCGGGGTGGACAGGACGCCGACCGCCGCCCTTTCGCGCAGCCTCGCCGGCGTCCGGGGCCAATCCCTGATCCTCAACCTCCCCGGCAGCAAGAACGGCGCGGTCGAATCGCTCCAGGCGGTGCTGCCGGTGCTGCGACATGCCATCCAGCTGCTGCACGGACACACGGCGCACTGATGGTCCGATGAACGTCAACGCTGACATCGGTGAGGGCGCGCTCGAGGACGAGGCGGTCCTGGCCCGCGTCGACAGCGCGAACGTCGCATGCGGCGTGCACGCGGGCTCGGCCACGATCTCCATCGCCACCGCGCGACGCTGCGCCGAGGTCGGCGTCGAGGTCGGCGCGCATCCCGGCTACGACGATCGCTCGGGCTTCGGACGCATCGAGCGTTCGATGTCCGCGTCCGACATCGAAGCGTTGATCGCGTTTCAGGTCGCCGCCCTCGCCGCGGTCGCGCCCATCGCCTACGTCAAGCCGCATGGGGCGCTCTACCATCGCTGCCAGCGCGATGCGGCCGTGGCGGACGCGCTCGCGCGGGTCGCCGCGCGGCACGGGGTCGGCGTGGTGGGGCAGGGCGGTTTCGAGATCGTCGCCGCCGCCGGCCGGGCCGGCATCCCGGCGTACCGCGAAGGCTTCGCCGACCGGCTGATGCTGCCGGACGGAAGCCTGGCCCCGCGCGGCCAGGCCGGCGCGGTGCTCGATCCAGCCGTTGCCGCGGACCAGGCGGTGCGCCTGGCGAGGTCGGGCCAGTACGACACGATCTGCATACACGGGGACACGAAGGGGGCGGGCAAGCTCGCTCAAGCCGTCCGGCAGGCGCTCCACGATGCGGGCATCGAGACGCGCCGCCTGAAGGTGTGACCGGCCTCCGGGGATTGGCATGACCGCGCGGATCCGCGAGCTGAGCGAGGTAGCGGACCTGCGCGCGCTCGCGGACTTCTTCGCGCTGGTGTGGGGCCGTCCCGGCGAGGTGGCGATCGACTCCGACGTCCTGAAGGCGCTCGCGCTTTCAGGCAATTACGTCGCGGGGGCGTACGAGGGGGAGCGCTTGATCGGCGGGCTGGTCGGCTGGCTCGGTGGTCCGCCCGCCACCAACCTCCACCTGCACTCGCACATCCTCGGCGTGCTGCCGGGCAGCGAGACGCGCGGGCTCGGCTTCGACCTGAAGCAGCACCAGCGGCGGTGGTGCCTGGCGCGCGGCGTGAAGGTGATGGAGTGGACGACCGATCCCCTGATCCGGCGCAATGTCTACTTCAATCTGACCAAGCTCGGAGCGCGCGCGCCCCGATACCTGGTCGACGTCTACGGGACCATGCGTGACTCCATCAACGCCGGCGAGGAATCCGATCGCCTGCTGATCGTCTGGGACCTGGATTCGCCCGCGGCCGAGGCTGCCGCCGCCGGAAAGCCGGTGGAGCTCGACGTGGACTCGCTGCGCGCGACCGGTGCGTCGGTCGTGCTGTCCGAGGGCGAGGCCGGCGAAGCGGTGGCGGGTCCGGTTGGGGGAACGGCGCTGCTGCTCCAGCTGCCGCAGGACGTCGTCGAGCTGCGCCGCCGCCATCCCGCGCTGGCCCGAGAGTGGCGCATGTCGCTGCGCCGGATCATGCGCGATGCGCTCGACGCGGGTTATGTGATCAAGGGCGCGACACGATCTGGCTGGTACGTGCTGGAGGAGGAGCCTCACTAAACTCTTCCGGGTGCTGCAGGTGGGTGATCGAGCACCCGATTTTAAGCTGCCTACTACGAGCGGTGAAGAGCTCACGCTCGCGTCCGCGCTGGAGAGATGGCGCGCGCTCGTGTTCCTTTTCTACGTGCTCGACTTCACCGGTGGTTGAAGGACCGAGCTGACCGAGTTTCGGTCCAGGAATGAAGACGCGGCCGCGAACGGCGTGGGCATCTACGGCATCAGCGTCGACTCCGTGTTCTCGCACCAGGCGTTCGCGAAGGAGCTCGGCGGCCTGCCGTACGACCTGATCGGTGACTTCGAACGCAAGATGGTCACCGATTACGGCGTCCGCCGCGACGACGTCGCGGGCTATTCGGGGATGGCGCGGCGCACGATCTTCATCATCGACCGCGACGGCGTCATCCGCTGGACGTGGGTGGCGTCGCGCGAGCAGCCGCAGCCGGACTACGACGCGGTCGTCGAAGAGGCGAAGAAGGTCGCCGGCGCCGGATGAGCTCGCCCAACAGCTTCATCGAACTCATAGAGGACGGATGGGCGCGCCTGGACGCGGCGGCCGGATCCCTGAGTCAGGACCAGCTGTCGCGCACCGGGTCCGACGGGTGGGCCGTCAAAGACCACCTCATCCACGTCGCGGCGTGGGAGCTGTCCCTGCTGGCGCTGCTGGAGGGGGCGAATCGGGCGGAGGCGATGGGCGCTCGCGGTCTGGAGGAGACCGATGAGATCAACAACGCGGTCTGGCTCGCGCACAGGAGCCTCACGCCGGAGCACGCGCTGCGCCATTTCAAGGGTGCCCACGCGCGCTTGATGGCCGCGCTGGAGCGCATATCGGACGCCGACCTCGAGCGCTCGTACAACCACTACCAGCCGGACGATCCCAAGCCTTCACCGGCGGGCGAGCGTCCGGTCGGCGACTGGGTCGCCGGCAACACCTACGAGCATTACGCGGAGCACGTCGACTGGATGAATCAGCTGCTCAGCGACTCGAGCGCCGCGCGCTGATCCGCGCGCAGGCGCAGCGCGGTCGGGAGGTCGACCAGCTCGAAGCGCAGCTCGTCGCCAGGCAGGAGCTGGGCCGCGACGGGCAGCGACGCGGCGGCCACCACCGCGATCACCGGATAGCCTCCAGTGGTCTGGTGGTCGGCCATCAGCAGGATCGGCGCGCCGCCGCGCGGCAGCTGCACGGCGCCTGAAACCACGCCGAACGAGAGCAGCTCCTCGCCCGGCGCCTCCAGGCGCGGGCCATCAAGGCGATAGCCCATGCGGTTGGACTCAGCAGCGACGGTGAACGTGTCGTCCGACAGGGCGCGCGCGCTCGCCGGCGTGAGGCGGTCGAAGTGCGGACCGGCGACGGTCCGCAGCACCCGCGGCGCATAGTCGGGCCGGCTCTGCGCCGGCAGGTGTCGCCCCGCGACCGGGGGCACGAGCGGTTCGGACGCGACCGAGATCACGTCGCCCGCGGCCAGCGCCCGCCCGTGCATCCCGCCGCGGGCCGCCGGAAGGTCGGTGGAGAGCGAGCCGAGCCAACGGTCGCCGGCCACGCCACCCGCGACCGCCAGGTAGGCCCTCGCGCCGGAGCGCCGGCGGGCCAGGCTCAGCTCGTCGCCCGCGCGCAGCGCGAGCGAGGTCCACGCGGGCGCCTCTTCCCCGTTGAGCCGGAGCTCGAGGTCGGCCCCGGTCACGGCCACCGTGCAGCTCGAGATCGCCAGCACGCGCGGGCCGCGCAGCGTGCACTCGATGGTCGCGGCGCCGCGGTCGTTGCCCACCAGGAGGTTGGCGGCGACATGCGCGAAACGGTCCATCGCACCGCCCGGCGTGACGCCGGACGCGATCGCGTGCGGTCGGCCCAGGTCCTGCACCGTGCTGAGCAGGCCCGGTTCGAGAACCCGGAGCAGCTCCATCGTCACTCCGCCGCCGCGAAGAACTTGACGCGGTCGCCGGCTCGGAAGAGGCTCGGCGGGTCGCGGTCGGGAAAGAACAGGCGCACCGGAGTGCGACCGATCAGGTGCCATCCTCCCGGGCTCGGCCGCGGATAGATGCCGGTCTGGCGGCCGGCGATCGCGACCGTCCCTGCGGGCACCTCGGTGCGGGGCACATCGAGCCGGGGAAGGACGAGCTCGTCGGACAGCGGCCCCATGTAGGCCCAGCCCGGCACGAACCCCACCAGGAACACGCGGTAGATCGGCTTCGAGTGGATCTCCGCCACCTGGCGGGCCTGCAGGCCGAGGCGCTCCGCGGCCGCCTGCAGGTCGGGACCGTCATAGACGACCGGGATGCGATGCAGCCGGCCCGGCTCCTCCAGCGGCGGCCGTTTCGTGGCGAGCCGCCGGATGGCGGCGCCCAGCGCCTCGTACGTGATCTGCTCAGGGTCGAAGCGCACGGTCACTGTGGCATAGGCGGCCAGCGCTTCGCGCACATCGCGGCGGCGCTTGAGCGCGGATGCGAGCGCGATCGCCCGCGTGTTCAGCGCCGTGTCGAGGCGCGTACCCAGCTCGGCGAGCAGCGCGGCCTCACCGAGGGGATGGATCCGGACGCGGGCGGCGGAGCGCGGCGGCGGCATGTGCGCTGACCAATATCGCGTAGAACACGCCCGGGACGGCGCCGACGCAGAAGAGCCCGGCGCACGCCAGGCCGAGCGCCCACGCGGTCACGATCGCGGCGACCGCGGCGTTCCACGTGGCGAAGTCGCGCGTCACGCCCCGCAGTGCCGCCGGAACGTCGAACAGATCGGCCGGCCGGCCCGACGCGGCATATGCGGCAGTCGCTGGAGGCATCACCACCAGCAGCAGCAAGCCCCAGGGAAGCGCAAGCACCAGCAGCCCGACGACGTGGGCGTTGAAAGCTCCGTGTGCCGCCGCAGCGAGCGCGCCCGCCAGCGGATTAAGCGCCAGGGCGAAGGGCACGAGGCTCGCCAGAAGTACGAGCGCGACCCAGAAGCCGTCCGTGAGCAGGCGCACGCTGAGCCGGAACCGGGGCGGAGGAAAGCCCGGGTCTCGCTCCGCCGAACGCGTCGCGTCCACGGCGTAGCCGAGCAGCGGCACGAACCAGATCGGGATCAGCAGCACCGCGATCACGCCCGGGAGCCACACGCCTCGCCAAGAGCCGCGAAAGGGCCATGAAAAGGAGCCGGCGATGCGGATCACGGCAGCGGCCTGGGCCGCCGGCTAGCGCGCTTTCCTGATCCGAACTTCGTAGCCCTCGCCTTCCGGCGCGACCTCGACGTCCCCGGCCTGCAGCGTGATGCCGTCCTCTCCGCGCCTGGCCAGCACGGCGCCCTCGTGCACCAGCTCGACGAAACGCCATGACTTCCCCTGCTTCCGAAGTCGCACGATTACGCCCTGCGGGCTGCGCCACACGCCTTCGCCGGAAGGCTTGAAGCCGCGAGTGACGAGCTCGCCCGCGCGCTCGGGAATCGTCTCGTCGGGGGCTTTGGCCGACGGCCAGACGACAGGCTTGTCGGAGGACGGCGGTTCGGGGGAGGGCAGGACGCGCAGGTCCGGCCGCGAGGCCCGTCCGCTCTTCTCGGATGCCTTCCGCCCCCGGGCCTGCTCGAGGGAGAGCCTGAGCACCTCCGAGCCCTCGTCCGAGGCGAAGAATGCGCTGGAGACCCGAGCCTGGTCCCGGGAGCGGCGAAGGCAGATGCTGCAATCCGCTTCGTCGTCGACGGCCGTGTAGCTGCCCTCGGCCAGCGACTGCCCGCACAGGGTGGTGGCGGGGCCGTTTGCGGGCACGCGCGGGGTGAGGTGGATCCGACCGCCCGAGCGGCGGCGGATCGACGCCAGGCTGAGCTTCTGGGCGCTCACGGGTTAATCATGAGCGCCCGCTCCTCAGGTGGCTCCCGGGATGCTTGCCATCCCGATCAGCCACGGATGGTGAGCCGGTCGAAAGTCCCGGTCTCGGTTACTGGCCCTTCTTCGCCTGCGCGTTGCTGATCCGCGCGGCGCGCGACTTGCTCATGCCCTTCTTCTTGAGAGCCTCGTACGTCTTGGGCTTCTTGACCGAAGGGCCGTGCTTCTTCCCAGGCATCCTTGTCACCTCCCCGATTCGGGAACGCGCCACCGGCGCGACGAACCCGTCCCAGGCTTTTTCGACCTTCCGCCAAAGATCCTCGGCGGCCGGGTAGGCGCTCGGGCGTGGGCGCTTATGAAGCAGCCCATGAGCCTGCTGATCATGCCGCCCACCCCCGGGTCTCTCCGGCGAACAGCTTTTCGGCTGGCCGAGGAACCTCACTTCGATCCGCGGGAGGTCAGCCGGGTGGTGCTGGCGCTGGAGCGGCGGGCGCGCCGGGCGCCGGCCAACCGGCCCATCCTCAGGAGCGACCTGCCCGGATTCAAGGTCGCCGACGCGCGCCGGATGCTGGCCGGCCTTCCGGCCCCGGGCGACTACCGGGTCGTGATCAAGCCCCTGCGCTACCGGACCCGGCCCAGTCTGTCCGGGTTGTGCGAGTTCGACGTCGGCCGGATCATCCTGCGGGTGCCGGAACCCTTCAAGCCGTTCGAGGAGCTCGTCTACTTCAGCGCCCGCCGCAAGCGAGGGGGCGGCATGCGCTTCGTCTGGGAGGCGGAGAAGGTCCGCTTCCGCACGGCTCGCGACGTGCTGCGATTCCTGTACCTCCACGAGTGGCTGCACTGGTACCTGCGCGAGATGCAGGGCATGCGCGCGGGCGCCGAGACGGCCTGCGACCGGTTTGCCCTGCGCAACTTCCGGCGCCGCCAGGTCACCGTGGCCGACGCGCAGGAAGCCATCCGGGGCTGCAGGATGCAGGCTCTCCCGGAGGGCTTCTCCGCGCTCGCCGCCCAGGCGGCCTAGCTCCGGACCTCCGCCTTCTCGCGCGGATTCGGCAGCGGAGTCAGCGTCCGCTCGACCTGGGCCCGCAGGTGCTCGAACGCCGGCGGCAGGGACAGCCGCTCGCCCAGGTGCTCCCGCGGCTCGTCGGTGGCGAACCCGGGGCCCATGGTCGCGATCTCGAACAGCACGCCGCTCGGCTCGCGGAAGTAGATCGAGCGGAAGTAGAAGCGGTCGATGACCGGCGTCGGCATGGCGCCGCCCTCGATCACCCTCTCCCGCCAGGCGATGTGATCTCCCATGGTCGACGACCAGGCGACGTGGTGCACGGTGCCGGAGCCGCCCAACGCGCGCTCCTCGGGCGCCTCGTCGTACACGTAGAACGAGCCACGCGTCGCGCCGCGCGATTCATACGACCGGCCGTCCTCCGTCGCGAATCCCAGCGTATCCGCCAGGAGATCGCGGCTCGCCTCGGGGCGCCGCGCGAAGGCCCGCACGCCGGCAAAGCCCTGGAGGGCGAACCTCTCCGGGACCTCAGGATGCCGCGCGACCAGCGGCCGGTCGGCCGCCGGGTCGGCGATCAGTTCGAAGCCCAGGCCTTCGGGATCGGCGAAGCGCAGTCGGCCGTCTTCCCGGACCGACTCGACGCCCGCTCCGGCCAGCCGCCCCGCCCAGAAGTCGAGGGCTGCCTCCGAAGCGACGCGCAAGCCGATGCGGTGGATCATGCCCGCGCCCGCGCGACCGCGCACCAGGCCGGGGTACTCGAAGAAGGTCAGGTCGGCGCCCGGGCTGCCGTCCTCGTCCGCGTAGAACAGGTGGTAGACCGTCGGGTCGTCCTGGTTGACTGTCTTCTTGACGAGCCGGAGCCCCATCACGCCCGCGTAGAAGAGGACGTTCCGAGGCGCGTCGGCCGTGATCGCGCTGATGTGGTGGATTCCGTTGAGCTTCTCCATGACTTCAGCATGAACCCGGTTAGAGCGCAGGTTTGTTCCGGCTCGTAACGATGCGCCGCCCTGCGTCGTATCAAACGACGTGAGACAACGGGCTGTGACAGGGCTGCTCGCCGCTCTTCTCGTGGCCGCCTGCCAGGGTTCCCCGGCGCCGCAGGCGGCCGTCTCGCCAAGCTCCGCTCCGAGCCCCATCCCCATGCCGAGCCAGGCGCAGCTCAGCGCCCCTTCGCACGACGTCGTGTGGGCGGTGATCGGCGGCCTGTATCTGTTCCGCTCCACCGACGAGGGCGCGTTGTGGACCCAGCGCGCCCTGCCGCGGGCGCCCGGAACGCCATTCGTCTCATTCCTCGACTCGAATCAGGGATGGGCGCTGCTGAGCGCCGGCGTGACTCCCGGCTGCACCACTCAGTCCATCACCCTGTGGCACACGATGGACGGGGGCGGGCACTGGGACCGGCTCGTGGCGACCGGCGTAGAAGAGGACAGATGCAAGGACCGTCTGGTCTTCGTCAACGCCAACGTCGGCTTCCTCGCGGCCTGGAACGAGGCGGACCCGCCGGTGATCTACCAGACCACCGACGGCGGCGTGACGTGGCACGCGGATTCCTTCGAGCTTCCTCCGGGCTGGGTCGCCGAGACGGGTGGCGCCGCCCTGCGGATCGGCGAGCTGCAGGGGTTTGCCGGCTCATTCCTCGCGATCGCATCCGGGACCGACGACCAGGGCTTTCAACGCTCGTTCGCCTTCCAGTCCACCGACGCGGGCGCGACGTGGAAGTACTCAAGCCCGGTCGTGGGCGATGAGACCTTCGTCACCGCCGACCGCTGGCTGCGCATCCAGACGGGCCAGGAGTCGACGGACGGCGGCCGGTCGTGGCACCCGTTCAGCGACGACTACTCGGATGCGGCCGGCGTGGCGAGCCAGTTCGTCTTCGCGGACGCCATGGTCGGCTACGGAACCGTACGCGGGGACGTCCACCGGACAGTCGACGGCGGGGCGCATTGGAGCCTGGTCAAGAGCAGCTGGCCCTAGACCCGATAATTCGTGGCGTCGCTATGCCGGTTCGGGTCGTGGGGTTGGACGGTGACGACACGCTGTGGCACAGCGAGACGCGGTTCAAGATCACGCAGGACGAGTTCCGCGAGCTGGTGCACCGCCACGTGGCGGACGCGGACGTCGACACGCGGCTCGCCGAGGTGGAGCGACAGAACCTCTCGATCTACGGCTACGGCGTCAAGTCCTTCACCCTGTCCATGCTCGAGACGGCGATCAAGCTGACCGGCGGCCGGATCCCCACTCCTGACCTCGAGGTGATCCTCGGCTGGGGCAAGCGGATGCTGCAATCTCACATGGAGCTGCTCGCGGGCGTGGCCCAGACGCTTCAGCGGCTCGACGGCCGCTACGAGCTGATCGTCGTCACCAAGGGCGATCTGTTCGACCAGGAGTCGAAGCTGGCGCGCTCGGGGCTCAGCCACCACTTCGCCGGCGTCGAGATCCTGAGCGAGAAGAGCGTCGACACCTACCGGGCGATCTTCAGGCGGCGCGGCATCGAGGCGGCGGAGTTCGTCATGGTGGGCAACTCGCTGCGCTCGGACGTGGTGCCGGTGGTGGAGCTGGGAGGCCGGGCGGTGCACATCCCTTACGAGGTGACCTGGCAGCACGAGCACGTGTCGGATGAAGAGCTGCCGCAGCAAGGATGGCGGCGGATCGGGTCGATCAGCGAGCTCCCGGAGCTGCTCGAGGAGCTTTAAGCCGCTCCCGAGCGCGTGCCGCCGCCGGTCATCAGCAGCCCGAGCCGCTCCTCCGGCGTGTCCGGCGACTCGATGCTCACGATCCGGCCCTCGTACATGACCGCGATCCGGTCCGAGAGCGAGCGCACCTCGTCCAGCTCGGCGGAGACGAGGAGCACCGCGGCGCCCTCGTCGCGCTCCTTCACGATCTGACGGTGGATGAACTCGATCGCCCCGATGTCCACTCCCCGCGTCGGCTGCGCCGCAAGAAGAACCTTGGGCCGGCTCCCCATCTCGCGCGCCACGATCACCTTCTGCTGATTGCCGCCGGACAGGTTGCGCGCCGCCACGTCGATGCTCGGCGTGCGCACGTCGAATTCCTTGACCAGCCGGCGTGCCCAGTCGCGGATCGCCACCAGGCGGAGCACGAATTGGCGCCACGAAAACGCCGGCTCTCGCTCGCGGCCCAGGATCGAGTTCTCGGCGATCGAGAAGGCGAGGACCAGGCCGGTGCCACGCCGGTCCTCCGGGATGAAGGCGACGCCTGCCTCGCGCTCGCTGCGCGCATCCATGGTGGTGATATCGCGCCCGGCGAGCAGGACGCGTCCTCCACTGGCGCGCCGCGTGCCGGCGAGCACCTCCATCAACTCGCTCTGCCCGTTGCCCTCGACGCCTGCGATCCCCAGGATCTCGCCGTAGTGCAGGTCGAACGAAACGCCCTTCAACGCGGGCACGTTCTGGTCCGAGCTGGCGGTGAGGTTCTCCACGTTGAGCGCGACGCCGCCCGGCTTCGCCGGCTTCTTGTCGACGCGGAGGAGGACCTCCCGGCCGACCATCAGGGTCGCGATCTCCTCTTCGTTCGTGTCTTTCGTGATCAGGTGGCCGACCACCTTGCCGCGGCGCATCACCGTGATGCGGTCCGAGATCTCGAGCACCTCTTTCAGCTTGTGGCTGATGAAGATGATCGTCTTGCCGTTCTTCACGAGGTCGCGCAGCACGACGAAGAGCTCCTTGGTCTCCTGAGGCGTGAGCACGCCGGTCGGCTCGTCGAGGATGAGGATGTTGGCGCCGCGGTAGAGGACCTTCACGATCTCCGCCCGCTGCTGCAGCCCCACGGGAAGGTCGCCCATCGGCGCGTCCGCATCGAGCGCGAGGCCGTACCGCCTGGTCAGCTCCGCGATGTCTCTGCGCGCGCGTGCCCGGTCGTAAAAGCCGGGGCCGGTCACCGGCTCGCGGCCCAGCATGATGTTCTCGCCCACGGAGAACACCGGGATCAGCATGAAGTGCTGGTGCACCATGCCGATCCCGAGCGCGATGGCGTCCCGCGGTCCATTGATCCGCACCGGCTTGCCGTTGATCAAGATCTCGCCCGAGTCCGGATGGAGGAGGCCGTACAGCTCGTTCATCAGCGTGCTCTTGCCGGCGCCGTTCTCGCCGACGAGCGCGTGGATCTCACCGTGGCGGACGCTGAAGTCGACATGGTCGTTGGCCAGCACGCCGGGGAACTGCTTCGTCACGCCCCGAAGGTCGACGGCGAGCGCGGCGCCGGTCTCTTGCTCGCTCATTCCGCGCCCGGCACGTAAGGCAGGCCGTCGGCGGCGGGCGGCGTGCTGCGGCCGACGACTCCCGCGAGGACGATCAGGGTCAGCAGGTAGGGCAGCATGCTGAGCAGGTACTGCGAGATGTGGATGATCGAGTTGTTCGCGTAGATCGCCTCACCGAGGCCGAAGATCATGCAGGCGACGAAGGCGCCGCGCGGCGTCCACTTCCCGAAGATCATGGCGGCCAGGGCGATGTAGCCCCGCCCGTCCGTCATGTTGGGCACGAACGTGTTCGAGATGCCGATGGCGAGAAACGCCCCCGAAAGCCCTGACAGCAGCCCGCTCGTGATCACGGCTCCGTAACGGATGGCATAGACGTTGATGCCGGCGGTGTCCGCCGCCTGCGGGTGCTCGCCCACGGCCCGGATCCGCAAGCCGAGCTGCGTGCGGAACAGCACGACCTCCGTGAGCACCAGGATGATCAGGGCGACGTACACGACGATGTTCTGCTGAAACAGCACCATGCCGAAGAAGGGCAGCTGGTCGAGCCCGGGCACGTCGATGTTCGGCAGCAGCGCCTGCTGGCCGACGTGGCCCACGTCCTGGATTCCATAGATCCGGTTCACGAGGAAGACCGTGAGCCCGGTCGCGAAGATGTTGATCGCGATTCCGCTCACGATCTGGTCGGCCCGGAAGCGGATCGAGACGACCGCGTGGATCAGCGCCATCAACGCGCCCGCCAGCATGCCCACGGCGGTCGCCGCGTAGGGGTTGTGCCACGCGAGGTCGGCCGCGACGGAGAAGAAGGCGGCCGTCAGCATCATGCCTTCCATCGCGATGTTCACGACGCCGCTGCGCTCCGAGATGGTGCCGCCGAGCGCGGGCAGTAGCAGGAGCACCGCCGCGGTCAGCGCCGCCTGCCACAGGTTCGCCGTGAAGAGCAGATGGAAGACGTCGCCGAGCGCCGCCACGTCAGGTCTCCGGCGGCGGCGCGGCCGCCTCGCTCATCATCGGCGCCGCCGGCGGCATCTCCCCGGGCAGGGTGGCGGCGGGAGGTCGACGCAACCCCGGGATCTGCTGGCGGATCGCGCCGACGAAATTCGCCGCGATGCTGAACAGGATCAGCGCCTGCAGCACGTAGACCAGGTTCCCCGAGATGTTGGCGTCAGCCTGCATGACCGAGCCTCCGGCGTGAAGCGCTCCGAACAGCACCGCGGCGAGAACGATGCCCACGGCGCTGCCCAAACCGAGCAGGGCCACCGCGATCGCGTCAAATCCGGTCGTGTCGCTGAAGTACTTGTCGGTCAGGTTGTGGTCGACGCCCGCGATGTCAATCGCGCCGGCGAGGCCGGAGAACGCTCCCGCGATCAGCATCGTGACGATGATGGTCCGGCGCACGCTGACGCCCGCGTAGCGCGCCGCCTTCTGGCTCTGGCCGACGGCGCGGATCTCATAGCCCAGCGACGTCCGCCACAAAAGAAACGCGAAGGCGGCCGCGGCCGCGAGCGCTAGCAGCAGGCCGGTGTGCACGCGAAACACGCTCGAGGGCAGGCCGAAGATGATGAGTGCGTTGTCGTTGGGCAGGACGGTCGCCAGCTGCGCGCCTCTGCCGATGGGAAGCGATTTCGACGTGCCGGACGCAAGCTGCAGCGGGCCGCCGATGATCAGGTAGCGCAGGAACCACTGCGCGACGTAATTCATCATGATCGTGGTCACGACCTCATGGGCCCCGACCGTCGCCTTCAAGACTCCGGCGACCCCGGCCCACAGCCCGCCCGCGATCATGCCGCTGAGCAGCACCATCGGCAGCAGGATCGGTGACGGCAGCGTGCTGAACTTGATCCCGACCGTGGTGCACGCGATGGCGCCGGCGAGGTACTGGCCCTCGGCGCCGATGTTGAACAGGCCGGCGCGAAACGGCAGCGCGACGGCGACGCCGGTCGTGATCAGGGGGATGACGAACACCACGGTGTTCGAGAGCTGCAGCGCCGGGTTCTCACCCTGCGTGCAGAGGAAGCCGAAGCCACCGCACAGCAGCGCGCCGTAAGCGGTGAGGGGGCTGCCGCCGGTGGCCAGGACGATGACGCCCCCGACCACGAACGCGAGCACGACGGAGCCCAGCGGCATGCCGAGCCCGGAAAACAGACGCCGGATCACCTCGGGGAACCCGGCGTGGCGGGGACGGGTCGACAAGGCGCCCCGTCCCCGATCAGCTCTTTACGCCGGGATATCGGCCGGCGGAGTCAGCTGGCCCGACTTGATCTCGCCCTGGACCTTGTCGAGCTCCGCCTGGAGGTCGGAGGGAACCGAGAAGTTGTCGACCGCGTATCCGGCGCCGCCGTTCTGGATGCTGAAGGTCAGCGCCCCGCCCTGGAACTGGCCGTGCACGACGTTCTGGATCGCGGTGTAGGTCGCGACGTCGACCTTCTTCAGAGCGCTCGCGATGACCGACGGGTCGGAGTCCTTCTGGTCGGCGTCGACGCCGATGCTGGAAAGATTCGCCTGGCCAGCGGCCTGCAGCACGCCCAGCCCGCACCCGCCCGCGACCTGGAAGAGGATGTCCGCCTTGGCCGCGATCTGGCTCTGGGCCACGGTCTTGCACTTCGCCGGGTCGGTGAAGTCGTTCGAGTAGCCGACCAGGACGTTGATCGACGGGTCCTCCATCTTCGCGGCCCACTTGTAGCCCGCGATGTAGTGGTTGACCGGCGGGATGCTGATGCCGCCCACCGCGCTGATCACGTGCTGGTTCTTCTTCGCCTTGCCATTCTTCTCCATCCAGCCGGCGATCACGCCCACCATCGCGCCCGCGTCCTGCTCCTTGAAGAAGAGCGACTGGACGTTGGGGTGCTTGAGGTCGTTGAAGTTGGCGTCGGTCCCGGCGCCGTCGATGATGGCGAAATGCACGTTCGGGAACTGACCCGAGACCGTGCCGACCGCCTCCTGCATCAAGAAGCCGACGCCGATGACGAGGTCGTAGTTCTTGGAGGCGAAGTTGGTCAGGTTGGGCACGTAGTCGTTGCCGCTGTGCGACTCGGTGACGCTGTCGACGATGCCGAAGTCGGTCTTGGCCTTCTCCAGCCCGACATAGGCCAGGTGGTTGAAGCTCTTGTCGTTCAGGCCGCCGATGTCGGTCACTAGGCCGATCTTGTACTGCTTGGCGGGCGACGATCCGCCCGTGTTGTTAGTTCCGCCACAGGCCAGGACCGCCACCGCGACGACGGCCATGACACCCAGGAACCTGAGCCGCTTGTGCACCATCCTCTTTCGCTCCCTATCTCTCTCAAGAGCCCAGCTCGACTGGGCGCAATTCGCTTGGATCGCGCGGATTGTACACCTGCTTTCTGCGGCGGTCCGGACTGTGGAAGGATTGCCGCGATGAACCCTCTCGAGGTCATCGGCCGCAAGCGCGATGGCGAGGAGCTGAGGAGCGAGGAGATCGACTTCATCGTCTCGGGCTACGTCCGCGGCGAGATGGCGGACTACCAGATGGCCGCGTGGCTCATGGCCGTCTGCATCCGCGGCATGACGCGGGCCGAGACGCTGGCTCTGACCAGGGTGATGATCGCCAGCGGCGAGGTGCTCGACCTGAGCGCCATCGCGGGGATCAAGGTCGACAAGCATTCCACCGGGGGCGTAGGAGACAAGGTCACCCTCGTCGCCGGCCCGCTCGCCGCCGCGTGTGGCGTGAAGGTGCCCAAGCTCAGCGGGCGCGCGCTGGCGCACACCGGGGGCACGCTCGACAAGCTCGAGTCCGTGCCCGGGCTTACGGTCGACCTGGACCCCGAGCGCTTCATCGCGCAGGTCCGCGATATCGGGCTGGCCGTTGCGGCCCAGTCGCCACGCATGGTGCCGGCGGACAAGCTGCTCTACGCGCTGCGCGACGTGACGGCGACCGTTCCGTCGGTGCCGCTGATCGCCTCTAGTGTGATGTCGAAGAAGATCGCGGCGGGCGCGGACGCCATCGTGCTCGATGTGAAGTTCGGCCGCGGGGCCTTCATGCCGGACGTGTCCTCGGCCGAGGGGCTGGCCGAGGAGATGGTCCAGCTGGGAGAAGGCGCGGGGCGGCGCACCGTCGCCCTGGTGACGGCCATGGACAACCCGCTGGGTCGCAGCGTGGGCAACGCGCTCGAGGTCCAGGAGGCGCTCGACGTGCTCGAGGGCAAGGGCGACGAGGAGCTGATCGAGGTCTGCGTCCGGGTGGCGGCCGAGATGTGCGAGCTGGCCGGCGTGAAGGCCGACCCCGCGCGCGTGCTTCGCTCCGGAGCAGCCCGGGAGAAGTTCGAGCGGATGCTCACGGCCCAGGGCGGGCACCTGGAGCGCGGGCTCCCGGTGGCGCCCGAGCAGGTCGCCGTCACAGCCGAGCGGGACGGCCACGTCGAATCGATCGACGCCCTCGAGGTGGGGATGTCCTCTGTGGAGCTCGGGGCGGGCCGGATGAGGAAAGAGGAAAAGGTCGACCCGGCGGCCGGGCTGGTCATCGCGGCGCCCGTCGGCGCCGAGGTGAAGGAGGGCGATCCGCTCGTGGTCGCCCACGCCCGCTCGCGCGAGCTGATCGAGCGAGTGCGGCCGCGGCTGGTCGCGGCCTGGAGGCTGAGCGATCGTCCGGTGAAGCGTCCGCGGCACGTGCTCGCCCGGGTGGACCGGGACGGGGTCCGAGGCGAGCATTAGTATTCGGGGGCCGTGGCAGTAACCGAGAAGAAGTACCACGTCGGGCTGGGGCCGGGCGACGTCGGCCAGTACGTGCTGGTGCCCGGCGACCCCGGCCGCACGCCGATGATCGCGAAATACCTCGACGGCGCGAGGGAGGTCGCGTTCAGCCGCGAGTACCGCACGTTCACCGGCAACCTGAGCGGCGTGCCCGTGTCGACGATGTCCACCGGCATGGGCGGCCCTTCGGTCGCGATCGGCGTGGAGGAGCTGAACGAGCTCGGCGTGCACACCTTCCTGCGCGTGGGCACCTGCGGCGCGGCGCAACCCGAGATCAAGATGGGCGACCTGGTGATCGCGCTCGCCTCGGTGCGCAGCGAAGGGACACCGGACGGCTACGTGCCGAAGGAGTACCCGGCGGTCGCGTCGCTCGACATCGTCAAGGCGCTGGTCGAGGCCGCCGAGGCGGCAGGGTTCCGCCACCACGTGGGCGTCATCCGCTCGGTCGACGCGCTGTACTCGGACCTCGTGCCGGAGCGCATGCCCCGGCCGCACCTGCGCGACGAGCTGGAGATGTGGTCCAAGGCCGGCATCCTGAGCAACGATATGGAGACCTCCACCCTGTTCGTCGTTTCGCGCCTGCGCGGCCTCCGCGCGGGGACGGTCAACCTCTGCGTCGACGAGCTGGGGGCCGGCGAGATCCATCACCTGGACCCGTCCTACATGGACCGCATGCTCAAGGTCGCGGTCGACGCGTTGCGACGGCTGATCGAGCGCGACAAGCGTGCCGCTCCACGTAAGTAAGCACCCGCTGGTCGCGGACAGCCTGCGCGGCCTGCGCGACGTTGCGACGCAGCCCGACGAGTTCCGCACCTTGGCGCGAAACGTGATCACGCTCCTCCTCTACGAGGCGACGGCCGACCTGCCGGCGCGAGCGGGCACTGTGCGCACCCCGCTCGCCGATGCGCCTTCGCTCGAGGTGGAGCAGGAGGTCGTGGCCATCCCCGTGCTGCGCGCCGGGCTCGGCCTGCTGGCGCCGGTGCTCGAGCTGCTGCCGAGGGTGAGCGTCGGATACATCGGGCTCGAGCGCGACGAGCAGACGGCGGTCGCGCGGATCTACTACAACAAGCTCCCGCGGCTGCAGGGCAAGATCCCGCTGCTGCTCGATCCCATGCTCGCCACCGGCGGCTCGGCCGCACAGGCGCTCGACATGATCACGGAGGCGGGCGGCACCGGGGCGCGGATGATCTGCGTCGTGGCCGCGCCCGAGGGCGTGAAGGTGCTCGAGGAGCGGCATCCGGAGGTCGACGTGTACACGGCCGCCCTCGACGAGCGCCTCAACGACCGGTCGTACATCGTCCCCGGGCTCGGTGACTTCGGGGACCGGCTGTTCGGCACGGGCAACTGATTCCCCGCGTCTAGCCGAACCGCGCCGCGTAGGCCGTCGCGTTGCACGCGCGCAGCTCGGTGTCCGTCATGCCGGCCTCCGACATCAGCTCGAACTCTCGGGAGAGGGTTGTCGCGGCCACCGTCCGCGAGTCGGTGCTGATCGTGCAGCGCACGCCGGTGCGCACCAGTCGGGGCAGCGGATGCTCCGCGTACGACCTCACCGCCTTGCACTTCCAGTTCGCGGTCGGGCACATGTCGAGGACGACCCCCTCCTGACGCACGCGGTCCACGATGCGCGGGTCGCGGGCCCCGATGACGCCGTGCGCAATCCGCTCCACGCCCAGGTCCAGCGCCTCCTCGACGCTGGAAGGCTCGCCCGCCTCGCCGGCGTGGCAGGTGAGGTGCAGGCCTGAGGCCCGGGCGGCGGAAAACGCCGCCCGCTGGGGCGAGGCCGGATAACGCGCCTCGTCTCCGGCCAGGTCGAAGCCCACCACGCCCTTCCCGGCGAACCGGCCCGCGCGCCGCGCGAGCTCGACGTTGTCCTCCGGCGCGTGCTGCCGCATGGCGCACACGATGGCGGCGGCCGTGATCGGGCCCGCGGCAAGACCGCGCAGCACCGCCTCGATCACCCGGTCGACGGTCAATCCATCCCGGAGATGGAGGCGGGGCGCCCACCGCACCTCGAGGTAGTCGATGTTCTCGTCCGCGGAGTCGGCGCACAGCTCGTACGCGATCCGTTCGAGCGCGGCCTCGGTCTGCATGACCGCGATCGCGTCGTCGAAGTACTTGATGTACTCTGCCTGGCTCGGGCAGTCGTCGGGCGCGACCATGCGCAGGCCACGGCGGCCGCTCAACTCCTCGGCGGTCGACACGCGGACGGCGCCGTCCAGGTGGCAGTGCAGCTCCGCTTTCGGCCAAGATCGGTAGTCGGACACGAGATCAAATCATGAACACGGACGCCCCCTCTCTCATCACGGCCCGGCGGCTGACCAAGCGCTTCGGCGACTTGAAGGCCGTCGACGGCGTGGATTTCACCGTTTCCCGCGGCGAGGCCTTCGGCTTCCTCGGGCCGAACGGCGCCGGCAAGACCTCGACGATGCGGATGATCGGCTGCGTCTCTCCGGTGACGTCCGGTGAGCTGACCGTCTTCGGCCTCGACCCGGCAAGAGAGGGCGCCAGGATCCGCGGCCGGCTCGGCGTCGTGCCCCAGGCCGACACGCTCGACCTCGAGATGACGGTGCGCGAGAACCTGGTCATGTACTCCCGCTACTTCGACATCCCGTGGCGCGAGGGTGGCGAGCGCGCCGACGAGCTGCTGGAGTTCGTGCAGCTCAAAGAGCGCTCGAAGGACAAGGTCGACAACCTCAGCGGCGGGATGAAGCGCCGCTTGACCATCGCCCGCGCGCTGATCAACCGTCCGGATCTCCTGCTCCTCGACGAGCCGACCACGGGCCTGGATCCGCAGGCGCGTCACCTCGTGTGGGACCGGTTGTACCGGCTGAAGCAGCGGGGCGTGACCCTGGTTCTGACCACGCACTACATGGACGAGGCGGAGCAGCTGTGCGACCGGCTCGTGGTGATGGACAAGGCGAAGATCGTCGCCGAGGGCTCGCCACGGGAGCTGATCGACCACTACGCGACGCGTGAGGTGGTCGAGCTTCGCTTTCCGCTCGACGAACAGGAGCACGTGGACGGGCGGCTCAACACCTTCGCCGACCGCGTGGAGGTGCTCGCCGATCGCGTGCTCCTCTACACGTCCGACGGCGACGCCGCCGTGGCCGCCGTGCACCGCGCCGGGCTTCGGCCCGAGAGCTCGCTCGTCCGGCGCAGCAGCCTGGAGGACGTCTTCCTCCGCCTCACCGGGCGCAGCCTGATCGAATGAGCGTCGCGGCCGGGACGCTGCACGTCGTCGAGCACAACGCGATGGTCTTCCGTCGCGTTTGGCGTGGCTCGATCATGGTCTCGTTCTTCACGCCGCTGTTCTTCCTCGGCGCCATGGGCATCGGCCTCGGCTCCTTCGTCAACCGGGGCGCCGGCGGCGTGGGCGGCGTGGCCTACATCGACTTTCTGGCGCCCGGCCTGATCGCCGCGGCCACCATGCAGACCGCGGCGTTCGAGTGCATGTACCCGATCCTCGGCAAGATCATGTGGGACCGCATCTACGAGGCCATGCTCGCCACGCCTGTCCGCGTCGTTGAGGTGCTGGCGGGCGAGGTGTGCTGGGTCCTGGCGCGCGTGCTGATGGTGGGCTCGCTGTTCTGGCTCGTGATGGCGCTCTTCGGGGTCGCGCGCACTCCCGAGTCGCTGCTCGTGATCCCGGCGGCGGCGCTGACCGGGCTTTCGTTCGCCACCCCGATCCTCGCCTACACGGCGCTCCAGAGAAACGACGGCGGCTTCGCCACCCTCGGCCGCTTCGTGATCATGCCGCTGTTCCTGCTCGGAGGCGCATTCTTTCCGCTCACCAGGCTGCCCCTGCTGCTCCAGCTCGTGGCGTGGGCGACGCCCCTGTCCCACGGCGTGGCGCTTTGCAGGGGCCTCGTGCTGGGGAACATCGGCGGCGGCGATGCCGGGCTGCACCTGCTGGTGATCCTCGCGTACTTCGTCGTGGGGTTCGCCCTCGCGCAGAGGACGTTCCTGCGGAGGCTGGCCGGATGAGCATCAGCCTGTTGACGCCGCGCCTCAGCAGGCGCTCGACGCACATCGTCGAGCGCAACCTGATGGCCTACCGGCACCAGTGGATGCTGATCCTGACGGGCTTCGTCGAGCCCGTGCTCTACCTCCTGGGCATCGGGTTCGGCATCGGCTCGCTGGTGCGGAACATCCCGCTCGGCGGCGGCCATGCCGTGAGCTACGCCATGTTCGTCGCGCCGGCCCTCATGGCGTCGTCCGCCATGAACGGCGCGATCTACGAGTCGACCTTCAACCTGTTCTGGAAGCTGCGTTACGGAGGCGTGTTCCAGGCCATCATCGCGACGCCGGTCGGCGTCGAGGACGCGACGCTCGGCGAGGTGATGTGGGCCGTCGCCCGGGGCAGCCTCTACTCGATCGGCTTCATCGTCCTCATGGCGATCCTGGGCCTGGTCTCCTCGCCGCTGGCCATCCTCGCGGTACCGGCGGCGATCCTGATCGGTTTCACTTTCGCGGCGCTCGGGGCCGCGACGACCACCTTTGTGCGGAGCTGGGAGGATTTCGACCTCGTGCAGCTGATCCTCCAGCCGATGTTCCTGTTCTCCGGCAGCTTCTTCCCGCTCAGCGTCTATCCGGCGCCCGTGCAGGTGCTGGTCGAGCTGACGCCGCTCTATCACGGTGTGGACCTGATCCGCGGCCTCACCACCGGGTCGGCCGGATGGGCGCAGGCGTGGGACGTCCTCTACTTGATCGTGCTGGCGCTGCTCGGAGTGACGCTCGCGTCCCTGAGGTTGCGCCGGAAGCTGCTGAAGTAGCGGAGCAGCGCTAGGTCAGCGAGTAGATGTGCGGGAGCTCGCGGTACAGCCCCGCGTAGTCGAGCCCGTAACCGATCACGAAGCGGTCCGGGATCACGAATCCGGTGAAATCGATCTTGGCCTCGACCTGGCGGCGCGCCGGTCGGTCGAGCAGCGCGGCCAGGCGCACCGAGGCGGCGCCCAGGCGGCGGATCCGCTTGGCGATCTCATTCACCGTCACGCCGGAGTCGACGATGTCCTCGACGAGCAGCACGTGACGGCCGACCAACGGGCCCTCGACCATGTGAGCGAGCCGCAGGTGACCGTTGCTCGAGGTGCCGGTCGGATAGCTCGAGGCGCGGATGAACTCGAGCTCGGCTGGAATCGTGAGGCTGCGCAGCAGGTCCGCCGCGAACACGGTCGCACCCTTGAGGATGACGACCATGACCAGGGGCGTGTCGATGTCCGCGTACTGCTCCGAGACCTTGCGGCCGAGCTGCCGCACGCGACGCGCGATCTGCGCCGACGAGATCATCGGCTTGCCGGTGCCGGGCCTGTCCATGCCTGGTCCCGAGGTTTCGTTCGGGGCCGGCCTGGTCAGGACTTCCGCCATCACGTCGAATTTTAAGCCGGACGTGAAGTCCCCTGGCCGGCGCTCGGCAATTCTTCGCGCAGCATCCTCATTTTGTTGACGAGGTCCTCGCTCGCCGCGCTCCAGGACGGGAAGCGAAACGTGAAACCGTCGTCGAGAAGCCGGCGCGGTTGCACGCGCCGGCTCTTGAGCAGCAGCTCGGACTCCGTGCGCAGCGCGAAGCTCGCGACCTCGAGCATCCAGGTCGAGGCGGGCAACCCGACCGGCATTCCGGCGGCATGACGTAGCCTGCCGATGAAGTCCCGGTAGGGAATCGGCTCAGGCGATGCGAGGTTGACCGGCCCTTCGAGCGTCGATCCGGCGAGCCATTTCACCGCCTCCGCGAAATCGACGTTGTGGATCCAGGAGACGAACTGCCGGCCGCCGCCCACCGACCCGCCGAGGCCGAGGCGGACGAGCCGGTAGAGCAGGCCGAACGTCCCGGCGCGATCCGGGCTCATCACGATCGCGGTCCGCAACAGTACCTTGCGCGTCCGCGGGGTCGCGATCTCCGACGCCGCCCGCTCCCACGCTCGCGCCACATCGATGCTGAACCGCCACTTCTCGGGCGCGCCGGGCTCACGGCCGCCCATCTCACCGGTGAGCTCGTCGTTGTCCGCGTCGAAGCGATGCGAGTAGATGGTCGCGGTGCTCGCCTGCAGCCAGACGCGAGGGGGCGTGCTCGCGGCTGCGATTGCGTTCCCCACCGCGCGCGTCGACGCCTCACGGGAGTCCAGGATCTCCCTTCGGTTCGCCGCCGTGTAGCGGCAGTTCACGGTGCGTCCGGCGAGGTTGATCACGACGTCGCTGCCCTCGAGCTCGCGCGTCCACTCGCCCGGGCCGGCGCCATCCCACG
>CAZLJC010000009.1:67099-68400 GCA_964559855.1 uncultured Actinomycetes bacterium
ACGTCGCTGCCCTCGAGCTCGCGCGTCCACTCGCCCGGGCCGGCGCCATCCCACGCGACGCTCCTCCAGGGTGCCGGGCGCGGCCGGCGGCTCAGGACCACGACCTCGTTGCCGCCCGCGGAGAAGGCACCGGCGAGGATCGAGCCCAGCTCGCCGGTCCCGCCGGGGATGACGACCTTCATCCGCGGCGACCCGGCTTCAGACCCCGATCGGATGCCAGACGGTCTTCATCTCCATGAATGCGGTGATGAGGTGCGGGCTGTGCTCCGATTCGATGACTCTGATCACGCGCTTCACGTTGCCCGCGGCGGCTTCTTCGACCGCTTTGACCTCATCGGCGGTGCAGCCCGCGACGTCGATCGCGTTGACGTCCATGTGGCCCGCGAGCCAGGGCAGGAGCTCCTTGCGCTGGCCGCTCAGCACGTTGACGACACCCGGCGGCAGATCGCTGGTCGCGAGCACCTCGGCCAGGGTGAGCGCGGGCAGCGGGCGCGACTCGGACGCCATCGCCACCACCACGTTGCCTCCGCACAGCGCCGGAGCGACGCGGCGCACGAGCCCGGCCAGCGGAGCTTGCTCGGGCGCGACGATGCCGATGACGCCCGTCGGCTCGGGGATCGTGAAGTTGAAGTAGGGACCGGCGACCGGGTTCACCGTGCCCGTGACCTGGGCCAGCTTGTCGGTCCAGCCCGCGTACCAGACGAACGTCTCCACCGCCTGGTCCAGCTCGCGCCGCGCCCGCGCGCCGCCGCCGAGCAGCTCCACGAACTGCGCCGCGCGCCCGTCGAGCATCTCCGCAGCGCGGTAGAGGATCTGGCCGCGGTTCATCGCGGTCCGTCCCGACCAGCCCGGGAGGGCGGTGCGGGCGGCGCGAATCGCGTCGCGCAGGTCCTTGCGCGAGCCGCGGGGCACGTTGATCCCGGCGCCGTCCGGCCGGTACGCGCGTCCCGACTCCGAGCGCACGAACTCGCCGTTGACGAAGAGCTTGTACGTCTTGCGCACGTCCATTCAGCTGAGCTCCAGGTACGGCAGCAGTCCGTGCACGCCGCCCTCCCGGCCGAAGCCGGATTCCTTGTAGCCGCCGAACGGCGACGTCGGGTCGAACCGGTTGAACGTGTTCGCCCACACCACGCCGGCGCGCAGCCGCTCCGCCATCCACAGGATGCGCGAGCCCTTGTCGGTCCACACCCCGGCGGACAGGCCGTAGGGCGTGTTGTTCGCCTTTTCGACCGCCTCGTTGGGCGTGCGGAAGGTGAGCACGGAGAGGACCGGCCCGAAGATCTCCTCCCGGGCGATCCGGT
>CAZLJC010000010.1:0-7280 GCA_964559855.1 uncultured Actinomycetes bacterium
CTAGCTGACCAGCACCTCGGCCAGGCCGATATCGGCCGGAGCCATCCTCTTCAGCGGATCCTGGCGCGCGATGCCGTTCACGATCTCGACGGCCTCCCCGAGCTCCGCGCGCGCCGCGTCCACGTCCTCGCCCGGCAGCTCGATGTCGACGATCGAAAACTGCTCGCCGTCCTTCGGCTGGTGCGCGGTCCAGTGCATCTTCCAGCCCGACCGGTTGTCGAACCGGAGCACGGCGAGCACCGCTCCCCATGAGGCTCCCTGGTCGGCCGGAATGTCGGCGATCCGAATTCTCATGCCGTGATCATAGTGCGCACCGAACGCGGCCCCGATCGCGGCCGCATCCAACACCCGTCCACCACTGCGCGCCGTCGCGAAACCCCACCCCGCTAACGTTCACCGGTGCTCGGCGGAACGCGCCTCTGGCGCCATCACGATTTCCTCAAGCTGTGGGGCGGCCAGACGATCAGCGTCGTCGGCAGCCAGGTCACCGTTCTCGCGCTGCCGACCATCGCCATCCTCCAGCTCCGCGCGACCCCCTTCCAGGTCGGCCTCCTCGCCGCCCTCCAGCGCCTCGCCTTCCCGTTCCTCGCGCTCTTCGCCGGCGTCATCGTCGACCGCCTCCGCAAGCGCCCGCTGATGATCGCGGCCGATACGCTGCGCGGCCTCGCCATCCTCTCCGTGCCCCTCGCCGCGGTGGCCGGCGTGCTCACGCTGCTCCAGCTCTACACCGTCGCGTTCGTGCTCGGGATCGGCACGGTCCTCTTCGACATCGCCTACCTCGCCTACCTGCCCTCCCTCGTCGGACGTGCCGACCTGCTCGAGGGCAACACCAAGCTCGAGATCACATTCTCCGTCTCGAGCCTCGCCGGGCCGGGGCTCGGCGGCTTTTTGATCCAGGTCATCGGCGCGGCCCAGGCGCTGGTCGCGGACGCCGTCTCCTTCGCCGCGTCGGTGGTGAGCATCGTCTGGATCCGCCACCCCGAGCCGCCGCCCCACGGAGCGGACGCGCCCCGCCCCAGCATGCTCGTCGACATCCGCGAAGGCATCGCGCTCGTGGCGCGGGATCCCGTCCTGCGCGGCCTCGCGCTGATGCTCACCGTCGGCGCCCTCGGGTTCCATCTCCAGGACCCCGCGCTATATCTTTTCGCCTACCGCGACGTCCACCTCACGCCGGGGCAGCTCGGCATCGTGTTCGTCGCCGCGGGAGTCGGGGCGATCATCGGCGCCTTCGCGGTCGGCGCCGTCACCCGCCGTGTCGGAGTCGGCGGCTCGCTCACCCTTTCGATCATCGTCGTCGCGCTGATGTACTCCGCGTGGCCGCTCGCGCTGCTTGGACATGCCGTTGCGGTGCTTTGCGCGCTCAGCTTTGTCGCCGGCATCACCGACTCGATCTTCAACATCATCCAGGTCAGCCTCCGCCAGGCCGTGACACCGGACCGTCTGCAGGGCAGGATGACCGCCACCATGCGCACGCTGTTCTGGGGCGCGTGGCCGCTCGCGAACTTCCTCGGCGGCATCGTCGCCGGGATCGTCGGCTCGCCGTGGACGATCGTGATCGGCGGCGTCATCGCTTTCGCGTCGGCGTTCATCGTCGCCTTCGGACCGCTCGGCCGCATCCGGCAGCACGCCGACGTGACGGCCTGACCCACGACCGTGGCTTAGGCTGGTAGGCGTGCATCCGCCGGACCCGCGGCGCCCCGCACCCGACTTCGGCCGCGTCAGCTCAGACCACGCGCGCGTGTTCGTCGCGCTCATGCAGATGCTCCACAGCGAGCCGACGGGCGCGGCCTTCGCGCGGCTGCTGCGCAAAGGGCTCGAGCCCGACGACTACATCGGCCTCGCGCACGTGTTCGAGGAGATGAGCGTGCTCGCGATGCATCACCTCGTGCCCGAGGCGCTGCTGTTCGATGCATTCGCCTTCGACCTCTACTGGGACGAGCTCCGCGAGGACGTGCTCGGACTCCGCCTGACCACGGGCAACGAGAAGTTCTGCGAGAACTTCGAGATCGCTGCCGAACGAGCGCGCGAGTATCGCGCCGACCGGCCGCCCAAGATGCGGTGGAAGCATCGCGGCGAGGGCGAGGGGCCCGGCGATCCGCCTGGCGGCCTTGGCGTTCGCCCACCGGGACAGCCGCCGATGGACGCACCTTCGCGGCCGGAGCCCGAGACCGTCACCGAGGACGTCTGAGCGAAACCCACCGGTACACTCGCCCCGTGACGGGACGCGTCGGCGCGCTGGTGCTCGTCGCGGCCGCCGTCCTTTCAGCGTGCACGCTCCCCGGACCGGTCGCGAAGTCGAGCCACACCCCCTCTCCGCAGCTTCCCGCGCCGGGCAGCGTGGCCTGGTCGGCATGTGGAGCCGGCTTCGAGTGCGGGACGGTGTCGGTGCCGCTCGACTACAAGCACCCGGACGGAGACAAGATCAAGCTCGCGCTGCTGCGCAAGCCGGCCACCGAACCGGGCTCACGAATCGGTTCGCTGCTCGTCAATCCGGGCGGTCCAGGCGGATCGGGCATCACCTTCCTCCAGCAGGACGTCGCGTCCTTCTCCAACGTCAACAAGTACTTCGACGTCATCGGCTTCGATCCCCGCGGTGTCGGCCAGAGCAGCCCAGTGCGCTGCCTCGACGGCCCGCAGGAGGACGTCTTCAACGCGATCGACCCGGTCTGGGACGACCCGGCGGAAAAGCAGACCGGCATCGACGCCGACAAGAGCTACGTCCAGGCCTGCCAGACGCGCAACGCGAAGATCCTTCCCTTCCTCGACACGGCCAGCGCGGCGCGCGATATGGACGTGATCCGGGCCGCCCTGGGCGACAGCAAGCTCACCTACCTCGGGCTGTCCTACGGCACCCTGCTCGGCCAGATGTACGCGCACCTCTTCCCCACCCACGTGCGCGCCATGTCACTCGACGCTGTCGTCGACCCGAACCGGTCGGCCGCCGAGCTCGACTACACGCAGCTCACGGGTTTCGAGAACAACCTGCAGGCCTTCCTCACCGACTGCCGCGCGCGCCGCGCCGCCGCCAGTCCGTGCAAGTTCGCCGCGACCGGCGATCCGGGCCAGAAGCTGACCGACCTGATGAACCGGCTCGACACCGCCCCGATCCGCGTCGGCACCCGCGAGCTGACGCGCGCGATCGCGCTCAACGGCGTGCTCACCGCGCTGTACGACCAGAGCTTCTGGACGTACCTCGACACAGGGCTCGTTCAGGCCGAGAACGGCAATGGCGCGGTCCTGCTGGCGCTGTCCGATGTCTACTACCAGCGCAACCCCGACGGCACCTACTCCAACAGCCAGGACGCCAACAACGCGATCAACTGCCTCGACCACCCGGTCAACCCGGACATCGCGTTCTACGACTCGCTCGGGCAGAAGTACGCGGCGGCCTCACCACTGTTCGGGCCCGCGTTCCAGTACGACTGGCTGATCTGCGCCTACTGGCCGGTCAAGCCGACGCGCCAGCCTGGTCCGCTCGACGCGCCGGGCGCTACCCCGATCCTGCTCGTGGGCGGAACCAACGACTCGGCCACGCCCTACGCTTGGGCACAGGCGGTGCATCAGCAGATCGCCAATTCGGTGCTGCTCACCCGCAACGGCAACGGCCACACCTCATACGACGTGAGCACGTGCGCGCACGCGGCTGAGGACGCCTACCTGATCCACCTCACGATGCCGGCCGACGGGACGGCCTGTAGCTGACGCGGATCAGGAAGCGACGGGCGCCGCCGCGGCGGCCGCCGGCCTCTCCTCCTTCTCGAAGACCAGCTCTCCGCCCCTCACGTCGACCCTGATCACGTCGCCCTCGCCGAACGCGCCCTCCAGCAGCCGCAGCGCCAGCGGATCCTGCACCAGGCGCTGGATCGTCCGCTTCAGCGGCCGGGCGCCGTACACCGGGTCCCAGCCCCGTTCGATCAGCAGCTGCCGTCCGGCGGCCGTCACGTCCAACACCACCTTGCGCTCGTCGAGCCGCTTCTGCAGCCGGGCCAGCTGGATGTCCACGATCGCGCCCAGCTGCTCCTGGGTCAGCGGCTTGAACACGATGATCTCGTCGACGCGGTTCAGGAACTCAGGCCGGAAGTGGTTGCGCAGCACGCCCATCACGGCGTCGCGCACCTCGTCGAACGGCCGGTCCGACATCTCGGTGATCAGCTGGCCGCCGAGGTTCGAGGTCATGATCAGCACGGTGTTGCGGAAATCGACCGTGCGGCCCTGGCCGTCGGTCAGGCGTCCGTCGTCCAGGATCTGGAGCAGCACGTTGAACACGTCCGGGTGCGCCTTCTCGATCTCGTCGAAAAGCACCACCGAGTAGGGGCGCCGGCGCACGGCCTCGGTCAGCTGGCCGCCCTCGTCGTATCCCACGTAGCCGGGCGGCGCGCCCAGCATCCGTGCGACGGTGTGCTTCTCCTGGTACTCGGACATGTCGAGGCGGATCAGCGCCTGCTCGTTGTCGAAGAGGAACTCGGCCAGCGCGCGAGCCAGCTCGGTCTTGCCCACGCCGGTCGGTCCCAGGAAGATGAAGGAGCCGACTGGCCGGTTCGGGTCGGACAGGCCTGAGCGGGAGCGCCGCACGGCGTTGGCCACGGCCGTCACCGCCTCCGCCTGGCCGATCACGCGATCGTGGAGGCGCGACTCCATCTGGATGAGCTTGGCGACCTCGCCCTCCATCAGCTTCGAGACCGGGATGCCGGTCCACCGGGCGACGATCTGGGCGATGTCCTCCTCGGTGACCTCCTCCTTCAGCAGCGGCCGTCCGCCCTGCAGGCCGCTCAGGCGCTCGTTGACCTCGGCGATCTGCTTTTCGATCTCCACCGCCTTCCCGTAGCGCAGCTCCGCGGCCTTGGCGAAGTCGGCCGCGCGCTCGGCCCGCTCGGCGTCCCCGCGGACCTCCTCGAGCTTGGCCTTGAGGGCGCGGATCCGGGTGATGATCTCCTTCTCCTGCTGCCAGCGGGAGCGCAGCCCTGTCCTTTCCTCGGTCAGCTCGGCGAGCTGCTTCTCGATCGCCGCGAGGCGGTCCTTGGAGGCGCGGTCGGTCTCCTTCTTCAGGGCCTCGCGCTCGATCTCGAGCTGGCGGATCTGCCGCTCCAGCTCGTCGAGCTCGGCCGGCATGGAGTCGATCTCGGTGCGCAGCCTGGCCGCCGCCTCGTCGATCAGGTCGATCGCCTTGTCGGGCAGGAATCGGTCGGTGATGTAGCGGTTGGACAGGACGGCGGCCGCGACGATGGCCGTGTCCTTGATCCGAACGCCGTGGTGGACCTCGTACCTCTCGCGCAGGCCGCGGAGGATGCTGATCGTGTCCTCGACCGATGGCTGGTCGACGAAGACCGGCTGGAACCGGCGCTCGAGCGCCGCGTCCTTCTCTATGTGCTTGCGGTACTCGTCGAGCGTGGTCGCGCCGATCGCGCGCAGCTCGCCGCGCGCCAGCGCGGGCTTGAGCAGGTTGGCCGCGTCGATCGCGCCTTCGGCCGCCCCGGCGCCGACCAGGGTGTGCAGCTCGTCGATGAACAGGATGACCTGGCCGTTGGAGCTCTCGATCTCCTTGAGCACCGCCTTCAGGCGGTCTTCGAACTCGCCCCGGAACTTGGTTCCGGCGACGAGGGAGCCGAGGTCGAGCGCGACGACGCGCTTGCCCTTCAGGCCCTCGGGGACGTCGCCCTGCGCGACGCGCTGGGCGAGGCCCTCCGCGATGGCGGTCTTGCCCACGCCGGGCTCGCCGATGAGGACTGGGTTGTTCTTGGTGCGGCGCGACAGGACCTGGATGACGCGGCGAATCTCCTCGTCCCGGCCGATGACCGGGTCGAGCTTGCCTTCCAGGGCCAGCTTGGTGAGGTCGCGCCCGTACTTCTCGAGCGCCTGGTACTTCGACTCGGGGTTCTGGTCGGTCACGCGCTGGTTGCCGCGGACCTGGCGCAGCGCGCCCAGGAGCGCGTCGTGCGTGGCGCCGGCGTTCTTCAGGACCGGCATGTCGGTGAGGGCCAGGAGCAGGTGCTCGGTCGAGATGTACTCGTCCTTCAGCCGCTCGGCCTCGCGCTCCGCGCCCTCGAGCGCCTTGCTCAGAGCGTCGCCGAGGTAGGGCTGGCCGCCGCCGCTGACCTTGGGAAAGCGCTCGATATCGGACACGAGGGCCGGCTCCAGCGCCTGCACGGACGCGCCCGCGCGCTGCAGCAGCGTGCGCGCCACCCCGTCGGTCTGCCGGACCAGGGCGAGCAGCAGGTGCTCACGCTCCACGGCCTGGTTGCCGTGCTCGCGCGCAAGCTCCGCAGCTTCCTGCAGCGCCTCCTGAGCCTTTTCCGTGAACCTGTCCGATCTCACGAACGGATTTATCCCATGTGGATTTGGAGGCCAAACAGATTGTCGGTATTTTGTGCGCCATGCCCGAGCTGCCCGAGCTGGAGGCCCTCCGGATGCGAATCGCGCCGCGCGTGGAGGGAAAGCTGATCACGGCCGCGTCGGTCAACCCGAAGAAGGGCCACCTGCTGCGCTACCCGGTCGACAACTTCGCGCTGGATCTCCCGGCGCGGCGCATCACCTCGCTCACGCGGCGGGGCAAGCACATGGTGTTCGGGACCGAGCTGGGTGGCGGCGGGTCGCCGCGCTGGCTGGTGATCAACCCGATGCTGGGCGGGCGGTTCCAGGTCGCCGGACCCGAGGACGCCGTGCCCGCCACCGAGGTCTTCACGCTGCGCGTGGAGGGGAAGGTGGAGCTGCGCTACCTGGATTTTCGCGACATGGGCCGGATCTACTGGGTCGAGGACTGCGACCGGGAGGTGCCGGGCTGGGCGGCGCAGGGCCCGGAGGCGGACGCCGTGCCGGCCATGGGGCTGGACGCGTTCCGCAAGCGCCTGCGCCGGTTCCGAGACGAGCTGAAGGATCTGCTGCGGAACCAGGAATTCCTGGCGGGGATCGGAAACGCGTACTCGGACGAGATCCTGTGGGAGGCGCGGCTGCTTCCGCTGCGCCGGCGCGCGTCGCTGAAGCCGGCGGACGAGGAGGCGCTGTTTGCGGCGATCCCGCTGGTGCTGTCCCGGGCGATCGAAGCCATCCTGGCCAACCCGAGCTATGAGGAGTCGAAGCAGGACCGGTCGTTCATGGCGGTGCACATGAAGGGAGGGAAGACCTGCCCGCGGTGCGGACACCGGATCAGCCAGCTGGGGTCGAACCGGGAGCCGCTGAACTTCTGCCGGGGCTGCCAGTTCTAGGCTCCGCCGCCGCCGCCGCCGTCGTTGCCGCCCCGCCGCCGACCTCATTCCGCGCGTTCTGCGCCAAACGCGCCCCTGCCC
>CAZLJC010000010.1:7380-61383 GCA_964559855.1 uncultured Actinomycetes bacterium
ACCAAGAAAACAGAAGAACGAAGGCGACCCCCGAAAAGGAACCGCCCCTATCGCCCCCGATGCGGCGGCAGCTCCGGCAGCTCCGGCGGCGCCAGCCGCCCCGGATCCAACCCCGCCCGCTTCAACATCGCGTCCGCCAACCGCTCATACCGATGCTCCACGAGATCCCCGACCGGATCCGCGCTCGCCGACATCAGCTGCCGAAAGCTCAGCGTCGACACCGCCCGATACGCCAGCACCGCCCGCGCCGCATCCGCCCGCCCCGTCAGCGACGCGATCCTCACGAACGCCAGCGCCGCCCCCGTCTCCCGCATGTCCCGCCACCTCCACCCCATGTAGGGCAGCACCACCAGCAGGATCGGCGGCACCGCCACCAGCACCGCCATCACGATCGCCATGCGCAGGATCGCGTCGTGAATGCTCTGCCCCGCCGAGATCAGCGGATCGCCCGAATAGCGCTGCAGCGTGTTCGCCGCGTTGACCAGAAACTGCGTGAGGATGGGAATCCCGCCCGGCACCGCGTGGCGAAACGCGCCGATCCACTGATCGAACGTCAGCCCCGTGTTCCTGATCCCGTCCGCGATCACCTCGAGCCCCATGATCGTCTGGAAGACCAGGAACCCGAGATACGCCCACACGACCGCCCACGCGAACACGATCGTGTCGGCCAGCACGCGCAGGAACGCCGGCCACCGCCGGTCCGGGTAGACCTTGATCATCGTCTCCCCGGACGATAAGCCACGGGCCCCGGAACAGAGCCGCCCGGGGGGCGGTTAAACTGCCCGAAGCGGATGTCAGAGAACATGCACCGACAGGACATCGAGTTCCCCGCCCACCGCCTGCTCGAGGCGCCGCACTGCTTCTGTACCTGCTAGGTCGCTAGAAACCGGGCCGGCCGGCCGGCCGCTCGCCCGGACCGCAGGCGACCTTCCTTTCCCGCAGCCCTCCGGCTGCCGGCTGCCGCCCGCAGGCTGCCGCCCCCCATCCACGATGGCTTTGAAAGGAGCACAGCAGATTGGCCACCACCCTCTTACGGCCCGACCAGTCCATCTACCCGTCGCCCCGCCTCGCCGCCGAGGCGCCCGTCGAAACCCTGGCCTACATGGTGACCTTCGACCCCGAGCGCAAGCGCCCTGACGGCCTGGTCACGCTCGACGTCGACTCCACGTCGAAGACCTTCGGCCGCCAGCTCGGCCGCGTCGACGCCCCCCACACGGGCGACGAGTTCCACCACTTCGGCTGGAACGTGTGCAGTTCCGCGCTCTGCCCCTACGCCCCCCACCCGCACCTCGAGCGCCGCTACCTGCTCGTCCCCGGCCTGCGCTCCTCGCGGATCTACGTCTTCGACACCAAGCCCGACCCCCGTCAGCCCAAGCTCGTGCACACCATCGAGGCGAAGGAGATCGCCGAGCGCGCCGGCTACAGCCGGCCGCACACCGTGCACTGCGGCCCCGACGGCATCTACGTCAGCGCCCTGGGCAACCCGGACGGCGACGCGCCCGGCGGCGTGTTCGTCATCGACCACGACACCTTCGCCGTGAAGGGCCGGTGGGAGCTCGACCGCGGGCCGCAGGAGCTCGCCTACGACTTCTGGTGGCACCTCGGCTACGACACCGCCATCACCAGCGAATGGGGCACGCCGAACATGGTCGAGAACGGTGTCAACCCGGAGCTGCTTCTCGGCGGCAGGTACGGCCACAAGCTCCACATCTGGGACCTGCCCAAGCGCCGGCACCGCCAGGAGATCGACCTGGGCGCCGAGTACCAGATGGTGCTCGAGCTGCGACCCGCGCACGACCCGGGCAAGGCCTACGGGTTCGTCGGCGTCGTCACCAGCCTCAAGGACCTGAGCTCGTCGATCTGGACCTGGTACCTGGACGGCGACACGTACCGGGTGAAGAAGGTGATCGACATCCCGGCCGAGCCGGCCGACCCTGACGTCCTGCCGCCCCTGCTCAAGGGCTTCAAGGCCGTCCCGCCGCTGGTCACCGACATCAACCTCTCGCTCGACGACCGCTGGCTCTACGTCTCCGCGTGGGGCACGGGCGAGTTCCTGCGGTTCGACGTGAGCGATCCCTTCAACCCCAAGCAGACAGGCAGCGTGCACCTCGGCGGCATCGTGCGCAAGGCGGCGCACCCGAGTGGCGATGGCCCGCTCAACGGCGGCCCGCAGATGGTCGAGCTCAGCCGCGACGGCAAGCGGGCCTATCTCTCCAACTCGCTCTACGCGAGCTGGGACGACCAGTTCTATCCCGAGGGCATCAGGAGCTGGGCGACGCTGATCCACGCCGGTCCCGACGGCGGACTCAGCCTGGATGGCGGATTCCTCACCACGTTCGAGCAGCGCGCGCACCAGGTCCACCTCCAGGGCGGCGACGCCTCGTCCGACTCGTACTGCTTCTCGTGAGCGGCGGAAACGCGTGGTGGCCCTGGGCGGCGCTCGTGCTGCTCGGGGCCTACCACGGCCTCAACCCGGGGATGGGCTGGCTGTTCGCGGTCGGCCGCGGCCTGCAGGAGAAGAGCCGCGACGCGGTGCTCGGCTCCCTGCTCCCGATCGCGCTCGGGCACGAGGCGTCGATCGTCATCGTCGTGGTCGCGGTCTCCCTGTCCGAAGCCGTGGTGCCGCCCTTCTTCATCCGCCTGGCCGCCGCGCTGGTCCTCGTCTCGTTCGGCGTCTACAAGCTGGCCCGGCCGCGCAACCACCCGCGCGGATTCGGCATGCGCATCGGACCGGCGGGCCTGACCGGCTGGTCCTTCCTCATGTCGTCCGCGCACGGCGCCGGCCTGATGCTCGCGCCCGTCCTGCTCGGACTCCCCGTGTACGCGTCGTACCACAGCCTGCGCGAGGTCTCGCTCCAGGCCGCGGCCGCCGCGTCACTCCACGTGCTGGCGATGGTGATCGTGATGGGCGCGATCGCGATCGTGGTCTACGAGAAGGTCGGGCTGCGCATACTGCGCCGTGCCTGGTTCAACCTCGACCTCGGATGGAGCGCGGTCCTCATCGCGAGCGGAGCGGTCACGCTGTTCACCTCGATCTAGCGCCCACAGATCATGCGATCGCGTAGTCGACCTCAACGCTGACCTGCACGTCGACCTGCCCCACCGGCACCTGCGTCGGCACGGGCGCGGCGGCTGCCGCTCCGGCGTACGCGATCGCGCCCGGGTAGCGCAGCGAGCTCGTCACGTCGCTGACGAGCAGAACCTGTCCCACCTTGACGCCCGCCGCCGACGCCATGGCGTCGGCCTTGGCCCGCGCCTCGACGACCGCCTGCGAGCGCGCCTGGGCCTCGACCACCTTGGGGTTGTTGAAGCCGAAGCTGACCCAGATGTTCGTCGCGCCGCCCTGCTGCACGATCGCGTCTACCGCCTTGCCCACGGTGTCGACGTTGTGCCACTTGACCAGCAGCTCTTCGGACGCGCGGTAGGCAGTGATGGTCTGGCCGTCGTTCGACATCGACGGGCCCAGCGAGTAGGACGTGGTGGTGAGGTCCGCGTCCGGAACGCCCAGGCTCTTGATCCGCGCGACGAGCCTGGCGGTCTGGCCGGAAAGCTCGCTCTGGGCGGCGACGGCGGTGGATGCCTGTGAGACGACGCCCGCCGAGACGGTGGCGAGGTCCGGCCGGGCCGAAACGCTGCCCAGCCCCGAGGTCTGGATCTCCGGCGGAGCGCTCGACGTGGATGCGGCCGGTCCCGCGACCAGAAGGGGCGGGCGATTCCCGGCCACCACGATGGCCGCGATCGCGAGCGAGCAGACGGCGGCGGCGGCGATCGAGATCGTCAGGTTGCGGAGCGCTGGGGACATTTGAGCCACCTCCTTTGCGCACCGAACGACGCCCGGCCGCGCCGGGTAACGAGCCTAGGACCAGGCCGGCGGATCCCACCCCGTGTTCGGCACGCTGCCCGTCCGCCAGTACACTCCGCGCCTCCGCTGCATCAGCTCCTCGTCCACGAGGTAACGGCGCAGGGCGGCGAAGTCGGGGTGGCGGCGCGAGATCGTGCGGTTGACCTCCGCCTCGCTGTACAGGCGGCCCGGCTGGAAGTCCTCGACCAGCCAGCGCAGCACCACCAGCCGCTTCTTGCGCTGCACGGGAATGGCCGTGATGCGTCCCGCCACGTCGACGAAGGCCTCGCGCACGCGCGCGTCCAGTAGGTCATCCCCTCCCACTCCGGCGCCAAGAGATACCACGGCACACCGCGCGCTTCGCCTGCCGTAACGAAAAATTTTCCGGACCGTAGTAACCGGTGATGAGGAAGCTCGGACTGCTGGCGGCGTTGGTGGCCGTGACCGCGTGCGGCACCTTCCACCCGGCGGCCGCCCTTCGGTCGAGCTCCGATACCGGGACTGGCAAGGCGATCCCGTGGCTGGCCCTCGCGCCCGACCTCACGCCCGTCCCCGTGCCCTCGCCGAGCTCGCTTCCCGTTCCGCCAGGGACGCCGGCCTGCGCCGTGAACCAGCTGGTGCCCGGCGGGATGATGCCGAATGGCGCGACCGGCCACATGATCACGTGGATCGCCTTCTCGACCTCGGGCGCGGCCGCCTGCTACCTCGACGGCACGCCCTCGGTGCGCCTGCTCGACGCCGCGGGCAAGGACCTCGGGTTCGCCCAGCGCGCGCCCTACATGCCGCCGCTGGTCACCGGTCCAGCGCTGGTCGAGCCCGAACCCGCACCCAAGGCGCCGGCCGGTTCCAAGCCTGGCGAAGCCAGGTTCACGATCGACTGGCTGACCCAGCCTGAACCGTGCCCCGGACAGGCGGGCGTCCAGATCGCGTCGGCCCGCGTCCAGATCGGCACCGCTCCCCCCATCGTCGTCCCGCTGCCGCCGGCGCCGGCCGGTTACGCCTGCCAGGGCGTCGGCGTCTCGAGCTTTCAGGGTGTGCCGATCGACGTGCAGCCGGCGCCCGTTCCTCCGCTCCCGGCCATCGCCATCCAGGCGCCGGCCACCGCGCACTCGGGAAGGCCGTTCGAGTTCACGGTGACCCTGACCGACGACACCGGCGCGCCGCTCGACCTGGTCGCGCGCTGCCCTAACTACGAGGAGGAGCTGATCACGCCGGGCGGGCGGCCGCTGGGCGGCAAGCACATCTACCGGCTCAACTGCTCGCCCGCGGGCACGCTGGCCGGTGGCGCGTCCGCCACCTTCCAGATGCTGCTCGACGTTCCGCGCAACGCCGCGCCCGGGGCCTACAGCCTCGTGTTCAACCTCGGCTACGCCAACGCCTTCACGCGATTCGGGGACGAGTGGGCGGTGGTGCTGACCGGCGCCTGATCACGCAGAACCCCGCCACGACGAGCCCGCCGAACAGTACGAGTCCGATGACGTACGCCGGAAGATGCTTCTCCCGATAGAGGAACACCGGCGGTACCGCCTGCGCCGCCATCAGTCCGAGGTCGGAGATCGCGGCCGCGGCGGTGACGCGCAGCAGCCCGGCCGACGCCAGGTAGGTCACCGCCAGCTGCGTGATGTTGTCGCCGGCGGTGCTCACCGCGCGGGCGAGCCAGAAGCGCTGGAAATCGCGGTGGCGGAGTGCCCCCCACCGGCTCTCCCGGATCGGCGTCGTGGCGGGTTGTACGAACAGCTCGTTCGGCATCTACCGAACGCACTCTAGCGCCGGTCGGCGGATTCGTCCAGTTCCGGATGGGACAAAGCACCTATTGCCGGTGGCTGGCCGCGGGGTGCACTCTCTTCGACGGCCCGCCCCGGCCCGTTCGGGAAGCCAGGCCTAGGCGAGGCACGGCGGGCCACCACTCTCTCTCAGCGCCGGGTCGGGCAGGCGGCGGCTCGCGCCGCGGCGGCATCGGCGCCGGAGAGGCTGAAGGCGGCGAGGGACGGGGCGTAGTCCCGCGGTCCGGCGCAGGCCTGATCGAGCAGCGGCCGCCCCAGCGCGGGATCCATGGCGGGCGCGGCGGCGAGCACGGCCGGCGTGGCGTCGCTCGAAAGCTGCGCCAGGTAGCCGGCGTCGAGCTTGCCCGTCGCGTTCGCATGGTCGGCGTTCAGCGCCACGACCAGCGCTTCCGGGTTGACGATGTTCAGGATCAGGAGCAGGCCGAAGGCGGACACCGCCGTGGCGCCGACGAACCAACGGCGCCGCCGCCCGATGCCGAGCATCTCCGCGCCGAGGAGCGCGAAGACCAGCGCCATCCACACAGCAAAGATGTGGCTGTACAGGCGGAGCATCGTGAAGCCGTAGGCCTCTTCGTACAGGCTCAGGCGGCGATAGGCGACGACCACGATCATCAGGGTCAGCGCGCCGGCGACCTGGGCCAGGATGAGAAACGCGAGCCGGTGCCGGTCGGTTCTCAGGGCGGTGATGCGGCTGAACAGGATCAATACGGCCAGGGTGATGCCGCCGGCCCACAGGAGCTGGAAGAAGCCGGAGCGCGCGTAGTCCGAGTAGCTCACTCCGGCCGACCGCAGCGTCTGCGCGGCAGCGCCGGATGCGGCGAGGACCTGGGCCAGCGCGAACGCGGCGAACAGGGCGTCGAGCAAGGTGAGCACGACGAGCACCTCGGTCGCGCCGAGCCGCCAGGCGGGGCCGGCGATCCGGCCGGCCGGCTCTGCGGCAGCGGCCCGGAACAGGCCCGCCATGGCAAGGCCGCCCAGCAGCACGAACACGATGTCCGAGGACAGCCGGCCGAAGTCCAGGTTGAGGTTGAAGAACGAGGCGAACACCGGGTCCGCCGAGGCGAGGAGCACGGCCAGCAGGACGCAGATCGGCAGCGCGATGACAAGCCCGCGGGCGAGCGGGCCGAGCGCGGTGAGGCGGCGTCGCGTTGCGACGATCGGGCGGCCGATGTAAGCAGCGCCGGCGGCGATCTGAGCCGCCACCCGGAGCGCTCGCGCGCTCAATTCCGCCGAGCCCGCGTCGAACAGCGAGCCGTCCACCGCCGTCGACGCGGCGAATCCCAGCAGGGCGAGGCTCGCGGCAAGATCGGGCCAGACGAGCCACGGGCTGGCCCTGACCGCGAGCCAGAAGCCGAAGACCGCCGCGAGCGCCAGGACGATCCGCGGCTCGAGCCGCACCAGCCCGCCGGTGATGGCGAGCAGGGCCGCCGCCAGCCCGACCGCAGCAGCCGCGGCGAGCCCGAAGGCTCCGGAGCGAAATGCCTGGTCGGTCAGGAGTCCGACGCCGAGCGCGGAGGCGACCATGGCCCAGGTCGAGCCGGTCCTGACCCGGAAGTTCAGCCACTGCGGCGCCATCCAGGAGCCGCGCTCCCCGACCGGCCTCCAGGCCGCGCCATCCCAGCGCCAGAGACCGTCTGGCGACAGCTCGCCGACCAGGTTGGAACCTCCGGCCGCCATCGAACACTCGAACGGCGGACGGGTTCAAACGGTTCCGCGTCGCGCCACGCGGGTCAGGACCCATTCCTGATCGGCGGTCATCACCGGGCGGGCGGACCTTGCGGCAAGAGCCAGGCAGGCCCGCTCCCCGAGGCCGAGGTTGAGCCCGCGAGCTTCACCCCATGAGCCGGCTGCCGTTTCAGCCTGAAAAAGGGGGGCCGGACGCGCCCGGCCCCCCTGAAGGAGTCGTTTCTACTCGGGCTCGACGCGGTATCGCTTCTGTGGCTCGACCCGCGACTGCTCCGCGGGGGCCGGAGCCTGGCCCGTCTGCTGGACCCTGGCTTCGGACTTTTGAGCCGCTGTCTCGGCCGCGGACTCGAGCCGCGGAGCCATCTCCTGACCACGCTGGTACCACTGCTGCCACATGCGGGAGGCGGTGTCACGGCCGCCGAGTCCGAACGCGAGGCCCACCGCCAGAGCGATCGAGAAGACCACCGCCATGAACAGCGTGTTGACGAGGGTCGCCGCCACCCCGATCTGGTTGACCGCGACGATCACGGCAAAGGCCATGATGGCGAAGCGCGAGATCGTGGCCAGCATGTTGGGGTTTGAGAAACCCATCTCCGAGGCCGACCCGCGCACCAGGTCGCCCACGAAGCGAGCGATCAACGCTCCCACCATCAGGATGACCACCGCCACGATCAGGTTGGGGATGAAGAGGACGATCTGATTCAGGACCTGGGTCACCGCGGTCAGGTGGACCGCATCGGCGGCCGCCTCCAGGAAGATCAGACGGATGAACCACTTGACCAGCTCACCGACCACGAAAGACGCGGTCACGCCGCGCGCTCCTGTCCGCGCGACGAATCCGGTGACTCCTGTCCGCTCAGCCGCGCGCTCGAAACCGATTCGCTCGAGAAGCCGGGTCACCAGCTTCGCGACGAATCCCGCGATGAGCCATCCGATGATCAGGATCACGATCGCGCCGATGAGGGCCGGGATGAACGAGAGGAACGTCATCAGGGCACCCGCGATCGAGACCATGACCGCCTGCAACCAGTTGGTCACTTGGGGCATGGCAAACGACTACCTCCTTGGGGAAAGATGTCCTACCTCGTACAACAGGCGCCCGAGTGGATCTACTGAGGAGGTTCGCTGCCATGAAGCCGGGGATCAGACCGAAGGGGTCGTCACCGGGGTCAAGACCTGTAAAAGGCGGGCGCTGTCAGCGGCGATCCGCACCCATCAGGGCCGACAGCCCCATCACAAAGCACACGAAGATGGCGAGCCCAAGAGCAAACGCGACGGAGGCGAGACCGAGGGTGAGCAGTGACATCGGGGCGGCATCGTAGCCGGCTCTGGGCAACGGAGCGACTGCGCTCACATGAAGAAAAGGAATGGCGTCCAAACACTTGCTGGGTAGTGCCACCGATGTGCCCGTTGACGAAGGAGTACCGAACAGTGAGGTGGACGAAATGATCGACAAGCAGCAGATCATCGACGAGCTGGAGAAGCGAGGCGACCAGGAGATGGCGCAGCAGGCCGAGAGCCGGCTGCCGGACCAGGTGCACCTGGGCAACCACGAGGTCCAGTTGAGAGAGCTCGGGCTCGACCCGCAGGACCTCGCGTCGAAGTACCTGGGGGAGCAGAAAGGCTAAGCCCCGCGCTTCTCCGGAAGCGCACCCCGAGGCAGAGGCTCAGAAGCTGATCACCTTGTCAGCCCAGAGCGTCCACTCGTTGGGGGGTTGAAACCGGTGGTCACTCTTTCGCGGTCTCGTATTCGGCTCACGAGCCTTGCCTTGCTCGTCGCCGGTCTGCTCTTCGTTCTCTATCCGGCCGCGCGGCCGTTTTCCAGTGAAGTTGGCCTCCAGGGCGCGGCAGCATTCGGATCCGCGGCGTGGGTTATCGCCCACTCCCTCGCAATCGTGGGCTTCGTGCTCCTCGGCCTGGGCCTGCTCGGCGTCCACCTACGGCTCCAGTACACCCGCGGTGAGCTGCTGGCTCTGATCGGGCTCGTGTTGAGCTCATCGGTCTCGGCCTTCTTGGCGTCGGAGTCATTCTCTTGGCGATCGCGTTCTGGCGGTCACGAGTCTTCACCAGGTGGATCGGGATCCCCCTCGCCGCCGGCTTTGCCCTCTACATTCCGCAGCACATCGCGCCACAGAGTCTGCGAGTGGCGCATGGTCTGCTGATCACAGCGGCTTGCGCTCTCATCGCATGGAATTTGATGCGTGTCGACGTCGGCACAACCGTCTCTGGCCGCTGAGCCCGGAATCGACCTGGCGTCATGAACGAGCAAAGCTGAGGTCGACGCTGATGGCTGGCCAACCGGATTTCGAAGCCATGTCACGCACCGTCCGACCTGTGCGCGCCTCCTACGATTTGGCGGAGGGGCTGGGATTTGAACCCAGGATTGGCTTGCACCAATAACGGTTTTCAAGACCGCCGCCATAAGCCGGACTCGGCCACCCCTCCCAGGGCACCAGCGATTCTAGGGAACGCACCACCTGGCTCCCGATAGGCGCCTTTTGCGCAAAACGCGCCAAATCCGGCGCGGAATACGAGCCTTTGGCGCAAAACGCGCCCAATCGAGGGAAACGGGCACGACGACGACGACGAAGGAAGACGACGCCCAGAAAAAGGAACACGACGCCCCAGAAGGGGCTACCGCGCCCCGATCAGCTCCATCCCGCCCATGTACGGCCGCAACACCTCCGGGACCACCACCATACCGTCCGCCCGCTGATACGTCTCGAGCACCGCATCCAGCGTCCGCGGCAGCGCCAGCCCGCTCCCGTTGATCGTGTGCGCGAACCTCGGCGCCGCCCCCCTCCCCGGCCGGTACCGCAGACTCGCCCTCATCGCCTGAAAATCGTTGAACACCGAACACGACGAAACCTCGAGAAACCGATCCAACCCCGGCGCCCACGCCTCCAGGTCGTACTTCTTGTACTGCGCGAACCCCATGTCCCCCGTGCACATCGACAGCACGCGATAGTGCAGCCCCAGCCGCTGCAGGATGTCCTCCGCGTCGCGCGTCAGCGCCTCGAACTCCTCGAGCGACGTCTCGGCCGTCGTCACCTTCACCAGCTCCACCTTCGAGAACTGGTGCAGGCGGATGAACCCGCGCGTGTCCTTGCTCGCCGCCCCCGCCTCCGTCCGCCATGACGGCGCGTAGCAGACGTACCGGAGCGGGAGGCGATCCGCCTCGAGGATCTCCTCCCGGTGCAGGTTCGTCACCGGAACCTCCGCGGTCGGAATCAGCCAGAGGTCGTCCCCCTCCACCCGGTACGCCATATCGGCGAACTTGGGCAGATTGGCCGTGCCGACCATCGAGGCGCTGTTCACGAGCATCGGCGCCCACACCTCGGTGTATCCGTGCTCCCGCGTGTGCACGTCGAGCATGAACTGCACCAGCGCCCGCTCGAGCCGCGCCCCCCCGCCGATCAAGAAGGCAAACCGCGACCCGGACACGCGCGCGGCGCGCTCGAAGTCCATGATGCCGAGCGACTCGCCCAGGTCGTAGTGCGTGCGGGCGGCGAAGCCCAGGTCCGGCTTCGCCCCCCACTCCCTCGCCACCACGTTGTCCGCCTCCGTCCGTCCCACCGGCACCGACTCGTGGAACACGTTCGGCACCCTGAGCAGCAGCGCGTCCAGCTCCACCTTGGCCGTCTCCGCCTGCAGCAGCTCCGCGCGGCCCACCTCCGCCAGCTCGCGCAGCCTCGCCTTGAGCGTCTCGTCCCGGCTCTGCGCGAACTCCTTCGACATCCGGTTCTGCTCGGCCTTCACCGTCTCCGCCCGATGCAGGTGCTCCCGCCACTCCCCGTCGATCCGGAGGATATCGTCCACCGGCGCGCTCTCGCCCTTCAGCTCGGCGGCGCGGCGCACGGCGTCGGGGTTCTTGCGAATGAAGTCGAGCGCGAGCATTACGCCTCGGGCTTCATCACGGGAAACAGGATGACGTCGCGGATCGACGGCTGGTCCGTCAGCAGCATCACCAGCCGGTCGACGCCCATTCCCAGCCCGCCGGCGGGCGGCATCCCGTACTCGACCGCGCGCAGGAAGTCATCGTCCATCGGATGCGCCTCCACGTTGCCCGCCGCGCGCAGCGCAGCCTGCGCCTCGAAGCGCGCGCGCTGGTCGACCGGGTCGGTCAGCTCCGTGAACGCGTTCGCGTACTCGCGCCCGAGCACGATCAGCTCGAACCGCTCCACGAACCGCGGGTCGTCCTCGCGCGGCCGGGCCAGCGGCGAGACCTCGACCGGATAGTCGATCACGAACGTGGGCTGGCGCAGCCGGGGCTGCACGTGCTCCTCGAAAAGATCGTTCAGCTCGTCGCCCGTCGCGTGCTGGCCCGTGTGCTCCAGCACCAGGTCGGCCATTCGCTCGCGCCGGAACGGCGGCGTGAGGTTCACCGCCTCGCCCTGGTAGGTCGTCCCCAGCGGACGCTCCGCCGCCATCGCCGACACCACCACGATGTCCTCCACCAGCTGCATCACGTCGTCGTAGTCCGCGTACGCCTGGTACGACTCGAGCAGCGTGAACTCGGGGTTGTGGCGGGGGGAGAGCCCCTCGTTGCGGAACACGCGCCCGATCTCGTACACGCGCTCGAAGCCGCCCACCAGCAGCCGCTTGAGGTGCAGCTCCAGCGCGATGCGCAGGAACAGGTCGCGGTCGAGCGAGTTGTGATGGGTCTGGAAGGGCCGCGCGTGGCCGCCGCCGGGAACCTCCTGCAGCACCGGCGTCTCGACGTCGATGAATCCGCGCTCGTCCAGCAACCCACGGATGGCGGTGATGATCTTCGAGCGGGCGCGAAAGACCTCGCGCACCTGCGGGTTCGCGATCAAATCGACGTAGCGCTGCCGGTAGCGGATCTCCACGTCCTTCAGCCCGTGCCACTTCTCGGGCAGCGGCCGCAGGGACTTGGTCAGGAGCTGCAGCGACTGCACCTCGAGCGTGACCTCGCCGCGCTTGGTCCGGAAGATCGGACCCGTCACGCCCACGATATCGCCCGCGTCGAGGTCCGCGAAACGGGCGAAGGCCTCCTCGCCCACGATCGCCTTGCTCGCCATGAGCTGGATCCGCCCGCGCCCATCCTGCAGGTCGGCGAACGCGACGCCGCCCTGGAGCCGCTTCACCATCAGGCGCCCCGCCAGAGCCACCGGCCCGGTGCGCTCCGCGTCGCCGAGCAGCGCCCTGGCCGCGACCGTGCTGTGAGTGGGACGAAAGCCGCGCGAATAGGGGTCGATCCCGCTGGCCCGCAGCCGCTCGAGCTTCTCACGGCGGTCGCGCAAGACGGCGGGCAGGTCGACCTCGATCTCTTCCGTCACGATCGGAAAAGACTATCGAGAACTACAGGGCGACCTCGAGCTCCTCGGCCGCCGGAAACCAGTTCACCTGCGCCCCGCCGGCCGCGCGATGGTTCCCCACCGCCTCCTCGATCAGCGCGTCGATCTGGGTGTCGGCGTGCTGGGGGTCGTGGTGGAAGAACGCCAGCTCCTTCACCCCCGCCTGCTCGGCCAGGGCCAGCGCCTCCCCATAGGTCGAGTGCCCGAAGCCCGCGTGCGAGCGGTACTCCTCGGTGCTGTATTGCGCGTCGTGCACCAGCAGGTCCGAGTCGCGGCACCAGTTGGCCAGGTCCTTGAGGGTGCCGTTGGCGCTGTTCGCGAACATCGCGATCTCGTTGTCGGTCGCGAAAGAGAAGCGCGAGGCGCCCTCGTCGATCCGGTAGCCGAACGTGGGGATCGGGTGCATCAGCAGGTGCGGCGTGATCCTCAGCGCCCCCACCTCGAACGTCTCGCCCGGACTGCGCTCGATGAACTCCATCTCGGCCGGCATGTGGCTCAGCCGCACCGGGAAGTACGCGGGGTCGGTCTGGTCCGCGAACGCCGCCTGCAGCGACTTCGCCGACCCGGCGGGTCCGACGATGGTGAGGTGCGTGCCCGGCACGAACGCGGGCTGGAAGTACGGAAACCCCTGGATGTGGTCCAGGTGCGTGTGCGTGATCAGGAGGTGCGCCAGCACCGGCTCGGTCGGGCTCAGCGACGAGCCGAGCTCGGCGATGCCCGAGCCCGAATCGATGATCAGCAGGTTGTTGTCGCGGTCCCTCACCTCGACGCACGTGGTGTTGCCGCCGTAGCGCAGCGTCCGGCGGCCCGGCGTCGGCCGCGTGCCTCTCGTGCCCCAGAACTTGATCCTCATCCTCTCGCCGCGGGCTCGTAGATCTTCCTGGCGACGAAGACCTCGAGCAGGTCCTTGTCGATCTTGCGCTCCGCGGCCTCCTCGTGCAGGATGTCCAGCGCCGTCGCGGGCGGCACCGCGCGCTTGTACGGGCGGTCCTGCGCGGTGAGCGCGTCGTAGATGTCGGCGATGGTCATCATCCGCGCCTGCAGCGGGATCTCGTCGCCGCTCAGGCCGCGCGGATAGCCCGACCCGTCGAGCTTCTCGTGGTGGCCGTACGCGATCTCCGGGATGCCTCGCATCACCGGCGTCCACGGGATCTTGGTCAGGAAGTGGAAGCTGTGCGTGACGTGCGCCTCCATCTCGAGGCGCTCCTGCTCGTCCAGCGTGCCCTTGCGGATGCTGAGGAAGCGGAACTCCTGTGGCTCGAGCATCGGGTGGCGCTTGCCCTTCGTGTCGTCGTAGGTCTGCCGCGCGAGGAACTCCAGCGTCGACGCCTTGTCCTCGGGCATGACGGTCGGCTCGTTCGCGGAGACGATGCTCCCGATCCACTCGTGGAGCTGGCTCAGCTCCGCGTCCAGCCGGCCGTCGATCTCGGCCAGCGTCGACCCGTTCTTGCCCGCCCTCATCGCCTCGAGCTTTTCCGTCGCGTATTTCACCTGGATCGAGCGCTCGATGAACTGCCACCGCGCCTGGATCACCTCGAGCTGGCCGGGCATGAGCTTTTTGGCCTTGACCAGGATGTGCTCCCGCACGCCGACCTTGCCGAAGTCGTGGAGCAGGCAGGCGTAGCGCAGCTCCTTGAGCTGGTCTTCGGTGAAGCTCAGGTCGGCGAACTTGCCGGCGCCGATCTCGTTGATGGCGCGCGCGAGTCGGGTCGTGAGCCCCTCGACGCGGCCCGAATGGCCCGCCGTGGTGGGATCCCGCTGCTCGATCGCGGTCACGCTCGCCTCGACGAAGCCGTCGAACAGCGTCTGGATCGAATCGAGCAGGGACTTGTTGTCCAGCGCCACCGCGGCCTGGCTGGCGATCGACTCGATCATCTCGAGGTCGTCCGGCTGGAAGCTGATCACCTCGGTATCGACGTTGTCGGGCGTGAGGCGAGTCTCGAAGCGCCGCTTGGCATTGACCAGCTGGACCGCGCCGACCACCTGGTCGTTGTAGTCGCGCATCGGCACGGTGAGCATCGACTTGGTGCGGTAGCCGAACTGCGCGTCGAACGTCTTGCCGCCCTGGGGCTTGCCCGCCGGCGGGTTGTAGGCGTCCTCGTAGATCTGGCTCTCGCCCATCGTGACCGTGTATCCGACCACCGTCTTGTCGTCGACGGGCACGGTGAAGGCGGAGTACGTGTCCTTGTCGATGGAGTGGTTCTGGCTCGAGGCGAGGAACAGCTTGGGCTCGCCCTCGACCTCCATCTTCAGCCAGAGGCTGGCGCCGTCCGCGTGCGTCAGCTGGCGCATGGTCGTGAGGATGAAAGACTGCAGCCGGTCGATGTTCTTCTCGGCCGAGAGCGCGATGCCGATGCGGTTCAGCTCCCGGAACTGGCGGTGCCGCCGGCGCGCCTCCCCCTCGAGCCGCTCCACCTCGTGCTGGAGGTCCACCGCGGCGGTCCGGAGCCGGATCATCTCCCGCAGCGCCGCGGCGGACGTGGCGGGGGGCACCTCGAGCACCAGCGGGGCGATCTCCTGCGGGACCTGCTGCCCGCTGCGGACCAGCACGACCGCGGGCGCCACCAGCTCGGCGGGGCTCTCCAGCGCCTCCCCCTCCAGGCCGCTCGCCTCGAGCTCGCGCTGGAGGTCCGCGGAACCGGGCCCGTGGACGTAGAGGTGAATCCGAGACGCCGTCTTCATTGGCGGGCTACGTTCTAGCACCCCCATCCGAGTTTTGAGCGTAGATAAGGCGTAAACCCTCGAGGGTCAGCAACGGGTCGGTGGCTTCTATGACCTTGGTCAGCCCGGCCACCAGCGACGCCTGCCCCCCGGTCGCCACCACCCGCGCGTTCCCGCCCAGCTCCGCCACCATGCGCCCCACCATCCCCTCGACCTGGGCGACGAACCCCCAGACCAGGCCGGACTGGATGGAGGTCACCGTGTTGCGGCCGATCACCGAGTCCGGCGGTACCGGCTCGACGCGCCGGAGCATGGCCGTGTGGGAGACCAGGGCGTCGAGCGAGATCTCGACCCCGGGCGCGATCGCGCCACCAAGGTAGTCGCCCTCGGCGCTGATCGCGTCGTACGTGACGGCCGTGCCGAAGTCGATGACCACGATCGGGCCGCCGTACTTCGAGTACGCGGCCAGCGCGTTGGCGATCCGGTCCGCGCCCACGTCGCGCGGGTTCTCGTACCGGATCCGCACGCTCGTCCGGACCCCCGGCCCCACCATGACCGGCTCGCAGTGCAGGTAGCGCCTGGACGCCTCCACCAGCGCCGGGTTGACGTTGGGCACGACGCTCGCGATCACGACGCCGTCGACCACCGACAGGTCGATGCCCCGGAGGTCGAACAGCTGCCTCAGCTCGACGGCCAGCTCGTCGGCCGTCCGGTCGCGGTACGAGGTGACCCGCCAGTCCGCCACCAGCCGGTCGCCCTCGAACAGAGCCATGGTGACGTTCGTGTTGCCCACGTCGACGGCCAGCAGCATGGGCGGAACTCTACTGCGGCAGGCGGCGGGGGAAGCGTCGACACCAGGCCCGCCGGCGCGCCGCCTCGCGCTTCAGCTCGCGGGCCCGGAGCGCCACCCGGCGGGGATTGGGCGCCCCCGGCAGGTCGCGCCCGGCAAGCGACGCGGCCGCGCTCCCGGACGGCTTGAACGTGCCCTCCCGGACCTGGCGGGCGACCCGCTCGTGCGCCGCCCGGAATGGCGTGCCCGAACGGACCAGGTCCTCGGCGGCGTCCGTCGCCAGCAGCGCCGGGTCCGCGGCGGCCGCGGCCATGCGCTCGCGGTCGAGCTCCAGGTGCTGGACCAGCAGGCGGGCCGCCTCGATCGAGTCGAGGGCGTTGTCCACCGCGGCGAAAAGCGCCGGCTTGTCCTCCTGGAGGTCGCGGTCGTAGGCCAGCGGAAGGCCCTTGAGCACCGTCGCCAGGGCCACGAACGAGCCCAGCGGGCGACCGGCCCGGCCGCGCAGCAGCTCGGCCACGTCCGGGTTCTTCTTCTGCGGCATCAGGCTCGACCCGGTGGCGATCTCGTCGGCCAGCCGCACGAACCCGAACTCCGAGGACGCCCACAGCACGACGTCCTCACCGATCCGGCTCAGGTGGAGCGCGAGCGTGGTGCACGCGTACACCAGGTCCAGGGCGAAGTCTCGGTCCGAGACGGCGTCCATGCTGTTCTCGCTCGACCGGGCCAAACCGAGCTCCTTCGCCACCACGTCGCGGCGGAGCGGGAGCGTGCTGCCGGCCAGGGCGCCCGATCCGGCGGGGAGCACCGCCGCGGCCTCCGCGGCATGGGCGAAACGGTCGCTGTCGCGCAGCAGCGGCTCGGCCCACGCCAGCAGGTGGTGGCCCGCCGTCACGGGTTGGGCGCGCTGGAGGTGCGTGTATCCGGGCATGATCCACGCCGCCGCCCGCGCGGCCTTCCCCGCGATCGCGTCTGACAGCTCCGCCAGCGCCGTGATCGCCTCCAGCGCCGCGTCGCGGCAGTAGAGGCGGAGGTCGAGCGCGACCTGGTCGTTGCGCGAGCGGCCGGCGTGCAGGGCCGCGCCCGCGGGGGTGAGCTCGGTCAGGCGGCGCTCGACCACGGTGTGGATGTCCTCGTCGCCGTCCTGCAGCTCGAGCTCGCCGGCGTCCAGCTCGCGGCGCACGCGGCGCAGCCCCCGCTCGATCGCCGCGAGCCGGCTTCGGCTGATGATCCCGGCGGCGGCCAGGCCGCGGGCGTGCGCGATGCTGCCCGCGATATCGTAGGGATAGAGTTCGAAGTCGATCTCCAGCGAGGACGTGAACTGCTCGAGCTCGGGCAGCAGCCTGCGCTCGAATCGGCCGCTCCAGAGCTTGCCTATGGGGTCAACCTCTTCACGTCGCCCAGCAGGCCCCTGCGGTCCCGCGATTCGAGCCGCCCCTGCACCTGCGAGGCCGTGCGCACGCCCAGGCCCCACAGCTTGATGAAGCCGGCGGCCGCCGACTGGTCGAAGTGGTCGCCCTTGCCGTAGGTGGCAAGCGACAGCTGATACAGCGCCTGCGGGCTCTTGCGGCCGGCCACCTGCGAAGAGCCGCGATAGAGCTTCAGCCGGACCTCGCCGCTCACGTGCCGCTGGGTCTCGGCCACGAACGCGTACAGCGCGTCGCGCAGCGGGCTGAACCACAGCCCGTCGTAGACCATCTGCGCCCACTGCTGGGCGACCAGGTCCTTGAAGCGCGCGACCTCCTTGGGCAGCGTGATGTCCTCGAGCGCCTGGTGCGCCTGCAGGAGCAGCACCGCGCCCGGCGCTTCGTAGATCTCGCGCGACTTGATCCCGATCAGCCGGTTCTCGAGGTGGTCGATGCGGCCCACGCCGTGCTCGCCGCCGATGCGGTTCAGCTCCGTGACCAGCTCGAGCGCGCCCACCGGCCGGCCGTCGAGCGCCACCGGCACGCCCTCCTTGAACCCGATCTCCACGTACGCCGGCTCGTCCGGGCACTGGCGCGGGTCGCGCGTCCACGCGTAGACCTCCTTCGGCGGCTCGGCCCACGGGTCCTCGAGCACGCCCGCCTCGATCGACCGCCCCCACAGGTTCTCGTCCGTGGAGTAGGGCGAGGCGGCCGTGGCCGGCACCTCGATGCCGTGCCGCCGCGCGTACTCGATCTCGTCGTCCCGGTTCATGCCCCACTCGCGCACCGGGGCGACGACCTGCAGGTCGGGCGCGAGCGCGGCGGTGGCGACGTCGAAGCGCACCTGGTCGTTGCCCTTGCCGGTGCAGCCGTGGGCGATCGCCTGCGCGCCTTCGCGCCGCGCGACCTCGACCATCATGGCGGCGATCAGCGGCCGTCCGAGCGCCGTGGCGAGCGGATATTCCTTCTCGTACACCGCGCCGGCCTGGAGCGAAGGCCACACGAAGAGCTGGAGGAAGGGCAGGCGGCCGTCGGCGACGTAGGCGGCCGACGCGCCGATCTTCAGCGCCCGCGCCTGGATCGCGTCGAGGTCCTTCTTCTCGCCCAGGTCGACGGTGAAGGCGATCACGTCCCAGCCCTGGTCCTTCAGCCAGCGGATCGCAACCGACGTGTCGAGCCCGCCCGAGTACGCCAGGACGACCTGCTTTCCCTTCCCGGCCCGGCTCTCAGACGGCATTGGCCAGCAGGTCCCTCAAGCTGCGCGACGCGGCGCGGCTGCGCAGCACCGCGATGATCGTGTCGTCCCCGGCCACCGTGCCGGCCACCCCGGGCAGCGCCGCCTCGTCGATCCGGCGCGCCACCAGGTTGGCCGTGCCCGGCGGGGTCCTGATCACCGCCACCGGCTCGATCACCTCGAACGAGAGCACGAGCTCCCGGGCCGGCGCCGGCGCGCTGCGGTAGCCGCCGCCCGCCCGCACCAGGCCCAGCTCCTGGATATCGCGCGAGATGGTGGCCTGGGTGGCGCGCATGCCCTTGCGGGCGAGGGCCGCGGCGATCTCCTGCTGCGTGTGGACCGAGCCCCGGTTCACGAGCTGAAGGATCGCGCTGTGCCGATCGGCCTTGGTCGCGGTCATCCGGCCGCCTTCCTCATCGTGGCGTGCGCCAGTTCGACGTCCTCCGCGGTGATCACCAGGGGCGGCACCAGGCGCACGCTGTGATCGTCGACGGCGTTGACGATCAGCCCGCCCTCGAGGCACGCCTGCTGGAAGGGCTTGGCCCTGGGCTCGGCGAACTCGATCGCCTGCATCAGGCCCACGCCGCGCACCTCCCTGGCCCCGAGGTCCTCGAGCGAGGCGTGCAGCAGGTCGCCCATCTCCGCGGCGTGGCCGGTCAGCCCGTCGCGCTCGACCACGTGCAGCACCGCCAGCGCCGCCGCGCAGGCCAGCGGGTTGCCGCCGAAGGTCGACCCGTGGTCGCCCGGTTCGAACACGTCGGCGCGCGGGTTGGCGAGGCAGGCGCCGATCGGCACCCCGCCGCCCAGCCCCTTGGCCAGGGTCATCACGTCGGGCGTGATGCCCGAATGCTGGTGCGCGAACCAGCGGCCGGTGCGGCCGAGCCCGGTCTGCGCCTCGTCGAGGATCAGGAGCAGCCCGCGCTCGTCGCACCACTCCCGCACGGCTTTCAGGTAGCCCGGCGCCGGCGGGATCACGCCGATCTCGCCCATCACCGGCTCGAGCATGACGGCGACGGTCCGGTCCGTCGTGGCCTGCCTGATCGCTTCGAGATCGCTGTAGGGGACGTGCACGAAGCCCGCGGGCAGGGGAGCGAAGGGCTGCGAATACCGGGGCTGGCCGCCCGCCGTGACGGCGGCCAGCGTGCGGCCGTGGAACGAGCCGTCGGAGGTGATGATCTCGACCGCGCCGCCCCGATGCTTCGCGCCCCACTTCCGCGCCAGCTTGATCGCGGCCTCGTTGGCCTCGGCGCCGGAGTTGCAGAAGAAGACGCGCGAGGGGAACGCGAGCTCCGCCAGGCGCTGCGCCAGAGCCACCTGCGGCTCGGTGAAATAGAGGTTCGAGGCGTGGATGAGGCGCGCCGCCTGGCTGCTCAGCGCCGCCACCACGTCCGGGTGCCCGTGACCGAGCAGGTTGACGGCGATGCCGGCGACGAAGTCGAGGTATTCACGTCCGGCGTCGTCGTAGAGCCGCGCGCCGGCTCCGCGCACGAACGTCACGGGGACGCGCCTCCCGGTCTGCATCAGGTAGCGGTCCGCGAGCTCCTGCGTGGTCGCCGGTCGCGGTTCCGCCGGCCTCAAGGCGTGACCATGGTCCCGATGCCGGCCTCGGTGAACAGCTCGAGCAGCAGCGCGTGCCTGGTGCGCCCGTCGACGATGTGCGCGAAGGGCACCGCGTCGAGCGCCCGCAGGCAGGCCTCGAGCTTGGGGATCATGCCGCCCGTCACCTCACCGCTCTCGATGCGCTTGCGCGCGTCGTCCTTGCTCAGCACCGCGACCACGTCTCCGTCGACGCCCTGCACGCCGGGCACGTCGGTCAGGAGGATGACCTTCGTCGCGCCGAGCGCCACGGCGATCTCGGCCGCCACCGTGTCCGCGTTGATGTTGTACGCGTGGCCGTCGTAGCCGAGGCCGATGGACGCGATGACCGGGATGTAGCCTCGCCCGAGCAGGGCCGTGATCGGCTCGCGGTTCACCTGCGTGACCTTGCCGACGTAACCCATGGACTCGTCGAGCGGCTCGGCGATGATCGTCGGGCCGTCCTCGCCGCTCATGCCGACCGCCTGACCGCCGAGCCTGTGGACCGTGGCGACGATATCGGGGCCGACCTTGCCGGTCAGCACCATCTTCACGACCTCCATCGTCTTCTCGTCGGTCACGCGCAGGCCCTTCTTGAACTCGGGCTTCAGGCCGAGGCGCTCGCTCATCGCGCTGATCTCCGGGCCGCCGCCGTGCACCAGCACGGGCTGCATCCCGACGTAGCGCAGCAGCACGACGTCGAGCAGCGTGTCGTCGCGCGCGTGGTCCAGGGCGTTGCCGCCGACCTTGATGACGACGATCTGGCCGTGGAACCGCTTGATGTAGGGCAGCGCCTCGACCAGGACGTTGGCTCGTTCTTCCACGGTCAGTGTCATGTCGTGTACTCCGCGTTGATGCGCACGTACTCCTCCGACAGGTCGCAGCCCCAGGCCTCGGCCTGACCCTCGCCCAGGCCGAGCTTCGCCACGACCTCGATTTCCGGCTGCTCGAAAGCGCGCCGCACCGCCGCCAGGTCGACGCCGACTCCCGTGCCGCGTTCGAACACGGTCAGTCCGCCGATCGTCAGCTGCAGGCGGTCGAGGGCGAGCTCGGCGCCACTGTAACCGAGCGCGGCCACGATGCGGCCCCAGTTCGGGTCGCCGCCGTGGATGGCCGTCTTGACCAGGCTCGAGCGGGCGACCGAGCGCGCGGCCGTGCGGGCGTCCTCGTCGCTCGCGGCCTCGTCCACCCTCACGCTGATCAGCCTGGTCGCTCCTTCCCCGTCGCGGGCGATGGCCCTCGCCAGCTGCCGGGCGATGGTCAGCAGCGCCGCCTCGAGCCGGCCGGCCTCGGGCGTGCCGGCCCGGACCGGCTCGTTGCCCGCCGCTCCGTTGGCCAGGATCAGGAAGGTGTCGTTGGTCGAGCTGTCCCCGTCCACGGAGACCTGGTTGAAGCTGCGGTCGGCGACCGGCCGGACCAGCTTCCCCATCAGCCCCGGCTCGACGGCGGCGTCGGTCGTGACGTAGGCCAGCATCGTGGCGAGGTTGGGGTGGATCATGCCCGAGCCCTTCGCCATGCCCCCCACGCGCACGCTCGCTCCCCCGAGCTCGAGGTCGAGCCGCGCAGTCTTGGGCACGGTGTCTGTGGTCATGATCGCCCGTGCCGCGGCCTCGCCCGCGTCCGGGTCGAGCCGGCCGCAGGCCGCGGCGATGCCCGATTTCACAGCGTCCATCGGCAGCGTGCGGCCGATCACGCCCGTCGAGCTCACCAGCACCTGGTCCGGGTCCAGGTCCAGCCGGTCCGCGGACAGCTTCGCCATGAGCAGCGCGTCGCGGAAGCCCTGTGCGCCGGTGCACGCATTGGCGTTGCCCGAGTTGATGGTCAGCGCCTGGACGCGATTGCGCTGCAGGTGGAGCTGGTCGATCACCACCGTGGCCGACTTGACCTTGTTTGTCGTGAACACCCCGCCGGTATCGCACGGGAGGGTGGAGTGGATGACGCACAGGTCGTCACGCTGGTCGCCCGGGATCGCGGACGCGCCTGCGGTGAAGGCCTTGATGCCGCACGCGGCCGTCCCGGCCCGAAATCCTCGGGCGTGGGTCACGGCCACTGCACGGGACCCGTGAGCGCGGTCGGGCGGTCGAACCCGAAGGCGATGTTGAAGCACTCGACGCCCTGCCCCGACGCGCCCTTGACCAGGTTGTCCAGCACCGCGGTGACGACCGCCTTCGAGCCCTGGGCGGAGACGTTGACCAGGCACAGGTTGGAGTGCGTCACGAGCTTGGTCGCGGGCGTGCGGTCGACGACCTTCGTGAACGGCGCCCCCGCATAGAAGTCGCGGTAGGCGTCCTGGAGCTCGACGAGGTTTCCCTTCAGGTCGAAGTAGCACGTCGCCAGGATGCCGCGCGTCATGGGGACGAGGTGGGGCACGAAGGTGATCCGGGGGCCGGGCTGTGGGCCGGGCCCGCCGTCCGACAGGCCCGCCAGCTCCTGCTGGATCTCCGCCACGTGGCGGTGGCCCTCGATCGCGTACGCGCCGAGCGACTCGTTGACCTCGCTGAAGTGCACGCCCGGGCCGGGCGACCGGCCCGCGCCGCTCACCCCCGACTTGGCGTCGACCACCACGTCCGGCCCGATCAATCCAGCCGCCGCCGCGGGCGCCAGCGCGAGGATCGCCGCCGTCGCGTAGCAGCCCGGCACGGCGATCAGCCGCGCCTCCTCGAGCTCCGCGGAATGCAGCTCGGGCAGCCCGAGCACGGCCTCCTGGAGCAGGCCCAGGCTCGGATGCCCCTGCCCATACCACCTCGGGTACGCCGCACCGTCGTGCAGCCGGAAGTCGGCGCTCATGTCGATCACCCGCGCGCCGGCGTCGAGCCACCCGCCCGCCTTCGCCGCCCCCACGTTGTGCGGGAGGCAGCTGAAGACCACGTCCACGCCATCGATCGACGGCTCGGCGAGGAAATCCCCCTCGAGCTCGAGCAGGGGGAACACCGCCGAATACGGCCGGCCCGCGAAGGAGCGGGAGGTCAGCTGGACCAGCTCGACGTTCGGATGCCGCGCCAGCAGGTGCACCGCGGTCATCCCCGCGTACCCGTTGGCGCCGGCCACCGCGGCCCGAACCTTGCTGGTCACAGGCGCATGAGTATACATTCGCCTTGCATAACTATGCGGGGTCGTTGAAGAAGCACGAGACGGCGCCGGTGTGGCACGCCGGCCCCGCGGGCCGGACGCGGAGCAGCACGCTGTCGAGATCGCAGTCGAGCCTCGCTTCCACCACCTCCATCGTGTTGCCCGAGGTCGCGCCCTTCTCCCACAGGCCGCGCGCGCGCGAGTGGAACCAGGCTCTGCGCGTCTCCCGCGTCCTCTCCCACGCCTCCTCGTCCAGGTAGGCCAGCATCAGCACCTGGCCCGTCTCCGAGTCCTGCACCACCGCCGGGACGAGTCCTTTCGAAAAGTCGGGCTTCACGGCCTCACCTCCAGGCCCAGCTCGGCCAGCTCACGCTTGACGTCGGGGATGGCCAGCTCGCCGAAATGAAAGATCGAGGCGGCCAGCACGGCGTCTGCGCCGCCCTCCGTGAGCGCGTCGTACATGTGGCGCGCCGTGCCCGCGCCGCCGGAGGCGACGACCGGGAGGCGGACGGCGTCGCTCACGGCGCGCACGAGCTCCACGTCGTAGCCGGCGTGGGTCCCGTCGCGGTCCATCGACGTCAGCAGGATCTCGCCCGCGCCGAGCGTCTCCCCCAGCGCCGCCCATTCGGCCGCGTCGCGCCCCGTGGCACGGCGCCCGCCGTGGCTGAAGACCTCCCATCCACCGCCCTCGGGACGGCGGCGCGCGTCGATGGCCAGGATCACGCACTGAGCCCCGAAGACCTCGGAGCAGCGGCTGATCAGCTCAGGCTCGGCCAGGGCCGCGCTGTTGACCGAGACCTTGTCGGCGCCGTGGGCGAGCAGCTCGCCCATGTCCTGGACGCTGCGTACGCCGCCGCCGACCGAGAGCGGGATGAACAGCTCGGCGGCCGTCCGCTCGACGGCGTCGAGCAGGATGCTCCGCCCCTCGACCGAGGCGGCGATGTCGAGGAACACGATCTCGTCCGCGCCGTCACGGTCGTACGCGGAGGCGAGCTCCGCCGGGTCGCCCGCGTCCCGCAGGTCCTTGAAGCGCAGGCCCTTGACGACGCGGCCGTCCTGCACGTCGAGGCACGGGATCACGCGCTTGGCGGGCATCAGCCGGCGAGCGCGACGAAGTTCGCGTACACGGTCAGGCCGTCCGGCCCGCTCTTCTCCGGATGGAACTGCGTGCCCATCACGTTGCCCGTCGCGGCCGCCGCCGCCGGCGCGTGGCCGGTCTTCGCGATGCCGTGCACAGACGCCTCCGGCGCGAACGAGTGCACGTAGTAGAAGTAGGCGCCGTCCGCGACGCCGTTCCACAGCGCCGACGCGGCCGTCTGCCACGTGCGGCACCAGCCGATGACCGGAAGGTGCGGCGTGTCCCGCACCTGGACCACGCGGCCCGGGAGCAGCCCGAGGCCCTGGTGCCGGCCGTGCTCCAGCGACTCCTCGAACAGCAGTTGGTAGCCGAGGCACACGCCCATCACGGGCTTGCCGCGCCGTGCGAGCTCTGCGATGCGCCTGCCCAGCCCGGCCTCCGACAGCCTCGCCAGGGCCGGCGCGAAGGCGCCGACGCCGGGCAGCACGATCCCGTCCGCCGCCTCCAGCCGCTCCGCGTCGGCGGTGAGGAACGGCCGGGCGCCGGCCTGGAGCAGGGCCCGCTCGATCGAGCGGATGTTGCCGGCCCCGTAATCGACGATCGCGATCATCGCGGTCATCCAAGCAGTCCTTTGGAGGAAGGAACGCCGCGCCCCGAAGCCTGCGTGGTCGCCTCACGCAGAGCCAGACCGAGCGCCTTGAACGTCGCCTCGGCGATGTGATGGCGGTTGCGGCCGCGGATCACGTCGACGTGGATCGTCGCGCCGGCATGGATCGAGAACGCCCGCCAGAACTCCTCGATCACCTCCGACTCGAGCGTGCCGATCCGCCCCCGGAGTGGCACGTTGTACGAGAGGTACGGCCGCTTGCCCAGGTCGACGACAACACGCGCCAGCGACTCGTCGAGCGGCGCGTAGGCCGCGGCGAATCGGGCGATCCCGGCGCGGCCGCCCAGGGCCTGGCTCAGCGCCTGCCCGAGGACGATGCCGGCGTCCTCCACGAGGTGGTGCGGATCGACGTCCACGTCGCCGGCGCCGCGCAGCGTGAGGTCGAAGCCGGCATAGCGCGCGACCTGCTCCAGCATGTGGTCCAGAAACGGCAGCCCCGACGACACGGCGATCCGGCCGCGGCCTTCGAGGAGCAGCTTCGCCGCCAGCCGCGTCTCCCTGCTCTTGCGCGTCATGTCCGCCCGCCTACTCAAGTCGAACCTCCACGGCGTGCGCGTGGGCGGTGAGCCCTTCGAGCCGCGCCAGCCGCACCGCGGCATCTTGCAGCGTCTCCAGGTCCGCGCGGGTGAGGCGCACCATGTTCATCCGCCGCTGAAACGTGTGCACGCCCAGGGCCGATCCGAAGCGGGCCGCGCCTGAGGTCGGGAGCGTGTGGTTGGGACCCGCGACGTAATCGCCCAGCGGCACGGTGGCATACGCCCCCACGAACACCGCGCCGGCGTTGCTCACGCGCTCCGCGAGCGCCTCCTCGTGCTCGCCGGCGATCAGCAGGTGCTCCGGGGCGAACTCGTCCGCGAGCTCGAGCGCGGCGCCGAGGTCGTCCACGACCACGATGCTGCAGCCGGCCTGGCGGATGATCTCGGCCCGCTCGAGGCCGCGGACGAGGCTGGCCAGCTCCTCCTCGACCCGATCCGCGAGCGCGGCGGAGTCGGTGAACAGCACCGCGAGCGCCAGGGGATCGTGCTCGAGCTGCGCCGCCAGGTCGGCCGCGATGAAGTCAGGTCGCGTGCCGGCGCCGGCGATGACCGCGATCTCCGTCGGGCCGGCGATGCCATCGATCCCGACCGCGCCGAACACCTCTTTCTTCGCCAGCGTCACGTAGATGTTTCCGGGGCCGGCGATGACGTCGACCCTGGGGATGCTCTCCGTGCCATAGGCCAAGGCCGCGATCGCCTGGGCGCCGCCGATCCTGTACACCGTCTCGACCCCGGCGATGTGCGCGGCGGCGAGCAGCGGCGGCGCGATCGTTCCGTCCCGGCCCGGCGGCGTGGCGAGCACGACGTCCGTGACGCCGGCGACGACCGCCGGGATCGCGGTCATGAGGACGGTCGACGGATACACGGCTCGTCCCCCGGGCGCATATAGGCCCGCCCGCCGCACCGGTGTGGTGAGGAGCCGGCGGTCCGGCGGACCCACGAACACCTCAGGAACCTGCAGCAGGTGGAATTCGCGGATCCGGTTCGCCGCGTATTCGAGCGCGGCCAGGTCTGCCCGAGCCAGGCGGTCCGCCGCCCGGGCCATCTCGGAGGGGTCGATCGCGAACGTTTCGCCGGCGGACGGCGCCCAGCCGTCGAACCGCTGCCCGAATTCGCGCAGCGCGTCGTCGCCGCGCGCGCTCACGGCGGCGCAGGTCTCGGCCACGGCCGCCCGCTCGGCGGCGAAGGCCGAGAGGTCGAACGTCCGCTTCGAGAGCGGTGAAGCGCGCCACGAGCTGGCGTCGAACCTGCGAACGCTCACGACGCCTCCCTGAGCCGGGCGACGGCCGACTGGACGGCGGCCGTGCGCGTCTTCATGCTCGCCTGGTTGGCGATCAGGCGCGCGGTCGATTCGCCGAGCACTGCGGTGATGCGCAGGCGGTTCTCGCGCAGCGTCCGCCCGGTCGCGGCCAGGTCGACGATCGCGTCCACGAGTCCCACCTGCGGCGCGAGCTCGACCGAGCCGTGCAGGCGCACCACCTCGATCGCCTGGCCTCGCGACTCGAACCAGGCGCTCGCGCTGCGCGGGTACTTGGTCGCGAGCCGGATGAGCGGCGGCCACGTCGCGGGTCCGTCGAGGGGCGAGGCCTCGGGCACGGCGAGGACCAGCCGGCACGCGCCGAACCGGAGGTCGGCGAGTTCGTAGTGCGCGCCGGGCGACTCCCAGAGCACGTCCTTGCCCACGATGCCGAGGTCCGCCGCGCCGTGGTCGACGTACGCGGGCACGTCCATCGGCCGGACCAGGATGACGCGCACGCCCGAGCGCTCGACGAGCAGCTTGCGGCCCAGCTCCTCGGCCCCGAGCCGCGCGAGGCCCGAGGCGGCGAGCAGGGCGAGCGCGTCGGCGAGCAGCACGCCTGTCGGGACCGCGATCGAGACCGGCGCGGCGCCGCTCACGCCCCGCCTCCCGCGAGCCGCGCGGCCACCTGCTCCGGCGGAAGCTTGCGCGAGCGCCGGCCCGGCGCCGTCCACGTGACCCCCCCGTCCGCGCCGCCGCAGTGCACCAGGTGAACCGCGCCCACCGCCCGCCACCACGCGCGCGCGGCATCCGCCCGGCGGGGCTCCGTGTCGACCACCGCGCGCATGCCGAACAGCCGCAGCGTGGAACCCAGGCGCAGCGCGGTCGCGAGCCCGCCGCCGCTCCAGGCCACGGCTGCGTCCAGGCGCGGCAGCGCCGGCCGCAGCGCGCGGCCCAGCATCTCCGTCACGAAGTCGAGCTGGACCATGAACCCGGTCGCCGGCGCCGGCCGCCCGAACCTGGCCAGCAGGCCGTCGTAACGCCCGCCTTGCGCGACCGGGCGCCCGAACTCCGGGCCGTAGCCCTCGAAGATGACGCCCGTGTAGTAGTCGAAGTCGCGGATCGCGCCGAGGTCGAGGACGACGAGGTCTCCGATGCCGTGCGCGACGAGCAGGTCACGCACGCGGGAGAGCTCCTCGAGCGCCGCCTCGGAGCGGCGGTTCCGGACCAGGCCGCCCGCCGCCTCCAGGATCTCCGGCCCGCCGCGCAGCGCGGGGAAGCGCAGCAGCAGCTCGTGCTCCGCAGACCGCAGCGCGGTCGCGTCGAGCGCGGCTTCGAGCGCGACCAGGTCGCGCGCGGCCAGCGCCGCCCGGACCTGGGCCTTGGCCGCGTCGGGCAGGCGGGCGCCCTCCATGATCCCGAGGAAGAACTCGGCGTGCCCGACGTCGACCTGGTAGCGCCGGATGCCGGTCGCCTCGAGGCAGCGGGCGGCGAGCGCGATCACCTCGGCGTCGGCCACGGGTCCGCGGGCTCCCACCAGCTCCGCCCCCACCTGGTAGGTCTCGCGCCTCTCCTGGAACCGCGCGTCGTCGGTGGACACCACCGGCCCCGCGTAGCAGAGCCGGAGCGGGAGGGCGGCGCCGCGCAGCTTGCCCGCGACCAGGCGCGCCACCGGGACGGTGCGCTCGCCGACCAGCGCCACGACCTCGCCGCGCGCGTCGCTGAACTTGAAGAGCCGGCGCCGCTGTTCCGCGCCCAGGCCGAGCCCGAGCACGTCCAGGTGCTCGACGAGCGGCGTGATCACGTGCCGGTAGCCCCACCGGCGCATCTCCTCGAGCAGCGACTCCTGCGCCTCGCGCAGGACCTCCGCCTCCTGGGGAAGCAGATCGCGGAACCCGGGGACGTTGCCGAGCTGAGGTGGTGGCGCCGCGCTCACCGGGGGATCAGCCTCGGTGAAGAGACCTCCGGGCCGCGGCCGCTGGAGTGCCGGTTCGCCTGGTGCTACTCATCCTCGTCGTCGTCACCGCCGTCGCCGTCCGACTCGTCCGAGAAGTCCATCGTCTCGCCCTCGTCCTCGACGGCGTGCATGCCTTCCTCCATATCGTCGCTCGCCGCGGCCTCGACGATCGGCTCCTCCTCCTCCTCCTCATCTCCCCCGTACACCTCGACGTCGCGGGAGAGCAGGCTCTCCTTGGCGTAGGGCCGGAACTCGACCTCGCGCTTGCGCCGCATCGGGAAGCTCGGCTTGCCGGCGAACTTCGGATCCTGGTAGGTCTCGCGCACGATCAGCTTGACCTGGTTGCCGTCGACCGCCGTCAGTCCGGCCTGGTAGCGGTTGCCGCCGCGCATGAACTTGATCAGGCGGCGGGCCAGCTTGGCCTCGAGCAGCCCGATGCGCACTCCGCGCGAGGTCTCGGCGACGATGCCATCGCCCTCGACCTTCAATTCCGCCACGTCGCCCGCCGCGACCTTGGAGCTGATGTCCGCGCTCGAGGGCGCCTCGACCGTGGTGATGACGGTCTTGCCCATCTCCTCGACGAAGAGGTTCAGGTCGACCCTGACGCCGCCCACCTTCAGGCCCTCCTTCTGGTGGACCAGCGCGTTGATGCGCGCGGCGTTCTTCTTGGCGATGGAGTTCATCGGGTTGATCTTCAGCGCCACCTCGTAGGCGGCCTTGGCCTCCTTCAGCTTGCCGAGCTCGGAGAGCGCTTTGCCCATGCGGTTCTGCGTCTCCTCGTCCGGGCCGAAGTTGTCGATGATGAAACGATTCAGCTTGACCGCCTCGTCCCACTTTCCGGCGATCGCGAGCTGAACCGCGTCGTCGGCATACTGCGATCGAGGCTTGAGGTGCTCGGTGGTTTCTGTCTTCAAACGTGCTCCTGAAATCGGCTGAGGCTGAAGGGATGCTGAGTATACGGCGATCGGGATTGGTGCACGGGACCCGGCGGGTGGCATGCTTCCCCTCCGTGCCCCGGCTGCGGTCCGTCCTCGCCCTGGCCTGCCTCGTGGCCGCCTCGGCGTGCACCGGAGTGGGCCACCCGGCTCCCGCGGAGCGCCCCCTCCACATCGGCGTCGACCTGCCTCTGACCGGCACGGAGGCGCGCGCGGCCGCCCCGGCGCTGAACGGCATCCGCTTCTACGTGAAGCAGCATCCGCTGCTCGACGGCTTCACGGTCGCCCTGACGGTGGCCGACGACGGCGAGGGCGGAGCGCCCAGCCCGCGCAGCGGGGCGGCCAGCGTGCGCCGGTTCCTGGCCGACCCGAGCCTGGTCGCCATGATCGGGCCGTTCGACTCCTCGGTCGCCCGGGCCGAGATCCCCATCGCCAACGCCGGCGCCCTGGCGATGGTCAGCCCGGCCACCAGCAGCCCATGCCTCACGCGCGACATCTATCTCCCGGTCCTGCTCAACCCGGTCCGGACGCCGATCACCTGCAAGCAGGCCGGCCTGCCCGACGCGTCGAGCCTGCGGCCCTCGCGGGTCAACAACTACTTCCGGCTCACGACCACCGACGACCTGCAGGGCCCGGCGGCCGCGGACTACATGTTCAACACGCTGCACCTGGCGCGGGCGGCGGTGATCAGCGACCGCGAGGCCTACGGCGAGAGCCTGGCGGCGGCCTTCACGGCGAAGCTGCAGCGCCTGGGCGGCACGGTCGTGGGCTCCCTCGCGCTCGATCCGAAGTCACCCGACGTGAGCGCGTTCCTCACCTCGGCGAAGGGCCAGGGGGCGCAGGCCGTCTACTTCGGCGGAACGACGCTCGACCGCGGCTGCGATATCCGCTCGGAGATGGCGTCGATCTTTCCGGCCGGCCGGGCGACGCCCTTCTTCTCGGGCGACGGCGTGGCCGACGACCCTCAGTGCGCGGCCGCGGCGGGGGACAACAGCGCCGGCCTCTACGCGACGGCGCCCATCGTCGACCCGACCGCTTCGGATGCGGCGCAGCCCGCGATCGCCGCCTTCAAGGCGGCGTTCGGTTCGAGCTCGGCCTACGGGCCGTACACGATGCTGGCCTACGACGCGACGGGAGTCCTGTACGCGGCCCTCCACCGCGCCATCGCCGCCTCGGGCGGCGCGCTGCCCGTCCGGGGCAACGTGGTATCGCAGCTCTCGGCGACGAGCCGGTTCGCCGGGGTCACGGGGACGATCGGCTTCGACGTGGCGGGCGACACCACCAACCGGGTCGTGTCCCTGTTCGAGCCGGGCCCGGATCCAGGCGGCCCGTGGAGGCTCGTCTCGACGGTCGACTACACCGCCGGGCTGCCGTACTGACCCCAGCCTCATCCGACTTGACTTGAAGGGGGCAGGGGGCCGATAGTTGCGCTCGGAGTAGCAGTTCGGCCATCCCATGTGGCCGCACTCGCCGCCGGCGCACTCTCGCCCCGACTCGAGTTGGGAAGAGGGCGGCAAGTGGGATGGGAGGCAGGTGTGGACGGTTCGGCCTCCCAACAAATCACAAGGGGGAACCATATGGTTCGAGCGAGGGGGCTGGTAGCCCTCATTGCGGTGACTTCGCTCGCTTTCGCCTGCGGCAGCAGCAACAGCGGCGGCGGCGGCAGCAAGGGCGAGATCGATATCGCGAGCGACCTCCCGACGTCCGGCGCCGACGCATCGAGTGGTCTGCCCGCCCAGTACGGCGCGGCGTTCGCCGTCGAGCAGGCCGGCTCAGTGAAGGGATACACGCTCAAGTTCGTTCCGTTCGACGACGCGGTCAACGGCAAGCACGACCCGACCAAGGGCGCGCAGAACGTCGAGCAGATGATCTCGAACAACAAGATCCTGGGCATGGTCGGCCCGTTCAACTCGGGCGTCGCGGCAGCCGAGATCCCGGTCGCCAACCGCGCCCCGCTGGCCATGGTCAGCCCGTCCAACACGAACGAGTGCCTCACCATCTCGTTCCCGTACTGCCAGTCCTACGCCGGATACACCCCGGACAGCCTGCGCCCGACCGGTAAGAACAACTACTTCCGCGTCGCGGCCAACGACACGTTCCAGGGCCCGGCGATGGCCGACTTCGCGTACGACACCCTCGGCCTGAAGGTCGTCGCCGTCTGGGACGACGGCGAGCCGTTCGGCAAGGGCGTGGCCGACAACTTCGCGAAGGAGTTCACGAAGAAGCAGGGGCAGGTCGTCGTCCGCCAGACCTTCGACACCTCCTCCAAGCCGGACTTCCACTCGTGGCTGAACAGCGCCAAGGCCGCGGGCGCCCAGGGCATCTACGCCGGCGCCACCTCGGCGTCCTACGGATGCATCCCTCGCGCCGAGAGCCAGGGCATCTTCCCGGCCACCTCGTACTACATGGGTCCTGACGGCATCGGCGACCGCCAGTGCCTCAGCGACTCCGGCACGACCATGGCCAACGACCACATGTACGCCAGCCAGGGCGTGGCCGACGCCAACTCCAACCCGAGCGCGGCGGCGGTGATCTCCAAGTACAAGCAGGAGCACGCGAACGCTGCCGACACCGGCGCCTACACCTTCGCGGCCTACGACTGCGCCGCGATCCTGATCGACGCGATCGGCCGGGCCATCGACGCCAACAACGGCAACATGCCGTCCCGCCAGCAGGTCATCGACGCGCTGGCCAAGACGAGCAACTTCAAGGGCCTGACCGGCACCTACACCCTGAACGAGAAGGGCGACCCGACGTCGCCCGCGCTCCAGATCCAGCAGAACCAGTCCGCGGGCTGGACGACCATCAAGAACATCGCCGTCAGCACCGGTTCCTAGTCCGGAGTTGAACGAGGGAGGGGCGCGCCGCCCCTCCCTTTCTTTTTGCCAACCATCCCGATTTGTGAAGAATTAGCCGAGATATGGCAACGATGGTGAAGCGCCTTAGGGTCTCCGTGTTCACGACGCCGACCGCGTCGCTGGTCAACCTGGTCGGCCTTTTCGTCGTCGCGGTCGCGATCGGCCTGTCCCTGAAGCAGATCTATCTCGGCGGCGCGACCTACTTCTTCCAGACCCTCGGGTTCGGCCTGGCCGAGGGCGCGATCTTCGCCCTGGTGGCCCTCGGCTACACCATGGTCTACGGCATCATCGAGCTGATCAACTTCGCCCACGGCGACGTGTTCACGCTGGGCGCGTTCTTCTCCCTGGCCGTCATGCCGCTGTTCGGCCTGACCGAGGGCAAGGTCAGCGGCGCCGCCGTGATCCTGCCCCTGCTCGGGCTGTTCGTCGTCACCTCGCTCTTCTGCGCGCTGGTCAACATCGGCATCGAGCGCGTGGCCTACCGGCCGCTGCGGCACGCGCCCCGCCTCGCGCCGCTCATCACGGCGATCGGGATGTCGGCGTTCCTGGAGGGCGTGATGTTCGTCTGGCGCGGGCCGTACAACCTGCACTACCCCGACTTCCTGCCCGAGCAGCAGATCTCGCTGGGCGGCGACGTGACGATCGCGGCCAAGGCCGTGTTCGTGATCGTCGTCGCGCTCGTCCTCATGGTCACGCTGACCGTGTTCATCAACGGCTCGAAGCTGGGCAAAGCGATGCGCGCCACCGCCCAGGACCGCGACGCGGCGCAGCTCATGGGCATCGACATCAACCGCACCATCGCCGCCACCTTCTTCATCGGCGCGGCGCTCGCCGGCGCGGGCGGCATCATCTACGGCCTCTACTACAACTCCGTCGCGGCGTTCGACGGCTTCACCTACGGCCTGTACGCCTTCACCGCGGCGGTGTTCGGCGGCATCGGCAACATCCCCGGCGCGGCGCTCGGCGGATTCGTCATCGGCATCGTCTTCGCCATCTCGGACGGCTACTTCTCGGTGAAGTGGACGATCCCGCTGATCTTCGGCATCCTGATCTTCGTCCTCGTCTTCCGCCCGACCGGGCTGCTCGGGATGCGGGTGCCCGAGAAGTGACGGGCGTGCGCGGCTGGATCCGCTCCAACGCGCGCAACCCGAACGCGATCGCCTACGTCGCGATGGCGCTGTTCGCGCTCATCTTCCCGGCCATCGCCCAGTTCATCACCGGAGGCAACGGCGACTACCTGGTGGGGCTCGCGGCGGACGGAGGCGTCTACATGCTGATGGCGATCGGGCTCAACGTCGTGGTCGGCTTCGCGGGCCTGCTCGACCTGGGTTACGCGGCGTTCTTCGCCATCGGCTCCTACGTCTACGCGGAGGTGGCCTCCAACCACCTGGGCGTTACGCCGATCGGCCATTCGCTGCACATCCCCTTCTGGGTCGCGCTGTTCATCGGCATGTTCGTCGCGGCCTGCTTCGGCGCCCTGCTGGGCGCGCCGACGTTGCGGCTGCGCGGCGACTACCTCGCGATCGTGACCCTGGGCTTCGGCGAGATCGTGCCGATCGTCTTCCGCAACGGCGACGTCTGGACCGGCGGCATCCCCGGCATCAGCAGCCTCGACGTGCCGTACCTGCCCGGCTGGTTCGAGGGTCCGTGGATCGGCCAGAACATCCAGTGGGTGCCGGACCTGTACCTCACCACGGCCAACCTGACCGGCTACTACATCCTGATGGTGATCCTCATCGCGCTCACCGTCGTGATCGTGCACAACCTCTACAACTCCAGGCTCGGCCGCGCCTGGATGGCCGTGCGCGAGGACGAGACGGCCGCGGCCGCGACCGGCGTGAACACCGTCTCGATCAAGCTCCTGGCGTTCTCCATCGGCGCCGCGACCAGCGGGTTCGCGGGCGCCTTCTACGGCGCGAAGCTCTCCTACGTCAGCTCCGAGAACTTCGGCTTCGTCGTTTCGGTCACGGTGCTGGCGATGGTCGTGCTCGGCGGGATGGGCAACATCCCCGGCGCGATGCTCGGCGCCGCGGTCCTGTACTTCGTCCTGTTCTGGCTGCTCCCGAACGCGCCGCAGCAGCTCGAGGGCTTCGCCTCCTCGGCGGGCCTCAACTTCCTGAACCAGCCCAACGGCTGGTGGCCGGGGATCGGCGAAGAGGTATCCCGTTCCAAGTACCTGATCTTCGGCCTGATCCTGGTCGGGATCATGCTGCTGCGCCCGCAGGGCCTGCTGCCCAGCCAGATCCGCAAGCAGGAGCTGAAGCACACGGCCGACCTCGAGCCGGCCCCGGCGGCCGCCAAGTGAGCGAGGCCGTCCTCCGCGTCGAGGGCCTGAGCAAGCGCTTCGGCGGCCTGCTGGCCGTGGACGGCGTCAGCTTCGACGTCAACCCTGGGGAGGTGTTCGCGCTCATCGGCCCCAACGGCGCGGGCAAGACGACGCTCTTCAACTGCATCACCGGCCTGTTCAAGCCGACGACCGGCAAGGTGACGTTCCTGGGTCGCGACCTGACGGGCTCCCCCCCGCACCGCACCGCCAGGGCGGGCATCGCCCGCACCTTCCAGAACATCAGGCTCTTCGAGTACATGTCGGCGCTGGACAACGTCCGGCTGGGACACCACGTCCGCATGCACGCCAAGCTCTGGGACTCCCTGCTCAAGACACCGCTGGAGCGGCAGGAGGAGCAGCGGGTGATCGAGCACTCCCTCGAGCTCCTGCGCTTCGTCGGCCTCGAGAAGCAGGCCGATACATACGCGCGCAACCTCGCCTACGGCCAGCAGCGACGGCTCGAGATCGCGCGGGCGCTGGCCACGGACCCCAAGCTCCTTCTCCTCGACGAGCCCGCCGCGGGCTTCACGCCCCAGGAGAAGGTCGAGCTGATGCGGTTGGTGCAGACGATCCTGGATCGCGGCGTCACCGTTTTCCTGATCGAGCACGATATGCGCCTGGTCATGCAGGCCTCGAAGCGCATCGTGGTGCTGGACCACGGCGAGAAGATCGCGGAGGGATCGCCCGCGGACGTCCGGAGCAACCAGCGCGTGATCGAAGCCTACCTCGGCAAGTCGGCATAGCCAGCTGATGCCGCTCCTGGAAGTCAACGAGATCGACGTCTTCTACGGCCGGGTCCAGGCCGTGCGCGGGGCCAGCCTCCACGTCGACAGCGGCGAGGTGGTGGCCCTGATCGGCTCCAACGGCGCCGGCAAGACGACGACGCTGCGCACGATCTCGGGCCTGAACCACCCCGTACGCGGAACCATCGCCTTCGAAGGACGCGATATCACGCACGCGGAGCCCCAGCACATCGTGAGGCTGGGCGTGTGCCAGTCCCCCGAAGGCCGGAGGCTTTTCGCCCGCATGACGGTGCTCGACAACCTGCGCATGGGCTCGTACACGCGGCGCAACCAGTCCGAGATCCGCAAGGACATGGACCGCGTGTTCGAGCTCTTCCCGCGGCTGAAGGAGCGCGCCAACCAGATCGCCGGGACCCTCTCCGGGGGAGAGCAGCAGATGTGCGCGATGGGCCGCGCCCTGATGTCGAAGCCCAAGCTGCTGATGCTCGACGAGCCCTCGCTCGGCCTGGCGCCGATCCTCGTCGAGACCATCTTCAGCATCGTGCGCGAGATCAACGCGCAGGGCACCTCGGTGCTGCTGGTGGAGCAGAACGCGACCAAGGCGCTGGAGGTGGCGCACCGCGGGTACGTGCTCGAGACGGGGAACGTGGTGCAGACCGGGACCGGCAAGGAGTTGCTGGCTTCGGAGGACGTGCAGAAAGCCTACCTGGGGATGTAGACCCGCGCGTGAACAACGCACGCGCGAAATCCCACGCGTTTTGCGCCAAACGAGCCAGATCCCGCGCGAGTTGCGCGCGTGTGGCGCCAAGCGCGCCGAAACCGCCTATAGATCCTGTGAGCCGATCGCCCTACCGCCCCGGCTGGTAGCTCGAGACGAACAGGTACACCAGCACCACGGCGAACGCGCCGTACTCGAGGACCACGTTGCGCGTGAAGCTGTCCTCCACCGTGTGCCGCACGAGCCCGCGGTTGATGTACCACGCGAACAGGAGCATCACCGCGAACGTGCCCTCGTTCACCACGAGGTACAGGGACAGCGCGGTGATCGCCCACGCCAGGAACGTCACCACCTGCCCCACGAAGAGCGAGAAGATGAACGCCCGCCGCGGCGCGATCGGCGTGCCGTTGATGCGGAAGCCGCGATACGACGCCATGAACGTGATGGCGAAGATCCACAGCAGGCGGAGGATCGGGTTGAAGGGCAACCTCACCACGACCAGGTACGCGCCGGCGAGGACCAGGACGAGGATCGCCTCCTGCAGGATCTGGTGCCCGCGCTTCTCCTCGTTCCTCAGGCGCAGGTAGTCGAGCCGGGCGGCGATCACGAAGCCCGTCCCGAAGACCGCGGTGAGGAACACGTACTTCCAGAGGTCGACGTCGGGGAAGAGCGAAAGGCCGGCGAGCGCGATCGCGCCCAGCGCGACGGGGATGTAGTGCTCGATGCGCGGGATCTCTTCGGTGCCGCGCAGGTAGCCGAGCAGCGCCGGCGACGCGAGCACGACGAGGAGCAGGGCGAGCGCCCACACCTGCCCCGGCGCGAGCAGCTCCGACTTGAAACCGAGCGCGATCGCGACCAGCACGACGCCCGCGAAGAACAGGAAGCTGCGGTCGCGCTCCGACCTGGCGGTCGACGCGACGGGCACGACCTTCTCGTGAGTCGCCGGGGGCAGCTTCATCGAGCTCGCAAGTCTAGCGAGGGACCCGGCCGTAGCGGTCTTCGAGCCTGACCACGTCGTCGATCTCCGGCGTGGACACCTCGACGATGTCCGCGTCCTCGATCGCGGTCATCCGGTGACGCGTCCCCGGCGTGATGTGGATGGTGTCGCCCGCCGTCAGCCGGTGCTTGACCAGCGCGCCGTCCGGCCCGCCGACCTCGATGTCCACCGTCCCCGCGAGCACGTACTGGAACTCGTCCTTCAGCTCGTGATACTGCAGCGACAGCGCCTCGCCCCGGTTCACGTGCAGGACCTTGCCCAGGTAGCGGTCGGTCACCGCCCAGCGGAGCTCATAGCCCCACGGCTTGTCCACCCTCGCCGCCTCGACGCGTCCGAGCTCAGGACGCGCCGGCGTGCTGCCTGATCCCAACGATGTCCTCGAGCGCGGTGAGCCGCGCGTCGACCGCGGCTGAGTCCGCCGCCTCGGAGTAGATCCGGATGAGCGGCTCGGTGCCGCTGGCCCGGAGCAGGACCCAGCTGCCGTCCGCGAGGTAGAACTTGAAGCCGTCGTCCGGCCGGACGCGCTGCACCGCCACGCCCGCGATCTCGTCCGGCTCGTTCTTCTGGAGCGTCTCCAGCACCCGCCCGCGGTCGGCATCGTAGGTCTCGCGCGGCAGGTGGATATCGTGGCGCGCGTAGGCGTGCGGGCCGACGCGCTCCTCCAGGCCCGCGAGGATCTGCGAGAGCGGCTTGCCCGACTTGACCATCATGTCGGCGAAGAGCAGGCCGACCAGGATGCCGTCGCGCTCGGCGATGTGGCCGCGCACCGCGAACCCTCCCGACTCCTCGCCGCCCAGCAGCGCGTTGGTCTCCACCATCTTCGGCGCCACGTACTTGAACCCGACCGGCACCTCGTAGACCCGCTCGCCGAATTCGGCGCCGAGCTTGTCCACCATCGCCGTCATGTTCACCGTCTTGACGACCGGGCCGCGCTGGCCGCGGGTCTCGAACAGGTACAGCATCAGCAGCGCGAAGACCTGCAGCTGGTTGATGAACCGGCCGGTCTCGTCGATGATGCCGACGCGGTCCGCGTCGCCGTCTGTGCAGATGCACAGGTCCTGGTTGCCGACCTTCATGAAAGCCAGCGTCGAGTCGATGTTGGGCGGGATCGGCTCCGGGTTCATCCCGCCGAACAGCGGGTTGCGCTGGTTGTGCAGCTCGGTCACCGTCGTCCGGCCGCCGCCGATCAGGTCGGTGATGTAGCCGTAGCCAGACCCGTACATGCACTCGTGCACCACGCGCAGGCCGGCGTCCTTGATCGCGTCGAGGTCGACCATGCGGGCGACCTGGGCGTAGTACGACTGGCGCGGGTCGTAGGTCGTGATCAGCCCGTGCGTGATGCCGCGGTCGGGCGGGCGCACCACGTCGAGGGCGGCGATGTTCTTCTCCAGCTCCTGGATGACATCGGATGGAACCGCGCTGCCGGTCTCGGTCTTGTACTTGAAGCCGTTGAAGCGGTACGGGTTGTGGCTCGCCGTGATCACCGCGGCGCCCGTCGCCTTGCGATCGATCACCGTCCAGGACGCGACCTGCGTCGGCGACGGGCGGTCGAAGACCAGCGTCTTGATCCCTGCGGCCGCGAAGATCTCCGCGACCGCCTGGGCGAAGTCCTCGGAGGCGAACCGGCAGTCGTAACCCACCACGGCGAGCGGGTCGTTCGACCGCGTGCGCATGTACTGCGCGGCGCCCTGGGCCGCGCGCCGCACGTTGTCGAACGTGAAGTCGTCCGCGATCACGCCGCGCCATCCGTCGGTGCCGAACTTGATCGTCGTGGCAGGCATGGGCTAAAGGTAACGAGTCTTGCGGGCCCGCTTCAGGGCCTCGACGACCTTGCGCACGTCCTGAGCGCGGGAGCGGGGCACGACGAGCACCGCGTCGTCGGTGTCGACGATGATCAGGTCCTGCACGCCGATCGCGGCCACGAGCCGGCGCTCGCCGAACACCAGGCTCCCGGTCGTGTCGATCAGGACCGCCTCCCCCTCGACCGAGTTGCCGCGCGCGTCCGCCCGCACGCGGTCGCCGAGCTCCGCCCAGCTGCCGATATCGGCCCAGTCGAACGACGCGGGGACCAGCAGCAGCCGGTCGGTCTTCTCCAGCACGCTGCGGTCGACCACCTCGACCGGCAGCCGGCGGTACAGCTGGGCCGCCCGCGCTTCGTCGCCGGCTTCGCGCGCGGCCACGACCCGCTCCAGCCCGGCGACGTGGCGCGGGGCGTAGTGGCGCATCTCCTCCAGGAAGACGCTCGTCCGCCACGCGAACCACGCGAGGTTCCAGTAGTACCCCCCGGCGGCCAGGAAGCGCCTCGCCGTGCGCAGGTCCGGCTTCTCGGTGAAGCGGTCGACGCGGCGCGTGCCCGCCGGACCGGGCCGCGCCGCGTGCAGGTAGCCGAGCCCGGTGGAGGGAAACCGTGGCTTGAGCCCGATCGCCACCAGGCTCTCGCTCGAGCCGGCCGCGCGCAGCGCCGCCCGAAGGGCCCGCGTCACCTCCGCGCGCCCGCGCACTACGTGGTCCGAAGCCATGCCGACCATGACGGCGTCGGGGTCGAGGCGCGCCAGCGTCAGCGCGGCCAGGCCGTAAGCGTTCGTGGTGCCCCGGGGCTGCGGCTCGATGATCAGGTGGCCCGCGTCGATCTCGGGCAGCACCGACTTGATGATGTCGCGCTGGCCCGACTCGGTCACCACGAACACCTCGTCGACCAGGCCGCGCACGCGGTCGTACGTGTCGCGCAGCAGCGGCCGGCCTCCGCTCGCCAGGGGCAGCGCGTGCTTGGGCGTCGACCGCCGCGACCGCGGCCACAGCCGCGTCCCGGCCCCGCCGGCCGGGATGACCGCATACCGGCGCGCCGTCAACTGAGCTCGGCGGCCAGCTCGAGCGCCCGGGCGGTCGACTCCCACGGCGCCTCGACGTCGGTGCGGCCGAAATGGCCGTACGCGGCCAGCTGGCGGAACATCGGCCGGCGCAGGTTCAGCTCCTTGATGATGCCGAGCGGGCTCAGGTCGAAGAGCCGCGCGACCGCGGCGCCGATCGCGGCGTCGGGCACCTTGCCGGTGCCCTGCGTGTCGACCCGGATCGCCACCGGCTTGACCACGCCGATGGCGTATGAGAGCTGCACCTCGCAGCGCCGGGCGAGCCCGGACGCGACGACGTTCTTGGCCACGTGGCGGGCGCCGTACGCGCCCGCGCGGTCGACCTTCGTCGGGTCCTTGCCCGAGAAGCAGCCGCCGCCGTGCCGGGCATACCCGCCGTAGGTATCGACCATCACCTTGCGGCCCGTCAGGCCCGCGTCGGCGACGGGTCCCCCGATCACGAACCTGCCCGTCGGGTTGATGAAGGTGCGAAGCGCGCCTTCGCGCATCTCGCCCGGGATGACCTGGTCGATCACGTGCTCGGTGACATCGGAGCGAAGCTGCTCGATGTCGACCTCGTCATGGTGCTGTGCCGAGACCACCACGTTGTCCACCCCGCTCGGCGTGCCGTCCTCGGCGTAGCGGACCGTGACCTGGACCTTCCCGTCCGGCCGGAGATAGCTGAGCGCCTTGCCGCGGCGAACCTCCGCCAGGCGCCGCGCGAGCCGGTGGGCGAGCACGATCGGCAGCGGCATCAGCTCGGGCGTCTCGTCGCACGCGTAGCCGAACATCAGGCCGCTGTCGCCCGCGCCGCCGCCGTCCACGCCTCTCGCGATGTCGGTCGACTGCTCCTCGATGCTGGTGACCACGCCGCAGGTCTCGGCGTCGAACCCGTACTTGGCGCGCGTGTAGCCGACGTCGCGCACCGTCTGCCGGATGATCCGCGGGATGTCGACGTAGCAGTCCGTGGTGATCTCGCCCGCCAGCATGACGAGCCCCGTGGTGACGAGCGCCTCGCAGGCGACGCGCGCGAGCGGGTCCTTGGCGAGGATCGCGTCGAGCACGGCGTCCGAGATCTGGTCGGCCAGCTTGTCGGGATGGCCCTCGGTGACGCTCTCCGAGGTGAACAGGGAAAAAGGCATCGGTCCTCCTTGAATCTCCCACGCCGGCAAGGGTGCTTCGCGGTTCGAAGGGCCCCCAGGCGCCAGGGTCTTACCTCTGGGACGTGCGAATCCTAACCCAGAGGGATGTAGTGGATCGCGGAGTGCCGGAACAGCCGCGAGCCGCGCTCCCGGAGCAGGCCGAGGGCGGCGACCCGCGCCGATTCGATCATCGCCTCGACATGCTCCCGCTTCATCACCCACGTGGCCGTGGGCGCCGTGATCGGACAGAGCACGACGATCCGGGCCCGCCCGCGCAGCCGCTCGTAGTCGCTGAGCATCTGGTGGTGGAGCGAGAGCTGAAGGGTCCGGGCGATCAGCTCGGGAAACGTCCTGGGCGCGCGCTCGTACTCGCCGCCCGCCATCAGGCTCACGGCGAGGATCTCCCGGGCGCCTCCGTCGACTGCGGTGGCGAGCGGCGTGTTGTCCACCACGCCGCCGTCGAGGTGCTCGCGGTCGTTTATCCGGACCGAGGGGAACAGCCCCGGGATCGCGGTCGAGGCCAGAAGGGCCGGCTCGAGCGCGCCCGCCCGAAACACCGCCGGCCGGCCGGCGTTCATGTCCGTGGCCACCACGGTCAGGGGCACGCGCAGCTGCTCGAAGGTCGAGATTCCGGTCAGCGTCTCGGCGCGCTGGATCAGCCGCCGCACGTTGGTCTGCGGCAGGGCGCTCAGGCCTCGCCTCAGCCCCGAAAGGATCACGCCGAGCGGGTGGGCCTGGAAGACGGCGGCGGCCTGGCGCGACAGCCAGACCTCGCGCAGCATCATGGTCCCCGCGAGCGAGGGAAACGCCGCGATCGCGCTTCCGTTCAGGGCGCCGACGCTGGTGCCGACGATCTCCGCCGGGCCTTCGACGCCGGCCTCGAACATGGCCTGGAGGACGCCGACCTGGGCCGCGCCCCTGGCGCCCCCGCCGCCCAGCACCCACGTGCGCCGAGCGGGTTTCCACATCGCCGTCCTCTCAGGCCAGGTCGAACAGCGCAAATTCCACGCGTTTTGCGCCAGGCGCGCCGGATCCCGCGCGAGTTGCGCGCCCCTGGCGCCAAACGGGCCGAAATCGCAGACGGATCTTGTGAGCCGTTTAGGCTAGGTGCCCTCTTCCCAGGACGACAGGTAGCGCCGCTGCTCTTCGGTCAGGGCGTCGATCGAGATGCCCATCGCGTTCAGCTTGAGCCGCGCGACCTCGTGGTCGATCTCGTCCGGCACGTCGTAGACCTTGCGCTCGAGCTCCTTGGCGTGCTTGACGATGTACTCCGCGCACAGGGCCTGGTTGGCGAAGCTCATGTCCATCACCGCGGCGGGATGGCCCTCGGCTCCCGCGAGGTTGATCAGACGTCCCTCGCCGAGCACGAACAGCCGGCGCCCGCCGCCGACCCTGTACTCCTGGACCGAGGGCCGGACCTGGCGCACCCCGGTCGCCATCTCGTCCAGCACCTTCAGGTTGATCTCGGAGTTGAAGTGGCCGGAGTTGGCGAGGATCGCGCCGTCGTGCATCGCCTCGAAATGCTTGCGGTCGAGGACGTTGAGGTCGCCGGTGACGGTCACGAAGATATCGCCCTCGCGCGCGGCCTCGTCCATGGGCATCACGCGGAATCCGTCCATCGCCGCCTCCAGCGCCTTGACGGGATCGACCTCGGTCACCACGACGTCCGCGCCGTGGCCCTTGGCCCGCGACGCGAGCCCGCGACCGACCCAGCCGTAACCCGCGACGACGAAGGTCTTGCCCGCGAGCAGCACGTTGGTTGCGCGGATGATGCCGTCGAGCGTCGACTGGCCGGTGCCGTAGCGGTTGTCGAACATGTGCTTCGTGTCCGCCTCGTTCACCGCGACGATGGGGTACGCGAGCACGCCCTTGTCGGCCATGGCCCTGAGCCGGATCACGCCGGTGGTCGTCTCCTCGGTGCCGCCCACGACGTCGGCGAGCTGGTCGCGCCGCGCCTTGTGCAGGACGGAGACCAGGTCAGCGCCGTCGTCCATCGTGACCTGCGGGCGGTGGTCGAGCGCCGCCTCGATGTGCTCGTAATAGGTGTCGTTCTCCTCGCCGCGAATGGCGTAGGTCTTGATCTGGTGGAGCCCGGCGAGCGCCGCGGCGACGGCGTCGTTGGTGGACAGCGGGTTGGAGGCGCACAGGGCCAGGTCCGCTCCGCCCGCCTTGAGCACGAGCATCAGGTTCGCCGTCTCACTGGTCACGTGGAGGCAGGCCGAGACCCGCAGGCCCTTCAGCGGCTGCTCCTTGGTGAAGCGCTGGCCGATCAGGCTCAGCACGGGCATCTCGCGCGCGGCCCAGTCGATCAGGTCCTGGCCCTGCTGCGCGAGCTGTGTGTCCTTGACGTCGCTGTTGCGGGAACTGACTTTCAAAGCAATCTCCTGGTCATTCGTTCAGTACACGATCTCACTCGCGAGCTTGACGCCGTCGAGCCGCTTGCGGCCGTCGAGGTAGGCCAGCTCGATGAGAACCTGCACCCCGACCACCTCGGCGCCGAGCTTGCGCATCAGGCGCACGGCGGCGGACGCCGTGCCGCCGGTGGCCAGCACATCATCCACGATCAGCACCTTCTGTCCCGGCTGCACGGCGTCGGCGTGGACCTCGAGCTGGTCGGTGCCGTATTCCAGCTCGTAGGTCTCGAGGATGACCTGCCACGGCAGCTTGCCGGTCTTGCGGATGGGCACGAGCCCCGCCCCCAGCTTGACCGCCACGGCCGCCCCGGGGATGAAGCCGCGGGCCTCGATCGCGGCCACCAGGTCGGGCTTCAGCTCGCCCACCCACGCTCGCGACATCAGGTCGACGACCTCGCGAAAGATCCCCTTGTCACCCAGGAGCGGCGTGATGTCCCGAAAGATGATGCCCTGCTGGGGGTAGTCGGGAACGTCCCGGATGTACCGCTTCAGCTCCTCAGGGGAGCTCATGCCGCGACCACGGACTGAAAGTATTCGAGCGTGCGGCGCAGGCCGTCCTCGAGCCCGACCTCGGGCTCCCAGCCCAGCAGCTTCTTGGCGCGCGTGATGTCCGGCCGGCGCTGCCTCGGGTCGTCCACGGGAAGCTCTCGGAACTCGATCTCGCTCCGCGATCCGGCCAGCCGGATCACGGTTTCCGCCAGCTCGAGCATCGTCACCTCCTCGGGGTTCCCGAGGTTGACCGGAAGCTCGTCGCCCTTGTCCAGGACGGCGAGCACGCCCCGCACGAGGTCGGAGACGTAGCAGAGGCTGCGGGTCTGCGAGCCGTCGCCGTACACGGTGAGCGGCTCGCCGCGGATCGCCTGGGCCATGAAGTTGGGCACGGCGCGGCCGTCGGACACGTTCATGCGCGGTCCGTGCGTGTTGAAGATGCGGATGATGCGCGTGTCGACGTCGTGGGAGCGGCGGTACGCCATTGCGAACGCCTCCGCGCAGCGCTTCGCCTCGTCGTAGCAGCCGCGGGGTCCGATCGGGTTGACATTGCCCCAGTAGGCCTCCGGCTGCGGGTGGACGAGGGGGTCTCCGTACACCTCCGACGTGGACGCGAGCAGGAAGGTCGCGTTCTTGGCGCGGGCCAGCCCGAGCATGTTCATCGTCCCCACCGTGCCCACCTTGAGCGTGTGGATCGGGTTGGCGTCGTACTGCGGCGGCGAGGCCGGCGACGCGAAGTGGAGGACGTAGCGCACGTCGCCCCCGAGGAACACGCCGTGATTCACGTCGACCCGATGCAGCTCGAAGTCGGGGTTGGCCTCCAGGGAACGCAGGTTGTCCGGCGTCCCGGTGATGAAGTTGTCGAGCGCGAGGACTCGCAGCCCACGCTCCAGCAGCGCCGCGCAGAGATGGGATCCGATGAACCCCGCGCCGCCTGAAACGACCGCTCGCTGTTTTGAGGCGTTGCTATTCGCGGCCGATTCCCCTGTATGTGAATCCGTGCTGTCGCATCACGTCGGGATCGTAGATGTTCCGCCCGTCGATCATGATCGGGCGGCGCATCGACTCCTTGACGCGGTCCAGGTCGAGGTGGCGGAACTCGTTCCACTCGGTCACGAGCACCACGGCGTCGGCTCCGTCGGCGACCTCGTACGCGTTCGACTTGTACTCGACGTCGGGCAGGATCGCGCGCGTCCGCTCCATCGCCGCGGGGTCGAAGGCCCTGACCCTCGCGCCGGCGGCCAGGAGCACGCGCGCGATGTCGATGCTCGGCGCCTCCCGCAGGTCGTCGGTGTTGGGCTTGAAGGCAAGGCCGAACAGCCCGATGACGCGGTCCTGCAGCGAGTCGAGCACCTCGCGCAGCTTGTCGATGGGCAGCATCCGCTGGTCGCGGTTGATGTCCATCACCGCGTTGAGCATCTCGGGGTGATAGTCGAAGCGCTCGGCGAGCGCCGCCAGCGCCGCGACGTCCTTGGGAAAGCAGGAGCCGCCGTATCCGATGCCCGCGTCGAGGTACGCGGGGCCGATGCGCTTGTCGAGGCCCATGCCCTCGGCGACGAGCTTGGCGTCGGCGCCGACCCGCTCGCTGATGCGCGCGATCTCGTTGATGAAGGAGATGCGGGTCGCCAGGAAGGCGTTCGACGCGTACTTGACCATCTCCGCGGTGTAGATGTTGGGAGAGACGAGAATCGGCGCCTGCAGCGGCGCGTACAGCTCACCCACCTTCTCCGCGGCCGCGCGGTCGTGGCTGCCGACGACCACGCGGTCCGGGTGCATGAAGTCCTGGATCGCCGAACCCTCGCGCAGGAACTCGGGGTTCGAGACGACGGAGACGGGGTGCTGGTCGTTGCGCTTCTTCAGCACCTTCTCCACCATGTCCCCGGTCAGCGGAGGCACGGTGGACTTGTTGACCACGATCAGGGGCCCGTCCATCGCGTCCGCGATCGAGCCCGCGGCCGCCTCGACGTATGAGAGGTCGGCCTCTCCGCTCTCGCCCTCCGGGGTGCTGACCGCGATGATGGCGAATTCCGCTCCGGGAATCGCCTCGTCGTAGTCCGTGGTGAAGATCAGGCGGCCCGCGCGCGCGTTGCGCTCGACCAGCTCGCTCAGCCCCGGCTCGTAGAACGGCACCCTGTGGTCGTTCAGCTGCGCGATCTTGTCGCGGTTCACGTCGACGATCGTCACCGTGTTCCCGAGGTCGGCCAGGCACGCGCCTGTGGTGAGCCCCACGTAGCCGGCGCCGACGACCGCGACCTTGCTCAAAGCCCGCCGATTATCTCAACCGCCGGGTCGCGGATTCATAGGCCTCAACCGTCTGGCGGGCCGTTTTGTCCCATGTGAACAGCCGCGCCCGTTCCAGGCCGGCGCGGCGCCACGGCTCGGGGTCGAGGACCGCGGCGGCCGCGGCCCGGCCCAGCGCCTCGGCGTCTCCGTCGGGGACCAGCGCCCCCGCCTCCCCGACCACCTCCGGCAGGCTCGAGTTGCGGTAGGCGGCGACCGGGCTGCCGCAGGCCATGGCCTCGAGGCAGGGCAGCCCGAACCCCTCGTACCGGCTCGGGAACACCAGGCAGCCGGCCGCCGAGTACAGGGCGGCCAGCTCGTCCCGGTCCACGCGCCCGAGCGCCCGGGCGCCTCGCATATCGCGCGGGGCCTGGCGTCCGGGGTCCCCGGCCAGCACCAGCTCCAGGCCCGGGACGGACGCCCGGGCCGCGGCCCACGCCTCGAGCAGCCCGCGGGGATCCTTCCGGGCGTCGAGCGCGCCCACGTAGAGCAGGTAGGGGGCGGCGATCCCCCACCGCCGGCGGACGAGCTCCGCGGCGTCCGCCCGCGGCCGGTAGGCAGGGTCGGCCGCCTCGTACACCACAAAGACCCGCCCCGGGTCGACGCCCGCCAGCCGGACGGCGTCGTCCGCCGTCGCCTGGGACACCGCGAGCACCAGGCGGGAGCGCTTCAGCAGGCGCTTGCCCATCCAGTAGCGCAGGCGCTCGCCCCGCATGGCCGGCCCACCCCATGACCACGGGATCAGGTCGTGCAGCGTCACGACGACCGGGCAGCGGGCGCCACTCGGCAGCCGGAGGCTGGTCGCGTGGTAGACGTCGGGCCCGATCCGGGCCACCTCCTGGCCGCCCACCGCCGCCTCCTCGTACCCGGCCAACCGGCCGCGATACCGGCGCCGCGTCCGCACGGCGCGGAAGGAGCCCTGGGGCAGGTGAGGATCGGGCAGGTCGGTGTCGAGCAGGAGCGTGAGATGGCCGGCGAAGCCGATGGAGGCCAGCCCGCCGAGCAGGCCGGACGCATAGGAGCCGATGCCGCGTCCCGCGTCGGCGCCCTGGGCGGGGCGCATGTCCAAGAGGACGGAGGGGGCCGTCCTAGCGCTCATAATTTGCCCGCCATGGCCTCCCCTGAAGGCGCGCTCGACCTGGTCGTCGTCGGCGGATGCGGACACGTCGGGCTGCCCCTTGCGCTGTCACTCGCCGACGCAGGCTACAGCGTCGGGATAAACGATATCGATGAGCGCAAGATGGAGCTGGTCAAGTCCGGCCGGGTTCCGTTCAAGGAGTCCGGGGCCGAAGCGCTCCTGGCGAAGGTGCTTGGCTCCGGGCGGCTGACCATGTCCGCCGACCCGGCGATGCTCCGGCGCACCCGGGTCGCGATCCTGGTCATCGGGACGCCGATCGACGAGTTCATGAACCCCTCCGTGCGCATCTTCGAGCGGGTGCTCGACGACCTGACCCCGCACATCCAGCAGGGCTCGCTCGTCGTGCTGCGCTCGACGGTCTTTCCCGGCACCACGGAAACCGTCGAGCGCCGGCTCCGGGCCGCCGGGATCGATGCCGAGGTCGTGTTCTGTCCGGAGCGCATCGCCGAAGGCCACGCCCTCGAAGAGCTGCGCACCCTGCCCCAGATCGTGGGGGCGCACACCGACTCGGGCTTCGCCCGGGCCGGCGAGCTCTTCGAGCGTCTCGGCGTGCAGGTGATCCGCACCGCCTCGCTCGAGGCCGAGCTGGTGAAGCTGCTCACCAACACGTGGCGCTACATGAAGTTCGCGATCGCCAACCAGTTCTTCGAGATCGTCAACCGGGCCGGCGTCGATTACAACCGCGTGCTCGACGCCATCCGGGAGGACTACCCGCGGGCAGCCGACCTTCCCGGTCCCGGCTTCGCCGCCGGGCCGTGCCTGCTGAAGGACACGATGCAGCTCTCGGCCTTCACCCCCGACCACTTCCCGATGGGCCAGGCCGCGATGCAGATCAACGAAGGCCTTCCCGGCTACATCGTCGACACCCTGAACTCGCGCCGGCCGCTGCTGGGCCGGACGGTGGGGATCCTCGGCATGGCGTTCAAGGGCGAATCGGACGACACGCGAGCGTCGCTCAGCTACAAGCTGAGGAAGCTCGCGCAGTTCAAGGGCGCGAAGGTGATCTGCACGGACCCCTACATCGAGGACTCGACGTTCGTGCCCCTGGAGCGGGCGCTCCGCGAGTCGGATGTCATCGTGGTCGGCGCGCCGCACCGGGCCTACCGGACGCTCGAGCTGGACGGCCGCGAGGTCGTCGACATCTGGGGCGTGACCGGCCCGATACGGCTCTGAAGACGTCGCCGTGAAGATCGTCGTCACCGGCGCGGCGGGCTTCATCTGCGGCTACCTCATCACAGAGCTGCTGGAGGCCGGGCACGAGGTCGTCGGCGTCGACAACTTCAGCAAGTACGGCCCGCTGCGCCGCGCGTTCGACGGCGACCCCCGCTACCGCTTCGTCGAGGGGGACGCCAAGGACGCGGGCCTGCTCACCCGCCTCGCGGCGGAGGCCGACCACGTGGTGGCCGGCGCCGCCATGATCGGCGGCATCTCCTACTTCCACGAGCTCGCGTACGACCTCCTGGCGGAGAACGAGCGCATCACCGCCGCCACCTTCGACGCCGCCATCCACGCCCACCGCACCGGCCGGCTGCGCAAGATCACCGTGATCTCGAGCAGCATGGTCTTCGAGTCGGCGGCGGTCTTCCCCACGCCCGAGGGCGCGCAGCTGGCCAGCCCTCCCCCGCGCTCGACCTACGGCTTTCAAAAGCTCGCCACCGAGTACTTCGCCCGCGGCGCGCACGAGCAGTACGGCCTGCCTTACACCATCGTCCGTCCCTTCAACTGCGTCGGAATCGGCGAGCGTCGCGCGCTGCGCGACACCGACGTGATGAGCGGAAACGTGAAGCTCGCGATGAGCCACGTCGTGCCCGACCTGGTCCAGAAGGTGCTGAAGGGCCAGGACCCGCTGCACATCCTCGGCGACGGGACGCAGGTTCGCCACTACACGTACGGCGGCGACCTCGCGCACGGCATCCGGCTCGCGATCGAGTCGGAGGCCGCGCTCAACGAGGACTTCAACCTCTCCACGCCCCGCTCCACCACGGTGCAGGAGCTGGCCGAGGTGATCTGGCGCAAGGTGCACGGCTCCACCAAACCCCTGCGCCTGGTGAGCGACCAGCCCTACCAGCACGACGTCCAGATGCGCGTGCCCGACGTGCGCAAGGCCAAAGAGGTGCTGGGCTTCGAGGCGACGACCTCGCTCGAGGAGATGCTCGACGAGGTCATCCCCTGGATCCGCGACGAGATCTCGGTCAACCGCATCTGAGGCGGCGATGAGCACCGAGACGCCCCGGCTCAGCGTCGTCATCCCGGTCTACAACGAGGGCGAGAACGTGGCGCCCACGCTGCGCGGCGTGGTCGAGAAGACGCGCGTGCGGCCGCTCGAGGTGCTGGTCGTGCACGACTTCGACGAGGACACCACCGTCCCGGTGGTGCAGCGGCTCCAGGCCGAGATGCCGGAGCTGCGCCTGCACCGGAACACGCTCGGACGGGGCGTGCTCAACGCGTTGAAGTCGGGCCTGCGCGCCGCGCGCGCGCCGTACGTCCTGGTCACGATGGGCGACGGGTCTGACGACCCGGCCGATATCGACCCCATGTACGAGCTGGCCAGGGGCGGAGCCGACGTCGTCGCCGGATCCCGCTACATGCGAGGCGGGCGCCAGGTCGGCGGCCCGCTCCTCAAGCGCTCGATGTCGCGCGCCGCCGGCCTTTCCCTCCACTGGATGGGCGGCCTGCCGGTCCACGACGCGACCAGCAACTTCCGTCTCTACTCCAAGCGGCTGCTGAACCAGGTCACGATCGAGTCGCGGGGCGGCTTCGAGCTCGGCCTCGAGCTCACCGTGAAGGCCTACCGGCTGGGCATGAGGGTCGCCGAGGTGCCCACCACGTGGCGCGATCGGACCGCCGGCCAGAGCCGCTTCAAGCTCTGGCAGTGGCTGCCCCGCTACCTGCACTGGTACTGGCGCGGAATGGGAGGAAGATTCGGCGCCGGCCGCTAGGATGTCGCGCGTCATGCGTGCCCTCGATGCCCTGCCCGCCGCCCTGATCGCCCTCCTTCCGCTCTCGGTCCTGGCGGCGGCGACGCCCTCGCCCGCCCCGGCCGTGACGCTCTCCCCCACGCTCGACAAGGTCCTGCTCGCGCCGCCCGGCGGCTACGCGCAGGTCGCCGCGAGCGGGACGAAGAACGGGCACTTCACGGCCCATGACTGGGCCCAGGGCTACGGCGTCAAGTCCGCCGAGGCCGAGCGCGTCCTCACCCAGTACGGGTTCGTCGACGGCTACAACCTGACGTGGGCCGCCCAGGCCACGCAGCACGCCGTCAACGAGTTCGTCATGGCGTTCCCCGGCGGCAGGGACGCCACCCGCTGGTTCGACTACGACAAGGCCTACGAAACGGCGCAGGCCGGCTACCAGCACGCGGACCCGATCAGCGGCATCCCGCAGTACTTCGGCGTCCACGAATCGCAGTCGTCCGCGTACGGGCAGGCGTTCCTCGACGGCTTCATCTTCGTCAAGGGCAATGACGTGATCGGCGTCGCCTACATCTCGTTGAAGGACGACAACGCCGCCGTCGCGACGGCCCAGGCGAAGAGCCAGTACACCGCCGCGCCGGCCTCCACGATCCCGGCCGCGCAGTGGCCGGAGAACGCCAACTCGACCGGCGGCGCCCAGCCGGTCGGGCAGCCGGGCGGCGGCGGGCTGGCGAAGGTGCTGCCCTACGCCCTGTTCGGCGGGGCGGCGCTGATCGCGATCGCCCTCGCCGCGGGTCTCCTCCTGATCCGCACGCGGCGAGCCCGAGTCGCGCCCGCTGCGACCGCGGCGGTCCCGGCGCCCGCGCCGGGCACCCAGGTTGCTCCGGTCACGCTCCCGCAGCAGCTCTCGGTGGACGGCAAGTTCTGGTACGACGGCGAGCGCTGGGTCGACGTGGACGTGGAGGCTCCGGCGTTCGCTCCCCGCTCACCGGATGGCGCCTTCTGGTGGGACGGCGCGGCGTGGCACCAGGTGCCGATCGCTCAGGCCCCCGCCAGCGGACGGTAGTTGCGGCGGTAGTACTCCCAGTACTCGCCTGACTTCAGCGCCCGCCACCAGTCGGCGTGATCCGCGTACCAGCGCACGGTGCGCTCCAGGCCTTCGGCGAAGGTGACCTGCGGCTCCCAGCCCAGCTCGGTGATGCGCGCGACGTCCACCGCGTAGCGATAGTCATGCCCGGGACGGTCGGCGACGAACTCGATCCGGGTGCGCGGTAGTCCCATGACCTCGAGCACGGCGTGCGCCACCTCGAGGCCTGAGGTCTCGCGCCCCGTGCCGACGTTGTAGACGGACCCGGGCTCGGCCTCGTGCAGCACGAGGTCGATGGCGCGGCAGTGGTCCTCGACGAAGATGAAGTCGCGCACCGCGGACCCGTCGTTGTACAGCGGAAGGGTGCGCCCCTCGATCGCGTTGGTGATCAGGACGGGGATCAGCTTCTCGGGGTACTGGTACGGGCCGTAGTTGTTGGACCCGCGCGTGACGAGCAGCGGCAGGCCGAAGCTGATGGCGTAGGCCTGGGCGATGTGCTCGGCCGCCGCCTTGCTGGCCGAGTACGGGCTCCGGGGCCGGAACGGGGCTTCCTCCGGCGACCGGCCCTGCATGACCTCTCCGTAGACCTCGTCGGTGCTGATCAGGAAGAACACCTCGTGGCGGTGCTTGCGCGCCGCCTCGCACAGCACCGCGGTGCCGCGCACGTCCGTCTCGATGAACGCGTACGGGTCCATCAACGAACGGTCGACGTGCGTCTCGGCCGCGAAGTTCACGATCGCATCGACCTCGCCCGCGAGCCGGTCCATCAGGCCGACGTCGCAGATATCGCCCTGCACGAAGCGGTAACCGGGCCGGCCCTCGAAGTCAGCCAGGTTGGCCGGGTTGCCGGCATACGTCAGCTTGTCGACCACGGTGATGTGCGTCTGGGGCCGCGTCGTGCGGAGCAGGCGCACGAAGTTCGAGCCGATGAAACCCGCGCCGCCCGCGATGAGCAGGCGCTCGAATTGCCGGCTCACTTGATGGGCGGTCCCGCCGTCCAGTCGTAGCCGATGGTCGGATCGTCGTGCGGGATGCGGCCTTCGTCGTCGGGCGCGTACACGCTGGAGGTGATGTACAGGATGTGGCTCAGCACCAGCGCGCGGCAGCCGTGCGCGACGCCGGGCGGAATCTTCACGCAGGCGGGATGCCCGTCCCCGAGGAGGAACTCCAGCAGCTGGCCGCGCGTCGGTGATTCCTCGCGCGTGTCGTACAGCGCGACCTTGACCTCGCCGATGACGTACCACCAGTCGGTCTGGCGCCGGTGGATGTGCCACGCCTTGGCAGTGCCCGGGTACATCAGGGAATGGCTCCACTGCCCAAAGTGCTCGAAGTGGTCGTCGGTCTCGCGTATCACCTCGCGGAAGAAGCCGCGCTCGTCGGCGTGGGTCACGAGCTCCTTGATCACGACGCCTTCGATGCCCATCAGCCGTGGTTCGCCCCGTGCGACCGCACGAAGTCGTGCACGGCGTAGTAGCCGTTGATCGACTCGCCGGCGTCACCCCAGAAGCCTTCGACGACGTCGTACTCCATCTGTCCCCGCTCCACGTACCAGTTGTTGACGTCGGTGATCTCGAGCTCGCCGCGTCCTGACGGCTGGAGCTCGGGAAGCACGTTCCACACCTGGTGGTCGTAGAAGTAGACCCCGGTGACGGCGTATTCGCTCGGGGGGCTCGCCGGCTTCTCGACGATGCCTGAGATTCTGTGGTCGCCGTCGAACCGCGCGACGCCCAGGTGGGCCAGGTGCTGGAGGTTCGTCTCCCTCGAGAGCACGACGCGCGAGCCGCGCTCCTGGCGCCGGAACGCATCGACGCAGGGCTTCAGGGAGCGCTCGAAGATGTTGTCGCCGAGGAGTACCACGCACCGGTCCCCGGCGACGAACCGCTCCGCCAGCCCGAGCGCCTCCGCGATGCCGCCCGCCCTGTCCTGGTAGGCGTAGAAGAGGCGCTCGATCCCGAACTCGTTGCCGTTGCCGAGCAGGCGGAGGAACTCGCCGGCGTGCGTGCCGCCGGTGACCAGCATGATCTCGGCCACGCCGGCCGAGACCAGCGCCTCGATCGCGAAGTTGATCATCGGGCGGTCGTAGATCGGCAGCAGGTGCTTGTTCGTGATCCGCGTCAGCGGATGCAGCCGGCTCCCGGTGCCGCCCGCGAGGATCACCCCTTTCATCGCCACCGGATTCTAGTTTCAGGCCTCCCGGACGGTGGTCCCCAGCGCTTAACGTGCCGGACCGCGAAGAAGGTGGTCGACCGCGCGTTGTGCGCCAAACGCGCGTAATTCCTCGC
>CAZLJC010000011.1:0-60886 GCA_964559855.1 uncultured Actinomycetes bacterium
ATTTGTGGAGGCGCGCTCGGCTACCTGTCTATCGCAACTTGAGCCCCCTCATTGGGCCCACGATCAGGCTCGTACGCCTTCGAGGATGCTGTTAGGCGAGGCGGTGGGAATGACCTTTGACAGTCGGAGCCCAGCGCCGATGAACAGCTCCCGGAATTCGCTTTCCGTGCGGATACGGCCGCCAGGCTGGTTGAGCAGCATCAGAATGTCGAAGGGTTTGGCGGGACTCGGATCGTTGCCGGCCCGGCATCAGCATCTCGACCACCAACACTCTTCCGCCGTCGGCCATGGCTTCTGCGCAGTGGCGAAGGATGGTCATCGAGTCGGTATCGCCCCAGTCCATCAGAACTCGCTTGATCAGGCAAACATCGGCGCCCGGAGGGACCGCGCGCAGCATGTCGCCTCCGATGACCTCGCTCCGGTCAGTGACTCGAGCCCCATCCAGCGGAGCCGTTTGGGTTACCACCTGCGGAAGATCGAGCAGGACTCCTCTAAGTGACGGATGAGCGCTCAGGACAGCCGCCAGCGTGGACCCTTGGCCGCCGCCAACGTCGACTACGAGCCGGAATGGCGAGAAGTCGTAAGCGGCCACCAGCGCGGAGTTTTGCTGCCTTGACTGGCGTGTCATCCAACCATTGAACGCATCGCCGAGATTCGGTCGAGCAGCGATGTACTTCCACATTGGGGCGCCATGCACGGCCGGAAAGGACGCCTCTCCGCTCATGACGCTGGCGCGAAGTCCGGCCCACACCGCCCACATCTCCGGCGCCCCAACGAAGAGTGCCCAGTCGCGGACGGAATCATGGCTATCGCTTCGCAGCGTCTCGCCCAGTGGCGTAATTGCGAACCGCCCGTCCCCCTCCTCCAGAAACACGCCTGGTCCCGTAAGCATCCTAAGTAGGCGGTGCAGCGATGAGCGGTCGGCTCCAGTCGCAGCTGCCAGCTCATCAACAGTCTTCGATCCAGCCGCGAGAAGGTCGGCTATGCCAAGGAAAGCGGCTACATGAAGTGCCTGCACCGTGAGGAATGCATTGAGCATTCGAAGCATCTCGGTCGATGGTTGTGCGGCCGGCAAGGGATTCATTGTCGATGTTGCAGCACCTTGGTCTGGCATCGGATCTCCCGCGAAGATAGACCTGCCTCAGACCCGGTGCAAGTCAGCTGGGATTCGATGCCAAGGGCCGCCTCGCTAAATAGGCTCCTTGGAGATTGGCCTCTACCAAACACGAAGTGCTCGCGCAGGGAGTCGAACCCTGAACCTTGGGATTAAGAGTCCCCTGCTCTGCCAGTTGAGCTACGCGAGCATGCCGATGAGGAGGATCGACAGTCGATTCTAAGGGTCTCACGGCGTTAACAGCCGGAGTTCCCATGCGCGTTGCCTCGACCTAGTTTGGGCGCATGGCCGCACGCGCGCCGCTCGACGTTGACCTCGAGGACAAGCTGCTCTACGGGCTGACGCCGATGCGCCTTGGCTACGTGGTCCTCGCCCTGCTCGTCGCGTTCTCGATCTGGTCCGGCCGGTGGGCGCCCGGTGCCCTCCGGGGCGCGATTGCGAGCCTGGTGGTGGGCGTCGGAGCGGCCGCGGCCTGGGGCCGGTGGCGCGGGCGCGCGGCGGACGCGTGGATGCTCGACCTCGTCGCGTTCATGGTCGCGAACTACCGGTTCGAGCGCAGGTGGCCGGACCCGTGATCCAGGTCGTCCGGCGCGAGGCGGCGGTGTGCTGGCGGGGCGATCCGAGGTTGAAGGCCGTCGTCACATCGCCGGTCGCGTTCGCCGGCGCGGCCGAAGAGGATCGGCGGCGCTGGCTGGTCGGATTCCGCCGCCTCCTCGACGGGCTTGACATGCCGTTGCAGGTCCTCATCGAGGTCATGCCAGGCGCGGAGGACGACGACCAGGTCGCGGCCGGCCGCCTGCCTTCGCGGCATTCGGGCATGCGGGGAGCCGACCTGGCGTTCGTCGACCAGGTTCGCAACGCCAGGACCGCGCGCGCCACGCGGACCACGCTGGTGGCTCACGACCGGCAGCGCGAGCGCGTGTTGACCGCGCTGGGCGAGATGGGCATCGGCGTCACGCAGGCGAGCACGACGGATATCGAGGTCTTCGGCCGGGAGTCGGCCCACCGCTTCGACCATGCGCGCGGCTGCAGCCGCACCTGGTACGTGGAGCGCTTGCCAGGCACGGAGCTCGCGCCGGGCTGGTTGTTCCAGCTGCTGCCGGAAGGCCTGCGCCTGTCACTGAGCTGGCATGCGACGCCGCTCCCCGCGGCGTGGATCGTCGCCTACCTCCAACGTCAGCTGATCAACATGCGGGCCTCGCGCATCGTCGAGCACGAGTCGGGCGGCTCCGATCCGACCCTCGCGGGCGCCCTGCCGAACGCCGAGGACCTGCAGCGCCGCCTCACGGCAAGCCAGGACAAGGCGTTTCACGTCTCGGTCTATCTCACGCTCGCCGCCGGTTCGCAGGATGAGCTCGACCTCGGCGCGGTCAGGGTCGAGGCCGCCGCGACGTCTCTCCTGTGCTCCCTGCAGCCGTGCACCTTCCGGATGCTCGACGGTCACCTCGCGACCGCGCCCGGCGGCCCGGACCGGCCTCAGCACAAGCGCGTGCTCGACACCACCACGCTCGTCACGTTCTTCCCGTGGCACGACGCGGAGCTGCAGCAGCCCATGGGGATCGTCATCGGCCGCCACCGCTCGAGCGGCGGTCCGGTCATGGTCGACCCGTTCGACCAGCGCCGCTACGCGAACGCCAACATCGGAGTGTTCGGGCACTCCGGCGCGGGCAAGACGTATCTCCTGTCGACGCTGGCAATGGGTGCGCTCGGCCTGGGGACGCAGGTTTTCGTGATCGACCCCGAGCACGAGTACGGCGGGCTGGCCGGCGAGCTCGGCGGCACGGAGATCCAGCTCGCCCTGGGCTCGGGCCACGCCCTCAACGTCCTCGACCTCCGCACCGCCGACCGCGCAGACGAGTCGGCGGTCGGGCCCGCGGTGGCCGACGCCGTCGACCTCTGCGCCTGCATCTGCGGCGACCTCGACGAGTCGGAGCGTGCGGTGGTCGAGACGGCGGTCCGCGACAGCTACGCCGGCGTCGCCCACCCGGTGCTGCGTGACGTCGCCGACCGGCTGGCGCCCAGCTCCCGCGTCGCGATCGTGCTCCGGCGCTGGGTCAGCGGCAGCCTGGGGAGGATGTTCAGCGCCCCGACCAACATCGACCTCGAGGCGCCGATCGTGGTCTTCGGCATGCGCGAGCTGCGCGACGAGCTCGTCGCGCCGGTGCACTTCCTCCTGGCCGAGGCGCTGTGGGCAAGGATCAAGCGTCGCGACCGCCGGCGCATGCTGATCGTCGACGAGCTCGGCCTGCTCTTCGAGGATCCGACGATCCGGCGCTTTGTCGTCGGCCTGGCTCGCCGGATTCGCAAGTACGACGGCTCCCTCGTCTTCGCGACCCAGAACCCGGGCGACCTGGTGGCGAGCGAGCAGGGCGCGGTCGTGGCGACCAATCCAGCCCTCATGTTCTTCGGCGCCCAGCGCCCGGGCGAGGCGGCCAAGCTGGAGAAGGTCTTCGACCTCAGCACCGGCCAGCGATCGCTGCTCGAAACCGCCCATCGCGGCGAGTTCCTGCTCCTGGCGGGCGCGGACCGCGTGCCAGTGCGGGTGCAGGCGCCCCCCTGGCAGGAGGAGGCGATGCGGCTCGCGCGAAGCACGGCCAGACCCCCGCCCCGATCGGTAGGCTAATGGTCCATGCCGAGGGTCCTCCACTACCGGATGCGCGGTCTTCCGGAGCACCGGCTCGAGCTCGTCCACGACCAGTTCGAAGCGCTGGGGCGGGCTCGGAAATGGCGGTCGGGCATCCCGTGGGTGGCCAGCCCCATGTCGAGGGGACTCTTCGAGATGGAGTACTTCCGGCATCTCCGCGCCGAGGAAGGCCCCGACCTGAGCGCCGCCGGGTTCATGAAGCTCTCGGGTGACGAGACGGACGCGCTGATAATGGCGATCTTCATGCGCGACCTGGGGGCCGAGCACGGCATCCGCACGTCCATCCGCGACGAGGATCATCCGCTGGCCAAGCTGCGCCGGCTCGACTTCGATTCCGGCCGGCTCCCCGGCGACCTCGCGCTCGAGGATGTGCTGGCGAAGCGGCCGGTGATCAAGAAGGTCGAGGGAGAGAGGATCTTCTTCTATCCGCCCACCTTCCGCCTGCACTCGCAGGGCCCGCCCAGCCCGGAATGGGCGTATGCGCTGTGCGGGATCCGCGCCTATGCGCCGACTTTGCTCGAGGCCGAGCAAGAGGCTTTGAAGATCCTGCGAGGCTTTGGCCACCTTGGCCACTGAGACCGCGACTCAAAGCCAGGATTTCCTCAACTCGCCCGACGGAACTCGGCTGGCCTACCGGCGCTGGCCGGTGGCGAGCGCGAACGTGACCTTCGCGGTGATCCATGGGCTCGGCGAGCACGCGGGCCGCTACGACAGGTTCGCGCGCGGCATGGCCCGCTTTGGCATGGAGACATATGCCGTCGACCTCCGGGGCCATGGCGGCAGCGCCGGACCGCGGGGCCACGTCGACTCCTGGGATCGCTGGGTCTCCGACGCCGCCGCTTTCATCGCCCACGTGAAGGGGCAGGGCGACCACGAGGTCATCCCCGTCGGCCACTCCTTCGGCGGCGCCGTCCTGCTCAGCACCGTCCTGGCCCGAAAGCTGCCTCGCACGCGGCGCTTCGTCCTCTCCAGCCCCGCGCTCAAGCTGAAGATCGAGGTGCCGGGGTGGAAAGCGGCCGCCGGGCGGCTGGCGGACCGCGTCGCGCCGCGCCTGGCGTTGAGCAACGAGGTCGACCCGTCCGTCGTGTCTCGCCTGCCGGAGGTGGTCGAAGCCTATCGCACCGATCCGCTCGTCCACCATCGGATCACCAGCCGGACCTTCGCCGAGTGGAAGCGCGCCGCGGCGGAAAACCTCAGCCGCGCGGGCGAGATCGATCTGCCCTTTCTCATCCTGGCCGGCTCCGCCGATCGCCTGGTCGACCCGCAGGGCAGTGTCCTGCTGCACCAGCGCGCGCCGCGGGTGAGCCGGCTCCACCTGCTCGAAGGCCGCTACCACGAGCCGTTCAACGACCGCGACAGCGACGAGGTGTTCGCGCTGATCGCGGGCTGGGTCAAAACGTGATGGCAGCACACTTGCTGGCGGGCGTGCTCCTTGTCTCGCGCCTCAACCTCGAGCCCGGCTCGTGGCTGGCCTGGATCGTGATCGGCCTGATCGCGGGCGCCGTCGCGTCGCGAGTGGTCGCCGGCCGAGGATTCGGCTGCCTCGCCGATATCGTGGTCGGCGTGGCGGGCGCCATCATCGGCGGCTTCCTGCTCGGCGCCCTTTTCGGGGCGAGCGGAAGCGTGGGCTTCTGGGGCAGCCTCGTCGTCGCCTTCATCGGCGCCGCGTTGCTGCTGGCCGCGCTGAAGCTGCTGTCGGGCGGGCGGCTCTGAGCCGCCAGGCCTAGCCCGCCGCCGCCCGGAGCTCTTCTTTCGGCGCCTCGGCCGGCTGCACCGCGGCAGCTCGCGGCCGGCGCTGGATCAGCAGCGCCGTGAGCGCTGTGACCGCCAGGAAGACGATCGGCAGCTCGAAGGTGGTCTTCATCGCGTCCAGATAGCCGCTCACGAAGACGTCGTGCGCGATCGCCGCGACCCGGGCCGCCACCGCGGGCGGAATCCCCGCGGGCAGCGCGGCACCGCTCTGGCCCGACCCGATCTGGAACCCTTTCGACGCGACATTGCTGAAGGCGTTCACGAATGGCGCCTGGAACGAAGGCGGCAGCTGGCTCGCGTGGGCCACCGCCTGGTTGTGCAGCGAGCTCGCGAGCTGGTTCTGCAGGATGGCCCCGATCACCGCCGAGCCGATGGCGGCGCCGAGCTGCCTGATGGTGTTCAGCACGGCCGAGGCGGAGCCGGCCAGACGGGGCTCGATGTTGCGCATGGCGACCGTGGTCATCGGCGCGAACGTCATGCCCATGCCGGCGCCGGAGATCACGGCCGGAACGAAGAAGTCCTTCCACGTCGAGTCCGCACCAGCGACGGCGCGGATCAGGGCCATGCCCACGGTGAACAGGGTGATGCCGGCCATCAAGATGTACTTCCCGCCGAGCCGGTCGGCCAGGCGGCCGGCAAACGGCGCGGTGATCATCGAAGTGACCGACATCGGCGCGAGAGTCAGGCCGGCTACCAGGGCCGAAAACCCGCGCACCGACTGCAGGTAGATGGTGAAGGGCAGGAACACGCTCAGCATGCCGAAGCTGATCGCCGCCGCGATCCAGTTGGAAACCGCGAAGTTGCGGTTCGCAAAGAGCGTGAGCGGGATCAGAGGCTCCCTCTGGAAGACCTCCCACACGACGAACAGGACGATCAGGACCCCACCGGCGATCAGGATCTCGGGGATCGTGATCCCCGAGCTGAACTCGCCCCAGTTGTAGCGCTGGCCCTCGATCAGGCCGAACACGATCAGGAACAGGCCCGCGGTGGCGACGATCATGCCGACGATGTCCCAGCCGTGGCGGCGGCCTGGTCGCAGGTCCGGAATGATCACGAACGTCGCGATGAACGCCGCGATGCCGACCGGCACGTTGATGTAGAAGATCCAGCGCCAGTTGATGTAGGTGATGATCGCGCCGCCGATCGTGGGGCCGGCGAGCGTGGCGAGGCCCGCCACGCCACCCCACACGCCGAAGGCCGCGCCGCGGCGCTCGGGGGGAAAGATCGTGGTCAGGATGGCCAGCGTCTGGGGCGTCAGCAGCGCGCCGCCGATGCCCTGAAGGATGCGGAACGAGATCAGCTGCTCCGGCGACTGGGCGAGACCGCACAGGGCCGACGCAACCGTGAACACGAAGAGCCCGATGGCGAAGAGGTTGCGCTGCCCGTACTTGTCGCCGAGGCGACCTGCGGTGATCAGCAGGACGGCGTACACGAGGATGTACGCGTTGAGGACCCACAGGATCTGGTCGAGGGTCGTGTTGAGCCCGCCGTTCTCATTGCTGCTCATCGCCGGGATCGCGACGTTCACGATCGTCGTGTCCAGCAGGATCATGAAAAAGCCCGTGGTCAACACGAGCAGAACGAGCCACGGGTTAGTGCGCGCTTGAGCCATGCTCCCTCCTCAACCTTTCCTTGCCGGCTTCGATTCCGGCCGTCCATTCCAGCGTTCCGTTTTCGATCTCTTCCACCAGCTGAATCACCCAGTTCCGCTCCGCCTCGATGAGCGCGATCTTGTGCTCGAGCTCGATCAGCTGCAGACGCTGGTGGTTGTGCGTGAGGAGCTCTTGGAGGATGTGTGAAAGCTTCGCCACGGCGGCGCTCAGCATCACCGCCCGCCGGCGCAGGTGCTCGGCCGCGTCGGCCGCCGTCAGGTGGTGCATGAACATCAGGCCGGCGGCGAAGTACGGGTACTCGCGCCTCGGCCGGCCGAGGATGTCGCGGACCACCGTGACCAGGACGTCGTGCCCCGGTTCGGTGAGCCGGTAGATCGTTCGCTCGGGGCGGCGCCCCTCCTTCTCCCGCTCCACCGGAACGACCCAGCCGTTTCGCTCGAGAGCGTCGACCGTGTGGTAGAGCGAGCCGAAGTTCAGGCGGATGAACTCGTCGTGGTGGCGCGCGCGCATGGTCGCCGCCAGCTCGTAAGGGTGCATTGGCCGCTCGTTCAGCAGCTCGAGCACCGAGAGCGCGAGAGGCGAGACGTCGGGGATCTGGTCTTCGGTGGGGGCCGTGTCTGACATGAATATCCCTTCTAGAATATACCTCAACATATATCCGAGACAGGCTATTCCAGCCAGGTATCGCCAGTGGCCCCGACCCACCTCTTTTGGCCGGCGCCGATCTCGCACAATTTCGAAGATGGACAGCATCGAGCTCCGCGGGATGGCCTTCCAGGGCCGGCACGGTGTGCGGGCCACGGAGCACGAGCAAGCTCAGGAGTTCAAGGTCGACATCGAGGTCGAGTGCGACGTGCGCAAGGCGGCCGAGAGCGACGATCTTGCCCTGGCGGTCGACTACAGCCGGCTCTACCGAATCGCGCGCGAGACGCTGGAGGGCCCGCATCACGATCTCCTGGAGACGCTGGCGTCCCTGATCGCTCAGCGCGTGCTCGAGCTGCACGGCGTGAGCTCCGTCTCGGTCCGCGTCGCCAAACGGCCGGCGAGCATGCAGCCCATCGACTCGGCGGCCGTCCATATAAAGAGGACGCGCGCAGGCGAATGACGGTCGCGTACTTCGACTGCTTCTCGGGCATCTCGGGCGACATGACGCTCGGTGCGCTGCTCGACTGCGGCGCCGAGCGAGCGGTGCTCGACGCGGCGGTCGAGGCGTTGCGCCTGCAGGACGAGGTGGCGCTCGAGGTCGGCCGCGAGGCGCGCGGCCACTCCGGCGGCGTGCGGGTGAACGTCGCGATCAGGCGGGAGAAGGAGCGCACCATGCCCGCCCTGCGCGCGGCGATCGAGGACTCCACCGTGCCCGATCCTGTGAAAGCGCACGCCCTGAGGGCGATCAACCTCCTCGGCGCTGCCGAGTCCGCCGTGCACGGAGTCCCTGATGAGCACCTGCACCTGCACGAGCTGGGTGGCGCCGACACGCTGGTCGACATCGTCGGAAGCTTCTGGTTGCTCGGCTCGCTCGGCGTGGAGCGCGTCTTCGCCTCGCCCCTGCCCGCGCCGCGCGGCCGCAAGGGCGGCATGCCGCTGCCGGCGCCCGCCAGCGTCAAGGTGCTCGAGGGCACCGGCGCGGTGCTCGAGCCGGCCGAGACCGATCATGAGCTCGTGACGCCGACCGGGGCGGCAATCCTTGCGGCCGCGGCCACGTTTACGCGCCCTGCCCTGACGCTCGAGCGCATCGGCTACGGCGCCGGCGCGCGCGACACGCCGGGCAATCTCCTCGCCGTCTGGCTGGGCGAGATGGTGGAGGCCGCCACCGGCGCCACGCTCATCGAGACCAATGTGGACGATATGGCGCCGAACCTGGTCGCCGCCCTGGTCGAGGACCTGATGTCGGCCGGCGCGCTCGACGTCACGGTGACGCCGGTCCTCATGAAGAAGGGACGCCCCGGGCACGCGATCGGCGTCATGGCGCCGCCGGCGCTGGCCGGCTCGCTCACCGACCATCTGCTGCGGCACAGCACCACGCTCGGCGCGCGACTCAGCCGGACCGACCGCGTTCTGGCCGAGCGCAGGGAGATCGAGGTCACGACCCGGCTGGGCGTTGCGCGGGTCAAGGTCAAAGTCCTTCAGGGCCGGGTGGTCGATGCCACGCCCGAATACGAGGACTGCCGCCGGATCGCACGCGAGTCCGGAACCGACCTTCGTGACGTGATGCGCCTGGTCGCCGAGGCGGCGAGGAGGGAATTAAGCCTGACCTGAGCGTTCCTTTGGAGTGACGGGAACGCTCCTGACGATCGGAATCGTATTCGCGATCCTCATCGTGATGACTCGTTCGATCGGCTACTACCGCGGCAACTTCAGCGTCGTGGGAGCCGAGCGGGAGGGCACGGCGGGCGCCGGGCGGTCGGCCGCCGTCGGCGCTGGAGCCGGCCTGGTGGTGCTGGTTTTGCTCCTGCTGCTGTACTTCGGCGTCACGCGGTGGGACTGGTTCGGGCACCAGGCGCCGCGTTCGCCGGTCGTCGCGGTTCCAAGGGCGCAGCCCTCGCCGGCGCTCGGCGCGGTCGGCGCGTCGCCCGCGCCAGGGGCGGGGGGAGCGTCGCCTTCGCCATCCGCGTCCGCATCGCCGCACCCCTGATCGCCTCCGCCTGACAATTAGGCGCGTGACCCCGCGCCTTCTCGACGGCAGATCAGTTGCCCGCGCCATCCATGACGAGGTCGCGGCCGCGGTTGCGACGCGGGTGGCGAGCGGCCGGCCGGCCCCCAAGCTGGCCACGGTCCTGGTCGGGGACGATGCCGCCTCGGCCACGTATGTCGCGCTGAAGCAGAAGAACGCGCACAGCGTCGGGATCGAGTCGGAAGACGTGCGCCTTTCCGCCCAAACCACCACCGAAGAGCTGCTGGCGCTCGTCGAGCGGCTCAACCGCGACCAGAGCGTGAGCGGCATCCTGATCCAGCAGCCCACCCCGCACCAGATCGACATGCGCCAGATCGTGTTTGCGCTCGATCCGGTGAAGGATGTCGATGGCTTTCACCCCATCAACGCCGGCCTCGTCGCCCTGGGGCTGCCCGGCGGCGTCGAGCCGTGCACGCCGGCGGGGATCGTCATGCTGCTCGAGCGTTCGGGCGTCCAGATCGAAGGCGCGAATGCCGTGGTCGTGGGACGCAGCAACCTGGTGGGCAAGCCGGCCGCGCTGCTGCTCCTCAAGCACAATGCGACGGTGACGCTCTGCCACACGCGCACTCGCGACCTCGCGTCGCACACGCGCGGCGCCGACATCCTGGTCGCGGCGGCGGGCCGTGCGAACCTGATCGGCAGGGACATGGTGAAGCCGGGCGCCGCGGTCGTCGACGTCAGCACCAACTGGCTCGACGGCAAGCAGGTCGGCGACCTCGGCCCGGGCGTGGAGGAGGTCGCGGGCTGGCTCACGCCCAATCCGGGCGGGGTCGGTCCGATGACTCGAGCGATGCTGATCAAGAACACCTACGAGGCGGAGATCCGGCGGCGGCCGTGACGAGGGCAATTCCGGCAGCGTCCGAGGCGGAGCCGACCTGACGGATTGACCTACGCAGACGCGCTCGAGCTGATCTCGCGGCAGGGGCGGTTCGCGATGAAGCTGGGCACCGAGAGAACCCGGACGATTCTCGACCGGCTCGGTGCTCCGGATCGCGGGCTGCGCGGAGCGCTCATCGCAGGCACCAATGGAAAGGGTTCGACGGGCGCGTACCTGACCTCGATCCTGCGCGCGGCGGGCCACAGCGTCGGGTTCATGCCGAAGCCGCACCTCGTCTCGTACACGGAGCGGATCGAGCTGAACGGCAGCCCGATAGGCGAAGACGATTTCGTGCGCACGCTCGAGTCCCTGCGTCCCACGTTTGACGCGGTCGCGGCGGACATCGGCTCACCGACGGAGTTCGAGATGCTGACCGCGATGGGCATCGCGTACCTCGCGCCCCGCTGCGACCGCCTGGTGTGCGAGGTGGGTCTGGGCGGCCGGCTCGACGCGACGAACGCGCTCGATCCCGGCGTCGCGGTGATCACCAACGTCGACCTAGACCATCAGAAGTACCTCGGCGACACGATCGGGGAGATCGCGCGCGAAAAGGCCGCGATCATCAAGCCAGGCGATCGCGCCATCACCGGGAGCGAGGGTGAAGCGCTCGACATCGTCACCGAGCGGGCGCGGAGCGTCGATGCCGCGCTTTGGCGGCTGGGCCGTGAGCTGCGCGTCGAATCGTCCTCGCGCGGATGGGACGGTTACGAGCTGTCGGTGATCGGACCCGGGTTCGAGCATCGCGACCTCACCGTTCCGCTGCTGGGCGGTTATCAGCCCGCCAACGCGGCGCTCGCCGTGGCGGCGGCGCATGTGCTGGAGGATGTCTCAGACCGCGCGGTGCGCGATGGGCTCGCCGCCACGCGCTGGGCGGGCCGCCTGCAGCTCATCGCGAATTCGCCGCGCGTGGTGCTCGACGGCGGGCACAACCCGGCCGCGATCGCGCGGGCAGGCGCCGCGCTGCGCGACCTGATCGGCGATGAGCGCCTGGTCGTGGTGTTCGCGATGCTGCGCGAGCGGGATCCGCGCCTTTTGCTCGCCGCGCTCGAGATGATGCATCCCGACGCGGCTGTCTTCACGGAGCCGGCGAGCGCGCAAGGCCATGCGGTCGCCCCAGAGATTCTCTCGGAGCTTTACGGGGATGGGGCATCGGTGGTGCGGCCGGCCGCCGCGGCGCTGGAGGAGGCCCGCACGATCGCTGGTGCAAGCGGCAACGTGCTCGTGTGCGGTTCGCTCTACCTCGTGGGCGAGATCCTGGCTGTCACGCGTTCGGCCTGAGCGATCGCCAGCACAGGTACACGCTGCCGGCGAGCATTGGTAGCAGGATGAGCAGGCCGAGCGCCGCCCACCCCACACCGCCGCTGGCGCCGAGCCCGACCAGCAGCACGGCGCTCAGCACGACGCCGGCCGCGCCCACGACGAGATCTCGCGAAGAGCCCGGGCGAACGTGCACGGCCGGCCGCTCTGCGCCTGACGTGGGGCGGTTCGGTCTTCGATCGCGAGCCGCGAGGCCATAGATGACCAGGCTGAAGCCGGCTCCGCCGCCAAGCAGGAACACGATTTCCGCGATCAAGCCCTCGCGTGAGTCGCTGATGTTCGGGAACGCGATCGCCGCCGCGCCCATCAGCACGACGCCCACCGCCAGCGCAACCCAGCGCATCATCGAGGCGCGAGCATCATTGCGCGCTCCATGCGATTCATCATCGCCTGAGGCCGTCGTGGCACGGTAAGTCGCTTCATCTCCGCCTCGTGGCCGGCCCCTCGGCATGCGATCCCGGCCCCGAGCTCCGTCGGTTGCTCATGCTGTCGAGCTCAAGAATCCGCAGCCATCATCGTGGGGTGGCGACGTGGTCGCGGGGCGGGTTTTCCCAAGTCTCGAAAATTCTTGTGGAAAAGCCCCAGGCGGTGCTTTCCGAGACTTGCGAGACCGCATAGAATCTCTCCCCATGGTCGGAGGGGGCATCGACTACAGCGCGCCGTTTCAGCGAGCCATCGAGCTGATCGGGAAGCGCTGGACCGGTGCGGTGGTCAAAGCCCTCATGCCGGCACCCGCGCGGTTCAACCAGCTGCTCGCCGGAATCCCGGGGATCAGCGACCGCGTTCTGACCGAGCGGCTGCGCGAGCTCGAGACCGAGGGCGTCGTCGAGCGGCTCGTTGACCCGGGGCCGCCGGTGCGGGTGAGCTACCGCTTGACGGCGCGGGGTCGAGCGCTCGAGCCCGTGCTAGCGACCGTTTCGGACTGGGCCGAGACGTGGCTGACGACGCCGGCCGCAGCCGTAGGCTAGGGTCGCCGCCGCCGAATCCCGAGCCCTCGCCGCGGGCCCTCCCTCCTCCCGTGGCTCTCCTCCCCCGAGCCGGCACACCTCCAGGGAGCTTAGGATTCGAAAAAACGTCCTGCAACCCATGGTGTTAAGAGGTCCAAAAGGGATGGCGAACCCGACTGATAGGCTTTACCGAATGCCGATTGGCGACTTCCTGCGCCGGCGGCCCGAGGCCCAGACCTGTCAGGCCTGCGGATCCCTCCTCCCGCACGGCGCGGTCTTCTGCTCGTCGTGCGGCGTGCGAGCCGACGATCCACTCGCCGAGCCGCTGCACATCGTCGACCGCACCACCGGTCTCTTCAACGATCGCTTCGTGCGGCCCGTGCTCGAGGACGAGCTGGCGCGCGCGCACCGCTATCAGCGCAACCTCGGCGTCCTTCTGATCGAGGCCAACGGCTCCCTTCCGGCCGATGATGCCCTGAAGGCGATGGCCGCCGCGCTCGCGGGCACGGTGCGCGACGTCGACACGCCGGGAGTGCTCAGCCGCAACCCGCCGCAGCTGCTCGCGATCCTTCCCGACACCGACGTCGCGGGCACCGCGCACGCCGCCAACCGGGTGCTCGCCGCCGTCAACGAGTCATTGAAGGCGCAAGGCTCGCAGGCGCTCGTCGGCCTGGTCTGTGTGAGGCCGGGCCAGCGCGTCCGCGCCGGCGCGGTGATCGAGAGCGCGGGCCGCTCGCTGCGCTCCGGCCGGCCGGAGATGATGGGCAAGCCCGCCTGAGCTTCGAGCTCTACCTCGCCCGCCACGGCGAGACCGAATGGAGCCGCTCCGGCCGCCATACGGGCAGCACCGACCTTCCCCTGACCGAGGACGGCGAGCAAAAGGCGGAGGCCCTGGGACTCCAGCTCAGCGTGGTCAAGTTCGGCGCCGTGCTCTCCAGCCCCATGCAGCGCGCGCTCCGCACCGCGGAGCTTGCCGGATTCGACCGACCCGAGGTCACGCCGCTTCTGCGCGAGGTCGACTACGGCAAGTACGAAGGCCTGACCAGCGAAGAGATCCACCGCACCGACCCCGGCTGGGACGTCTACAGGGACGGTTGCCCAGGCGGCGAGACACCCGACCAGATCGCCCGCCGTGCCCAGGAGCTGATCGACCTCGTCGCCGGCCTGGGGAAGGGACGCGTGATCGCCTTCGCCCACGGGCACATCCTCCGCGCGATCGCCGTGACGTGGATCGGCGCGCCGCTCACGGTGGCGGCCGGCCTGCAGCTGGACGTGGCGACCATCAACGTGCTCCGCGACGGCGACCACGGCCGGGTCATCCGGCTGTGGAACGTGGATTGACGCGGCCGGAGGCGGTCAGCCGTGCCGGCGCAGCGTCCATGGGCGGCCGCGCACCCCGGGCAGGCCGGCGAACACGAGGTAGGCCGACGTCGCCACGTCCGCGCGGTACGTGTGCCTCTCTCCGGGGTTGATGAGCAGCATCTCGCCCGTGGCGACCTCGCCGGTGTGCGTTCCGTCGTCGAAGCGCAGCCGGCCCCCGGTCACGATCAGCGCGACGGGGATCGCATTGCGATGCTCGGGCACCTCCTGGCCGGGCTCGAGGCGCAGGCCGACCACTCGCATCGAACCGCAGTCCGCGATCTGCTCGAAGCCGAACGCGCGGGGAGACTGGCCTGGCCCTGACACGGAGGTCAATTGAACATCGTCCACGTCACCGGCATCGACGGGGCGCGCCAGGCGCGGGGCACCGTGGTGGTGATCGACGTGCTCCGGGCGTTCACTGTCAGCGCGTACGCGCTTGGCGGCGGCGCTCGCGAATGCCGCCTGGTCGGGACGGTCGCCGAGGCGAAGCGTCTGGCGGCCTCGCTGCCAGATGCGGTGATCAGCGCCGAGGAGAACGCGCTGCCGGTCGAAGGCATCGCCATCAGCAATTCACCGACGCGCATCAGCGAGACCGACCTGCGCGGCAAGGTGCTGGTGCAGCGTTCTAGCGCCGGTACGCAGTGCGCGCTGGCGGCGACGGAGGCCGATGACATGTTCGCCGCGAGTCTCGTGGTGGCCGCGGCCACGGCGCAAGCCTGCCTGTCAAGAGATCCCGCGACGCTCACGCTGATCTCGTCAGCGGACCATCCCGAAGACCACGCCTGCGCCGCCTTCATCGAGGGCCTCCTGCGCGGCAAGCGGCCGGACCTCCAGGCACTGCTCGAACCCGTGAAGTCGGCCGAACGCTACCGGAGGGCGGAGGATGGAAGCTGGCCTGGCTTTCCGCCTACCGACCTGGCTCTCTCGCTCGTGGCGGATCGCTTCGGATTCGCCATGCCGATCACGCGCGAGCCGAGGTTCCTGCGCGTTACCGCGGCGGCCGCGCCTGCTTAGCGCACGGCGAACGCGAGCAGAACGCCCAGCTGCGCCAGCTCGGCCGCGGCCCCGCAGACATCGCCGGTCGCGCCCCCCAGCCTGCGCCGGGCAAAGGCCGAGAGCGAGACCGTGACCAGCGCCACCACCAGCGCGGCCGCGGTGGCGTGCCTCCAGTCGAGCAGGCAGACCAGCACCGCAATGGCCGAGCCGGCAGACAGGTCCGGCACCCTGCCGGCCCGGTCCCAGGCCGCGACTCCCAGGCCGGCGCTGCGGGCATAGGGGACGAACGCGATGACGTACAGGACGGCGGCGCGTGACAGCGCACCGGCCACCACCAGGGCAGCGAAGGCGCGCGAAGGCGTCATGGCGGCGAGGGCGCTGACCTCGAGCAGCAGCACGGCGACGATCGCGGTCACTCCGTAAGAGCCGAGGCGCGGGTCGCGCATCACCTCCAGCCGGCGCGCGGCGTCGCCCGACTTGAACAGCCCATCCGCCGAGTCCGCGAGCCCGTCGAGATGGATCGCTCCCGTCAACGCCGCGAGCACCGCGACGGCGCAAGCCGCGGCGAGCAGTGGCGAGGCAAGGGCGCTGACGGCCACGAACACTCCACCGGCGACCAGGCCCAGAAGCGCGCCGATGGCGGGAAAGTAGACGCGGCCCAACCGCTCGCCCGGCCCACCGTGCGCATTGGCGACCGGCACGACCGTGAGGAAGGAGACCGCGGCTCGCAGCGAGCCGATGCTCATGCGGGGTGCAGGGTCACGGCCATCCCCGCGACCATCAAGACGCTGCGTTCGGCGCGCGCCGCAAAGCGCGAGTTGACCGCGCCCAGCAGGTCGACGTAATCGCGCGAGAGCTTGCCCACTGGGACGATGCCCATCCCCACCTCGTTAGACACGACGACGCCGCTGCGGCCGGCGAGCGCGGCCACCACATCTTCCGCGACGTGGATCACCTCGTCCGCGGCCACCTCCGCATGCAGCAGGTTCGAGACCCACAGCGTCAGGCAGTCGATCACCAGGAAGCGCTGGGCGGGAGAGTCGCGGACCGCGGCCGCCAGCTCGATGGGCGCCTCGACCGTCGTCCACGCGGCCGGCCTCGCCCGGCGGTGCCGTTCGATCCGCTCCGCCATCTCCTCGTCGCCCGCGGTCGCCGTGGCGATGAACGTGACCTCCATCCCGGACGCCTCCGCAAGCCGCGCCGCGTGCGCGGACTTGCCGCTTCGCGCGCCGCCGAGAAGCACTGTGATGCCCATCAGAAATCGATGCCGCGAATCGCCTTGACGCCGGCGTCGAACGCGTGCTTCACCTTCCGCATCTCGGTCACGGTATCGGCGACCTCGATCAGCTGCAGCGGGGCGTCGCGGCCGGTCAGCACGACGTTCACCGACTGTGGCCGCGAACGGAGCGTGGCGACGACTTCCTCGAGCGGGATCCAGCCCCAGTTGATCGGGTACGTCACCTCGTCCAGCACGACCAGTCCATAGGCGCCGGACGAGATGCCGTCCCGCGCGATGCGCCAGGCCTCGCGCGAGATCTCGGCGCTGCGCGCGAGGTCCGCGGAGTCCCACGTGAAGCCGTCACCGACGGTGGACCACTCGATCCCGAGCCGCCGCGCCGCGTCGCGCTCGCCCACCTTCCAGCGCTCCGACTTGATGAACTGCACGACGCAGACCTTCCATCCCCGCGCGACCGCACGGAGCGCCGTGCCGAAGGCGGCGGTCGACTTGCCCTTGCCCTCTCCGGTGTTGATCACGATCACCGACGGAAGCCTGCGGGTGGCGCGCGCCGGCGCCTGGCTCGGGACCTCGGACTCGGTCATGGACGCGGCTCGCGCTTGCGCACCGGCACCACCGCGCGCCCGGAACCGTTCAGCGCCAGGACCTTCACCCGCGCGTGGTAGTGGTCCGCGATCGCCGGCTCGGTCAGCACCTCCTCCGGCAACCCGCCGGCGACGACGCGGCCGCCCACGAGCAGCGCCAGGCGGTCCGCGTACTGCCCGGCCAGGGTCAGGTCGTGCATGGCGGCGATCACCGTCAGCGAGCGTTCGGCGCGCAGCTGGTCGACGAGCTCCAGCACCTCCTGCTGGCGTCCCATGTCGAGGGAGCTGGTCGGCTCGTCCACCAGCAGCACAGGCGCCTCCTGGGCCAGGGCGCGCGCGATGGATGCGCGCTGCCGCTCACCGCCGCTCAGGTGATCCAGGGGCCGGGTGGCGAGCCCGGTCAGCCCAAGCCGCTCGAGCACGCCCGCCACGATCCCGCGGTCGCGGCCGGTCTCCCGGCCGAAGTAGCCGAGGTGCGGGCTGCGGCCGAGCAGCACGTACTGCGCGACCGACATCCCGTCCGGCATCTGCGGCTGCTGCGGGACGAGCGCCACGTCGCGGGCCAGGACGCGGCCGTCGAGCTCGGCGCTGCTCCGGCCGTCGATCGAGATCTCTCCCGTGAAGTCGACCAGGCGCGCGACCGCGCGCAGCACCGTCGTCTTCCCGGCGCCGTTCGGGCCGATCAGGGAAAGCCACTCGCCGGACGCGACCTCGAGGTCGAGGTCCTGGATCACCGGGCTGCCGTCGTACGCGACGCCGACGCCGCGGAGGACGACCGCGCTCACAGCCTGCCCGCCCGCGTCGACCGCATCACCGCGATGAAGAACGGCGCGCCGATGAAGGCCGTGATCACGCCGATGGGCAGCTCGGCCGGAGCCACCACGGTGCGTGCGGCCGTGTCGGCCAGGACGAGGAACGCCGCGCCGAAAAGCAGCGAGAGCGGCACCACCACGCGGTAGCTGCGGCCGACCAGGAGCCGGATGGTGTGCGGGATGATGATGCCGACGAACGCGATCGTGCCCGCGATCGCCACGACCGCCGCGGTGCCCAGCGTCGCCGCGACCACCACCGTGAGCCGCACGCGCCGCGCCGAGATCCCCAGGCTCGTCACCTCCTCTTCGCCCACCGCGAGCGCGTCGAGCAGCCGGCGGTGCAGCACGATCACGATCACGCTCACCGCGACGTAAGGGAGGATCAGCAGCACGCCGTCCCACCCCGCCGTGACCAGGCGGCCCAGGATCCACGAGTACACCTGCCGGATCGAGTTCGTCTGCGCCTGCTGCACGTACGTCTGGACGGCGTTGAAGAAGGCGGCGATCGCGACGCCGGCCAGGATCAGCCCAGTGGTGTTGCGCAGCCCCGTCACGGTGCGCCCCAGCGCGTACGCGCCGAAGACCGCGGCGCCGGCTCCGGCAAACGCCGCCACGGGCACCACGTTCACGCCCAGCAGCGTCGAGCCGGGCGCGAACGCGATCGCAAGCGTCGCCCCGAGGTTCGCGCCGCCGGCGGCGCCCAGAAGGTAGGGGTCGGCCAGGGGGTTGCGGAACACTCCCTGGTAGGCGGCCCCCGCGGTGGCCAGCATGCCCCCGACGATGGCGCCGAGCACGACGCGCGGAAAGCGCAGGGACCAGAGGATCGACGCCTGCCCCGGGTCGACGCCCGCACCCTGGCCGAGCAGGACCTTCAGCACGGTCGAGGGCGAGATGTGGACCGGTCCCACGAGCACGCCGGCGGCGGCGGCTCCGACCAGCGCCGCCACCCCCGCGACGGCCCAGATCCAGCTCAGGCTCGGAAGCCCGTGCAGCACCACCGGACGCGCGAGCCGCCGGCTGAGCAGCATCACGCGGCCAGGCCGGCCGCCTGGCGCACGTGCGGCGCGAGCACCTGGAGGAAATCGATGACGCGCGGGCCCCAGCGCGACGCGATATCGTCGTCGACCCCCACGACCTCCGAGGTCCTGACGGCCTTGATCACGCCCCACCCCGGCCTTGCGGCGACGGTCGAGCGGTCCTGATGGCAGCACTTCGTGTCGGCGAGCACGATCAGGTCGGGGTTGGACGAGACGATGTACTCGGCCGAGAGCTGCGGATAGTCGGGTGCGGCCGCGGCGGCCCCGTCCGCGATATCGTCGAGCCCGAGCAGCGAATAGACCTGGCCGATGAACGTCGCGGACGTGGCCGAGTAGTAGGTGTCGTCCAGCTCGTGATAGACCTTCAGCCGGTGCGCGGGCTTGGGGAGGGATGCGACGACCGAGGCCACCTGCGAGCGCATTCGCGCCACCACGGAGTCCGCCTCGGCGCGATGCCCGGTCGCGGCGCCCAGCTGCTTGATCTGCGCGTAACTCTGGTCCAGGTTCCTGGCCGCCGGCTCGATCAGCACCGGCACGCTCAGCGCGTTCAATCCGTGCACGAGCCCGCCGGTGTCGTCGGCGGCGACGACCAGGTCGGGCCGGTATGCGGCGATCGCCTCGATGTTGGGCTGAAACCCGGAGAGCCTGGTCGTCGGCGCGGCGGCGGGGTAGTTCGACTGGTCGTCGACGGCGACCACCTGCGCGCCGGCGTTGATGGCAAACAGCATCTCGGTGGCGGTCGGTGACAGTGAGATGACGCGGACCGGACGCTTGTCGAGCGTCACGGCGGCGCCGTCCGGCGCGGTGAGCGTCACCGGGAACGTCGCCCCCAGTGGCGATGACGTCGCGACCGGAGAGCCTCCGCACGCGACGAGGACGAGAGCCCCGAACATGGCGACGAACGCTTGAACCGGCGTGGCCAGTTTCGCGCTGGCCGCTTGCTGATGCCTGTGCATGCAGCAGTCCTCCGACGGGCGTGGCCCACCTGGCAGGGGAAACCTCGCCGTATGAGGCATCCCCGCTGATCCGCGCAAGTGGGATGGTCCGCTCACGCGTCGGGTCTCCTGGCTTGTGGATCGACGCGTTCCGAGCCGCCTTCCCAAGGCGATCGCCTCAGTGGCCAGTGGCCGGACGCTCCCCACTCACAGTTGCGCGACAGCGCCGGATTTCAACCGGCTTCCCGCGTCGGGTGAGCTATTCAGTTGTGCAGGTCATTATGCGCGGTCCGAAACACCCGCCTCGTCGAACGTCGCCATATCGTTCAGCAGGCGAACGGCGGCACGCACGATGGGCAGCGCGAGGGCCGCGCCGGTGCCTTCGCCAAGGCGAAGATCGAGGTCGAGCAGCGGCCGCAGGCCCAGGCGCTCGAGCACCGCGCGGTGACCGAGCTCGTGCGAGCGGTGCGACGCGACCAGGTACCCGGTCACGCCAGGCTCGAGGGCCTCGGCGACGAGCGCCGCCGCGCCCGAGATGAAGCCGTCGACGATCACCGGACGGCGCCGTTCGGCCGCGGCCAGGATCACGCCGGCCAGGCCCGCGATCTCGAGCCCGCCCACCGCGGCCAGCGCGTCCAGCGGACCCCGGGCTGTCGCGCCGGCGTTGACCTCGAGCGCGCGAGCCACCGCCCTCCTCTTGCGCTCCAGGCCGGCGTCGTCGACCCCGGTCCCGCGCCCGACGACCGCTTCCGGCGCGAGCCCGGTGAGGGCGCAGACCACCGCGGCCGAGGCCGTGGTGTTGCCGATGCCCATGTCGCCGGTCAGGGCGACGTCGAGCTCCTCCGCGGCGACCAGGCCGCGGCCGGCCTCGATCGCCTCGGCGGCCTCGGCGCGAGTCATCGCCGGACCTTGCGTGATGCTCGCGGTCCCGCGCCGCACCTTCAGCGCGCGCAGCTCGGGATGGGGCGCCAGGTCCGCGTCGACGCCCAGGTCGGCGACCACGACGCGAGCCCCCACCTGCCGCGCGAGGACGTTGATCGCGGCGCCGCCGCGCAGGAAGTTCAACACCATCTGCGGGGTCACCTCGCGCGGGTAGGCGCTCACGCCTTCGGCCGCGACGCCGTGGTCGGCCGCCAGGGTGAACACGACCGCGAAATCGAGCGGCGGATCGAGACGGCCGGTCATTCCTGCCAGCCGCACCGAGAGATCCTCGAGGCGCCCGAGGCTGCCGGCGGGCTTGGTCAGGCGGGCCTGCCGCGCGGCCGCCGCCTGCATCGCGTCGCGGTCGGGCGGCGGGATCGGCATCAGGGGCCCGATCCTAGCCCAGTTACGTTGTCCGGGTGAGGTTCGCGGACTTCCGCGCGCTGTGCCTGGCCCTGCCCGAGGTCGAGGAGCGCGAGACCTGGGGCGAGGCGACGTTTCGGGTCCGCGGCCGCATCTTCGCGATGGGTTCGCCACAGGGCACGAGGGTCTCGGTGAAGGCCTCGCTGGACGACCAGGCCGGCCTGCTCGAGCTCGACCCGAAGACCTTTTCCGTCTCGGCCTACACCGGGCGGTTCGGGTGGGTCACCGTGCGCCTGCCTCGCGTTTCGAAGCGGCTTGCGTCAAGGCTGGTGGAGAACGCCTGGGAGCGCACGGCTCCCAGGCGATTGGTTTCCGCTAGAACGCTCGGCGCCGGTAGCCCGACCGTCCGCCGCCCAGCAGCCTCACGACCAGGAGCAGGACCGCCGCGCCGATGAAGGCCATGAGCATCTCGGTGATGAGCGGGTGTCCCGCCACGCCGATGCTGATGTGAAAGACGCCCATGAGCAGGAAGCCGCCGATGAACGCGCCGATGATCCCGATCACGATGTCGCCGAGCAGGCCGAGGCCGTGGCCCAGCGCGATGTGGCTGGCCAGGAATCCGGCCACCAGGCCGACCAGACACCAGATCAGGATCGTGTCCAGGTCCAGGGTGAACGCCTGACCGTTGATGGTGATGACCATGTGCTTGAGCCCCCTTTACACGAAAAAACAGATGACGACACCTGGAAAACGCGCGGGGGGCGCAAAAAACCGGGTCTAAGCGAGCTTCGAGGCGAGGTCTCCGAAGGCCGCTCCAAGCACTCGGTTGAAGGCGGGGAAAGGGTGGATGGTGTCGGCCAGGGTGGCCACCGGCGTGCCGGCCTTCACCGCGAGCACCAGCTCGCCGAGGATCTCTCCCGCCCGAGGCGTCACGAGCGTCGCGCCGACCAGCGTCCCGCGGGCTCGGTCCGCGACCAGCTTCAGCGTCCCGCCGGTGAAGTCCTGGATGTAGCCGCGGGCGCTCTCCGCGGGGTCGATGGCCACCACGGCGACGTCGAGCCCGCGCTGGCGCGCCGCCTGCTCCGACAGTCCCACCGAAGCCACCTCGGGATCGGTGAAGGTCACGCGCGGCACGGCGGCGTGGTCGGCGCGCGCGTCCTCGCCGCGCAGGCGGCGGGCCACGATCTGGGCGTGGTAGTAGGCGAGGTGCGTGAAGCCGCCGATGCCGGTGACGTCGCCGGCGCCGTACACGCCCGCTCGCGCCTCCAGCGTCTCCGGGTCGACCTTGAGCCATCCTTTCTCGGTCTGCATCAGCCCTGACCCGCTCCAGGCCTCGAAGTTGGGACGCCGGCCGGTGGCCACCAGCAGCCGGACCGCGGACACGATGCGCCCCGACTGAAGATGGGCGACGAAGGTCTCACCCTGCTTCTCGACGCCGGCGCACGGGTCGCCTTCGACGATCTCGATGCCGTCCGCGACCAGGTGCGGCTTGAGCGCGGCGCACGCCTCGGGCTCCTCGGCGCCGAGGATGCGGGCGCCGGCCTCGATCACCGTGACCTTGCTGCCCAGGCGCGCGAAGGCCTGGGCCAGCTCGACGCCGATCGCGCCGCCGCCCAGGATCGCCAGCGTCTCGGGGAGCTCGCCGGGCAGCACGGCCTGCCGGTTGGTCCAGAAATCCAGGCCCTCGAGGCCGGGGATCCGCGGTATCGCCGCAGTGCCGCCGTTCGCCACCACGACGGCGCGCCGGGCGGTCAGCTGCTCGCCGCCGACCTCCACCGTACGAAAGTCGACGAGCTTGCCCACGCCGCGGACCAGGCGCGCGCCGGTCGCCTCCAGCGCCTTGGCCGGGTTCGTGTCGTCCAGGTCGCGCGCCATCCAGCGCACGCGCCTGGAGACCTTGGGGAAGTCGACCGTCCATTCCACGCGTGACGCCGCGAGCTTGCGCGCGCGGCCGGCCTCCTCCAGCGCCTCGCCCGACCGGAGCAGCGTCTTGGACGGGATGCAGCCCCAGTAAGGGCATTCGCCGCCGACCAGCTCGCGCTCCACGACGGCGAGCGATAGGCCGCTGTCTTTCAGCCCTCCGGCGATCGCCTCGCCGGCGACGCCGCCTCCGAGGCAGACGACGTCGAACTCCTGCGGCACCCGTCCATTGTCACGCCACGAAAAGTCGCGTGCGCAGGGCCTCGCAGAAGGCCGCGGCCGACACCTCGTCCCCGAGCTCTTTCGTCACGTCGCCCAGGACCTCGCAGATCGCCAGGCTGCTGGCCCCAAGTCGCGGCGGCTCAGCCTCGTCGCCGAGCACGTCGCAGGCCATGACCGCCTCGATGGAGAGCAGCGTCTGCAGCCGGTTGACGACGGTGCGCGTCAGCGTGACGGACTGCGGCGCCAGCGTCGAGTGGTCCTCCGCGTCCGGGTTGACGAGCGTGGTGGCGAGCGTGACCGGGTTGGCCAGGTGCTTGATCTCGGCGATCAGCGAGGCCGCGGAATGGACGGACGGCCCCTGGTAGGGGCGGAAGGGAAAACGCTTGCGCCACTCGGCCATCCGTCCTGACGGGTGGCCGTGGAACCGCAGGCGGTTGATCCTCCGCTCGGAGAGCAGGGCCACGTGCGCGAGCGCGAGGCGCAGCGTCTCGAAGCTGAGGCCGAGCACGACCGGGTCGAAGTTCCCGTTGGAGATGAGCTCGTCTCGCTCGATCGAGACCATGGGGTTGTCGCCGCTCGAGTTGAGCTCGATCTCGACCACGCGCCGCGCCACGCTGATGTACTCCCGCATGGCTCCGTGCACCTGGGGCATGACGCGGAAGGACAGGGGGTCCTGGACCGACGGCTGGTGCCGCGCCTCCAGGAGGTAGCTGCCCTCGAGGCATTCCCGCATGTGGGCGGCCGCCGCGATCTGGCCCGCGAAGGGCTTGGCCGCCGCCACCTCCGCCCGAAACGGCTCGAGGTTGCCGCGGATCGCCTCCACGGAGAGGCAGCCGATCGCGTCCGCCATATCGCTCAGCCGCTCCAGGTCGACCACCGCCAGGGCGCCGAGCCCGATCGACATGCCGTTGGCGCTGATCAGGGCGAGGCCGTCCTTCGGCCGCAGCGGGCAGGGAGGGATGCCCGCGCGCTTCAGCGCTTCGCGCCCGCTCATCAGCTCGCCCCGGTAGATGGCGTCGCCGCGACCGGTCATCACCATCCCCACGGCCGCCATCTGGTTCAGGTCGGAGGCTCCGACCGAACCGCCCTGCGGCACGATCGGGTGGACGCCCGCGTTCAGCATCTGGATCAGGGTCGCGAAGATATCGGGGTGCGCGCCTGAGCCGCCGTGCGACATGCCCACGATGCGGGCGAGCATGAGCGCGCGCACGTCGACCTCGGCCAGCGGAGTGCCGATCCCCCGAGCGTGCATCGCGAGCAGCTGGTGCTGGTAGTCGATCAGGTCGTCGGGCGGAATCTCGATATCGCGCAGGTGGCCGACCTGAGTGTTCAGCCCGTACACCTTGCGGCCCCGGCCCAGCACGTGCTCCACGGTCGCGCGCGACTGCCGCACGCGCTCGAGCACCTCCTCGGTGGCGAAGAGCCGGCGGCCGTTCACGGCGATCTCGTAGACGTCGTCGACCGACAGCCCTCGGTTGTAGAGGAAGACGACGGGCGCGCCGTCCATGGTGTGGCTCATCCGGCGTCCAGCGCCCGCAGCGTCCCGACCAGGGCCGCGACGCCGGCGCCGAGATCGGCGGGGTGCGTCAATTCTTCGGGGCAGTGACTGCGTCCTCCAACCGACGGCACGAACAGCATCCCGACGGGACCGAGGCGCGCCATCTGCACCGCATCGTGCCCAGCGCCGCTCGCGATCGTGACCGGCTCGAAGCCGAGCCCATGCGCCGCGCGAGTCATGGCGGCGCGCACTGCCTCGGACGTCAGCACCGGTTGGGTGCGCGAAAGGCCCTCGACCCGTGCCGCGACGCCCCGGCGCGAGCCGGCCTCCGCCACCGCCGCCTCCAGCGCGTTGCGCATGGCGGCCAGGCGACCGGCGCCGGTGTGCCGGAGCTCGATCCAGACGTCGACGTGGCCGGGGATCACGTTGAGCGCGCCCGGCGCGGCCTCGATCCGTCCGGCGGTTCCGACGGCGTCGTGCTCCGTGGCGATCCTCTCCACGGCAAGAACGACCTCGGCCGCGGCGCACAGGGCGTCGTGCCGCGCCCGCATCGGCGTGGTCCCGGCGTGGCCCGCCGCGCCGTCGAACCGCGCGCGCACGCGTTCGATCCCGACGATGCCGGTCACCACCCCCACCGGAATCCCGGCGGCCTCGAGGACCGGGCCCTGCTCGATGTGCAGCTCGACGTAGGCCAGGACTTCGTCGGGCCGCCACGCCGCGCACTCGATCCCCTCGGGGTCGCCGCCGATGGTGGCCAGGGCCTGAGCGAGCGACTGGCCCGCGGGGTTGCGCAGCGCAAGGTGGTCTGCCATCAGCGTGCCCGCGACTGCGCGACTGCCGACGCAGCTGAGGCCGAAGTCGTTGGGTTCCTCGCCGACGAAATCGACGACGCGCAGGTCGTGCGCGAGCGGCGCGCCCGATTCCTGGATGCACCTCGCGGCCTCGAGGGCCCCGAGCACTCCGGCCGGACCGTCGAACCGGCCTCCGCCGGCGACGGTGTCGGTGTGCGACCCGGTCACCAGCGCCGGTCCCCGTCTTTCAGGATCGTGTGGCGGCGCGGCGGCCATGGTGCCGACCAGGTTGCCCGCGGCGTCGCGCCGGACCTCGAGGCCGGCGTCCCGCATGCGCCCCGCGAGCCAGTCGCGGGAAGCGACGTAGGGCGCCGAGAACACGCGCCGCGTCCAGCCCGCCTCACCCGGCTCGCGGAACTCGGCCAGCGCTTCGATGTCCGACTGCAGCCGCGCCACGTCCACCGCCGCGTGTCCGATCACGCCGGCCGCGACGCCCCGACCGGCCGGATGAGCTCGACGCCCATGATCCCTTCGACCTCGGCCAGCGCCGTCCGGTCCGTCGTGCTGGAGGACAGCGGCAGCAGCTTGCGGTGCACGTGGAAGACGGCGATCGGATCGCCTTCCCGCACGGCCGAGATCGTGACCGGCCGGCCAGTGTCCAGCGACAGGGTGGTGATCACGTCGGGGTAGGTCGCCAGGCGCTCCTCGCCGCGGTCGACCGTCATGTACTCGTTGAGATAGCGCAGCGTCAGGCCCTCGACCTCGAACGCGCCGTGGTCGAAGCCGCCCGCGGTCCGCATCGGCGACGTGATGCGCGCCGGGCCGGCGGCCAGGATCGTGCCGCCCGTCCGCTTGCAGGTGGCGTCGATGATCGCGCGGGCGCCATCAGGCTCCGCCGCCCGCATCGCCTTGCCCAGGTCGAGCGCGAACGTGATCGCGCCCAGCGCGGCGTGGCGCTTGACCCACGAAGCCTCGACCGGGTTGCGCGCGGCCGCGATGAAGCCGCCGGTCCGCACCGACACGTCGCGCAGCACGTTCGACGTGGTCACGATCGAGCCCTGCGCGACCAGGCGCAGCTCGCCGTGCAGCTTGCGGTTGCCGCCCGAGACGGCCTGCACGGTCTCGTAGCCCGGGCGGTCGGTGAGTCCCATGCCTCCGAGCTTGCCCGTCGGATGGGCGCGCACGTCGCCCGCCGCGTCGAGCACCTTCACGCCGAGCATCGACGACTGGATCCATCCGTTGAGCGTGGTCGAGGCTCCGTTCTGCGCGGTGAGCACGGCGACGATCGGCCCCGGCGCGTGGTCCATGAGCAGCTTCAGGGCGTTGACGTAGTCGCGGGGCTGGATCTCCCAGTCCGGCGCTCCGGGCGCCCCGATGGCCGTGACCGTGGCCACCAGCGCGTCGTCGGGAATCTCGTCGACCGAGCACAGCACCGGCGTGCCGAGCCTGGTCGCCATATCGGCCATCAGCTCGCCGTGCGATACCCAGCCGCCGCCGCCGCACGCCAGGACCGAACCTCCCCACACCGCGTCGATCGCGTCCGAATGGTCGAGCTCCCGGATCATCTCTCCCTCGCTTCTGTCCGCCCGGACGAAAGGCCCAGCCCCGCCCGCGCGACCTCTTGTTGCGCCATCTCGTAGCCGGCGTCCGCGTAGCGCAGGACGCCCAGGCCCGTGTCGGCGTCGAGCCCGTGGCCGAGCCGCACGGCGGCCGCCTCGCTCCCGTCCGCCACTATGGTCACACCCGCGCTCTGCATGTAGCCCGAGTACCCGCCGCCCCCCCCGTGGATGGCCACCAGGTCTGCGCCGGCGCTCGCCACCAGCAGCGCATCGAGCAGCGGCCAGTCGGAGATGGCGCTGCTGCCGTCCGCCATGCCCTCGGTGCCGATGTGCGGGTGCGTCATCCCGCCCGAGTCGAAGTGGTCGCGCGTGAACAGCACCGGCGCCTCGAGCTCCTTCGCGGCGACCAGCGCGTTGACGGCCAGGCCGAATCGCGAGCGCTCGCCGTGGCCGAGCCAGCAGCTCCGCGCGGGCAGGCCCTGCACCGCCACGTGCTTCGAGGCCAGCCCGATCCACGTCGCCACCTCCGGGCGCTCGGGGAACATCTCGCTCGCGAGCCGGTCGAGGCGCGCAAGGTCCGCCGTGCTGCCGCTCAGCGCGACCCAGCGAAAGGGCCCGATCCCGCGGCAGAACAGCGGACGGACGTAGCGCTCGGCGAAACCGGCGATGGCGAACGCGTCCTTCACACCCGCCTCGGCGGCCTGCACGCGCAGGTTGTTTCCGTTCTCGAACACGACCGCGCCCCGCTCCTGGAGCGTGAGCATGGCGCGGACCTCGGCCGCCATCGACTGCCGCGCCATCGCCGTCAGCTCGTGCGGGTCGGCGCCGCGCAGGCGCGCCCACTCGGCCAGGTCGACGCCCTGCGGCGCGTACCCGTACACCGCGTCATGCGCCGCCGTGAGATCGGTCACCACGTCCGGGACCACGCCGCGGCGCACCAGGTCGGGGTACACGCCGGCCGCGTTCGCCAGCAGGCCGAAGGTCCCGCCCTCCGGCCGGGAGCGAGCGGACTGGCACGCGTGGAGCGCGGCGTCCAGGTCGGTGAACACGGCATCGAGGTTGCCGAGCGCTCGGCTGCGCTCGAGCTTGGCCGGGTCTACCTCGACGATCAATCCGACGGCTTTGAGCATGCGAATCGCCACCGGCTGAGCGCTGCCCATCCCGCCCAGGCCCGCGGTGACCACCAGGCGACCCTGGAGCGAGCCTGTGAAATGCTCGCGCGCCACCGCGCCGAGCACCTCATAAACCCCCTGCAGCACGCCCTGCGAGCCGATGTACTGCCAGTCGCCGGCGGTGAGCCCGCCCCACATCAGCAGCCCGCGATCGGCCAGCGCGTAGAAGTTCTCGGGCGTCGCGTAGTGCCCGACGACGTTGCTGTTCGCCATCACGACGACCGGCGAGAGCGGATGCGTCGGGAAGACGCCGACCGGCTTGCCCGACTGCACGACGAGCGTCTGGGCGTCGTCGAGCTTGCGCAGCGCGTCGACCAGCAGGTCGAACGAGTCCCAGTTCCGCGCCGCCTTCGCCAGCGACGCGTAGACGATCAGGTCCTCGGGCCGCTCCCCCACCTCTAGCACGTTCTCGAGCATGCGCAGCAGCCCCTCCTGGCGCCAGCCGCGGCAGCGCAGCCCGGCGCCCCGCGCGGCCGTCACGCGGCGCGGCCCGCTCATGGGCGATCCGCCAACCGGGCGCCGATGCGCTCGGCCGCGGCGAGCACGTGGTCGATCAGGGCCGGCAGACGCTTCTCGCCGAAGCCCGATTCCGGGCCGGCCACGCTGACCGCCGCGAAGATCTGGCCGCCGCGTCCGAACACGGGCGCGGCCACCGCGCTCGCGCCCGAGTCGACCTCGCCGTGGCTGACGCAGCAGCCGGCCGCCCTCATCGCGGCGATCTCGCGCCTGAGGCCCGTGGCCGAGAGCCTGCGGCCGTTCGGCAGGACGTGGCCGGCGCCCTGGGCCACTGCCGCCTCGACCACCGGCGGCGAGAGCCACGGCAGGAGGATCTTGCCGGACGCCCCCGCGTACAGCGGGAACACGCGACCGGGCTCGTACGAGAGGCGGATCGGGCTCGACGGCTCGACCGCGAAGATGCAGATCGCGCGCGCGCCGGTGGGCATGACCAGGAGAGAGGTCTGGTCCGTTGCGGTGGTGAGCGCCTCGAGGGCCGGGAGCGCAAAGGGCGCGAGCTCGCGGGCGAGCTGGCGCTGCTTGGCCTGGCCGAGGTCCATCAGGCGGAGCCCCAGCGAGACGAACGGACGGTGGCTGCGGTCGACCAGCCCGCCCATCTCCAGGGTTCGCACCATCCGGTACACCGTGTTGGCGGGGACGTTGAGCGCGGCGGCTAGCTCGCCCACCGTGACCGGCTCCTCGCGCTCTCGCAGGTAGAGGACGACGCTCACCGCGCGGGCCAGCAGCTGCGTGCCGGCCATCCAGCTGACGAGGTCGCCGTCGGCGGCCGGGCGCTTGCGCGGCAGCGCCGCCATCAGGCCGCTCCCACCGGCTCGACCGCGGCTCGCGGCCGGATCCACCTGCCCCGCCCAGCCGGCGCGGTCACCTCGCCGCGCTCGAAGACCACGCCGCCCCGCACGAGCACCGTGTCGATCGCCCCGGTCACCTCGCGGCCGTGGTACGGGCTCCAGCCGGCCGCCGTGACGAGGCGTGCTTCATCGATCCGCCACCTCCGGTCCGGGTCGAAGAGCACGAGGTCCGCGTCCGCCCCGACGGCGATCGCCCCCTTCCGCGGCCACAGACCCATGCGCCGCGCGGGATGCTCGCTGATCAGCTCGGCCAGACGCCCGACGGAGAAGCCGCGGCGCACCACCGCGGCGTCGAAGAAGAGGGGCAGGAAGACCTCGAGCGCGGGCACGCCGGACTTCGCGTCGAAGATCGAGCGCGTCTCCTTGCGCTCGCGGGTCCAGCCGACGTGATCGGTCGTCACGTATTCGATCCGTCCCGCCTCGAGCAGCCGCCACAAGCTCTCCACCTGCTCGGCCGGCCGCAGCGGAGGGTTGATCTTGGCCCGCGCGCCCTGGCGGTCCAGCTCGCTCCCATCCATCAGGAGGTAGTGCAAGCAGGTCTCCGCCGTGGCGTCGGCCCCGTCCCCGCGGGCGCGCTCGACCAGCGTGAAGGTGCGCTCCACGGTGCCGTGCACGATGTGGATGCGGGCGCCCGTCGCGAGCGCCAGCTCGAGGGCCCGCCCCACCGCCTCGGTCTCGGCCACCGGCGGCCGCGCCGCGGCGTGCGCGCCGGCCTCGGTGTGGCCCTCCGAATCGAGCTTCGCGCTGAGCCGCCGCACCAGGTCGTCGTTCTCCGCGTGAAAGGCGATGAGGGAGCCGGCCGCCCTGATCCGCTGCATCGCGAGGTACAGCTCGCCGTCGGGGATGCTCGGGAACCGGACCGGGTGCGTCTCGAACGTGGACACCTTGAAGCCGCACGCCCCGGCGCCGGCCAGCTCCTCGATCTCGTCGAGGCCGCCGGTCTTGGCGATCGTCGCCCACAGCGCGACGTCCGTCACCGCCTCGCGGTCCACCGCCTCTGTCTTGGCGAGGAAGGCCTGCACGCTGGTGATCGGCGTCGGGTCGTCGTAGGGCATGTCGACCAGGGTCGTCACGCCGCCCGCGGCCGCCGCGGTCGTGGCGCGCGTAATGCCTTCGGCGGGCTCGCTGCGCGTGTGCACGTGCGCGTCGACGACTCCGGGCAGCACCAGGCCGGCGGCGTCGATCCGGGTCTCGGCCACCAGCGTCCCCCGCTCGGAGATGGCCGCGATGCGGCCGTCGCGGACGCCCACCTCGCCGTCGAGCACGCGACCTCCGGGCAGCACCAGGTTGCCCGCGACGACGAGGTCGAAGCCCTGCTTTTTCAGCATGCGGATGTATGCGGCGCCATCGTCGCGCGCATGCTAGCACCCATTTTCATATCGTGAGAGGATGGGATAACATCCTGGCGTGCCGAAGCCGGGCGTCGTGGTCGCGAAGGAGCCGATGACGCTCGACCAGCTGCTCGCGGTCGCCGACGGGGCGCGGCTCGAGCTCGGGGAGGCCGCGGTCTCGAGCATCGAGCGCAGCCGCGCGGTGGTGGACTCCGTCCTCGCCTCCGGCACGCCCGCGTACGGGCTGAACCTCGGCCTCGGCCACATGAAGGACACGCGGCTGCCGGACGCACAGCTCGTCGAGCTCCAGGAGGCGATGGTCGAAGGCCACGCGGGCGCGATCGGCCCTCCTCATCCGGCGCGCGTGGTCCGCGCGGCGATGGCCGCACGCGTGAACGGCATCGCCCGCGGCGGCGCCGGGGCGAGCCTCGCCTGCGCCGAAACCTACGCCGCGATGCTCAACGCCGGCGTTCATCCCGTCGTCCCCTCCTTCGGCTCGGTGGGCGCGTCCGACCTGGCGCAGATGGCGGCCATCGCGCGCGTCGCCATCGGGCGTGGTTCCGCCGAGCTGCACGGCGAGGTCATGCCCGGGGGCGAGGCGCTGCGCCGCGCCGGCATTCCGCCGCTCAAGCTGCAGCCCAAGGACGGGCTGGCGCTCATGTCGGCCAACGGGATCGCGGTCGGGCACGGCGCCATCGTCGCCGCCCGGGCGAGGTCCGTGCTGGAGCAGGCGGGCCTCGTCGCGGTGCTCTCGCTCGAGGCGAGGTCGGGCAACTCGACTCCGTTTGACGCCGTGGTCGCTCAGGCGAAGGGCGTGAGGGGCCAGGCCAGGGTGAGCGATCACGTCCGAGCGCTGCTTCGCGGCAGCGCGCTGCTCGAAGACGACCCTGCCCGATCGGTCCAGGACGCGCTTTCGTTTCGGGTGGTGCCGCAGGTCCACGGCGCGGCCTGGGAGTTCGTCCGCCTGGCGTGCGAGGCGACCGAGGTCGAGCTCAACGCGATGACCGACAACCCGCTGGTCTCGGCCGGCGAGGGCCGGATCGTCAGCAACGGCAACTTCCATCCGATGATGCTCGCGCTGTCCTTCGACGCGCTGCGCCCCGCACTGGCGCATGTCGCGCAGCTGAGCGACCGGCGCATGAACCACCTGTGGGCGGCGATCTTCGCCCGCCCGGGGGAGGCCAACCGTTCGGTCTGGGGCTCGTCGGCCGGGCACCGCGGCACGTCGCTGCGCTACGCCGGCGCCGCGGCCGCCGCGGCGGTCCGGCAGCTCGCGGGGCCGGCCACGCTCGACGTCGTGCCGCTCGACCTCGGCATCGAGGACCACGCCACCGGCGCCCCGCTCAGCGTGATCCGGGCCGACGAGCTGATGGACTGGCTCGAGCAGGTGCTCGGCGTGGAGCTCCTGATGGCCCACGATCTGCTCGCCATGCGAGCCGCCGAGGCGCGCGTGGGCGCCGGCGCGAGCGCCCTCATGCGGGCCGTCGACGGCGAGCTCGTGGAGCTCGAGGCGGCGACCGACTCGGTCGAGTTCCACGCGGCCGCCGTCCGCGTGATGCGCCGAGGCCCGGAGGCCATGGGCGACGCGCGCCTCAGCTGGGCCGGCTAGCCAGCTCGCCGACCCCGGCCCGGGTCGCGTTCCACGCCGCCAGCGGCGCCACGCCGTCCGAGAACTGCCGCCCCGCCGCCTGCATGTCGGCCAGCAGCGCCTGGCGCCGGGCGGGAGTGATGCGGGAGGTGGGGATGCACATCGTCAGGGCGGCCAGGGCCGACCCGGCGGCGTTGCGCACCGGCACTGAGATCGCGTGGAGCCCGACCGCGGTCTCGTCCCTGTTCTCCGCGTAGCCTGCCTCGCGCACCCCCCGCAGGATCTCGAGCAGCTCGTTGACGTCGCGGAGGCGGCGTCCGGTCGGGGTGACCAGCTGCCGGCCCGCGAACTGCGAGGCGACGACGCCGGGTGAGCGGTCGGCGAGGATCACGCGACCGCTGGCCGAGGCGAAGGCCGGCGTGCGGTTCCCGACGTGCGTCACCAGGCGGACCGGGTGCGTGGTCTCCTCGATCGCGATGAAGGTCGACTCGTCGCTGTCGAGGACCGCGAGGCACAGCGTCTCGTTGTGCCGGGTGAGCAGGTCCGCGGCGATGGCGCGGAAGGCTCTGACGATCGGATATTCCGCGGACTGCGCGGTGAGGCCGAACGCGCGGATGCCGAGCATGTAGCGGCCGTCGGAATTCCGGAGCAGCCAGCCCCGTTCTGTAAGCACGGCGCATACTCGGTAGAGGGAGCTTTTGGGGATCCTGAGCTCGGCGGCCAGGTCGCTGAGCCCGAGCGGGGCCTTCGCGATCAGCACCTCGAGGACCGAAAGGGCGGCGTGGACGCCCGGAGAGCGAGGCTCCACTTGTTCCGTGCGTGGAACGGCATTCATCCCGACGAATTCTTCGCCGTGCCTGGCCGTGTGTCAAGCCCTCCAATTCGTACTTGACAGATTCCCAGTGGGGTCGCAAGATGTTCGGATTCGCCGGACCGCTGGGCCGTAGGTGGAACGCCCGCTCCGGCTCCAATTAAGTCAGTTGGAGGCCACGATGGAGAGAGAGGCTGAGCGCCGTCTGGACCGCGTTCGCGCGAGCCGCAGCGAGCTGGAGAACAACGCGATCGACGAGCTCGTGGCGGGACGGGTTTCCCGCCGCGACTTCATCCGCTTCGCCACGGTCATCGGTTTCAGCGCGCCGGCGCTCGCGGTGGTGCTCGAGGCGTGCTCCACGAGCTCCAACCCGACGACGACGACCGGCTCGATCAAGAAGGGCGGCCGCATCACCATCGGGCAGCAGACGCCCTCGGGCGCGATGGACCCGATCCTCACCAACGACCTCGGCCGCCTGACCATCCTCGGACAGTGCGGCGAGTACCTGGCGTTCTCGGACAAGGACCTGAAGCTGCGGCCCGTGCTGGCCACGAGCTGGTCGCCGAACAACGACGGCAGCGTGTGGACCTTCAAGATCCGCCAGGGCGTCAAGTTCAACGACGGCAAGACGCCGATGACGGCGGACGACGTCGTGGCGACGTTCAACCGGCTGGCCGACCCCTCCATCAAGGGCAACAACGCGCTCTCGAACTTCCGGGGCGTCCTCTCGAAGGGCGGCGCGACCAAGGTCGACGACCAGACCGTGAAGTTCCAGCTCGACAGCCCGAACGGCAACTTCCCCTACCTGGTGAGCAGCGACAACTACAACGCGATCATCCTGCCCGCGAGCTACAGCGGAAACTGGGACCAGTCGTTCATCGGCACGGGTCCGTGGAAGCTGAAGGACTACGCGGTCAACGATCACCTGTCGCTGGACCGCAACCCGAGCTACTGGGACTCGAACAACCAGCCGTTCCTCGACGGCATCGACTTCAAGTTCTACGCGGACGAGCCGGCTTCCATCCTCGCCTTCCAGGCGGGCAGCCTCGACGCCATCAACCAGTTCTCGGTCAGCAACGGCCAGGGCCTGCTCACGGACCCGAACACGACCGTGATCGACATCCCGACCTCGGCCCACCGCCAGATCCACATGCGCGTCGACCAGCCTCCGTTCGACAACAAGTTCGTGCGCCAGGCGCTGGCGCTCTCGCTCGACCGGCAGGCCACCATCACCGGCCTGTGGAACGGCAAGGCGCAGCTGGCCAACGACCACCCGATCTTCAAGATGTATCCCTCGAGCGACACCTCGGTGCCGCAGCGCTCGATCGACGTCAACCAGGCCAAGCAGCTCCTGGCCCAGGGCGGCAAGTCCGCGGGCTTCGCGGTCACGCTCTACACCGAGAAGGTGCAGGAGATCCCGGACCTGGCGGCCCTGCTCCAGGCGGCGGGCAAGGCGATCGGCATCAACATCACCCTGAATATCACCGACTCGGGGACCTACTACGACAAGTACTGGCTCGACTCGCCGCTCGGGATCACCGACTACGGCCACCGCGGCGTGCCCAACACCTTCCTCTCGGCGCCGCTGCTGTCCACGGGCACGTGGAACGCCGCGCACTTCGCCAACACGACGTACGACGGCCTCTACCAGCAGTACGTGAAGGCGGTCGACCTGTCCGCTCAGAAGGCGGTCACGGGCCAGATCGAGAAGCTTCTGCTCGACGAGACGCCGCTGATCATCCCCTACAACTACGACCACCTGACCGCGGTCAAGAAGAAGCTGCTTGGAGTTGAGACGACGGGCATGGGCCACCTCAACCTCCGCCAGGCGGGGTTGAGCTCCTAGGCCGAGTAAAAGGGCGAGATCCGGCTTGCTCCGCTTCCTGATCCGGCGCATCGGGCTGGCGCTGGTGACGTTGTGGCTGCTCTCCGTGATCATCTTCCTGGCGTCCCACGCGCTCCCAGGAGACGTGGGACGCCGGATCCTCGGGCCGTTCGCCGACCCGCGGGCGGTGCAGACGCTCGATCACGCGCTCGGTGTCGACCGGCCGCTGATCGTCCAGTACTTCGACTGGGTCGGCGGCCTGCTGCGGGGCGACCTGGGCATGTCGCTCGCGTACCACGTCCCGGTGACGGAGCTGCTGTGGCACGGGCTGCTCAACTCGGTGAAGCTCGCGGCCGTGGCCTTCGTCATCGTCGTGCCGCTGAGCATCTTCGGCGGGACGATCGCCGCGCTCCGCCGCGGGACGCTGGTCGACCGCATCATCACCGTCGGCGGGCTGTCCGCCACCGCGATGCCCGAGTTCGTCACGAGCATCGTGCTCATCCTCGTGCTCAGCATCACGCTCCACCTGCTGCCGATCAGCGTCGCGGTGCCGCCCGAGGCGGATCCGCTGACGCAGATCTATCACCTCATCCTTCCGTCGCTGCCCCTGGTGCTCGTGCTCTTCGGCTACATTGCGCGCATCACGCGCGCCGGCGTGATCGAGGCGCTGGAGTCGGACTACACGAGAACGGCGGTGCTGAAGGGCCTGCCCTGGCGGACCGTCGTGCTGCGCCACGTGCTGCGCAACGCGCTGATGCCGACGATCGCGGTCGTCGCGACGCAGACCGGCTACCTGATCGGCGGCCTGGTGGTGATCGAGACGATGTTCAACTACCAGGGCATCGGCCAGCTGCTTTACACGGCGGTATCGCAGAAGGACTTCCCGCTCATCGAGGCAGGCGTCATCACGGTGGGGGTCGTCTACCTCGTGGCGACGTTGATCGCCGACATCAGCTACTCGCTGCTGAATCCCCGCATCCGGCTGGCGGGTCGCGAATGAGCGCCGTCATCTCGATCTCGCGCACGGACTCGGCCGCGCTACAGCGGCGCCGAGCGTGGCTGGAGCGGCTGCGGCTCGCCCTGCGCACGCCAAGCCTGCTGATCGGCGCGGGCGTGCTGCTGTTCTGGATCCTCTGCGCCATCTTCGCGCCGCTCATCTCGCCGCACGACCCGGTCGCGCCCGATATCCTGCACAAGCTGCAGCCCCCCTCGGCGCTGCACCGCTTCGGCACCGACGGCCTCGGCCGCGACGTGCTCGCGCGGGTGATCTACGGCTCGCGCGGCATCCTCGTCGCCGCCCCGCTGGCCACCATCCTCGGCACGGTGGTCGGCACCGCCATCGGGCTGGTCGCGGGCTACTTCCGCGGCATGGTCGAGGAGGTGCTGATGAGGATCACGGACGCGTTCCTCGCGCTGCCGACCATCGTCACGGCGCTGCTGGTGCTCGCGGCGGTGGGTGGGTCGACGACCACCGTGATCTTCGTCATCGGCCTCGGCTTCGCGCCGATCATCGCGCGCACGGTGCGCGCGGCCGTGCTGTCGGAAGCGCAGCTCGAGTACGTCGAGGCCGCGCGGCTGCGCCGGGAGCGCGCGCCGTACGTGATGTTCGTCGAGATCCTGCCCAACGTGATGGGCCCGGTGCTCGTCGAGTTCACGGTGCGGCTCGGCTACGCGGTGTTCGCCATCGCCACGCTGTCGTTCCTCGGGTTCGGCATCCCGCCGCCGTCGCCGGACTGGGGTCTCTCTATCGCCGAGCAGTACACGTACCTGATCAGCAACCTGTGGTGGCCGGTGCTGTTTCCCGCGCTCGCGATCGCGAGCCTGGTGATCGCGGTCAACATGTTCGCGGACGGCCTCTCGCAGGTGCTGGAGCGCTAAGCGATGCCTGACCAGAGCGTTCCCGCGCTGCAGGTGGAAGGGCTCAAGCTGGCATACCGCGTGCGCGGCCGCGACCGCGAGGCGATCCGCGGCGTCACGTTCACCATCAACCGCGGCGAGTCGTACGGCCTCGTCGGCGAGTCGGGCAGCGGGAAGTCGACGATCGCCTATGCCGCGATGCGGTACCTGCCGAGCAACGGGCGCATCACGGCCGGCAGGGTCATCCTCGACGGCAAGGACATGCTCGCCATGGACGGCGACGAGCTGCGCCGGCTGAGGGCGACGTCGGCGTCGATGGTCTACCAGAACCCGGGGACGGCGCTGAACCCGACGATCCGCGTCGGCGAGCAGGTGGTCGAGGCGTACCTGACCGCGGGGGTGCACAAGCGCGAGGCCCGCGAGCGCGCCGTCGACATCCTGCGCAGCGTCCAGATCTCCGACCCGCAGGGCGTGATGAACCGCTACCCGCACCAGCTCTCCGGCGGCATGCAGCAGAGGGTGGTCATCGCCATGGCCCTGGCCTCGGATCCGACGCTGCTGATCCTCGACGAGCCGACCACCGGGCTCGACGCCACGGTCGAGGCGGAGGTCCTGGACCTGATCCGCCACCTGCGCGCCACGTTCGGCACGAGCGTGCTGTTCATCAGCCACAACCTCGGCGTGATAGCCAGCATGTGCGACCGCGTCGGAGTGCTGTACGCGGGGCGCATGGTCGAGGAGGGCCCCGCGCGAGAGCTGCTGACCAACCCTCGCCACCCGTACACGGTGGGCCTGCTGCGCTGCATCCCGCGCTGGGGCCTGAGCAAGGACATCGGGCCGCTCGACACCATTCCCGGGTTCCCGCCCCCGATCGGCGCTCGCCTCAAGGCCTGCGTCTTCGCGGACCGCTGCGGCCTGGTCCAGGACGTGTGCCGCGCACAGGAGCCCGAGCTCGAGTCCGTCGGGCCGGACCATTCCAGCCGCTGCTTCTTCTCCGACCGGGCGCAGACCCTGCCCCGCGCCGAGCGCGACATGAAGCCGCGGCCGCCGGTGCCCGAGGCGACCGGGCCGATGCTGGCCATCCACAACCTCCGGCGCACCCTGACGCAGTCGGGCAGCTCGTTCCAGGCGCTCGCGGGGATCGACCTCGACATCGCCAAGGGCGAGGTCTTCGGCCTGGTCGGGGAATCGGGCAGTGGCAAGACCACGCTGGCGCGCAGCGTGATCGGCCTGGGCGTCCCCGACCGGGGCAGCGAGATCGACCTGGAAGGCAAGGCGCTCGCCCCGAAGGTCGAGCAGCGCGACCGGGACCAGGTGCGCGCGATCCAGATCGTGTTCCAGAACCCGGACGCCTCGCTCAACCGCCGGCACAGCGTGCGGCAGATCCTGGGGCGGGCCCTTACCAAGCTGACCGGCGTGCACGGGGAGCGGCGTTCGCGCCGGGTCGTCGAGCTGTCGGAGTCCGTCCGGCTGGACGCCGCCCTGCTCGACGCCCTGCCGCGCCAGCTCTCGGGCGGCCTGAAGCAGCGCGTCGGCATCGCCCGCGCGTTCGCGGGCGAACCGCACCTGGTGATCTGCGACGAGCCGACGTCCGCGCTCGACGTTTCGGTCCAGGCGGCGATCCTGAACCTGCTGGTCCGGCTCCAGCGGGATCGCGACCTCTCGTACATCTTCATCTCCCACGACCTGGGCGTCGTTCGCTACATCTCCGACCGCATCGGCGTGATGTATCTCGGCCGCCTGATGGAGGTCGGTCCGGCCGACGTCGTGTTCAGCGCGCCGCACCATCCGTACACCGAGGCGCTGCTCTCCGCGGCGCCCAGCATCGATGCCCGGGACGAGCAGCGCATCCGCCTGCAGGGTGACGTGCCCAGCGCGGCGCGGCCGCCCAGCGGCTGCGTCTTCCACACCCGCTGCCCGCGCAAGATCGGCGCGATCTGCGAGCAGGAGCAGCCTCCATTGGCCGAGGCCGAGTCGGGGCATTTCATCCGCTGCCACATCCCGATCGAGGAGCTGCGCCGGCTGCAGAAGCCGGCGGCCGCGCAGGAGGCCGGATGAGAATCACCGCGGCCGTGCTGCCCGAGACGGGCGCCGCGCTGGACGTCACCGAGGTGGAGCTCGCCGCGCCCGGACCGGGCGAGGTCCTCGTCCGGGTCCACGCCAGCGGTGTCTGCCACAGCGACCTCAACGCCGTCGACGGCACGTCGGCCACGCGCACGCCCGCCGTCCTAGGCCACGAGGGGGCGGGAACGGTCGAGGCCGTCGGACCGGGCGTCGACCGCCTGCGGCCCGGGCAGCACGTCGCGCTCTCGTGGATGCCGTCCTGCGGACGCTGCGAGGAGTGCGTGCGGGGACTCACGCACCTGTGCAGCGTCGCGTGGACCGGCATGGGCCACGGCGGGCTGCTCGACGGCACGCCGCGCCTGTCGTCGAACGGCTCGCCGGTCTATCACTACTCGTACCTCTCGACCTTCGCCCAGGCGGCGGTCGTGCCCGAGCGCTGCGTGATCCCGATCCCCGACGGGGTCCCTTTCGACGTCGCGGCGCTGGTCGGCTGCGCGGTCTCGACCGGGATCGGCTCGGTGTGGAACACCGCGGGCGTGCGGCCCGGCGACCGCGTCGCCGTGATCGGCTGCGGCGGCGTCGGCCTCAGCGCCGTGCTGGGAGCGGCGGCGGTCGGCGCCACCCCCGTCGTCGCGGTCGACGTGGCGGAGGCGAAGCTCGAGCTGGCGAGACAGGTCGGGGCGACCGCCGCGGTGCGCTGGGAGGGCGGAGCCGAGCGAGCCGCCGCCGCGATCCGCGAAGCCTCGGGGGGCGGCGTCGATTACGCGATCGAGGCCACCGGCCGCCCGGAGGCGATGCTGACCGCGTTCCTCTCCTGCCGCAAGCGCGGCGCCGCCGTGCTCATCGGCATCTCCCGCTCGGACGCCGTGCTCCCGCTGCCCGCGATCGAGATCCCGCGCTCGGAGCGGCGCATCCTCGGCAGCGCGTACGGCTCGGTCCGGCCGGAGCGCGACTTTCCCCACATCCTGCAGCTCTACCTCGAAGGTCGGCTGCCGCTCGACCGCCTGGTGTCGCACCGCCTGCCCTTGCACGAGACCAACGAGGCGATCGACCTCGTCCGCACCGGCCGCGCGGTCCGCGCCGTGCTGCAGCCGAACTGAGTCGTGCCCATGACCCCTGAGGAGATGGACGGCCGGATCGGCGAGGCGTGGTCCGGCACGGCGCCTGACGGGAGCCACATCAACCTCGTGATCGCGCGCCGCGGGTCGCCCACGGCCGCCGCGATCGTCGGCGCCCTTGCCGCGCCGCGTCCCGGCCACGTGCCGTTCCTCGCGGTGGTCGAGTCGGGCGTGCTCGTGCGGCCGGTCACCGTGGTGGTCAACAAGGTCACGCTGGGCCACGAGCCGCTCGACAGCATCACGTGGGGCGCCGCGCAACTCGGCATCTCGCAGGGCGTGCTGGACGCGGTCGCGGACGGGTTGATCGATCCCGCGCACGCGTCGTCGCTCGTGCTGCTCGTGGCGGTCTGGGTCGATCCCGCTGTGCACGACGAAACCGCCGTCCGCAAGGCCAACCGAGCCGCGACGCGCGCCGCGATCGAGGACGCGCTGACGGACCGTGACGCGGCCTTCGTCCAGAGTGTGGCCGAGCGCCGAGAGCACGCGGCCAACGGGTACTACAAGGGCGAATGAAGATCACCGCCATCCGCCTGCACCGGCTCCGGCTTCCCCTGGACCCGCCGTTCCACGCCGCGTGGGACCCCGTCCCGCGCACCCGCTTCGACGCGACGGTCGTTCGGGTCGAGACGGACGAGGGCGTCACCGGCTTCGGCTCCGGCGACACGATGGACGGCTTCGAGCCCTTCGCCGAGCTCTTCATCGGACAGGACCCCATGGAGATGGCAAGGCACGTGCGCACGCTGGAGACGATCACCTTCCATGGTGGACGCTACTGGCCGCTGGAGGCCGCTCTGTGGGACGTGGTCGGCCAGGTCTCCGGCCTTCCCGTCTCGGTCCTCTTCGGCGCCGCCTCGACCGGCCTGCTCGCGTACGCGTCGTGCGGCGAGATCAAGTCGCCCGACGCGCGCGCCGAGTCGGCGCTGGCCCTGCGCGAGCAGGGGTTTCGCGCCTTGAAGATCCGGCTCCAGCGCGAGGGGCTGCGCGAGGGCATCGCGACTGTGCGCGCGGTCCGCGCGGCGGTCGGGGAGGCGATGGACGTGATGGTCGACATGAACCAGGCGTGGCGCATGCCCGGCGATATAGACCCCGCGCTCGACCCCGTGGCCGTGCGCAGGACCGTGGACGAGCTGGCCGAGCTCGGCGTCCTGTGGGTGGAAGAGCCTCTGCCGGGCATCGAGGTGCAGGGCTTCGCGCGGCTGCGGGCCCAGACCGGCGCGCGCATCGCGGGCGGCGAGATGACGCGTACGGTGCCGGAGCTGCTCGCCTACCTCGACGCGGACTCGCTCGACGTATACCAGCCGGACGTCGTGCTCGCGGTCGGGATGCACCGCGCGCGTCTCATCGCCGAGCTCGCGCTGTTGAAGAACCGCTGGTTCACGCCGCACACGTGGACCAACGGCCTGGGCCTGCTGGCGAACCTGCACGTGGTCGCGGGCGTCGGCGGCGGGCCGTACCTCGAGTTCCCGTACGACCCTCCCGGCTGGACGCCGGAGCGCCGCGACTTCTTCCTCCAGGACCCGATCGCGATCGGTCGCGACGGCTGCTTGAACGTCCCGGCGGCCGCCGGGCTGGGCGCGCTGGTCGACGAGGACGCGCTCGCGCGCTACGAGCTGCGGTGAGCTCCACCTCCGCGCTCCAGACCCGCGACCAGTGGGCGGCGCGGGCCGCCGAGCTTCGACCCGAGACGCGCGCGTTCATCGGCGGGCGCTACGTCGATGCGGCGACGGGCGAGACCTTCGACGACGTCTCACCGCGCGACGGCCGCGTGATCGCGAAGGTCGCCGCGGGTGACGCGGAGGACGTGGACCGAGCCGTGAGGGCGGCGCGCCAGAGCTTCGAGTCCGGCACCTGGTCGAAGGCCGCGCCGCGCGAGAGGAAGCGGGTCATGAAGCGCCTGGCCGAGCTTCTGCGGGAGCACGTCGAAGAGCTGGCGCTGCTCGAGACGCTCGACGTCGGAAAGCCCATCCGCGAGTCGCTCCGCACCGACATCCCCTCGGCCGCCTCCACGTTCGAGTGGTACGGCGAGACGGTCGACAAGCTGTACGACGAGATCGCGCCCGTCTCCTCACCCGCGCTCGCGACCATCACCCGCGAGCCGATGGGGGTGGTCGGCGCGGTGGTGCCGTGGAACTACCCGATGATCATCACGGCCTGGAAGCTCGGTCCGGCGCTCGCCGCCGGCAACTCGGTCGTGCTGAAGCCGGCCGAGCAGTCGCCTCTGACCGCGATCCGGCTCGCGGCGCTGGCCCTCGAAGCGGGCCTGCCGGAGGGCGTGCTCAACGTCGTCCCAGGCCTTGGCCCCGCGGCAGGCGCGGCGCTGGGGCGGCATGCGGACGTGGACAAGATCGCGTTCACCGGCTCGACCGAGGTGGGTCGGCTCTTCCTGCGCTACGCGGCGGAATCGAACCTGAAGTCGGTCTCGCTCGAGCTAGGCGGAAAGTCTCCGCAGATCGTGCTGGCGGACGCGCCGGACCTGGACCGCGCCGCCGGCGTGATCGCCGAGGGCATCTTCTACAACCAGGGCGAGACATGCAACGCGGGGTCGCGGCTGCTGGTGCATCGCGGCATCAGGGACCGGTTCCTCGACGCCGTCGTGTCGGCCAGCGCGCGGATGCAGCCCGGCGATCCGCTCGAGCCGGATTCGTACATGGGGGCGCTGATCGACCGCGGTCAGATGGAGCGCGTGCTCGGATACGTCGAGTCGGGCAGGCGCGAGGGCGCCGAGGTGATCGCCGGCGGCAGCCAGGTCGACGCCGAGTCCGGCGGCTACTACGTGCCTCCGACCGTGCTCGCCCGTGCGGACAACAAGATGAAGGTGGCGCGCGAGGAGATCTTCGGGCCGGTGCTCGTCTCCATCGACTTCGATGACGTCGAGCAGGCGCTGGCCATCGCCAACGACACGACGTACGGACTGGCCGCCGCGGTGTGGACGCGCGACCTCACCACCGCGCACCGCGTGGCCCGCGCCCTCCGCGCCGGCACGGTGTGGGTCAACACGTTCGACGCCTCGGAGGTCACGACCCCGTTCGGCGGAATGCGCCAGTCGGGCACCGGCCGCGACCGGTCGCTCCACGCGATCGACCAGTACACGAACCTCAAGACGACCTGGATCGACCTGCGTTGACGCTGCACGAGCAGCAGCTGTCGATCGGCAGCGGCGCGCGGACGCTGTTCGGGGCGGGGACCATCGCCCGGCTGCCGGACGAGGTCGCGCACCTGGGCGCGACGAAGGCTTTCGTCGTCACCGACCGCGGCCTGGTGTCGGGCGGGGTGGCCGCTGCGGTCACCGACCTGCTGAGGCGGCGCGACGTGGACGTCGAGGTCTACTCCGACCTGAAGCCGAATCCGGGAATCGGCGACGTGGAGGCGGGGGCGCGCGCGCTTCGAGCCTCGGGCGCGACCGTGGTGATCGGACTCGGGGGCGGGACGTCGCTCGACGGCGCCAAGGCGATCTCGCTGGCGGCCGCGAACGAAGTGCCGATCCACGACCTCGATTACCGGAACGTGCCGGAGCATCCCGGGCAACCTGTGTTCGCGGTCCCCACCACGGCGGGCACCGGATCCGAGACCAACTCCTTCGCCGTGATCGACGACGCGGCGGCGCACCGCAAGTTCTACGTGGGCCATGACTCTGTCGGCCCGCGGGTCGCGATCCTCGACCCCGACCTCACCGCCGGCCTGCCGCCGGCGGTAACCGCCGCGACGGGCACCGACGTGCTGACGCACTGCGTCGAGTCGCTGATGGCCAGGAGCGCCAACCCCTTCTCGCACGCCCTCGCCCTGCGGGCGATCGAGATGGTGGGACGGTGGCTGCCCGCCGCCGTCGAGGACGGATCCGACCGGGAGGCGCGCGCCCAGATGCTGCTCGCGGCCAACATGGCCGGTCTCGCGTTCGCCAACACCGGCCTGGGCCTGGCGCACGCGCTCGGGCACACGCTGAGCGCGCACCTCGGCACCGTGCACGGGGTCGCGCTCGCCGTCGTGCTGCCCTCGGTGATCGAATTCAACGCAGCGGCCAGGCCGGCCGAGGCCGGCGAGGCGGCCCGGGCCCTGGTCGCGTCCGACGCGTCCGCCGCCGCGCGCGGCCTGCTGCGCCGGATCGGGATGCCGTCGACCCTCACGGAGATCGGGCTCAAGCCTGAGGGCGTGCCGGCGCTCGTGCGGGACGCGCTCGTCGACGTGGTGCTCGCCAACAACCCCGTCCAGCCGACGGAGGAGCAGCTCACGTCACTCGTACTGGCGCTGATGTAGGTTGTGGGCGTGGAGCGGACGGAGGCCCTGGCGGACTTCGACACCGCGCTCGCCGAGTGGGCGACGGCGTTCGCCCAGGTCCCGGACGCAGCGCTCACCTACCTGAAGCCGGGCGACGACTACGCGCTGGGCGGCCTGCAGGTGCACGTGAACTGGGTCCTGGAGCACTACCACCGGATCCTCGACGCGATCATGGCCGCGGACTTCGGCGCCGTCGGCCCGCAGGACCCGGCTGGGGCGGAGGAGGCGGCGAGGCGGAACGCCAGGCAGGGCCTCATCGCCCAGGAGCGCCAGCCGGCCCTGGACGCGATGCAGGGCCACCACGCCGACGTCCGGCACAAGGTCTCAGGCCTGGACGGGGCCGAGTGGGGCCGCAAGGCGCCGGTCGTGTACGGCGAAGGGCAGGATCCGTACCCGACCTCGCCCGAGGACATCGTCGGGTGGCTCGCCGACCACTATCGCGAGCACGTCGGCCAGTGCGGCGACCTCGTCGCCGAGTGGGAGACCGCCACTCCGCGCTAGCCCGCGTCCCACCGCTCAGGGCAGGCGGTTGATCCACTCCGCCGTCGCGTACTTGGTCTCGACCAGGCCGCGCGCCGCCGCCAGCTCCGCCTCGGTCGGGCCCGTCCCGGCGGCCGCGAAGTCCCGCTGGAAGCTCGCGCACAGGCCGGCCGCGACCTGTTCGCATGAAAGGTCGGTGAACCAGGAGAGCGGGGACACGGCCTTCTCCGCGCTCCGCACACCGCGCTCCATCAGCCGGTCGCGCCCGATGCGGATGAGCCGCGGCACCAGGTCGACGTCCATGGCGTGCGCGATCGTGGTGTGGTGCAGGACGAATCCGCGCCGGCGGGCCTGCGCGGCCCCGGCGATCTTTCCGCGCGGCGAGATGATGTCGTTGATCTCGCGGTAGGAGGCCGGAACCCCGAGCGCGTTGAAGGCTCGCACCGCCCACTCGTCGAGCAGCGCGTAAGAGCGGCGGAAGCTCACGCCCGCGACCAGCGTCTCCGGCAGGTACATCGAGTACGTGATGGTGCGGCCGGGCTCGCACACCATCGTGCCGCCGCCGCTCATGCGCCGCGTCACCCTGAAGCCCAGCGCCTCCGCGGCGCGGCGGTCGATCTCGTTCATCACGGACTGGTGCGAGCCGATCACGAGCGCCGGCTCGATCCACTCCCAGATCCGCATGACGGGCGGCCGCTGCCCCGCGATCACGCTCTGCAGCAGCACCTCGTCGAGCGCCATATGCATGTGCGCTCCATGCGCGGACGGCGGCATCACCTCCCACCGCACGCTCGTCAGGCGGTCACTCATTTCGGCTCTGCCAGTATTCCAAGTGCCGTGGACTACCGCCGCACGCTGTGGACGCTGTACGCCATCAACTTCCTCAACTCGGTCGGGCTGTGGTTTTTCCTGCCCCTGCTCCCGATCTTCCTCGGCCGCCGTGGCAGCTCGCCCGCGCTCATCGGCGTGGTGTTCGCGGCGGGACTGCTGGCCAACGCGCTGATCCGCTACCCGGCCGGATGGGCGGCCGACCGCTACGGCACCAAGGTCGTGCTGATCGTGGCGATGGCGGCAAACGCGCTGCTCTTTCTGGCCTACCTCCTGCCCCTGCCGGTGGTCGCGTTCGTCGTCGTTCGGTTCGCGCAGGGCCTGGCCTCGGGAGCGTACTGGCCGGCCGCGAACGGGCTCGTCGGCGAGGTGACCACGACACGGGAGCGAGGCCGCGCGTTCGGCCACATGCAGGCGACGAGCCTCGCCGGCGGCATCGTCGGGCCCGGGATCGGCGGCCTGCTCGCCCTCGCCGACTTTTCAGTGATCTTCATCGGCGCCGCGGCCGTCACGGCGGCCACCGTGATCTTCCTCGCGGGCATGCGCAACGTGCAGGCGCACGAGACGGTCGAGGTTCCGACGCACATGCTCGAGGTCGCGCGGAAGCTGCTGCCTCTGATCCTGCTCGGCGTGGGGACGGCGTACATGATCGGCTCCTACGACACCATCTGGTCGCTCTACCTCGCGTCGCGTGGCGGCAGCACGTTCGCGGTCGGCGTTTCCTTTGCCGCTTTCGCGCTCCCCGCGACGTTCGCGAGCGGGCTTGCCGGGACGCTGGGCGAGCGTTTCGGAGCGCGCCGCGTCGTCGTCATGTCCCTGACGGCGACGGCGCTCTTCGCGGCGCTGTATCCCTTCATCACCTCGGTGCCGTGGCTGATCGCGATGGGCGTGCTCGAGGGCACGAGCTCGATCACCGGCGTGCCGCTCCTGATCGCCGAGGTGAGCCACGCCTCGGAGCCGAACGAGCAGGGCCGGACCCAGGGAGTCTTCCAGACGGCTCAGACCCTCGTCCAGATCGCGGGCGCGCTGAGCGGCGGCGCGCTGTTCGCGGCCAATCACGGCGCGGCGTTCTTCGCCATCTCAGCCGTGTGCGTGCTCAGCGCGGGTGCGGCGTTCATGCCCCTGCGCTCCCGGCGAGCGGTGACGCAGCCCATGTCGTAAAAGAGGGGGCATGGCTGCAGCAGAACCGATCCGGATCGTCCCTCTTCACCCCGGCCCGGCGGCGGCGCCGCAGGCAACGCCAAACCTCACCTATCGTGGAGGACCTCTCCTCACCGCGGTGGAGGTCTTCGTCCTCTACTGGGGCGATGCATGGGGGCAGGGTGAACCCGCTCAGCTCGCGCCGCAGCTCGATGCCTTCTTCGACTACGTGTTGACGAGCTCGCTCATGGACCAGCTGGCCGAGTACGACACGCCGAGCGCGGCCATCGGGCATGGCTCTCGTGTGGGCAGCCTCCAGGTCCCCGGCTCTCCGCCCGCGAACCTCACGGACACCGACGTGCAGCACTTGGTCCAGGATCAGGTCGCCTCCGGGCAGGACGTCCCGCAGCCCGGGCCCAACACGCTGTATTTCGTGTATCTGCCGCCGGGCGTCACCGTCGCGATGGACGGAGGCGCGTCGTGCCAGACCTTCTGCGGCTACCACAACGCGATTGGCGCCGGCCTGTTCTACGCCGTCATGCCCTATCCCGACTGCAGCGGCTGCAGGGGCGGCCTGTCCACCCTCGATGCGCTGACCTCGACCAGCTCACACGAGCTGTGCGAGGCGGTGACCGACGCGATCCCGGGCCAGGGTTGGTACGACGACACGAACGGCGAGATCGGCGACATCTGCGCGTGGACGACCAGGACGCTGGGCAGCTACGTGGTGCAGCTCGAGTGGTCGAACCGCGCTGGGGAGTGCATATGAGCGGCCAGGTCAAGCACGTCGTGATCATCGTCAAGGAGAACCACGGGTACGACAACTACTTCGGCACGTTCCCGGGCGGCGACGGAGCTGCGCTGCCCGCGAGCCCGAACCCGCCGCCGGAGGACCCGGATCACCGCCACGCCGCCTGGCTGGCGCGCGACCAGAACGCGCCGCGCGTCGCGTTCCCGGAGAGCGATATCCCGCACTACTGGAGCTACGCGAGCCAGTTCACGCTGTGCGACAACTACTACACGGACGTGGCCGGCCCGTCGACGCCGAACCACCTGATGCTGATCATGGCCGACTCGGCGTTGGTCGACAACCCGTCGTCCGGCTACCGCAAGCATCCCGGGCCGCCGCTCTACGACCAGCCGTCGCTGCCGGCGCTGCTCGACGCCGCCGGACTCAGCTGGGGCAACTACAACGGGTACGCATTCGAGTTCATCAAGTACACGGCCGGCAAGAAGAAGACCTGGCAGCAGTTCGCGGCGGACGCCAGGGCGGGCACGCTGCCGTCGGTGTCGTGGCTCTACGCGGACGAGGTCATGAGCGAGCACCCGGCCGATACGGCCCAGCAGCGGGCGCAGGGCGGGGGAGACGTGAGCCAGGGGAGCCAGTGGACGGTGAGCCAGGTGCAGGCGGTGGTCGACGCGGGCCTGTGGCCCGACGTCGCGTTCTTCATCACCTGGGACGACTGGGGAGGCTGGTGGGATCACGTGACGCCGCCCGAGGTGGAGAAGTGGACGGACGGGACGCAGTTCCGGTACGGCGGTCGCGTCGGGTGCCTGGTGGTCAGCCCCTATGCGAAGAAGGGTTACGTGTCGAAGACGCTCCACTCCCACGTGAGCCTTCTGAAGTTCTGCGAGAAGAACTTCGGGCTCCCGTCGCTCAACGCGCGCACGGCCGGGGCGGACGGGATGGAGGACTGCTTCGACTTCACCCAAACACCGCTGCCGGCCCCGTAAGTCCAGGACCCGAGCCGAACGGCTAGCAGCGATTCGGCGCGTTTGGCGCCAGCGGCGCGCACTTCGCGGGGGATCCGGCTCGTTTGGCGCAATGCGCGTGGAATTCGGACTAGAGCCTGACGTCCTCCAGCCGCTTCCATCCGTAGCTCACCTCGCGCAGGAGCGCCGCGCCGATCTCGATCGGCTGCTCGCGCACGTAGGTCCCACCCAGCCGTTCGTAGAAGCGCCGCGCCGGCGGGTTGTCTCGCAGCACCCAAACGATCATGTCGTCGAGGCGCAGGGCGCGCAACGCGTCCACCACCGCCGCCACCAGCGTGCGGCCGTGGCCCTGTCCCTGCGCCCGCTCGAGCACGTAGATCGCGTACAGCTCTCCCGAATACCCGGCCTCCCCCGCGCGCTCGCGCCCACCCGACGCGAACCCCACGATCTCGCCACCGTCGTCCGCCACGAACACGCCGCCCGCCCCGCCCAGGCCGAGGATGCGCCGCCACCGTGCTTCGTACTCGGCCTCCGACAGCGAGGCGAGGTACCCCTCAGGCAGGAGGCCCCGGTAGGCCGTCCGCCACGTGGCCACGTGCACCCGTGCGATGTCCGCGGCATCCTGCATCCTGGCGGGCCGAACCATGGATCGAGGCTCTGAGCGCTAGGCCTTGACGTATGCGATCACGGCCCGCGCCTCGGCCAGGACCTGCCCATGCGGGTGCTCGACCGTGGCCTCGCAGAAGGCGAGCCGCCGGGTCCGGTGGCGGACGGTCGCGCGAGCGATCAGGCGCCCGGGCTTGGCCGGCCGCAGGAAGTCGACCTTCAGGTCGGCGGTCACCGTCGTCTCGCCCTCCTCCGCGACGGTGAACGCCACCGAGGCCAGCGCCTCGTCGGCCAGGGTCGCCACCGCGCCGCCGTGGATGACCGTGCCGTGGGTGGTGGCGAACCCGTGCGCCTCTCCGGTCAGGTTGCCTTCGAGCACCAGCCTGCCGTATCCCACCTCGACGAGCCGGGTGCCGATGTTCGCCACCATCCCGCTCGCGGCCCAGGTCCGGTACAGCTCGGGCAGGGCCTGGACGCCGTAATGCTCGTCGCTCAACGCCGCACCTTTCCGATCCCGGCCGCCCAGAATCCGTTGCCCGACATCGTCGACTAGAAGGTTAATCTTCGCGGGTCGATGAGCCGGGTTCCAGGCTTTGCCGGCTTGCGCGGCGCGCGCCCGCGCTCGCCGCACCGTTTCGCGCTTGCGCCTTCGTGCTGGGGGATCAGCGAGGAGAGGGGCTGGGGCCGCCAGCTCGAGGCCGAGCGCGTGCTGTCGGAGGCGGCCGCCGTCGCGGAGGGCGCGATCACGGCCGGGCCTCCCGGCTTCCTGCCCGACCGGAGCGACCAGGCAAAGGCCCTGCTGCGCCGGCACCGCGTCCAGGTGATCGCGGGCTCGGTCCACGCGGTGCTGCACCGGCACGAGCAGCGCGGGCCGGAGCTCGCGCACGTCGACGGCCACGCGCACTGGCTCTCGGCGGTGGGCGCCGGAGTGCTGGTCCTTTCCGCGATCTGGGATCGCGGAACGCTAACCGAGGCCGAGGCCTCGGCCCGTCCCCAGTGGGCCCAGGTGCTGGACTTCGTCGGCTCGGTGGAGCACGTGTGCGCGCGCCATCACCTGAAGCTCGCGGTGATGCCGCGCTTCGGCGGCATGATCCAGGGCGGCGAGCACATCGAGCGCCTGCTCGTCGGCTCGGACGCGGGGCTGTGCCTCGACCTGGCCCAGCTTTCGCTGGCCGGTGCCGACGCGCTGGACATCATCCAGGAGGCGGGACCGCGCATCGTCCACGTGCAGCTCAACGACCTTGATCCGGCGCTGGCACGCCAGGTGCGCGAGCGCTCGCTCGACTACGCCGAGGCGGTGAGGCGAGGGCTGTACAGACCGCTCGGCGAAGGCGCGATCGATGTGCCTGGCGTGATCGCCGCGCTGAAGTCGGCGAACTATCGGGGCTGGTACTCGCTGGAGCAGGAGCTGCGCCTGGCTTCCGCCGAGGACCGGCCGCTCGGGCCGATCTCGCGCTCGATCGAGTACGTGCTGCCCCTCCTGGACTGACCCTCAGATCCGGCGGCCGGCGCCGGACCAGTACCGGTCGCGGAGCGCCCGCTTGAGCAGCTTGCCGGCCGGATCGCGCGGCAGCTCGCCCGCGAAGTCGATCGACCGCGGCTTCTTGTATCCCGCGAGCCGCTCCGCGCAGAAGTCGATCAGCTCGCGCTCGCTGACGACCGCGCCGTCGCCCAGGCTCACCACCGCCTTCACCGATTCGCCGAACTCTTCGTCCGGCACACCGATCACCGCGGCATCCATCACCGCGGGGTGCGCGTGGAGCACGGCTTCGACCTCGGCCGGGTAGATGTTGACGCCGCCCGAGATGATCATGTCGACGCGCCGGTCACAGATGTAGAGGTAGCCCTCCTCGTCGCGATACGCGACGTCGCCGACGGAGAAGAAGCCGTCGCGCATGCTGCCCTCAGTCGCCGCACGATCGCCGAAGTACTCGGCCAGCCACCCGCTGCGCACCATCAGCTCGCCGGGCTCGCCCGTGGCGGCCTCCGTTCCATCGCCACGCACGATGCGGACCTCATGGCCCGGCAGTGGAAGCCCGCACGAGCCGGGCTTGCGCAGCTGGTCCTCCGGCCGCAGCACGGTGTTGATGGCCGTCTCGGTGGCGCCGTAGAACTCCCACAGCACCGGACCCAGCACCTCGTGCGCCCTCACCTTCAGCGCGAAGGGGCATGGCGCCGCGCCGAGCAGGATCGCGCGCAGCGAGGAGACGTCGCGCGGTCTCCGCTCCTGCGCCTCGACGAGACGCTGGAGCAGCGTCGGCGCCATGAAGGTGGTCGTCACGCGGTGGCGCTCGATGAGGTCGAGCGCCTGGTCCGCGTCGAACTTCGGCTCGATCACCACCGTCGCGCCCACCACGATGTGGAGGGCGGAAAGGAAACCGACCGCGCTGTGGTGGCCCGGACCGCACATCAGGTGCACGTCGGACTGCGATATCTCGAACGTGGCGATCACCTGGATGACGCTTGGCACGTCGACGCCGTTGGGGCGCCATGTGCCCTTCGGGTTTCCGGTCGTGCCCGACGTGTAGTACATCGCCGACAGGGTGTGACCGCCGGAACTCCCGGATTCGGGCAAGGCGCCGTCCATCAGGCTGCGGTACGACAGCCAGCCCTCGGGCACCCGATCCCCGACCGCGACGAAGCGGACGTCGCCGGCCACCTGCGCTCGCGCCTCGTTCATCACGTCCACGTGGTCCGGTCCGGCGAGCGCCACCTTCGCGCCCGAGTTCCCGAGCACGTATGCGACCTCGCCGGGGAGCAGGCGGTAGTTGACCGGGACGAGCACGGCGCCGAAGCGCAGGAGGCCGTTGGAGATCTCGGCGCCCTCGATCGAGTTGAAGGACATCCAGGCCACGCGGTCGCCCGGCGAGCAGCCCAGCGCGCTCAGCACCCCGGCGAACCGTCCGGCGCGCCGGCTGAGCTCCGCGTAGTCGAGCGACCGGCCGCCGCAGATCACGGCGGGCTTGTCGCCGATCGCCTCGGCATGACTCGCGAGGAAGTCGAGCGGGTTCATCCGCACGACGATGCTACGGCTGCGGCGTCGTCACCTTGGCGGAGCACGGAGCGCTCGAGGGCAACCCGATGGTGGACGCGACCGGAGGGATGCTGCCCGTCACCACCACGCGATAGCGGTAGCAGCCGCCGGCCAATCCCCACGTGTCCAGCGGCGCCCAGTGGTGGAACACGACGCCGGCGTCCAGCGGCGGGTACTTGGCCAGCACGTCGGCGGTGGCGTCGGTGATCGAGTCGAGCGGAGAAGGCTTCGACGAGTCGAACCGCCACAGGTAGACCTTGGTGAAGGGGCGGTTGGCCGGAGTGTCGGCGGCCTGGGGCAGCCTGGTCGCGGCCAGCAGCGCGTCGACGGCCGCCTGCGGGCCCGCGGTCGGCTTCAGCGCGGCCGCGTCCCGGCCCGTGATGGCGCCCGACCAGGCGACGCCGGTGACGTTCTTGCCCGCCAGGTACGTCTTGACCGGCGGGGTCCCGTCGGCCGCGGACGTGGCGTACAGCTCGAGCCCTCCGTTGACCGCGACCATGAGCTGGCGGCCGTCGGGGCTGAACGCCAGGCCGTCGGGATGGGGCAGCTTCGAGTTCACCCGGTGGGGGGCGATCGACGGCGAGGGCGTGGCCTTCTGGGGCGAGGGCGTTCCGGGCGCGGGCGAGGCGGTGGCCTGCGGGCTCGGCGAAGCCACCGGGAGGGCGGTGCTGATCTGCCGGATCTGCGCCCCGTGGTCGGGGAGGGCCACCGCGGCCACGGCGCCGTCGGCGCTGAACGCGACCGGCCCGTCGTCCGGGCCAAGCGTCACCGGGAAGGGGTTGAGCACCCCGGCGTCGGCGTTCAGCCAGTACCAGGTGCCGGTGCCGAACTCCCGGACCGCGATCAGGCCCGAGAGGCCCGGCGCCGCGCCCTCGGTGAAGAACGCGGCCTGGGCCGGAGGCCGGGCCAGCGCTTTGAGCGGGGATAGCGGCTGCGAAACGTCGAGCGCGTCCACCTCGTACGACGAGCAGCACCCGGTGGTGGTAGCTAGGTAGTGGGCGTTCGCCACGAGCCCGAGCGGTCCCTCGCTGAGCGAGTCCTGCGAGGCCGCGATCGGGTCGATCACGCCGGTGAAAGGGTCGACCCGAAAGGTCCAGTCGTAGGGCACGACGCCGGGCGCCGAAGTGCGGGTCTCGGGCGGGCGGTCGTCGTGCACCGTGAAGTAGATCGCCGGGTAGGCCAGCCCCGGCGCCGGCGCCCAGACTGGACCCGAGACGCGGAAAGCGCCGGGCTGCAGCGGCGCGACGATCACCGACCTGCCCGTCGAGGGGTCGAGCACGCCGATCCCGCCGTCAGCGGCATATGCCACCAGGCCGCCGGCGAGCCCGCCGGCCGAGGCCGGCGCCGAGGGATCGGAAGGCGGCGAGGCGCTGCCGCTGCACGCGGTCAGGACGATCGCCGCCGCGAGCACGGCGGTGAAGCGGAGCATGGGAACTGCCGAGTCTATCGACCTGGGCGCTATCACCTGTTACCCGAACGGGCGGGGGCCCGTTTCGGTAGTCGAGATGAGCGGTTGGACCCGAGCGGGCCTGGGTGTGGTCGCGGCGGCGCTGCTGGCCGCCTGCGGGGCCTACACCATGCCCGGGGCGGAATCCAGCCCCACGCCGAGCTTCGGCGCCGGCTTCGACGTCACCGCCACGGAGAAGGACCACGCGGTCGCCATGCACCCCGGCCAGACGCTCGAGGTCGTGCTGCACGGAGGCACGGTCACCGCGTGGCAGCAGGTCAGGTCGAGCGACGAGCGGCTGCTGAGGCCGGCGGTCGACCCGGCCGCGACGTCCGCCCGCGGCGTCACGCTCGCCGCGTTCAGGGCCGTGGCCTCGGGAGAGGTCACTGTCATCGCGGTCGGGACGCCGGTCTGCCCGTCGGGCCAGGCGTGCCCGATGTACGCGATGCTCTACACGCTGAAGGTGACGATCACCTAGCGGCCGCCTCGTCCGCGCCGCGGATCGCCGACGCGATGGCGTCGAGCTGGGCGCGGGCCGGCGGGTGGTCGTAATCGCGCGGGAACGTCAGCCCGAACCCGTCCTTCGGATAGCGCGGGATGACGTGGACGTGAAAGTGGGGCACGTCCTGGAAGGCGACCTCGCCGTCCGCGACGAAGAGGTTCACGCCGCTCGCCCCGAGCGTCGCGCGCGCCACCGAGCTGAGCCGGCGCGCCACCTTGAAGGAGCGCATCGCGGCGGTCTCGCTGACGTCGTTCATCAGCACCGCGTGCTCGCGCGGAACCACGAGCATGTGGCCGTGCGCGATGGGCTGGATGTCCATGAAGGCGACCACCGTGTCGTCCTGGTACGTGAAGCTGGCGGGAGACTCGCCGCGCACGATGTCACAGAACACGCAGTCGCTCATCGCACTCTCGCGCGCAAGCTTAGAACGCCGGGCGAGCTATCCGGCTTCGCTTGACGGATCCACGGTCGCGGGCTCCCGCTCGGCCTCGGGCGCGCCGTTCACACCGGCCTGCACCTCCGCCTCCGGGTGATCCGCCGGCGCCGAGGCGCCGTTGGCCGGGACGGCCGCGCCTTCCGCCGCCTCGCCGTTGAGGGCGGCGGTCTCCGCCGCGCCACGCTGCGCCCGCCTGCGGCGCCGTGCCCTGCGGTCGCCGCGGTGCGGCCGGGACAGGCGCTGGACCTGGGAGCGGATGCCCACGCGCTGGCAGGCGGTGACCACGGCGCCGACGCCGGCCACCAGGCCTTCCTCCTTGCAGTGCTCGAAAAGCGGACCGAACAGCTCCGGCGCGCCGCCGATCACGGTCTTGGAGTCGCCCACGATCACGAGCAGCTTCTTGGCCCGGGAGATGGCGACGTTGACCCGGTTCGGGTCGTTGAGGAAGCCGATCGCCGCGCGCTCGTTGGAGCGGACGAGGGAGAGGATCACGCCGTCCGACTCGCGGCCTTCGAAGGCGTCGACTGACTCGATATCGTCGGGCGGAACGATGCCTTTGAGCGAGCCCTGCAGGCGGTTGACCTGCGAGTTGTACATCGCGATCACGGCGAGCTTGGCCTTGCGCACGCGGCGCCGGATGATCGAGGTGATGTCCTTGCAGAGCGCGACCTCGAACTCGTTCGCGACCGAGCGCTGCGCGTCCCGGTACTCCTCCTGCGCCCCGGTGTCGACCCACACGAGCTCGCGGTCGAACGGCCACGGCAGCGGCATCCGCGGGCTCGGCGCCTCGTGGATCAGCTTGCCGTCGTAGAAGAGGTCGGAGACCACGCGGCCGATCGGCTCGCGCATGCGGTACTGGCGCGGCAGCATGATCCGCGACCCGGCCGGCACCTTGTCCCAGATCCAGCCGTAGAAGCTGTCGTCGCGCACGCTCTCGTCGAGCGGGTTCTCGATCTTGAACGTCGACGCGGCCTCCTCCATCACCGGAGGAAGCTGGTTCAGGTCGCCGATCATCACCCAGCGCTTGGCCAGCGGCATCACGGCCAGCGCCTCGTTGGCCCGGACCTTGTTCGCCTCGTCGAGGATCAGCCAGTCGAAGACCTTGAAGCGCAGCCGCGAGTCGATGGTCAGCCGGTTCACGGTGCCGGCGACCAGGTTGTACGGCTCGAGATCGTCACCCTCGACCAGCGTCGGCCGGAGGCGGCGCGGCACCTTGCCCGGCTCGGCGATGCGGGCCTGGCGCACGTGGGAGAAGCCGAGCAGGCGTTCCTGCCCGGTGTCCACCGCGTCGTTGGAGTGGGACGAGAGCAGGATCGAGGCCTGCGGGTTGCGGCTGAGGATGCGCCGGATCGACTCGACGATGGCGGTGGTCTTGCCGGTGCCGGGCGGGCCCTGGATCAGGTAGAGCTGGCCCGGACGCATGCCCATGACGCGGGCCACGGCTTCGGCCTGCTCTTCGTTCGGGTCGGGCAGGTGATGCGCCCGCTTGCCGTCCAGCGCGACGCGGGGCGGCGTGCCGAGCCATCCCGGGTCGGCCAGCTCCGCCGCCAGCGCACCGCTGCGCGGGCTGCCGATCTGGAGCTGACGGATGACCGAGCGCTGGGCCTCGAACATCTCCACGCTCGCGGTCGGCAGCACGATTCCCTCGTCCGGGAGCGGGTCGTAGCGCCGGAAGCTGACCCAGAGGTTGGAGCCCTGGATCCGGTCGAGCGCCATGCCGCGGTACTCGGGGAAGCCGGCCGAGCGAACGGTCAGGGAGTCGATCCCGCGGTAGATGCGGCCGTCCTGGTCGTCCTCGAGGTGGAGGATCGCGCGCACGTACTCGCCGCCGCGCATGTCCTCGCCGCAGCTCGGGCAGTGGATGCCGTTCGAGGTCGGCACCTCGGTCTCGCACTTGGGGCACTCCACCCACTGCTCGGTCGCCTCGTAGCGCCGGACCGCGGCTTCGGCGAGCTTCTCGCGGAAGTCGCGCAGGTGCTCGATGAACCGCATGGTGGAGTCCAGCAGGGCGTGGCCGCGGGCGCCGTCACGCAGCACGATGGCCGTGAAGCCCTCGAGGTCGCCGTCCCATTCCTTCACGACGTGGAGCTCCTGGTAGCGCAGGCGCAGCCGGTTCTTCTCCATCTCGTAGGCGCCCTCGAGCTCCTGCCAGTCGCTGATCTCGAGCGCGAGGCCCATGGGAGTGCGGCCCAGCTTGCCGGTGAGCAGCGTGCTCGAGACCTGGCCGATGAATTCCAGCGGCTTCTCCGGCTTGACGATGGTGTAGGTGCCGTCGATCACCTTCTGGTCCTGGAGCACCTGGCGCAGCAGCTCGACGCCGCCATGCGGCTCGAGCGCCACCACCTTGGCGGCGGCCGGGGTGCCGGGGCGGATGCGGATGCCGAGGCGGCCGGCCTGGATCTCCTCGCCTGGGATCTCAGGGTTCCAGAGCGGGAGAACGTCTCCCGGAATAGGCATGCTCAAGGCAGATAGACCTCGACAGTCGCTGCGGGACGTGGGATGAGGATCAAGTCAGATTAGAGAGGGTCCACCGGGACCAAGAACCCCAACGGGCGAGCCCTACGTTACCACAGCGCACGTTGCGTCCCCTCACATGTGCGCTCCCGGCGCAAGATGGCGGCGTGGACCGCATGCCCCGTTTCGGCCGGCTGCTCGACGACTTCGCGTCCGACCGGCCGGCGCCCGGGGGCGGCTCCGCGGCGGCGGCGGCGGTGGCGCTGGCGGCCGCCCTCCTGGAGAAGGTGGCGGCCGTATCGGGCTCCACGTGGGAGGGGGCCGCGGAGGCCGGACGGCGCGCTCGCGAGCTGCGGCGCCGGGGCGAAGAGCTGGTGGAGGCCGACGAGGCGGCCTACCTCGCCTACCTCGCGGCCCGGCGCTCGGGCGAAGGCCTGGACGGCGCCCGCTCGCGCACGGTCGACGTTCCGCTGGAGATCGTTCGGGCCGGGGCGGAGGTGGCAGAGGTGGCCCGCGAGCTCGCGCGCCACGGAAAGGAGAGCGTCAGGCCGGACGCGTCGACGGCGGCCATCCTCGCCCACGCCGCGCTCACCGCCGCCGCCATGCTCGTCGAGGTCAACACCGGCCCGAAGTCGGCGGACCCGCGGCTGGCCGAGGCTCGGGAGCGGCTGGCAACCTCCCGGGCCGCGGACCTGAGTTGACGAACCGGGGCTCAGATCGCGGACCCGGCGGCTAGGCTACCGCTCGAGGATTTCGGCCGGAAGGAAGTCGTGAAGAGGATGCGCCGCCTGTCTGGGCCCCTGGGTCTGCTCGCCGCCGCGGCGGTCGCGCTGGCCGCGTGCAGCCTGTCCGCATCCACCGCGCCGAGCCCCGCCCCCTGCCCGAGCGCCGCCACGGCGACCGGCGCGCAGGGCTGCGGCGGCATGGCGCGGCTGATCGCCGAGGCCAGGGCGGAGGGCACGCTCAACGTGATCGGGCTGCCTCGCGACTGGGTCGGATACGGCGCGTTGCTCGACGGCTTCCACGCCCGGTACGGCATCCGCGTCGTCTCATACGACGCGAACGGCAAGAGCGAGGAGGAGATCGCCACCGCGCGCCGGCTGGGTCGCGGGGCATCCGCGCCCGACGTGCTGGACCTCCGCACCGAGGTCGCGGAGGCGAACGGGAACCTGTTCGCCCCGTACGAGGTGGCGACGTGGACCGATATCCCGGACGTGCAGAAGGATCCGACCGGCCTGTGGACCCAGGACTATGGAGGCTTCATGGCGATCGGCTACGACTCGAGCAAGGTCCCGCCGATCGCTTCGGTGGACGACCTTCTCCTTCCGGCGTTTCGCGGCAAGGTCGCGCTGAAGGGCGATCCCGCCAGGGTCGACTCGTCCCTGGGTGCGGTGATGATGGTGAACCTCGCCGAGAGCGGATCGCTGACCAACGTCGCCGCCGGCGTCGACTACTTCCACCGGCTCAAGGTCGCGGGCAATCTGATCCGGGGCGTCGCGACCGAGGGCACGGTGAAGAGCGGCGCAACTCCGGTCGTCTTCGACTGGGAATACCTGTCCGCGGCTCACGTCAACGACGTCCCGACGTGGAAGGTTTTCGTGCCCCAGTACCCGACGCTGGGCAGCTACTTCGCCCAGGCGATCAACAAGAACGCGCCGCACCCGGCGGCCGCGCGCCTGTGGGAGGAATACGTCTATTCGGACGAGGGCCAGAACCTGTGGCTGAGGGGTGGAGCGAGGCCGGTCCGCCTTCCGGCCATGCTGCGGTCCGGCACCGTCGAGTCGCTCGACAACCCCGTCCTTCCGTATGTCGAGGGAACGCCGATCATGATGACGGCCGGCCAGGTCACCGCGGCCCGGAGCTATCTGACAGCTCACTGGAACGCAGCGGTCGCCTGACGCGCCCAGGAGGGTGTGAATGAAGACTGAGGTCCCCGGCGACCTGGAGATCGCGCGCCAGGCCCGGCTTCTGCCGCTCACCGAGGTCGCGCGCAAGATGGGCATCGAGGCGCATCTGCTCGAGCCGTACGGCCACCACGTGGCGAAGATCAAGCTCTCCGCGCTGGACGAGCTCGCGGATCGCCCCCGGGCGAAGTACGTCGTGGTGTCGGCGATCACACCCACGCCGCTCGGCGAAGGCAAGACGACCACGACCGTCGGCCTAGGCGACGCGCTCGGCCGGATCGGCAAGCGCGCCACCGTCGCGATCCGCCAGCCGTCGATGGGCCCGACGTTCGGCATCAAGGGTGGAGCGGCCGGAGGCGGCTACAGCCAGGTGGTGCCGATGGAGCGCCTGAACCTTCACCTCACCGGCGACTTTCACGCGGTCACCGCGGCGCACAACCTGCTCGCGGCCATGATCGACAACTTCATCCACCACAGCCTCCGCGAGTTTCCGATCGACCTGCACAGCATCACGTGGCGCCGCGTGCTGGACGTGAGCGACCGGGTGCTTCGCAACGTGGTGGTCGGGCTGGGTGCGCCGGAGGACGGTGTTACGCGGCAGACGGGGTTCGATATCACCGCGGCGTCGGAGGTGATGGCCGTGCTCGCGCTGTCGACGTCGCTGCAGGACATGCGGCGCCGGCTCGGGCGCATGGTGATCGGGCTCGCGCGCGACGGCAAGCCGATCACGGCCGACGACCTTCACGCCGGCGGGGCGATGACGGTGATCATGCTCGACGCGATCAAGCCAAACCTCCTCCAGACGCTTGAGAACACGCCGGTGCTGGTGCACGCGGGACCGTTCGGCAACATCGCCAACGGCGCATCCTCCGTGCTCGCCGACCTGATCGGGATTCGCGCCGGCGACTTTCTAGTCACGGAGGCGGGTTTCGGCGCCGACATGGGCGCGGAGCGCTTCTTCAACATCAAGTGCCGGACGTCGGGCCTGGCGCCGGACGCCGCCGTCGTCGTGACCACGGTGCGCGCGCTGAAGGTGCACTCGGGGAAGTACCGCGTGGTGGCGGGACGGCCGCTTCCTCCAGAGCTCCTCGCGGAGAACCCGGACGACGTGCTGGCCGGCGCGGCCAACCTGCGCAAGCAGGTGGAGAACATCCAGATCCACGGCGTCACGCCGGTGGTGGCGATCAACGCATTCCCCGGTGACCACGAGTCCGAGCACCGGGCGATCCGCGAGCTCGCCGAGCGGATCGGCGTGCGGGCCGCGGTGTGCCGCAACTTCGCCGAGGGCGGGGACGGGGCGGCCGAGCTGGCCGAGATGGTGGCGGAGGCTGCGGACGAGCCGAGCACGTTCAAGCTGCTGTACCCGGACGCGGCGACGCTGCGCGAGAAGATCGAGACCATCGCGCTGCGCATCTACGGCGCGCGGGCGGTGGAGTACGACCCGGTCGCGGCCAAACAGCTCGACGCTTACGAGGCCAGCGGCTTTGGCCGCCTGCCGGTGTGCATCGCGAAGACGCATCTCTCCATCTCCTCCGACCCGCGGCTGAAGGGCGCTCCGACCGGATGGGTGCTGCCCGTGCGCGAGGTGCGCGCGTCCGTGGGCGCGGGTTTCATCTATCCCATCTGCGGCGAGATGCGGACCATGCCCGGCCTCCCCACGACGCCGATCGCGGCGAGCATCGACGTCGACGAAGAGGGACGGATCGTCGGCCTGAGCTAGCGCGGTCCGAATTCCACGCGTTTTGCGCCAAACGAGCCAGATCCCGCG
>CAZLJC010000012.1:0-59601 GCA_964559855.1 uncultured Actinomycetes bacterium
CGCCAAACGCGCCGAAACTTGCCTACGGATCTTGTGAGCCGGCCGCCACCTAGATCGAGGAGCGGCCGATCGCTCGAGCCCCGTCGGCGTTGGCCATGATCACGGTGTCCGTCATCCCGATGAACAGCCCGTGCTCCACCACGCCGAGCGTCTTCTTGAGCTCCAGCGCGAGGCCCGCCGGGTCCTTGATCCCGCCGGGCATGCTGACGTCGAGGATCAGGTTCCCGTTGTCCGTCACGTAGGGGTTGTCATCCCCGCCCCGCAGGGCCAGCGACAGCCCGAGTCCGGCGATCCGCTCGGCGGTCGAGCGCCAGAGGAAGGGCAGAACCTCCACCGGCAGCACGCCGACGCCGAGCTGCCTGACCAGCTTCGACTCCTCGACCACGACCACGAAGCGCTTGGCCGACGCCGCGACCAGCTTCTCCCGGAACATGGCGCCGCCACGGCCCTTGATCAGGTCCAGCGCCGGATCGACCTCGTCCGCGCCGTCAACCGCGAGGTCGACCTGGCCGACCATCTCGGTGACGATCTCGATGCCGAGCTCCACCGCGAGCGCGGCCGTGGCCCGCGAGGTCGGGACCCCCCGCAGCCTCATCCCGCCGGCCACCAGCCGGCTCACCCCCTCGGTGAAGTACCTGACCGTCGTGCCCGACCCGAGCCCGAGCAGCATTCCGTCCTGCACCAGCTCCAGCGCCTTCTCGGCGGCCACGCGCTTCAGCGGATCAGCCAGCTGCATCGCGAATCGCCTTGATGCCGGCGGCCACGCCCGCCCGGTTGCCGTAGACCGAGTTGCCCGCGACCAGTACGGTCGCGCCGGCTGCCACCACGAGGGGCGCCGTGCTCGCGTCGATTCCGCCGTCGACCTCGATCTCGAAGCCGGCGCCGAGCTCACGCACGCGCCGGATCTTATCCGGGCTCGTGGCGATGAACCGCTGGCCGCCGAACCCTGGCTCGACCGTCATGACGTTGACCAGGTCGATGTAGGAGACGATATCGCGCAGCGCCTCGACCGGTGTCGCCGGATTGATCGCCACGCCCGCCCGGGCGCCCAGCTTTTTGATCTCGTCCACCGCGCGGTACAGGGACGTCGTCGACTCCACCTGCACCTCGATCAGCGTCGCGCCTGATTTCGCGAACGCCTCGAGAAACAGCTCGGGCCGAAACACCATGAGGTGCGCCTCGATCGGCAGCGAGGTCGCGGCGCGAACGGCCTCGACCACCCGCGGGCCGAAGGTCAGGTTGGGCACGAACTGGCCGTCCATGACGTCGACCTGGATGCGGTCGGCGCCGGCCTCCTCCGCCTCCTTGACCTGCTCGGCCAGCCGCCCGGCGTCGGCCGACAGGATGGACGGAACTATCTCTGTCCGGCGGCCGCCCGATCGATGAACCATCGTGCATGGGCAATCATCCCGGATGGCACTTCGCCACGTCTGGCCTTCGCCACGGCCTCGGCCTTGCTCCCGCCCGTGGCGAGGATCAGCACCTGGCGTGCGTCCCGCAGCGTCCCGAGCGTCAGGCTGATGCGGTCCGGGGGCGGTTTCGGCGAGTTGCGCACCCCGACGGTGAGACCCTCGGCCTTCAACCCCGGATGCCCCGGAAACAGCGAAGCGGTGTGGCCGTCCTCCCCCACCCCGAGCAGCACGAAATCGAACGGCGCCGTCTGCTCGACGACCTCGGCGTACAGGTCCGCGCCCACATCCGGGCCGAGCTCGCCGGGCATGCGATGCACGCTGGCCGGCAGCACGCGGTCGAGGAGCGTCTCCTTCGCCATCCGGTAGTTGCTCTCCGGGTCGTCGGGCGGAACGCATCGTTCGTCCCCGAACAGCACCGCCACCCTCCCCCACTCCACGTCCAGCTCGGCCAGCAGCTCGTAGCTGCGCTTCGGCGTCGTGCCGCCGGTGAGGACCAGCGTCCGCGCACCGTCGCGAATCGCCTCCGCAATCTCCGCGGCGGCCGCCTCCGCGACGTCCTCGGCGGTGGCGTGGACGATGAACTCCGGCATCAGAGCTTGTGGATCAGCTCGGCCGCGGCGGCAAGCGAGCGCTTGAACACCGGGTCGTGCGTCCCGTTGGACAGGAGGTCCAGGACGAGCGTCGCCTCGTCGTCGGTGTCGAACGTCTGGACGTGCCGCAGGGGCTCCGCCTCGCCGATCTCGATGATGGTCAAAAGGACGTGCGAGCTGTCCGGCCGCCTCCGTTCCCGGGTGAACACGGTCGGATGCCGCGGGCGGCTCTCGCCCGGCGGGTCCCCGGTCGCGTGATGGTGGAGGGTGTCGATCTGCTCGTGCAGCACGTCGCGGTGCCACTCCGCCCTCCGGGACGCGATCTCGACCCCGGCCTCGTCGTCCCCGCCCACCGGATGGAATGAGCGATACGAGGGTTCGGGCGCCCGCCTGCGCCGCTCCGGCTCGCGCACCAGCGAGAGCCGAAAGGTCGTGCCCGCCGAGACGCCCGCCAGGCGCACCGCGGCGAGCTCGCCGGGCAGCAGGCTCTGCTTGGCCGTCGAGCGCATGTGGACCTCGATCGACCGGTCCTGGCCGGCCGTGTAGTACGCGGCCACGACCCCACCCGCTCCGGCGGCCGCGCGCTCGAGCTTCCAGCCCAGCGCCGAGGCCATCCAGCCAGTGGCGAGGGCGGCTGCGATCCGGTTTCCACGACCCTCGCCGGCATAGTCGATCCCCACCTCGGTGATGCCGTCGAGGAAGGGCCGCCGGTCGGCGGGCGAGAAGAACTGCGCGACCATCTCCCGCCACGGCCGCAGCCGCGACCACTGCAGGTCCGCCATGCCGAGCCTCTGGTGCACGTTGCCCATCAGCCGGGAGAAGCCGCGGAATGCGTGGTATGGCTCGACGAAGCGGGCGGAGTCAACGATCAGCGCGTCGCACACCCGCAGGGCGTCCTCCAGCTCGGGCTTTCCAAAGGACGGCGTACCGGTCCACCAGAGGTAGGTCGGAACGCCGCTCACGAGCAGCGGATCGACCAGCGCGGCCAGGTGCTCGCCGGCGGCGCCGCGCACGTGGAGCGTCACGATCTCGCACTCCCGGGCGCACGCGACCTCCGGCCGCTGCACCTCCGCACGGATCCACGCCTCGATCTTCCCGGTGCGGATGCCGTGACGCTCGCGCACGATGATCGACTGGGCGGGATGCTCGGCGCCGATCATCTCGCACGTCGCCTCGGCCAGCCGCTCGTCGGGGTCGCTCCCGGCCACGACGACCAGCGTCATCACGCAGCTTCGCGGATGCGGCAGGTCGGCATTGGTCGCCTCCTGGCGCGCGAAGTCCTTGCGCGTCCGGTCCAGCGCGTCGAGCACCTCGTGCATGGTCACGTCGCGCTCGTGCCAGACGATCGGGGCGGCGAGCTCGACGGTGGCGCTCACGGCCGGTGCCACTCCCGCGCGTCGGCCTTGAGCATCTGCTCGGCCGCGGGCGGACCCCACGCGCCCGCCGGGTACATGCCCAGCGGAGGCTTGCCCTCGCGCCACGACTCCTCGATCGGGTCGATCAGCTTCCACGCCGCCTCGACCTCGTCCGCGCGAGTGAACAGCGTCGGGTCGCCGATCATGCAGTCGAGCAGCAGACGCTCGTACGCCTCGGGGGCCTCCACGAGGAACGAGGTGACGTACTGGAAGTCCATGGTGACGCTGCGGATGCGCAGCCCGGCGCTGGGCACCTTGGCGCCGAACTTGAGCGAGATGCCCTCCTCGGGCTGGATCCTCAGCGTGATCGCGTTCGGGTCGACCTCCTGCATCGCCTGCCGGCCGAAGGTCAGGTGGGGCGGCCGCTTGAACTGGATCCGGATCTCGGTCACGCGCTTGGGCAGCCGCTTGCCGGCTCGGATGTAGAACGGGACGCCGGCCCAGCGCCAGTTGTCGACGAACAGGCGCAGCGCGGCGAACGTTTCCGTCTGCGAGTTGGGCGCGACGTTCTTCTCCTGGCGGTAGGCGGGGACGTGCTCGCCGAGCACCCAGCCCTCGACGTACTGCCCGCGCACCGTGTCGCTGTCCACGTCCTCGGGGGTGATCGGCCGGATCGACCGCAGCACCTTGACCTTCTCGTCGCGCACCGCGGTGGCCTCGAACGCGAGCGGCGGCTCCATGCACGTCAGCGTCAGCAGCTGCAGGGCATGGTTCTGAACGATGTCCCGCAGCGCGCCCGCGCGGTCGTAGTACGAGCCGCGGCTCTCGATGCCGATGTCCTCGGCGACGGTGATCTGCACCGAGTCGATCAGGTTGGCGTTCCAAACCGGCTCGAAGATCGAGTTGGCGAAGCGGAAGGCCAGGATGTTCTGCACCGTCTCCTTGCCGAGGTAGTGGTCGATGCGGTAGACCGAGTCCTCGGGAAAGGCCTTGTGGAGCGTCTCGCTCAGCTCCTGCGCCGACTTGAGATCCGTGCCGAACGGCTTCTCCACGACGATGCGCCGGTAGCCCTGGCCCGCGTTGAGCGAGGCGGTCAGCAGCTGCTGCGCGATCAGCTGGTACGTCGGCGGTGGCGTCGCGCAGTAGAAGATGCGGTTGCCCGGGATGTGCCGCGTGGCGTCGAGCTCGTCGAGCTTCCGGCCCAGCGCTTTGAAGTCGTCCGTCTTGCTGAAGTCGACCTTCATGTAGAAGACGCCGTCGAGGAACGACTGCAGCACGCGCTCGTCGATGGGCTGGGTGCGCGAGAACTGGCGCACCCTGTCCGCCGCGTGCTTGCGGAACTGGTCGTCGCTCAATTCGTCGAGCGCGCCGCCCACGACCGCGAACCCCGGCGGCAGCGAGCGCTGCTTGGCGAGGTTGTAAAGCGCCGGCAGCAGCTTGCGTCCGGACAGGTCGCCGGTGGCGCCGAAGATCACCATGACCGCCGGGTCGGCGACCCGGTAATCGTGCAGTCCCTCGGCGAGCGGGTTGGGCGCCTCCTCGACCTTCACTTGCTCTCTGCGGCCGCGTCCTTCACCACGGCGTGGCCGCCGAACTGGTTCCTCATCATTGCAAGCAACCGATCGCCGAACGTGTTCTCCATCCGGCTGCGGAAGCGGGCGAAGAGCGATTCCGCGATGACCGGGACGGGCACCGCCTCGTCGATCGCGGCCTCGACTGTCCACCGGCCCTCGCCGGTGTCCTCGACATAGCCCTTGATCGTGGACAGCTCCGGGTCGCCGGCCAGGCCTCGCGCGATCAGGTCGAGCAGCCACGACCGCACGACGCTGCCCTCCCGCCATGCCTCGGCGATGGCGCGCATGTCCATGCCGGGGAAGGACTTCGACATCTTCATCACCTGGAAGCCCTCCGCGTAGGCCTGCATCAGGCCGTACTCGACACCGTTGTGCACCATCTTCACGAAATGGCCCGACCCCTCAGGGCCGGTGTGCACCAGGCCGCCGCCGTCGGGCGCCAGGTCCTTGAGCAGGGGAAGGATGTGGTCGTAGACGTCGGGTTCGGCCCCGACCATCAGGCAGTACCCGTAGTCGAGGCCCCAGATGCCGCCGGACGTGCCGGCGTCGACGTAGTGCATCCCCCTGGCCTTGACCCGCGCGGCGTCCTCGAGGGCGGCCTTCCAGTAGGTGTTGCCGCCGTCGATGATGATGTCGCCCGGGTCGCCCAGCGAAACGAGCCGATCGATCGCCTGCGTGGTCGGATCGCCGGCGGGGACCATGATCCACATCACCCGCGGCCGGGTCTCGAATTTCGCGACGAAGGATTCCCACGAGCTTGCGCCGGTCGCGCCCTGCTTCTCCTTCTCCTCCACCGCCTGTGCCGACAGGTCGAACGCGACGACCTTGTGTCCGCGCTTGAGCAGGCGCAGCGCCATGTTGCCGCCCATGCGGCCCAGGCCGACCATTCCCATCTCCATGGCTAGCGAACCGCCCCTCTGACGGCGGCGGTGAGCGCCTTCCAGCCCGCGACCGGGTCCTTGCCGAGCGTCACCCGCAGCACCGGCAGCCGCCGCGAGGTCAGCGACTGCAGGTCGCCGATCGCCTGCGCCTGCTTCAGCACCGAGAAGCTGTACGGCTGCCCCGGGATCGGCACGTCCCTGGCATCGTCCTGGACCACCTGGAGGAACAGTCCCGTCTTCGGCCCTCCCTTGTGCAGCTGGCCGGTCGAGTGGAGGAAGCGCGGCCCATAGCCGGACGTCGTCGCGATCCGGGTCTTGTCCCGGACCGCCGCCCTGATCGCTCCGATCGCCGCCTCCGACTGCGGCGTGCGCGTCGTGTACGCCATGATCGCGAAGTAGGCGCCGCGCTTCGCTTTCGCGATCAGCGCCTGCACGCCCGCTTTCGCCCTGGCGGCCGGGATCGCCTCCGCGGCCGGCAGCTTGCCCTTGCGCTTGAACTCCTCCAGCACCTTCTTCGTGTTGTCCTTCGACTCCTGCACGTTCGGCTGGTCGAACGCGTCGATCCCGAGGACGGCCCCCGCGATCGCCGTCGCGACCTCCCAGCGGAAGAACTCGCCCCCGAGGTCGAGCTTGTCGCGCAGCGTCAGCGTCACCACCGGATGTCCCGCCTTCTCGAGCGCGCGCACCCCGCGATGCGGGGGATCGCTCGCCAGGCGGATGTACACGAACAACCGGTCGTCGCCGTACACCGCGGGGCGCCCCAGCGGCTCGCCCTCGATCGGGACGAGGCCCTTGCCCTGCTTCCCGGTGCTCTCGGCCAGCAGCTGCTCGACCCAGTAGCCGAACGTCGCGACCCGGGGCGACGTGATCAACGTGACCTTGTTGCGGCCCTGCGTCGCGAGCTTGCCCATCACCGCCCCGAGCCACACGCCGGGGTTCTTGTCGGCGGTCACGGCGTCCGCGCACGAGTGCTCCATCTCGACCGCCCGGTCGAGCAAAGCGGGCACGTTCACACCCATGAGCGCTCCTGGCACGAGGCCGAAGTAGGAGAGAGCGGAATAGCGCCCGCCGATATCGGGAGGGTTCGGGAAGACCCACCGGAAGCCCCGCTCGTGAGCCAGCTTCTCGAGCGACGTGCCGGGGTCGGTGATGGCGCCGAACTGTTTGGGGTTGTGCCGGGCCTGCTCCCAGAAGTAGGCGTTGTGGGACAGCGTCTCGGTGGTCTCGCCCGACTTGGACGCGACGATGAAGAGCGTCTTCGGCACCTTGATCCGGGACCGCACGGAAAGGATGGTCTGGGGGTCCGTCGTGTCCAGCACGTGCAGCCGAGGGTGTCCCTTGACCGCCGGCCCGAACGTGTTGCGCAGCACGTCTGGGCACAGGCTCGACCCGCCCATGCCGAGCAGAACGACGTCGGTGTACTGGCGCCCGTCCCTCGCGAGCGCGGTGAACTGGTGCCCCTTCTCCTGCATCTTGTCCGCGACGTCGAGCCAGCCGAGCCGGTCGTGGATCTCCTGCCGCTTGGCGGGATCAGAGCTCCAGAGCGTGGAATCCTTGGCCCACAGCCGGCGCGGCGCGTCGTCCTTCTGGAGCTTGGCGACCTGGGTGTCGACCGCCGGCTGGAGCGGACCGAGGCTGTACCACAGGCGCGGGCCCTTTCCGGCGCGGATGTCACGCGCCGATCGGGTCAGGGTCGCGAGCAGCGATTCGAAGGACTTGGTGAACGCCTCGACCCCTTCGACCTCCAGCTCTTCGGTGACCTGGTCGAGGTCGACGCCGGCTTCGGCCAGCTGCTTGAGCTGGCGCTTGGCGAGCGAGACGTTCTCGTCGATGCTGCGCCGCACCTCGCCGTGCTCCCGGAACGCGGCCAGCGTCTGCGGTGGAACGGTGTCGACCGTTTCTGGGCCGATCAGCTCTTCGACGTAGTACGTGTCCGGGTAGCGCGGGTCCTTGGTCGATGTGCTCGCCCACAGGCAGCGCTGGACCCGGGCGCCCGACTTGGCCAGCGTCTCCCAGCGCGAGCCGCTGAACAGCTCCTTCCACCGCTCGTACGCGAGCTTTGAGTTCGCTATTGCCGCCTTTCCGTACAGCCGCTCGAGCGCCTGCTTCTCGGACGGGTTCGAGAGGCCGCCCAGCTTCTCGGCCAGCAGCTTGTCGACCTTGGTGTCGACCCGGCTCACGAAAAAGCTGGCCACGCTCGCCACCTTGCTGACGTCGCCGCCGCTCGCGCGCAGCTCTTCCAGGCCCGAGAGGTAGGCGTCGACCACCTCGGCGTAGCGCTCGACGGAGAAGATCAGCGTCACGTTGATGTTGTGGCCCCTCGAGATCTGGTCGCGGATCGCGGGCAGGCCCTGCTTGGTGGCGGGTATCTTCACCATCACGTTCGGCCGCCGGCACCGGTCGTGCAGGTCCTCGGCCCACTTGATCGTCTGCCTCGTGTTGTTCGCCACTGTGGGCGAAACCTCGATCGAGACGAAGCCGTCCTTGCCCCTGGTCCGGTCGTAGACCGGGCGGAAGACGTCGGCCGCCGACTGGATGTCTTCGACCATCAGCTCCCACAGCATCTCCGACGGTTTGCGGCCGGCACGCACCAGCTGGACCATGGCCTCGTCGTAGTCGCTCGAGCCGCTGACGGCCTTCTCGAAGATCGTCGGGTTGGACGTCACGCCCGTGACGCCCTCGTCGCGCAGCCGCTCCAGCTCGCCCGACGTGATCAGCTGCCGCCGGATGTTGTCCAGCCAGAGGGACTGGCCCTCCTGCCGGAGCTCCTTGATCGGGTTGTGCCTGGCCGAGACAGCCATTACCTGGCCGCCAGGAGCCTGGTCGCCGCCGCCACGATCTGGCGGACCCCTATGCCGGCCGCGTTCATCAGCTCCTCGGGCTTGCCGGACGTGGGCAGGCCCTTCACCGCCAGATGCACGAAGTGCGCCGGAGGCTCGCCGGACAGGGCTTCGAGCACAGCCTCGCCGATCCCGCCCTCGGGGTAGTGGTCCTCGACGACCACGATCCGTCCCTTCGTGACGCGCGAGGCCTCGCGGAGCGTGCGGGCGTCGATCGGCTTGATCGAGTACAGGTCGATCACCCGCGCCGCGATCTTCTTCGCCGCGAGCTGGTCGGCCGCCGCCAGGCAGCTGTGCAGCGTGACGCCGGCGCCGATCAGCGTCACCCTGTCCTTCGGCGTCTGGCGCACGACCTTCGAGCCGCCGACCTTGAACTGGTCGCTCGGGCCGTAGATGGTCGGATAGGCACCACGCGTCGTGCGCATGAAGACGACGCCCTGGGTATCGGCCATCACCCGCGTCAGCTTCGCCGCCTGGTTGGGGTCGGACGGGTACAGCACGGTGGACCCGTGGACCGCGCGCATCATCGCGATGTCCTCGAGCCCCATCTGCGAGGGACCGTCCTGTCCGATCTCCACGCCGCAGTGGGAGCCGACGAGCCGGATGTTCGCGTCGGAAACCGCCGCCATGCGGATGAAGTCGTAGGCGCGCGTGAAGAATGTCGCGAAGGTGGACGCGAACGGGATGTATCCGCGCACGCTCAGGCCGACTGCCGTCGCCACCAGCTGCTGCTCGGCGATCCAGACCTCGAAGAAGCGGTCGGGCCGGGACTCACCGAACTCGTCCGTGTGCGTGGAGTTGGAGACCTCGCCGTCGAGGGCGACCACCTCGGGGATCACGGCCAGGGCGCGCAGCGCGTCGCCGAAAGCCTTGCGCGTCGCGACCTTGTCCTCCTTCGCGTAAACCGGCAGCTTCGGCTCCCCCGCGGCGGCACGCCGTGGCGCCGCGGTCCGCTCTGGCTTCTGCGTCTTGACCTTTAGGTTGCGGATCCCGCCCAGCTCCTTGATCGCCCGCTCCGCCATGTCCTGAGGCAGAGGCTTGCCGTGCCACCCGTTCTTGTTCTCGATCTCGGCGAAGCCCTTGCCCTTGATCGTCTTGGCGATGATCACGCTCGGCTTGTCGGTGTTGCCGAGGGCCTCGCCATAGGCGCGATCGATGGACGGGAAGTCATGGCCGTCGATCACGATCGGGTAGCAGCCGAACGCCTCCACCCGGCGGCGGTAGACGTCGAGGTTCCACTCGAACTCCGTCGGCCCGCGCTGGCCGAGGCGGTTGATGTCCCAGATCGCGGTGAGGTTGCCGAGCTTGTAATGGCCGGCCTTGTCCAGGGCCTCCCAGATCGACCCCTCCGCCAGCTCCGAGTCTCCGCACAGCACCCACACGTGGTAGGGCAGCTTGTCGAGGTCCTGGCCGGCGAGCGCGACGCCGACCCCGATTGGCAGGCCCTGGCCTAGCGAACCGGTGGCGACGTCCACCCAGGGGAGCACGGGCGTCGGGTGGCCCTCAACCCGAGAGCCGAACTTGCGGAAGGTCATCATCTCCTGGTCGCTGATCGCGCCCGTCGCCTTGAAAAGCGCGTAGAGCAGCGGCGAAGCGTGGCCCTTGGAGAAGATCAGGTGGTCGTTGTTCGGGTCCTTGGGCTTGCTCCAGTCGTACTGGAGATAGCGGGTCGCCAGGACGGCGATGAGGTCCGCGGCGGACATCGAGGACGTCGGATGACCGGAGCCGGCGGCCGTGCTGCTGCGAATGGAGTCGACGCGAAACTGCTGACCCAGTTGGCGCGCGAACTCGAGATCTGTCGTCGTGGGTGTTTCGGTGACGGCCATGGCGACTCCTTAGAAACAGGCACGTGCGTGCCCCTGTCCTGGCGTGGTCAGCGAATCTGTTTCTAAGTTTAAGGACGGCCGGTCGGCGAGAGAATCGAACGCTCAGCCGGCGAGACGCTCGACCTCGCTCACCATGCCGTCCAGGATCTTCAACCCGGCGTCCCAGAAACGCGGGTCCGTGATGTCCATCCCCAACCGCCTCACCAGCTCGTCCGGCCGCGTCGAGCCGCCCGCGGAGAGGAAGTCCAGGTACTGCTCGACGAACTGCGGCCCCTGCTCGAGGTAGCGGTGGTAGATCGACAGCGCGAGAAGGTTCCCGTAGGAGTACGCGTATACGTAGCCCGGCGTGTGCAGGAAGTGCCCGACGTAGCTCCACCACACCCTGTGCTCGTCGGTCAGGATCAGCGCGTCGCCGAACATGGCCTGCAGCTTCTCCTGGAAGAGATCGGACATCTGGTCGACGGAGAGCTCGCCCTCCTTGCGCCGCGCCGTGTGACACGCCTCCTCGAAGCGGTTGAACGCGACCTGGCGGAACACCGTGGCGAACGCGTCCTCGACCTGCCCGCAGAGCAGGGCCAGGCGCACCTTGGGGTCCTTCTCCTCGGCCATGATCCGGTCGAACGTCAGGGCCTCGCCGAACACGGATGCCGTCTCGGCCAGCGTCAGCGGCGGGTGGTAGTCGAAGACGTGCTGCTTCGAGGCGAGCCGGTCGTGCAGCCCGTGCCCCAGCTCGTGAGCCATCACCAGCGCGTCGCGCAGGCGCCCGGTGAAGTTGAGCATCACGTACGGATGGTGGTGCGGCGTGACGGGCATGCAGTACGCGCCTCCGGCCTTGCCTGGGACGACGGGAGCGTCGATCCAGCGCCTGTCGAAGAAGTCCTCGAGCAGGCCTGCCGCCCGCTTCGAGAAGCGCGCGTATGAGCCGATCACGAGGTCTTTGGCATCGTCCCAACCGATCATCCGTGACACGTCCTCGAGGGGCGCGTAGCGGTCCCACTCGTGGAGCTGATCGACGTTCATCAGCTTGCGCTTGACCCGGTAATAGCGGACGCACATGTCGTAACGCCCGGTCACCGCGTCGATGAGCGCCTGCACAGCCTCGTCCGAGGTCTCGTTGGCCAGGTTGCGCGAGCTGATCCACGTCGGGAAATGGCGCAGCCGGTCGTCGATCGCCTTCTCCTGCAGGATCACGTTGTAGACGTAAGCGCGTGTCCTGATGTCCTGGCGCAGCGAGGTGGTGATGGCGCCGTTCGCGCGCCGGCGCAGCTCCCGGTCCGGCTCGCGCAGCAGCACCAGCGCCTGCTCGAGCGCCATGTCCTGGCCGTCCACGTCCACGCGAATCGCCGCGCAGAGCTCCTCGAACAGTCGGACCCACGACGACGTCCCGACCGGGCTGAACTCCGTGAGCACGCGCTCCTCGGGCTCGGTGAACTGGTGCGGACGGAACTTGCGCGCCTCTTCGACGGCGTGGCGGTAGACCGCGGACTCGGGGTCGGCGAACAGCCGGGCGGCGTGGTCGTCGGAGACCTGGCTGAGCTCGAGCGCGAAGAAGACCATGCGGCTCCCCCGCTCGGCGCTCGCCTCACGCACGCGGGCGAGCAGGCGCCCGGCGGCGTGGTTCTGAGTGTCCTGGCTGTGCAGCAGGTAGGCGTAGACCTCGGGCAGCTGGGCCGCCTCCTGCAGCTCGGCCAGCTCGCGCATCATCTGCGCGAACGGCTTCGGATCGAGGGTCGCGACCTTGCCCCGATACTTCGCCTCGAAGGCTTGCGCGCGCTCGAGGGCGGCGGCCAGCGCCGACTCGACCCGCGGGTCTTCCGGCGACCCGAAGAGGTCGGTCAGGTCCCACCGCACGTCCTCCGCGCCGGTCGTCTTGAGTGCTTCCGCCATCGAGCTCAGGATAAGCGCTGAGCCAGCTCTCGCACCTCGCGCGGCCCCGGCCAGCGGCCGCCGTAGACGCCGCGGTTCACCATCTCCGTCAGCTCCTCGAGCTGCGGCTGGTCTTGCATGGCGTGGAGGTACTCGAGCGGCGTTTCCGGCGGCCCGCGGCGCCGGTCCATCCTGCGCTGGAGCCGTTCGTAAAGCCGCAGCAGCTCCGGCTCGCCGGGCTGGGGCGAGGGGCCGCCGCGCCGCCACGACCTGCGCCGGATCCAGGCGTACAGCAGCGCTGCCCCAGCGCCCGCCACGAGGGCGGGGACGATCGCCCCCATCACGCCGGCCGATCCCAGCACCGCCGCCGGAGCTCCGATCGTCAGGTGCGGGAGCAGGCGCGCCACGCCGCCCGCGGCCCAGTGGCCGGGAAACTTCGTCGCCGCGAGCGGGTCCACGCCCGGGGTTGGATCGACCGGCACCCAGCCGTGCGCGGGAAACCAGGCTTCGACCCACGCGTGCGCATCGCGCTCGCGCACCACCGCCTGGTCCAGCACGGGGTCGTAATCGCCGGTCGAATAGCCGGTCGCCAGCCGGGCCGGGACGCCGAGGTAGCGAAGCAGCAGCGTCTCCGCGGTCGCGAACTGCTCGCAGTAGCCCGTCTTCGTGTCGAACAGGAAGAAGTCGACCGGGTCGCGACCTGAGGGCACCGGCCGCAGGTCGAGCGTGTACCGGTAGTTGTGCTGGAGGTACGCGGTCACCGCCATCACCAGGTCGAAGAGGCTCGAGGGGTCGGAGGCGATCCGGTCCGCGAGCGCGCGGGCCCGGGGCGAGAGCGAGCCGTAATCGAGATACGAGGGATTGCCCTGCGGCGCGTAGATGGTCGACGGCTCGTCCGAGCGCAGCACGGCAGGCGAGAGATTCGGGAGATAGGACACGACCGAATACGTCTGCCCCGGCCGCAGGAGGTCGGGGGTGTGGAACGTCCCGTACGCGTCCTCGCGGAGGGCGGCGACAGGCGCGTAAAGGCTCTCGATCGGATATGCCGCGTCGATCACGCCGGGCAGCGGCCGGAGCACCCGGAAGGTCTGGACGAACGTGCCGAGGTTGTCGGGCGGGGCGGGCGGCAGAAGCTTCGGCGGGACGAACGAGGGAAGCTCGGAGTAGTCGCCGATCGACGCCGTCCACGCCCCGTTGCGATAGGTGTCGAACACCAGGCCGCGCCAGTACGCCGGCGCGCCGCTGCGCACGTACATCACCGGGGCGTCGCCCAACCGCCCGCGGTAGTGCAGGTCGACGCTCCCGGTCGCGCCGGCCTGCCCCCCGCTGACCTGCACCAGGGGCAGAGCCGGGTTTTCGATGTCTCCCTTGAAGCCGGCGAAGCTTGGCAGCGAGATGACCGCAGGCGACACGGCAAAGCCCGCCGGCTGCGGAATGAATGCGAACAGGACCAAACCGCCCACCGCGGCCCAGACCATGGCCGTCGCGATGGCCGCCGGTGGGCCGGTGACCCTGGCCTGCATGCGCCGCAGATGCGACGCCATCCAGAACCCCGCGAGGCAGACCACCCACAGCGCCAGGAAGATGGCGAACGCGTAATCCCACGCGTACACGGCCGCCAGGTAGATCACGGCAAGGCTGATCCACAGGCTCGAGTAGCAGTTGCGCCGCGTCTTGAGATCGAAGCTGGTGATCGCCACCAGCAGGAGGGCGAAGTTGGCCTGTGGGAGGGTGCCACCGAAGATGGCGAGCGTCGAATCCGCGACGACATAGAACAGCGCGACGAAGATCAGGCCGGCCAGGAGGGCTTGACGCCAGAACGACCGGCGCTCGAACCGCTCGCGGTGGCTGACCCAGTGGCCCGCGGCGGCGGCCACCAGCGCAAGCGGCGGGATGACGTAGTCCTGGCCGTAGACCACGATCGCGAGCACAGCGACGGCGAACGCCGAGAGCACGAAGGCGCGCGCTTCGATCGAGGTCTCGACCGGCGAGCGCGGAAGGCGCAGCCGGGCTAGAGCGGCCACGACGTCCCGACCCGACGAAGGGGAACGTCCGCGTCCACCTCGGCGTCGCCGACCACCCAGGCACGCTGCGCTGCTTCCAGCGTTCGCATGTCACCGGCGGTGATCGCCACCGTCTCGTCGCGGCCCGAGGTCAGGTCCCCTCCGGTCGTCGGCGCGTCCGCCGGGTAGCGCGCGAGCCATTCGAGCACCGTCCACAGGTCACGGGTCGGCGGCTCCGGCTCGCCTCCGGCGGCGCAGAGCCGCACGCGGCCGCCGGCGCGGATGCAGTCCCATGCCTCGGAGGCAGCCAGGCGCGCGATCTGGTCCGCGATCTCCAGGCTTCGCGGTGCCGAGTCGACGACGACCGTCAGCAGCTGGATCCCGGGCGGCTCGTACTCGCGCACGATCAGCTCGCCGCGCCGGGCGGTGGAGGGCCAGTGGATCCGGCGGCGGGAATCACCCGGCCGGTATTCGCGCACGCCGAGGAGCTCGGCGCCCGCGGCGGGACGCGGCGCTGCCACTCCGGCCTCCACGTCACGCGCCTCGCGGGGCTCGTCCAGGGATGTGAAGCGCGGGAAGACCGGCGCGATCTCGGCGTCCGCGCAGACGGCGCCGCCGCGGAAGAATCCGAGGAAGTCACCCGCCTCGATCCGCCACCCCGACGCGCCGAGCGACCCCCGCCGCACACCGTCCACGCGCGCGGTCACCCTCCAGCCGGAGCGCGGCACCAACCCGGTCGAGCCCGCGATGTGAGTCTCCCCTACCGCACCTGAGAGGGCCGCTGGACCCCGCGGGTGGCCGGTCGTGTCGAGACCCGCCTCCAGGGTGAGAGCGTCGCCCTCGAACACAGTCGCCGGCGGCGCCAGCCGCAGCACCTGCTCGGGCAGGTCTTCGACCGGGGAGCCGCGCGCCGGCTCGACGCTCAGAGCGACCAGATGAAGGCGCAGCCCCCTCGCATTCCAGTACGCGTATCCCGCGGCGGCGACCGTGAGGGCCAGGATCCACGTGGCGAAGAGGAACAGCCAGGGGACCTCCGATGTCGCGGCGTACCAGGCCAGCACCAGGCTCAGCGCCAGCGCGCCGGCCGGCCGCCAGGTCGGTTTCAGTGCGAGCGAAGAGGCGGCAGCGGAACCGTTCCGACCACCTCGCCGAGCATATTCGCCGCCGCCCCGCGTCCGCGCATCCCCAGCCGGTGGCCGAGGACCGGCACGACCAGGTGCTTGATATCGTCCGGCAGCACGAAGTCTCGACCTTCGAAGAGCGCCCACGCCTGGGCCGCGCGCTGCAGCGCGACGCCGGCACGCATGCTGGCCGGCAGCAGGACGTCCGGGCGCTGCCGGATGGCGTCGAGCAGCCCGACGATGTAGGCCCGGATCGCGGGCGCTACGACCACGCGCAGCGCGGCCTCCTGCAGCTCCACCACCTCGGCGACGTCCACCACCGCGCCCAGTTCGGCCAGCGGGTCCCCGTGCTCCCTCCGCGCCAGCACCTCTATCGCCTCGGCCTCGGTCGGCGGGCCCATCTCCGAAGCGACCAGGAACCGGTCGAGCTGAGACTCGGGCAGCGGATACGTGCCGTGGAACTCGGCCGGGTTTTGCGTGGCGACCACGAAGAAGGGCCGCTCGAGGGGACGTGTCGCCCCTTCGACTGTGACCTGCCCCTCCCCCATCGCCTCGAGCAGCGCCGACTGCGTTCGGGGAGTGGCGCGGTTCACCTCGTCCGCGAGCACGACGTTGGCGAAGATGGGGCCGGGGACGAACTCGAAGGTCAGGTCCCGCTGGTTGAAGATGCTGGAGCCGGTGATATCGGACGGCAGGAGGTCGGGGGTGCACTGGATGCGCCGAAACGCGCCGCCGACGGAGGTCGCGAGCGCCCGCGCCAGCATGGTCTTGCCGGTGCCTGGCAGGTCGCGCAACAGAACGTGGCCGCCCGCCACCACGCCCGCGATCGCCAGCCGCACCACGCCGTCCTTGCCGACGATGACGCGGTGCACGTTTCGCTCGATCCGGTCGAGGAGCCGCTGCGCGTGCCGAGGCTCGAGCGTCGGCTCCTGGGCGCTGGCCATCGCAGCCAGTCTAGATGCGGGTGGGTCGATCAGCCCTGGTTGCCGACCATCCGCGCGATCACCTCGCCGAGGTTCGGGCCACCCTTGCCGAAGGGCACGGAGTGCACGCGGTGCGCGTACACCATCTCCGCGACCTCGCCCACCTGCTTGACGCCCACCTCGTCCACGCTGTCGTAGGCGGCCTTGGCCTGGGCCGCCCGTGCGCAGACCAGGTCCGACCGGTGGCCGTCGACCTCGAGCGCGATCGAGATCTGCGCGATCAGGCGCAGGATCTCGCGGGGCAGGTCGACCTCGGGGAAGGTGGCGATGGCCTCGGCGATCCGCGATTTCACCGCCTGCTCGGACTCGGCGTGCTGCTGCGAGAACTGGCTCGGATCCTCCTCCCAGTCGGCGCGCTTCTCGACGATCTGCACGCGCTGGTCGAGGTCGCGGATCCCCTCCACGTCGACGCACAGGCCGAAGCGGTCGAGCAGCTGCGGCCGCAGCTCCCCCTCCTCCGGGTTCATCGTGCCGACGAGGATGAAGCGCGAGGGGTGGGAGATCGAGACGCCTTCGCGCTCCACGGTGTTCACGCCCATCGCCGCGGCGTCGAGCAGCACGTCGACGATGTGGTCGTCCAGCAGGTTCACCTCGTCGACGTAGAGGATGTTGCGGTTCGCCTCGGCCAGGACTCCAGGTTCGAAGCGCCGCGAGCCTTCCTTCAACGCAGCCTCGAGGTCGATCGTGCCCACGACGCGGTCCTCGGAGGCGTTGATCGGGAGCTCGACCACGCGCATGCGCCGCGTCGTCGCCGGAAGCTTTCCCGCCTTGGCGCGCTCCCTGCAGTCCATGCACCAGTCTTCCGGGTCGTCCGGGTGGCACCCGAAGTGGCAGCCTTCGACGACCTGCTGCTCGGGCAGGAGCCGGGCCAGTGCGCGGACCGCCGTCGACTTGCCCGTCCCCTTCTCGCCCCGGATCAGCACCCCGCCGATGGTGGGGTTGATCGCGTTGAGCACCAGGGCGAGCTTCATCTGCTCCTGCCCCACGATCGCGGTGAACGGGTACGAGTAACGGTCGATCGCCATCTCTGAGGTCACGATATTACGGGCGGGCTGTGCGGCTCACATGCAGGGGTCGGTGGCCACGTCGACGGCGAAGCTCCAGCCGTAATAGGTGGACGCGAGCTTGAAGCCGTCCGCCTCCTCCGGCCGGGTGGCGTGGTTGTGGACCTCGTCGTCGCACACCGCGGCTTGCGCCTGACCCTGCGTCGGGTTGAGGCCGAGGCCCAGGATGCTCGCGCTGATCGTGGAGTAAAACTTCCACGCCTGCACGTTGACGGCGCCGCTGCCGCACAGCAGCGGCGCGGCCCTGCCGTCGGCCGTGGTGTGGAGCGGCGCGGTGCAGAGATCGGCGGCCGGCAGATCCGAAGCCGGCGGGAGGACCTGGCGGTCGACGGGCGTGCCGAGATCCGCGGCAGACGGCGTGGGCGACGCCCCCGGGCTCAGCGTCGGGGCGGCCGACGCCGGAGGGGTGGCCTGCGCGGCCTGCTGCGAGGAGCAGGCGCACATCAGGAAGAGGGCGATGACGATCGGTAGAGGCCTCATCGCCCTATCAACGGCTGCGGCCGAGCTCCCTTTCGACCGCCGAGGCGATCTCGTCCCGGCTGAGATCGTAGAGCCCGTAATAGCGGGCTCCCATGCGGTCCGCCAGGTCGGCGCAGGCGTTGATCGCGTACGTCTGGTACATCGGCGCCACGCGGGCGAGGTGCTGCACGGAGGGAAGGTGGCTGTAGTCGCGCGCCGAGTCGATGACCAGCGCGTCGATGTCCTCGGCATCGATCAGGGCGGCGATCTTCTGCGCCTCGACCAGCGGCTCCTCCTTGAACATCGAGATGTTGCCCCGGCCGTCGCTGATCAGGACGAGGAGAGGCCGGATGCTCGGGTCGCGCAGCAGCTCCGTCTTCACCACCTTGTAGCCCGCCATCAGCCCGTGCGTCAGCGGCGTGGTGCCGCCGACGGAGAGCCGCTCGAGGCGGCGGCGCGCCAGGGACACGCTCGACGTGGGCCGGAGCACGACCTCGGCCGTGCGGTTCTTGAAGATCACGACCGCCACTCGGTCGCGGCGGACGTACGCGTCCTGCAGCAGCGAGAGGATGGCGCCCTTGGTCGCCGCCATGCGCTGCTCCGCGTCCATCGACGCCGAGGCGTCGACGACGAACACGATCAGGTTCCCGACCTTGCGCTCGCGCACCTTCTGCCGCAGGTCGTGGCGTTCGAGCATGAGCGGATCGCCATGCCGGCGCCCGCGCTGCTTCTGCATCGGCGCCGCCGCGCGCACGGTGGCGTCGATCGCCAGGTCGTTGACCTTCTGCTTCGGCTCGGCCCGGACGTAACGTCCCCGCCGGTCCGGGGTCTGGCTCGCCGCGCGCTTGCCCCCCTGCTTGCGCACGCGGCGCTGCCGCGGCAGGTCGATGCGCCGCAGGTTGAAGGTCTGCAGCGCCTCGGGCGAGGAGTCGTGCCCGCTGGATCCGCCAGTGGTGATGCCCTGGTCGGCGCCGGCCGACTGCTGCCCGGTCTCGGACTCGCTCGACATCTGGTCGGAGTCGGCGTCGGCGGTGGCGTCCGACTCGGATGCCTGTGGCTCGCCGGGCTCCGACTCCGAAGGCTCACCGCTCTCGCGCTGCTCGCCCTGGTCCGGCGACGCCTGCTGGTCCTCCTCGCGCCGCAGTGGCTGCCGGGCGCGGTGCGCCAGCGCAAGCATCGCTGCGTCGTAGATGTCGTCGCGCGTGGGCGTGAGGTGCCGCCGGTAGGAGGCCAGCGCGCGAGAGGCGCGGTCGATCACCACGTCGGCGCGGTGGCCGAGCACGTCAGCCTCGACGCAGAGGCTGGAGATGAGGCGCGAGTGGCCGGGGGTCAGCTTGACGTCCTTGACGCGGCCGATGGCCTCGCTCAGCGCCCGCGCCAGGTTGGAGTCCGCGGCGGCGAACTCCTCCATGAACTTGTGGTCGCCGCGCTTGAACGCGGCATCCCTCTCGGCGATCAGCACGCGCTCGTCCGGGTCGCGGATGCCCTCCACGTCGACGCACAGCCCGAAGCGGTCGAGCAGCTGCGGCCGCAACTCCCCCTCCTCCGGGTTCATCGTCCCGACGAGGATGAATCGCGAGGGATGCGAGAACGACACGCCCTCCCTCTCGATCGTGTTCACGCCCATGGCGGCGGCGTCGAGCAGGACGTCCACCAGGTGGTCGTCCAGCAGGTTCACCTCGTCGACGTAGAGGATGTTGCGGTTCGCTTCGGCCAGCACGCCAGGCTCGAAGCGTCGAGCTCCGGTCCTCAGCGCCGCCTCGATGTCGATGGTGCCCACGACGCGGTCCTCGGACGCGTTGATCGGCAGCTCGACGACCCGCATCCGGCGCTTGCTGTGCGGCAGCGTGCCGGACGTGCGGAGGCGCTCGCGGCAGTCGAGGCAGAGCGCCTTGTCATCCGCCGGGTCGCAGCCGAAGTGGCAGCCGTCGACCGCGTCGTGCTCGGGGAGGAGCCGGGCCAGGCCGCGCACGGCGGTCGATTTGCCGGTGCCCTTCTCGCCCCGGATCAGCACGCCGCCGATCGAGGGCACGATGGCGTTCAGGATGAGGGCCAGCTTCATCGATTCCTGGCCCACGATCGCCGTGAACGGGAAGGAGTGGCGGTCGAGGACGACGCTCACGAATAGAGAGTCTAGGTTGGAACCAAACGCCCTCCCTGACAGTTCCACTGGTGTGGAGATCCTGTTCCCGATCGCGCTCCTGGTCCTGGTCGACGTCGCCGCCTGGTTCTGGGGCGCCGACTCGAGGGATCGGGGGCTGGATCCACGGTCAGTCGGCCGGCCCGAGCGCTGGATCTGAGCTGAGCGTCCGGCCCGGCCGGGGAGAAGGTCAGCTCGGCACGAGCTCTTTGACCATCTCCTTCTCCTGAAGGAGCTCGTCGGTCGTCGTCTTGATCCGCTTCTGCGCTTCCTCGTCGTGCTTGAGGTCCGGCACGACCTCCCACCTCTCGCCGTCCGAGCGCACCGGGAAGCCGAACTGAAGCCATTCGGGGATGCCGTACTCGCCGTGGCTGACGACCGCGAGCGAATGCCAGTCGCCCCAGGGGGTCGGCGTGATGACGCTCCGCACGGAGTCGATCACCGCGTTGGCCGCCGAGGCGGCCGAGGAGGCGCCGCGGGCCTCGATGACGGCGGCGCCGCGCTTCTGCACGACCTCGATGAACTTGCCCTTGAGCCAGCCGTGGTCGCCGATCACCTCGGGCACCGGCGTGCCGGCGATCCGCGCATTGGCCGCGTCCGGGTACTGGGTCGTGGAGTGGTTGCCCCAGATCGCCATGTTCGAGACGGCGCCGACGGGGACCTTGGCCTTCTTCGCGAGCTGGGTCCGGGCGCGGTTCTCGTCCAGGCGCGTCATGGCGAACCAGCGCTCGGCGGGGATCTCGGGGGCGTTCATGCGGGCGATGTAGCAGTTGGTGTTGCAGGGATTGCCGACGACGAGGATGCGGACGTCGGAGGCGGCGTGCTGGGCGATGGCCTTGCCCTGGGGGCCGAAGATCTTGCCGTTCACGGCGAGGAGGTCGCTACGCTCCATGCCCGCCTTGCGCGGGACCGAGCCCACGAGGAGGGCCCAGTTGGCGCCATCGAAGGCCTTTTCCGGCTGGCTCGTGAGGACCATGTCGGTGAGGAGAGGGAAGGCGCAGTCGTCGAGCTCCATGGCGACGCCCTCGAGGGCTTTCATCGCGGGTTCGATCTCGAGCAGGCGGAGGACCAGGGGTTGGTCGGGGCCGAACATCTCACCCGCGGCGATGCGGAAGAGGAGGGCGTAGCCGATCTGGCCGGCAGGTCCGGTGATGGTGACGTGGATGGGGCGCTTGCCTCCGCTCATTGCCTTCGAAATCGTAATTGGGTTGGGGTTGAGGGCGTTGGAGGCAGCGAGCTTCGCCTCGAGTTCAGGTTGCCTGGGGGAGACGGGCTGTGAAGGGGTGAGGAGGCGGGGTCTGGGGGGGCGAAGATGTCTCGCTCGGAGGCAGAGAAGGCGAGTAGAACGAACTGTGAGAAGGGGCGGCGAGCGAACGCCCGGGGCGGAATGGAGGGCTTGGAGAAGGAGGTTTTTAGCAACCGTTTTTCTGATTTCTCTCTTGATTTTCCGAACGTCTGTACGTATGATTGGATCGTGTTAGGCGAGTTGAGGCTGCTGGCGGAGGCCCTGGATTGGGAGGCGACCGACCCTCGAGAGCTCGCCGCGGTGATCGACATCCTCCAGGCCAAGCTCTGCCGGCGCGTGAGTGCGGCCGTCCGGGACGGCGAGCACCAGCTGACCGGGAAGACGTCCGTCTCCTGGGTCGCGGACATCTGCCAGCTCTCGAAATCCTCCGCCGCGGACCGGCTGTGCGTCGGAGGGCAGATCGACTCCCTGCCGGAGGTGGAGCAAGCGCTCAACTCGGGCCGGATCGGCTACCAGGCGGTTTCCGTGATCTGTCACCTCAGCGAGCAGCTCGGGGACAAGCGTGACCACATCGAGGCCGAGCGGTGGGTCGAGTACGCGCAACGCTTCTCCCTCAAGCAGCTCCGCTACCTGGCGCGTGAAGCCCGCTACGCGTGGGACCCGGAAGGTCAGTCAGAGGATGCGGAGGACGACTTCGACCTGCGCGAGCTGCATCTGAGCGAGACGGCGCGCGGAATGTTCCGGCTGGACGGATGGCTTGACCCCGTCGGCGGCGCGGCACTCAAGGCCGCCATCGATGCGCTGTCCAAGCCTTTGGGAAGAGATGACGAGCGGACCGGCCCTCAGCGGCGCGCGGACGCCGCGGTGGAGCTGGCGCACCACGCGATGGACGCCGGCAGCATGCCGCGCCGGAACGGCGCCAGGCCGCACGTCGCCGTGCACACGACTCCCGAGGCGCTGCGGGGCGCGGTCGGAGCACCTGTTTCGCACCTCGAGTGCGGGATGCCGGTCTCCGTCGCGACCGTGCAGCGGCTGGCCTGTGACGGGACCCTGCACCGGGTGCTGATGGCGGACTCGGTCGTCACCGATATGGGCCGGGCCACCCGCGCGGTTTCCCCGGCGCAATGGCGAGCGCTCAAGGCCAGGCACCGCACCTGCTCATGGCCGGGCTGCGACAGGCCGATCGGTTGGACGAACCCGCACCACATCGAGTTCTTCGGGCGCGGAGGGCGGTCGGACCTCCCCAACCTCCTCCCCCTGTGCTTCCACCATCACCGTCTGGTCCATGAAGGCGGCTGGCAGGTGGTGAAAGCCGGCTCCGGCTATGACTTCATCCCGCCCGAGCGCCTGAGCTTCAGAAGGGCGCGCGGTCCGGGTGGTCCCTGGGCGGCCTAACCTCCGCCGCAGGAATGCGGCTGGCCGGTGACCGCGGCGAAGACCGGCGGCAGGAGAACGGGGGCGACGGCGAAGATCGCGACCACGGCCGTTGCTGAATCGATAAGTGCGACCACTCTTGCGACGCGGCGCCCCATGCCAGATCTAACGCCGGGCCGGGGCGCGGGGTTACTTGGTGGAGCCGAGCGCGGGAGGCGATTGATTCACGGCGGCCCCGAGGTTCAGGAACCAGAGCAGTCCGGTGAGGCTGTAGCCGTCCTGGATCTCCCCCGCCCTGATCAGCGCCGGCAGCTCGGCGACCGGAATCCACTCCACCCGGTCGGACTCGCTCGCGTCCTCGGGTTCGCCCACGTGTTCGGCGCCGTCGGCGAGGAAGACGTTGAAGCGCTGGTCGAGCAGGCCGCTGGCGGGAAAGAAAGAGCAGAGAAAGGAGAGGGGCCCAGGGCGCCAACCCGTTTCCTCCAGGGCCTCGCGGCGGGCGGCGTCGACGAGATCTTCGTCGGGCTCGACGCGGCCGGCCGGGATCTCCCAGCCGGTGACGTGGGTGATGAAGCGATGGCGGTGGATCAGGAGCACCCGGCCATCCGAAACCGCGATGACGGCCGCCGCCTCTCCCGGCATGCGAACCACGTGGTGGTCGAATCTCTCGCCACCGGGGACCTCGACATCGGCGACGCCGACCGAGACCCACCGGCTCTCGTAGACGGTGCGCTCGCCATGCACTATCCACCTCATCGGAAGCCCTCTCCCTCGGGCTCGAAGAGCTCGTCGTCGGCGATGCGGCGCGCGAAGCAGAGAAAGCCGGTGTGGGCGACCATGCGGTGCGACGGCCGCAGGCTCCGGCCGCGCACGGTCCAGCCGCGCTGGAGCAGCTCGAACACCTCGAGCATCCCGAAGCCGCGCAGCTCCCGCAGGCAGTCGAAAAATCGCTGCACCTGGCTGACGTTGGGGCAGTGCGCGAAGAGCAGGCCGCCCGGGCGGAGCGACTCCCTGGCGCCGGGCGCGGCCTGCCACGGCTCGGCCAGGTCGAGCAGGACCCGGTCCATATCGCGCTCCTCGAAGCCGGCGTACGCGTCGCCCAGCTTCAGCACGACGTGGTCCGGAATCCGGCCGAGGGTGTCCGAGATGTTCCGCCGCGCCGCCTCGAGAAATTCCTCGCGGGCGTCGTAGCTGACGACCATCCCTTCCGGCCCGACCGCGCGGAGCACGGCCAGCGTGAGGGCGCCGGTTCCGGTCCCCGCCTCGAGGACCCGGGCGCCGGGGAAGATGTCCGCCGTCACCAGGATCGCGCCGAGGTCCTTCGGATAGATCGGCTGGGTCTGGCGGCGCCGGCCGGTGACCTGCTCGGCGAAGGTCGGGCGCAGGGCGAGCAGCCGCGCCCCGAGCTGGGTCGAGACCACAGTGCCCTCCGGCCGGTCGATCAGGTCGTCGTGCAGGATCAGGCCGGAATGGATGGAGTGGCGATCGCCGCGCTTCAGCCGGACGCGGTGACGCCGGCCGACCTTGTCGACCAGGACGATCACCTCTCCGTCGGTGAAGGGCCTGCTCACTCAGGCTTGTGGGCGCGGATCAAGCAGTGCCAGTACGCGTGGTAGAGCCGGTTGCCTTCGCGCCTTTCGGGGTGCAGCTGCGCGAGCGCCTCGCCCTGCGCGCCTTCGATGATCCGCGCCAGCTCGTCGCGCCGTTCCTGGCTGACGCTCATGTTGTCCATCCACTCGTCGTAGCTCCACGACATCTCGCGGGCGCGAGCCTCCTCCACCCGAAAGCCGGCCCGCTCCAGCGCGGACACCCACTCCTCGACCGTCAGCGAGCGGACGTGAGAGGGGTCCCGGAGCACCTCGACCTCGTGCAGCAGGTCGCGCGCGGGGACGGGGGCGGAGCAGTCGACGAACGCTGCGTCGCGGCCGGGCTTCAAGACCCGGAGGGCCTCCCGTAGGAAGGCGTCGACGTCGGGAAAGTGATGCGGCGCCGCGCGCACCACGTAGAGATCGAACGTGTCCTCCGGGAACGGGAGCCGCTGCGCGTCGCCCAGCACCCAGTCGGTGTTGAGCACGTTGCGCTCGGCCGCCAGCCGTCGCGCGTGGTCGAGCATCTCGCGCGTGAGGTCGAGCCCGACCACGCGCCGGACCAGGGGCGCCAGCGCGAACGCGGTGTTGCCGGTGCCGGTCGCGACGTCGAGCGCGAGGTCTCCCCGCTGCGGCCGCGCGAGGTCGACCACCTCCTGCAGGCGCACGGCCGAGGTGTGGAACGTCGCCCGCGTGTAGTTGGCGGCCACGGGCGAGAAGCTGTCGCGAACGTCCGGCATGGGCTGACTATAGTCAGGGTCGTGAAAAAGGCGGTCGCCCGGTGGACCGGCACCAAGGTCAAGTTCGAGATCGAATCGGGGTCTGGTCACAAGGCCGAGATCGACGAGCCGCCGATCTTCGGCGACGACACCGCGATGCAGCCGACCGAGATGCTGCTCGGCGCGCTTGGGGCCTGCACAGGCCTCAACGCTGTGCTCCTGCTGCGCAAGTTCAAGCAGCCGCTGCGGTCCCTGGAGGTCGAGGTCGTGGGCGAGCAGGAAGAGGAGTGGCCCAAGGCCTTCAAGAAGATAGACGTCATCTTCCACACCGCCTGGGACGGCAAGGTCGACAAGGAATCCGTGGACCAGGCGCTCGACATGGCGTGCAACCGCTACTGCCCGATCCATGCCACGCTTTCTCGCGGCACCAAGATCGAGCACCGCAGGAAAGACGCCTGATCGCGCGACGCGGAGTTTCTCAAGGTCGCCCTAGAATTAATCCGTCCCCACGCCCCACTTGTCGGAGGCCGCCCAGGATTGATTGAGAGCTACGTCCCAGTACTGATCTTCTTACTGATCGTGCTTGGACTGGTCGGAGCGCTGGTCACCTTGAGCTTCGTGCTCGGCCCCACCAAGCCCTACCGGCGGAAGATGGAACCGTACGAGTCGGGCATCCTCCCCGAAACCCCCGCGATGCGCCGGCTCTCCGTGCGCTTCTACCTCACCGCGATGCTGTTCATCATCTTCGACGTCGAGGCGGTGTTCTTCTACCCCTGGGCGGTGCTGCTGCGCCAGCTCAAGTGGTTCGGCCTGATCGAGATGCTGGTTTTCATGGGCATCCTGGTGGTCGCCCTCGCGCACATCTGGCGCAAGGGAGGGCTGGATTGGGAATAGAGGCGCTCGCCGAGTCGCTCGGCGAAAACATCCTCACCACCACGCTCGGCCGCCTGGTCGGATGGGGGCGCGGTAACTCGGTGTGGCCGGCTCAGTTCGGCCTCGCCTGCTGCGCCATCGAGATGATCCACACCGCCACCGCGGGCGTGGACATCGCGCGCTTCGGCTCAGAGGCGATGCGCGCCTCGCCGCGGCAGTCGGACCTGATGATCGTCTCGGGCCGCGTGTCGCAGAAGATGGCGCCGATCCTCCGCACCATCTACGACCAGATGCCCGAGCCCAAGTGGGTGATCTCGATGGGCGCGTGCGCATCGACAGGCGGCGTGTTCAACAACTACGCGCTGCTCCAGGGGGTCGACAAGGTGGTGCCGGTCGACGTCTACATCCCCGGCTGCCCACCCCGCCCCGAGGACCTGCTCAACGCGCTGATGATCCTGCAGGAGCGGATCAAGGCCCAGGGGATCCTGCCGCGGAAGTGATCTCGGACAAGCTGATCGTCGACCGCGGCGTGACGGCGCAGGACGCCTGGATCACCGTCGATCCGGCCACCCTGCACGAGGCGCTCTCCGCCTTGAAGGACGACGGCTACCGGCTGCTCCTCTTCGTCACGTGCGTGGACCATCTCGCGGACGGGTCGCGAGCGAGCTGGCCGGGCCGCTACGAGCTCGTCTACCAGCTCCGCAACATGGAGACGCTCGAGCAGGTGCGCGTCCGCACGTTCGTGGACGGCGAGCAGCCGCACGTCGACTCGGTGGCGGACATGTTCCCGCCGGCCAACTGGGACGAGCGCGAGACGTACGACATGTTCGGGATCGTGTTCGAGAACCATCCCGACCTGACGCGCATCCTCATGCCGGACGACTGGGTCGGGCACCCGCTCCGGCGCGACTACCCCGTGGGCGGCGAGGTGGTCGAGTTCTCCGAGGAGCACGAGCTCTGGCAGACCGCTCCGGAGAAAGCATGAGCACGACGGACACGCCGGACGTCGAGCAGCTCGCCGGGCAGGGCATGACGATCACGCCCACCGGCCAGAAGGGCGCCTTCGGCGGTGAGATCCTGACCGTCAACTTCGGCCCGCACCACCCGTCGACGCACGGCGTGCTGCGCCTGATCGTCGACCTCGACGGGGAGCAGATCAAGCGCATCAAGCCCGTGATCGGCTACCTCCATACGGGCATCGAGAAGCAGGCCGAGGCGCTCCGCTGGCAGCAGGCCGTGGTGGTCACCGACCGCCATGACTACCTGTCGCCTCCGATCAACAACCTGGCCTACGCGCTGGCGGTCGAGCGCCTGCTGGGCGTCGAGGTGCCGCCGCGCGCCTCCGTCCTGCGCGTGATCATGTCCGAGCTGACGCGCATCGCCTCCCACCTCGTGTGGATGGGCACGAGCGGCATCGAGCTCGGGGCGATGACGATGTTGATGTACTGCTTCCGCGAGCGGGAGCGCATCCTCGACCTCAACGAGGAGATCTCGGGCTTCCGCATGCACACCTCGTACATCCGGCCGGGAGGCGTGATGGCCGACGCGACGCCCCGCTTCCTCGACTTGCTCGATCGGTTCATCCACGATATGCCGAGCCGGATCGACGAGTACGAAGACCTGCTCACCATGAACCCGATCTGGCGCCGGCGGACCATGGGCATCGGCATCCTGCCGGCGGACGTCGCAAAGGTGGTCGGCGCGAGCGGGCCGATGCTGCGCGGCTCCGGCGTGGCGTGGGACCTGCGCAAGGCGATGCCCTACTCGGGCTACGAGACCTACGACTTCGAGGTGGCGACCTCTGACCTCTGTGACTGCTACGGCCGCTACCTGATCCGGATCAAGGAGATGCGCGAGGCGGTCAAGATCCTGCGCCAGGCGCTGGACCGCCTGCCCGACGGCCCGATCAACGTGGACGACCGCAAGGTGCTTCCGCCGCCGCGCGAGGAGCTCGAGACCTCGATGGAGGCGGTGATCCACCACTTCAAGCTGTTCACCGAGGGCTATTCGGTCCCGCCGGGAGACGTGTACGTGGCCGTCGAGTCGGGACGGGGCGAGAACGGCTGCTACGTGGTCAGCGACGGCACGCACAAGCCCCGCCGCGTGAAGTTCCGCTCGGCTTCGTTCAACAACCTGCAGGCGCTGGAGCGGATGGCGCTGAACCACATGGTCGCCGACATGATCGCGATCATCGGCACGGCGGACACGGTGCTCGGCGACGTGGATCGATGACGGTACTTTCCACCCACGTCATCGAGGAGATCAAGGCGCTGCCGGACCGGTATCCGCAGCCGCGCTCCGCGGTGATGCCCGCCCTCGACCTGGCTCAGGAAGAGCTCGGCCACCTCACGCCCGAGGCGATGACCGAGGTGGCGCATGCGCTCCAGCTGGACCCGGGTTACGTCGAGGGCGTGGCGACCTTTTACACGCTGTTCCACCTGCAGCCCGTCGGCCGGCACCGCTTCTACGTGTGCACCAACCTCAGCTGCATGCTGCGCGGCGCCTATAACATCGTCGAGCACGTCAAGCAGCGGATCGGCGTGCGGGAGACGACCGACGTCTCGTCCGACGGCCTTTTCAGCTACGAGGAGGTCGAGTGCCTGGGAGCGTGCGAGTACGCGCCCATGATGCGGCTCGACCACCGGTACTTCTACGACCTGACGCCGGAGCGCATAGACGAGCTCGTCGCCGAGCGGCGCGGCCGGAAGGCGGAGGCGGAAGCGGTGCCCGCCGCGGCCGGACCGCACGTCACCACGGCCACCGGATCGGCCAGCGAGCCGGCCCAGAAGCCGGTCAAGGAGCGGCGCCGGGCGCCCAGGAAGAAGGCCGGTGGCTGAGCTCCGCGGTTCGCACGGCGAGGGGCCGAACCACCTGCTGACGCGCTTTTTCGGCACGGCCGGTCTGGCCACGCTCGACGTCTACGAGTCGAAGGCCGGCGGCTACAAGGCGCTGCGCAGGGCGCTCCTCGACATGGAGCCGGCCGCGATCACGAACGAGGTCAAGGCCTCGGGCCTTAGGGGCCGCGGCGGCGCCGGTTTTGCGACCGGGGTGAAGTGGAGCTTCATCAACCGCGACGCGCCCGGGCCCAAGTACGTGGTGGTCAACGCGGACGAGTCCGAGCCCGGCACCGCGAAGGACCGCTACATCATGGAGAACTGCCCTCACATGCTGATCGAGGGCATCCTGATCGCCGCCTACGCGGTGGGCGCGAACCAGGCCTGGGTGTACATCCGCGGCGAGTACGACGGGCCCTACCGGATGCTGACCGAGGCCATCGCCGAGGCCCGCGACAAGGGCTACCTGGGGGCAAAGCCCTTCGGCAAGGACTATCCGCTGGACATCCAGCTCTACCGTGGGCACGGCGCGTACATCTGCGGTGAGGAGACTGCGCTCCTGGAGTCGCTCGAGGGTAAGCGCGCGCAGCCGCGCTCGCGTCCCCCCTTCCCCGCCGTCAAGGGCGCCTGGGGCCGTCCGACGCTGCTCAACAACGTCGAGACGCTCGCCACCGTGCCGGCCATCATCTCCATGGGCGGCGCGGAGTACGCCAAGCTCGGGACGCAGAAGAATCCCGGGACGCGACTGCTCACCGTCAGCGGAAACGTGCGCCGGCCGGGCGTGTACGAGGTGGAGATCGGCAAGACCTTCCGGCACGTGATCATGGAGCTGGCCGGGGGGCCGCCCGAGGGGCGAAAGGTGAAGGTGTTCTGGCCCGGAGGTTCCTCGGCGCCGGTGCTGCCGGAGTCCATGCTCGACGTGACCACGGACGCCGAGGCGCTGGCCGCGGCGCGGTCCATGGGCGGCTCGGGCGGCGTGATCGTGATGGACGACTCGCACTGCGTGGTCGAGGCGGCGTACCGGCTGCTGCGGTTCTACGCGCACGAGTCGTGCGGCAAGTGCACGCCGTGCCGCATCGGACAGGACTGGGCGGTGCGGACGTACGAGCGCATCCTGGCCAACCAGGGATCCCAGGTCGAGCTCGACACGCTGCAGCGCGTGTCGGACGGGCTGCAGAACGGCCGCTGCCTCTGCGGCCTCGGGGACTCCGGCGGCTGGGTCATCGACTCCACGCTGCGCCATTTCAGGAGCGAGTACGAGGACCACGCGCTGCGCCACGAGTGCAACGTCGGAAAGGCGGTGGCGCATGCCTGACGTCAACCTGACGATCGACGGGCACAGGGTCACCGTGCCGGGCGGCACGCTGATCGTCGAGGCCGCGAAGACCCTGGGGATCGAGATCCCGGTCTTCTGCTACCACCACAAGCTCGATCCGGTCGGCGCGTGCCGCATGTGCCTGGTGGAGATCTCGCCCGGGCCGCCGCGCCCGCAGACGGCGTGCACGACGCCGGTCGCCGAGAACATGGTGGTGCGAACCCAGACCGCGATGGCGGTGCAGGGACGCGCGGACATCCTCGAGTTCGAGCTGGCCAACCACCCGCTCGACTGCCCTGTCTGCGACAAGGGCGGCGAGTGCCCGCTGCAGGACTACACGTTCCGCCACGGCTACCCGATCAGCCGGATCGACGGGCCCCGCCTGCACTTCAAGAAGCCGATCCCTCTCTCGGATTCGATCGCCCTCGACCGGGAGCGCTGCGTGCTGTGCTATCGCTGCACGCGCTACTACGACGAGGTCGCGTGGGAGCAGGAGCTGACGACCGACCAGCGCGGCGTCCACTCGTTCATCACGAGCCAGTTCGACCAGCCGCTCCAGTCGATCTTCAGCGGCAACATCATCGACCTCTGCCCCGTCGGCGCCCTCACCTCGCGCGTCTGGCGGTTCGAGTCGCGGCCGTGGGACATGACGTACAGCCAGACCGTCTGCTCGAAGTGCGCGGTCGGCTGCAACGTGACGCAGTGGCAGCGGCGCGGTCAGCTGGTGCGTGTGACCTCGCGCGAGAACGACGAGATCGACGACGGCTGGATCTGCGACCGCGGTCGCTTTGAATACACGGAGGTCAACGACCCCGCGCGCATCCGCACGCCGATGATCGCCGGGCGGCGCACCACGTGGGCCGACGCGATCGACACCATGGCGGGCGGCATCAAGGGCCTGGGGCCCAAGCTCGGCATCTCGCTGCCGCAGGACATCACCAACGAAGAAGCGCACCTCTTCCGGCGCCTGCTCGACGGGCCCCTGAAGGGCGCGAAGGTGAAGATGCACGGCCGAACCGCCCTGCCGGCTCCGGCGGCCCGGACCATGCGGATCAAGGAGATCGACGGAGCGCGAGTGATCGTGGTCGTCGCCTCCGACCTCGAGCACGATGTGCCGATCGTCGACCTGCGCGTGAAGAAGGCGGTCAGCAAGCGCGGCGCGAAGCTGATCGTGGTCTACCCCGAGGGGGTCGACCTCGACCGCCATCCCGGCACGCTGCACATCCGGCACACGGCCGGCTCGGCCGCCGCCGAGGTGCGCAAGCTGGCCGGCCACGAGTGGTTGAAGGACGCGGGCGGGCCGGTGGCGATCCTCTACGGCGACGGGCACGGCACCGAGGACGTGAGCGAGCTCGGCGCCGCCTGCGCCGAGCTGGCCCAGAAGGCCGGCGGGAAGTTGATGCCGCTGTATCGCGCGACCAACGAGAGCGGAGCGCTCGCCTTCGGCGTCGCCGGCTGGGACAAGCTCGAGGGCGTCGAGGCGCTGCTCGTGTGGGGGCCGCCACCCACGGCGGGCATCCCGGCCTCGGTCAAGTTCGTGGCGGCGTGGGACTTCCTGCCCCGCGCCGGCTACGAGAACGCCATCGTCCTCCCCGCCCTCACCTTCGCGGAGCGCCAGGGCACGTACACCAACCTCGAAGGGACCGTGCAGTTCGTGCGGCCGCCGATCCAGCCCCAGGCGCCGCAGAAGGAGCCCTGGGAGGTGCTTTGCGAGCTGGCCACGGCGCTGGGGCTGCCGCTCGGCTACACCGGCATCTTTCCGCTGCAGCGCGAGATCGCGGCGGCCAGGCCGGAGATGGCCGCGCTCGAGCAGCCCCCCGCCCGCGAGCCCGAGCCCCGCGCCGTCCTCGTGGGGCCGGCCCACCCATGAGAGACAAGGCGCGGGTGGGGCAGGCCCCCCCCGCGGGACCTCCCCCGACATGGTCGACCGCAGTCGGCTGCGGCGGTCCGCTGCGGTCGCCCGGCAAAGCCGGTCGACGCGAGAAGGCGCGGGTGGGGCAGGCCCCCGACATGGACGACCAGCGGTGAACGCCATCTACAACGATCCGATCGGCCACTGGGTCGTGATCGTCGTCGCGATGGCGCTGCTGCTCTTCGTGGTCCTCACCGCCACCGCTTACACGGTGTGGTTCGAGCGCGTCGCGCTGGGCCGCATCCAGCGCCGGCCCGGCCCCAACCGTGTCGGCCCCTTCGGGTTGATGCAGATGGCGGCGGACGGCGTGAAGCTCGCCTTCAAAGAGAGCTTCATCCCGCAGGAGACCGACCCGCTGCTCTTCGTGATCGCGCCGATGATCGCGGTCGTCGCGGCGTTCCTGGCGTGGGTCGTGATCCCGGTGGGGCTCTGGTACAACGTCCAGTACTGGATCGCCGACGTCAACGTCGGCATCCTGGTCATCTTCGCCGTCAGCGCGATGAACGTGTACGCGCTTGTGATCGGCGGCTACGCGTCGAACAACAAGTACTCGCTGCTCGGCGGGCTGCGTGCCGCGGCGCAGCTGATCAGCTACGAGATGGCGCTCGGCCTCTCGCTGGTGCCGACGTTCATGATCGTCGGCTCGCTCCGCCTGCGCGATATCGCGATGTTCACGGTCAACTGGGGGCCGTACAACGGCCCGCTGCCGCTGATCATCCTCACCCCGATCGGCTTCGTCATCTACCTGCTCTCCGCCGTCGCCGAGACAAACCGAGCGCCCTTCGACCTGCCGGAGGCGGAGCAGGAGCTGATCGGCGGCTTCCTCACCGAGTACTCCGGGCTGAAGTTCACGATGTTCTATCTCGCGGAGTACCTGAACATGATCACCGTCTCCGCAGTCGCCACCCTCCTGTTCTTCGGGGGCTGGTACCTGTGGTTCGTCCCACCCGTGCTCGCCTTCCTGCTCAAGGTGGTGCTCTTCCTCTTCCTATACATTTGGGTGCGCGCGACCTTCCCCCGCCTGCGCTACGACATGCTCATGCGGCTGGGGTGGAAAGTTCTGCTGCCGCTGGCGATCGCGAACGTCATCGTGACGGCGATCGTGCTGGTGGCGGTCCAGGGGTAGACATGGCCGACGAAGAGAAGAAGCAAGACGAAGCGCCGAAGCGGCCGCAGCAGCAGGGCGTCGTGTCCGACGTGGCCGCGCTGCTGACCGGGCTGAAGACCACGCTCGCCGAGAGCGTGAAGCCCGTGGTCACCACCATGTACCCGGAGGACAAGACGCCGCGCTCGGAGCGCTATCGGGGACGCCACTACCTCCGGCGCTACGACAACGGGCTCGAGCGCTGCATCGGCTGCGAGCTGTGCGCGGCCGCGTGCCCTGTGGGATGCATCCTGGTCATCGCCGCCGAGAACAGCGACGAGAACCGTGTCTCGCCCGGCGAGCGCTACGCGAAGACGTACGAGATCAACATGCTCCGCTGCATCTTCTGCGGCTACTGCGAGGAGGCCTGCCCGGTGCAGGCGATCGTGCTCGGCCCCGAGTACGAGCTGTCGGACACCAGTCGCGAGAAGTTCATCTACACGAAGGAAAAGCTGCTCGAGCCGCTCCCGCCTGACGTGCAGGCGCGATTGCAGGGCAATGGTCCAGGTCACGCTCCTCATCCCGCGAGGGAGAGGGAGGAAAGATAGTGGCGATCGTCGTCTTCTTCGGCGCCGCCGCGCTGGCGGTCCTCGGCGGCATCGGCGTCGTCATGTTCCACCAGCCCGTCCGGACGGTGCTGAGCCTGGTCGTCGTGATGTTCGCCCTGTCGGTCGAGTTTCTCCTGCTCTCGGCGCAGTTCATCTTCGCGGTGCAGCTCATCGTCTACGCGGGGGCGGTCATGGTCCTCTTCCTGTTCGTGATCGCGCTGCTGGGACCCGCGCGCGAGCTGGGCCGCGGGCGGCTGCGCTTCCAGGCGCCCCTGGCGCTCCTGTTCGTCGCCGTCCTGCTGGGGCTGATGTGGGCCCTGCTCCAGGGCGTCCAGTACCGGCAGCCCGACAAGTACGACGCCGGCTTCTTCGGCACGGTCCAGGCCGTCGCGGTCGGCCTGTTCACGACCTACCTGTACCCGTTCGAGCTGACCTCGCTCCTGCTGCTCGTCGCGGCGATCGGGGCGATCTACCTCAGCCGCCGGCAGATCGACGACGTCTGAATGGGGACGCTCGACATCGGCGGCTCGCAGCTCGACGCGTCATGGTTCGTGCTCCTCAGCGCGGTGCTCTTCGCGCTTGGCGCGGCGGGCGTGCTGGTGCGGCGCAACCCGCTCGTGATCCTGATCTCGATCGAGCTGATGCTCAACGCGGCCAACCTGGCGCTGGTCGCGTTCTCGCGCCAGCTGCAGAACATGGAGGGCCAGCTGTTCGCCCTGATGTCGATGACAGTCGCGGCCGCGGAGGCCGTGGTCGGGCTGGCCATCCTCGTCGACATCTTCCGCGTCCGTGACGCCGAGGACATCGACGACCTGAGCGAGCTCAGGGGATGAGCACGAACCAGACGCTGGCGCTCCTGATCCTGCTGTTTCCCGCGGCCGGGGCGATCATCCTCGCCGGTCGGGGCTGGCGGCTGCCACGGATCGTGACCGCGATCGTCGGACCGCTGGCTGTGTGGTCGTCCTTCATCGTCACGCTGATCCTGTTCGTCAACAAGGTCCACGGCGACTTCACGTACTGGACGTGGATCCGCAGTGGCACGTTCGAGGTCCCGTTCAACCTCCTCGTCGACAACCTGTCGATCTTCATGTGCCTGGTGATCACAGGCGTCGGCGGGCTCATCGTCACTTACTCCGTCGGCTACATGGAGCACGAGGACGGCCCCAGCTACGTCCGCTTCTTCACCTACATGGACGTCTTCGTCTTCTCGATGCTGCTGCTGGTCCTGGCCGGGAACTTCGTCTTCCTGATCACCGGCTGGGCGATGGTCGGCCTGAGCTCTTACCTGCTGATCGGCTTCTGGTACCAGCGCCGCTCGGCCGTGCTCGCCGCGCGCAAGGCATTCGTGATGAACGTGATCGGCGACGTCGGCATGATCCTCGGGACCTTCGTGCTGTTCGTCCAGTTCCACTCGGCCACGTACGCCGGCGTTTTCAAGGCCATCCCGAAATCGGACGGCTCAATGCTCGAGCTCGCCGCCTTCCTGCTCCTGGTCGGCGCGGTGGCGAAATCGGCGCAGCTGCCGCTCCACACCTGGCTGCCGGACGCCATGGAGGGCCCGACGCCGGTCAGCGCCCTGATCCATGCGGCCACCATGGTCACGGCCGGGGTCTATCTGGTCGGCCGCATGCACCCCATCTACGACGTGGCCGTGTACGCGCACGGCGCGGTGGCGATCATCGGCGCGGTCACGGCTCTGTTCGCCGCCACGATCGCGATCGTGCAGGTCGACATCAAGCGCGTGCTGGCCTACTCGACGATGAGCCAGATCGGCTACATGTTCCTGGCGGTTGGCGTCGGCGCCTACAGCGCGGGCTTCTTCCATCTGCTCTCCCACGCGTTCTTCAAAGCGCTGCTCTTCATGGCCGCGGGCAATGTGATCCACGCGATGCACGACGAGCAGGACATGCGCCGCTACGGCGGTTTGTGGGACCAGATGCGCCCCACGTCGGTCTCCTTCCTCGTCGGCTCCCTCTCGCTGGTCGGCGTGATCCCGTTCGTCGGGTTCTTCTCCAAGGAGCAGATCCTGGGACTGGCCTTCTCCAAGCCGGACGACTCGGCGGCCCTGATCCTCTGGGCCATCGGCGCCGCGACCGCGCTGATCACCGGCTTCTACACGGGCCGCATGTGGTGGCTGGCCTTCTGGGGCGATCCCGCGCCCGAGCGGCCGGTCGAGCACCCGCACGAGGCGCCGCTTGTGATGATGGCGCCGGTCGCCATCCTCGCCGTGCTCGCCGTCCTCGGCGGCTTCATCCAGACCCGCGCGCTCGGCTTCGGCCCGTCCGCCGTCAGCGACTTCCTGGCGCCCGCGGTCGGCGCGCCACGGTGGGAGGACAACGCGGGCGCGGTGGTGATCGGCCTGGTGACGATGATCCTCGCGACCGCTCTCTTCGTGCTCGCCCGAAGCATGCGTCCGTGGAGCTCGCGGCTGGGGTGGGCGCAGCGCCTGCTCGAGCATAAGTACTACTTCGACGAGATCTACGACGCCTCGTTCGTCCGTCCGATGGACTGGGGCGCCGGGTTCCTGCGGCGGGACGTGGAGGAGCCGGTCATCGACGGGGCGGTGATCGAGACCGGTGCCGCGACCCGGTGGTCCGCGACTGAGCTCAGCCTCACCCAGAGCGGCTACTTCCGCAACTACGTGCTGGTCTTCATCGGCGGCGCCCTCGTGGTCGCGCTGATCCTGCTCGTGAGGGCGAGCTCGTGACGCTGACCACGCTCTGGCTGGTCCCTCTGGTGGGCGGCGTGCTCGTCGCCTTCCTGCCGCCTCGGCTGGCGAAGTGGTTCGGCGCGCTCGTCGCGCTGGCCGCGCTGGGTGTCGCCGCGTTCGTGGCCTTCAACTTCTCAGCCGACCATCACGGCTACCAGTTCGGGGAGAAGGTCGTGTGGATTCCGCAGCTGAGCATCTTCTACCGGCTCGGCGTCGACGGGATCAGCCTGTGGCTGATCGAGCTCAACGCGTTCCTCACCCTGATCGCGATCCTGGCCACGCCCGTCACGCGCCGGACGGGCGGCTTCGTCGGACTGATGCTCGCGATGTCGGCCGGGCTGGCGGGCGTGTTCATGGCCACCGACCTCGTCCTCTTCTATGTCTTCTGGGAGGCCATGCTGATCCCGGCGTATTTCCTGCTGTGGCTGTACGGCGAAGGCGCGCGCCCGGGATGGGCCGCTCTGAAGTTCGTCCTCTACACGCTCGCCGGCTCGCTTCTGATGCTCGTCGGAGTGATCGGGGAGTACGTGGCCACCGGGCACCAGACGTTCGACCTCTCCGCCCTGGCCTCGATGGCGCCGTCACCGGCCTGGCAGTTCGGGCTGTTCTCGGTGTTCGCGCTCGCCTTCGCGATCAAGACGCCGCTGTTCCCATTCCACAGCTGGCTGCCGGACGCCTATTCCGCGGCGCCGACTCCGATGCTGATCACCTTCGCCGGCGTGATGGGCAAGGCCGGGGCCTACGGCTTCCTGCGCATCGCGGTGCCTCTGTTCCCCCAGCCCGTCGACTGGTGGGACTGGCGCTGGGTCATCCCCGTGCTCGCCGTCGCGGCGATCATCTGGGGCGCGTTGATGGCCCTGGTGCAGAGCGACATGAAGCTCCTCGTCTCGTACTCGAGCGTCAGCCACATGGGTTTCGTCGTGCTGGGCATCTTCAGCTTCAACGCCCAGGGCCAGCAGGGCGCGGTGCTGCAGATGGTCAACCACGGCATCATCATCGCCGCGCTGTTCCTCATCGTCGGCTGGATCGCGGACCGCACCGGCACGCGGGACCGAGCGGGCCTCGCGGGCCTGGCGCTGAGCATGCCGGTCATGGCGGGAGTCTTCGCCGTCGTCGCCTTCGCCGCGCTCGGCCTGCCCGGCCTGAACAGCTTCGTCGGCGAGTTCATGACCCTGCTGGGCGCCTGGCAGCGCGCGCCTCTGCTCGCGGTGTTCGGCGCGATCGGCCTGGTGCTCTCGCCCGTGTACATGCTCCGGCTGTTCCAGGGCGTGATGCAGGGCGCCCCCGCCGGACCGGTGGCGCGCTCCGATATCAATGCGGCCCAGCTCGGCCTCCTGGCGCCGCTGGTCATCCTGATGTTCGTGCTGGGACTCGATCCAGGCCTCCTGACCAACCTGATGAACTCGCTCGGCCAGTCCGGGCTGTACCGCTGACATGCCGGCCGGAACGGACCTGACCTACTCGTGGTCGCAGGCGTTCGCCGACCTCGGCCAGGTCGCCCCGATCGCGGCCCTGACCGGCTTCTTCCTCTTCGCCATCGTGGTCGACCTGGTGCTGCCCAAGCGGCGGCGCGGCGGCGCGGTGGCCATCGCGGCGGTGGTCGGATTTGCGTACTCGCTCGGGACGGCGGCCTACCGGTGGCTCTACTCCTCGGGCGGTTACGCGTATCACCGGTTCGCGAGCGGGGACAACTTCGCGCTCTTCTTCGAGATCCTCTTCGCCAGCCTCGGCATCCTGACGGTCGCGCTGTCCCACTCGTACCTGCAGCGGCGGCGGCTGCCCGAAAGCGAGTTCCACATCCTCGTGATGGCGGCGGTGATCGGAATGATGGTGCTGGGCTCGGCGACATCGCTGGTGACGGTCTTCCTGGGCCTCGAGCTCCTCTCGATCTCGCTGTACATCCTGTGCGGCTACGCGCGCCGGGACCTCCGCTCGCAGGAGGCGGCCGCGAAGTACCTGCTGGTCGGCGGATTCGCGAGCGCGTTCGTGCTGTACGGGATGGCCCTGGTCTACGGCGCGGCAGGAACGACGGTCATCCCCGAGATCGCGCAGCGGCTCGGCTCGTCCGCGTCGGGCAACCCGCTCCTCGTGCTGGGCATCCTGCTCATGGGCGTCGGCTTCGCCTTCAAGGTCTCCGCCGCGCCCTTCCACATGTGGACGCCGGACGTGTACCAGGGGGCGCCGCTTCCCGTCACGGCCTTCATGTCGGTCGGGACGAAGGCCGCCGCCTTCGCCATGATCGTGCGCGTCTTCGCCGGGGGCCTGGTCCACCTGGCGCCGGAATGGCAGGCCGCGCTGGTGTTCGTGGCGGCCGCGAGCATGGTGTGGGGCAACCTGATGGCCATCGCCCAGTCAAGCCTCAAGCGACTCCTGGCGTACTCGGGTGTGGCGCAGGCCGGCTACGTCCTGGTCGGCGTGGTGGCCGGGGGCACGAGCGGCCTTTCGGCCGTCCTGTACTACCTCTTCGTCTACATGTTCATGAACTTCGGCGCTTTCGCAGTGCTCACCCTCCTCTCCGGGCCGGAAGGTGAGGTCGACCGCTTCGACCAGCTCGAAGGGCTCGGCCGGCGCAGCCCGGTCCTGGCGCTGGCCCTCACGGTCTTCATGCTGTCGCTGGCGGGCTTCCCGCCTTCAGTGGGATTCTTCGGCAAGCTGTTCCTGTTCACCGCCGCGGTGCAGGCCGGCTTCATCTGGCTGGTCGTGCTCGCCGTGCTGATGAGCGTGGTGTCCGTCTTCTATTACGTGCGGGTGCTGGTGCCGGTCTGGTCTGCGGCTCCCCACCCCGAGCGGGTGCCGGAATCGCTCAGCAGCTCGGCCACGATCGTGCTGAGTGGGGTGGCATCGGTCCTGCTTGGCCTCTACCCCACCTCGCTGCTCATCCTCGGCCAGCTCGGGTCGGGCCCCTTCTCCCACTCCTGAGGGCGCACCCTCCCCGAGTTCCGCTGCAACCAACGGCCGGTTTGCGGCATCAAACCGGCAGAAGATGTCAGCGACCGTGCTCGAGCAGCGAGTTGAAGCCCTCGCCCAGGCGGCCCGAGGAGACGCCGCCGCCTTCGGCGCTCTGATCGAGCCGCTGCTCGATCCCGCGTACCGCCTCGCGACCGTGATGCTGGCCGATCGAGGGGCCGGCGAGGACGCGGTTCAGGAGGCTTCGATCAAGGCCTGGCGCAAGCTGGGCCAGCTGCGGGGCGACGTCCGCTCACTGCGACCCTGGTTCCTCTCGATCGTCGCCAACGAATGCCGGATGGCCCGCCGCACCCGATGGTGGTCGGTGATCAAGACGGCCGACCTGCCCCCTCCGACGCAGGAGGCGGCAGAGGCTTCATCCGACCTTCACTCGGCCCTGCTGCGGCTCCGGCCCGAGGAGCGGCTGCCGCTCGTGCTGCACTTCTACCTGGACCTGCCCCTGGACGAGGTGGCCCGGACCCTCGGCATCTCCCCGGCGGCGGCGAAGTCGCGCATCTATCGCGCGGCGCACGCGCTGCGGGCCGACCTCACCCTCGAGGAGGTGTTCTGACGTGAGTGACGCAAACTTCCGCCGCGAGCTCAACGCCGCGTTCGACCGGATCGCCGGCGCCCCCGGCCCAGCTCTCCGCGAACGCGTCCGGGCCTCACTCTCCGAAGCTCCCCCGGCGCGCGGCGGCACCTACTGGATTGCGGCCCTCGCCGCGTGCGTCATCGGCGCGGTGATCGTCGCCGTCCTGCTGACGGCCAACCCGCTGAACCGGCCTCCGATCACGGCAGGGCCGCCGCCCGCGACGGCCGCGCCGTCCGCCAGCGCGCCACCCTCGGTGGCGTCAACTCCCACCCCGGTTACCGGTCCCACCCCTTCGGCCTCGAATCCGCCTCCCTTCACCTGCACCTCGTCGCCGGCGATGACGAGCTCGCAGGCGGCGGCGATCGACTATGTCGAAGCGCTCCGCACGGGCACGCACGCGGGATACGACCGGGTGACGATCGAGCTGGCAAACGGCCGGCCCTCGTCGATCGAGGTGACGGGGCAGGCGAGCGCCACGTTCGTGAAGAGCCCGAGCGGTCAGACCGTCACCCTGCTGGGCCGCAGCGGCATCCTGGTCACGATCCGCGGCGCGGACATGCACACCAGCTACTCGGGCCCGAGGGACCTGAGGACCGGATACCCGGCGCTCGTGGAGGTCGCTCAAGTCCAGGACTATGAGGGCGTGGTGCAGATTGCGCTCGGCGTGAACGGCCCCGCGTGCTACCGGGCCTTCATGCTCAGCGGTCCGACCCGGCTGGTGATCGACGTCCAGAACGGCGCCTGAGGCGGATCAGATGATCGAGCGGCCCTGGGCGCCGTCGACCGGGAGGCACGCGCCGCACACCAGGCTCGCCTGACGCGAGCACAGGAACGTGACGGCGCCCGCCACCTCCTCCACCCTGCCGAACCGGCCGAGCGGCATCTCCCGGCGGACGAAATCCGCGATGCCGTCGGGGTCGGCCCTGGCCCGCCGGTCCCAGCCCCCGCCCTCCCAGAGGATCGAACCGGGCGCCACGGCGTTCACCGTGACGCCCTTCCCGGCGACCTCGCGGGCGAGCGACTTGACGAAGCTGTTCTCGGCGGCCTTCGCCGCGTTGTAGGCGGGGGCTCCGCCCGACTCGCGGCCGTAGACCGAGCTGATCACCACGATCCGGCCCCAGCCCCGCTCGACCATTCCCGGCAGCACGAGCTGCGATATGCGCGCGCTGACCACCACGTTGCCTTCGAAGGCGGAAACGAGCTCCGACGGACCCGTATCGGCCCATGAGGTGCCGGCCCTGGCGCCGAAGTTGTTGACCAGGATGTCGATCGGGCCGAGCGCCGACTCGGTCTCCGCCACGGCGCGGCGGCAGTCGTCCTCGCGGAGCAGGTCCGCCCTCACCCCATGGCCGCCGAGCGAGGCGGCGACGCGCTCCACGTCCGCCGCCGTGCGGGCCACGACGGCGACATGCGCGCCTTCGGCGGCCAGCGCCTGGGCAATGCCGAGGCCGATCCCCCTGGTCGAGGCCGTGACGAGCGCGACCTTGCCATCGATGCCGAGGTCCATGCGCCGAATCGTAGGGGTCACCGCTTAGAGTCGACGTGTGGCGCTCCCGCCCGAGCTCGCGGCACACCTCAACCTCGACGGCCCGGTGGTCGCGCCTCGCCCGTCGGCGACGGTCGTCCTGCTGCGCGAGGGCTCGCCGTGGGAGCTCCTCCTGGTGCACCGGCCGGGCGGGGCGGACTTCGCCCCCGGGGCCTATGTCTTTCCGGGCGGGACCGTGCACGACGACGACCGCTCCTACCCGGACGAGATCCGAGCCGCCGCCGTGCGCGAGCTGTTCGAGGAGGCCGGCATCCTGCTGGCGCGTAGCGCCCGGCGCCGCCGTTTCGCCCGCGGCTCGGATTCGGAGAAGGTGCGCGCCCTGACCGGCGGGGGGCTCGGCTTCGACCGCGCGCTGGGCGAGCTGGGACTCGAGCCTGCGTTCGACCGCCTCGTGCCGCTGGCCCGCTGGGTGACGCCCGCGCAGCTGCGCCGGCGCTTCGACGCCCGCTTCTACCTGGCGCGGCTGCCCGCCGGACAGTCCGTGCGGCCGCAGGAGGGCGAGGTGACGGACTGGATGTGGATCGCGCCGCGGCGGGCGCTCGACACGAGCGAGGTCACGCTCGTGTACGCGACGCGCGCGGTCCTCGAGTCGATCGCCGAGGCCCGCGACGTCAGGTCGCTGCTCGCCCGAGCCCGGCGGCTGCGCGAGGTCCCGATCGTCGAGCCGCGGGTCGTGCAGACCGAGGGCGGATGGGAGATAGTGCGCGTGTGAACGGCGCGGACCACGGCGGCGAGGAGCTCGTGCGGTATGCGACCGAAAGTGCCCTGCGCTACCTGCGGGAGCTGCCGGAACGTCCGGTGATCCCCGCCCCGGCGGACGTGGAGCAGCTCGCGGAGCTGGCCGGGGATATCCCGGCCGACCCGATGCCCGCCGCCGACACGCTGGATCTGCTCGACCGCATCGGTTCGCCCGCCACCATCGCTTCGGCGGGGCCGCGCTATTTCGGGTTCGTCACGGGTGGCGCGCTGCCGGTGACGGTGGCCGCCAACGTGCTGGCCGGGGCGTGGGACCAGAACGCCTTCAGCCCTGTCGCGTCGCCCGTTGGCGCCGAGCTGGAACGGATCTCGCTCGGGTGGCTCGTCGACGTGCTGCGCCTGCCCCCGGAATCGTATGGCGCCCTGGTCACCGGGACGCAGATGGCCAACTTCACCGCGCTCGCGGCGGCCCGGCACGCGGTGCTGGCCCGAGCCGGCTGGGACGTGGAGGAGCAGGGGCTGGCCGGCGCACCGAAGGTCCGCGTCGTCGCCGGCGCCGAGGCTCATTCGACCCTGACCCGCGCCGTCTCCCTCGCCGGCTTCGGGCGCGCCAACGTCGAGGTCGTACCGGTGGACTCCCAGGGCCGGATGCGGAGCGACGCCCTGCCGGAGCTCGACTCCCGGACGATTCTTTGCGTCCAGGCCGGCAACGTCAACAGTGGCGCCTTCGACCCCGCCGAGGAGCTGTGCGCCGCCGCCCGCGCCGCGGGGTCCTGGGTGCATGTCGACGGCGCCTTCGGGCTGTGGGCCAGGGCCGCGCCCGCGCGGGCTCATCTCGCCGCCGGCGTCGACCTCGCCGACTCGTGGGCGGTCGACGCGCACAAGTGGCTCAACACGCCGTACGACACCGGCATCGTGCTGGTGCGGCGGCCGGAAGACCTCGCGGCCGCGATGTCCATGAGCGCGGCTTACATCCCGTCGAGCGGACGCGCTGCCATCGACTACTCGCCCGAGGCTTCGCGGAGGGCGAGGGGAATCGCGATGTGGGCGGCGCTCAGGACGCTGGGCCGCTCGGGCGTCGCCGACCTGGTCGAGAGATGCTGCGCCCTGGCCACGCGGTTCGCCGAGCGCCTGCGCGACGGCGGCTGTGAAGTCTTGAACGACGTCGTGCTGAACCAGGTCGTCGTCGTCTTCGGCGATTCCGAAAGGACGCGGCGCGTGATCGACGGCGTCCAGCGCGAGGGCACGTGCTGGTGCGGCAGCACGGTGTGGCACGAGCGCGCCGCGATGCGGATCAGCGTGTCGTCATGGGCGACCACCGCCGAGGACGTCGACCGGAGCGCGGACGCGATCCTGCGGGTCGCCGGGGCCGTGGAGGCCGGCTAGGACCCTCAGCGCCAGAGGTCGCGCCAGCGGCTGTAGTGGATCACCTCCACCCCACCCTGGCGCAGCACGTCAAGTCCGGCCGGGTCGCGGTACGCCTCGCGGTAGTAGACGCGCGCGACGTTGGCGTTGATCGCCATCTTGGCGCACATGACGCACGGTGACGCGCTCACGAACATCACCTTGCCCGGCTGCTGGGCGCCCGCCTTGATCAGGGCGTTCTGCTCGGAATGGATGCAGCCGCAGGCGCCGGGGGTGGTCGTATCGCAGCGGTTGGGCAGGCCGCGCGCGTTGCCGTTGTAGCCGATGCCCAGGACCTGGGTGAGGTCCGGCGTGGTGATCACGGTGCCGACCTGGAGGCGCAGGCAGGTCGAGCGCTTGGCCAGCTCCTCGGCCATGCGCATGTAGACCTCCTCCAGCGGGATGCGGTCGGGCACCGGTTCGCGATCGCCAAGCGGCTCAGGGTCCGCCATCGAGCCCATGTTAACGGTCTTGTCTATACCCACCGAGCGGGCTACAATGCGCAACATGTCGGTGCTCGAACTGTTGTTCGCGCTCCTTCTGGTATGCCTCCTGGCGGGGGTCGCCGGGCTGTGCGTCCTGGTGCTCAACGTCCTCCACCGCACTGAGGCCCACGCCGGGGACGTGGCCGAGCTGAAGAGCCGGCTCGCCGCGGGCGGGCAGAGACAGGAGGTACAGGCGGCCGAGCTGCGCGAGCGGCTGGCGCAGACCCAGTCGGTGATCGAGGGACTGCGGTCCGCGCTCTCCGCCCGCCAGCCGATCGAGGAGGAGGCGCGCGCGAGCCTCAAGCGCCTGGAGAGCGTGATCGCGGGCAGCTCCAGCCGCGGCGCCGCCGGCGAGAACATCCTCGAGGAGGCGCTCCGCCACCTGCCGCCCGAGATGCTGCAGCGCAACGTGTGGATCGGCGGCCGGGTCGTCGAGCTCGCGCTCCGACTGCCGGGCGGCAAGCTGCTGCCGATGGACTCCAAGTGGGTCTCGAGCGTGGCCCTGGAGCAGCTCGCCGACACCGGCCTCGACGCCACGCGCCGCGCCCAGCTCACCGCCCAGGTGGAACGGGAGGTCGAGCGGCGGGTCAAGGAGGTCAGCCAGTACATCGACCCCGCGCTGACGTCGCCCTTCGCCCTGGCTGTGATCCCGGACGCCGCCTACGATGTCTGCCGGAGCGCGATCGTCAGCGCCCACCGGCGCCATGTGATGGTCGTCGGCTACGCGATGGCCCTGCCCTACCTCCTGACCCTCTACCAGCTGCACCTTCAGTTCGCGCGCTCGGTCGACATGGAGAAGCTCCAGTCGGCCCTGATCGACATCGAGCGCCAGGTCGACGTCCTGGAGGGGATCCTCGAGAACCGCCTCCAGCGCTCCCTCACCGTGCTCCAGAACGCCTACAGCGAAGGCAAGCAGGCGTCGGCCAAGATCCGCGCCGGGCTGCAGGCCGTGCAGCTCGCCGAGACGGCTGGGGACAACCTTTCCACAGCTTCCCCATCGCCGCACCCGGAGGTATCCACAGAGACCCTCCGGCTCGCCCTCCTCGACTCGGTTCAGTAGGAGCCGCCGGCGGCGGTTTCCCCCAGCTCTTGCCCAGCCTGTGCCCAACCCGTCCAAAGGGATATCCACAGATATTCCACCTAGATCTTGGGGTTCTGGCCTCAAAAGGCCCAAATATGTTGTGTTCAGGCCTTGACAAGCCCAAAAGCCGCTCGTATAGTTCAGCCCGTTACATCGAGGCCCTGGGGCATAAATGGCGGGCATGCTCTGGGGCCTCTTCCATCCCCAAACGAAAACCTCAAAAGTCCCACTCCACGCCCAGGCAGTTCGATTGAAGTTCACCCTCAACGGGGATGATTTAAGGAGGCGTTCTTAGATGGCCAAGAATGTGCTCGAAACCGGCGGTTTCGCCGCCCCCAGCCGGACCCGCCCGCTGAAGAACGGCAACGGGAACGGAGGCCACGGCAAGACCAAGGGTCTTCGCTTCGGCCGCTTCTTCACACCCGCCGGCAGCAAGGCCTACGACCTCGTGGAATGGGAGCGCCGGACCGCGGCCATCACCGGCGAGAAGGGTCAGGTCATCTTCGAGCAGAAGGATGTCGAGGTCCCCCGGTCCTGGTCGCAGCTGGCCATCAACGTCGTCGCCCAGAAGTACTTCCGGGGCAGCCCCGGCAGCCCGGAGCGCGAGACCAGCGTCCGCCAGATCATCGACCGCGTCGTGGACACGATCGGACGCTGGGGCCGCGAGGGCGGTTACTTCGCCACCGAGGAGGACGCCGAGAACTGGGCTGAGGAGCTGCGCTACCTGCTGGTCACGCAGCACGCGTCCTTCAACAGCCCGGTCTGGTTCAACATCGGCGTCCCCGGCCGGCAGCAGCAGGCCTCGGCTTGCTTCATCAACTCGGTGAACGACTCGATGGAGTCGATCCTCGACCTGGTGAAGACCGAAGGCATGCTGTTCAAGTTCGGCAGCGGCACCGGCACCAACCTCTCGGTGCTGCGCTCCTCCAAGGAGCAGCTGTCCGGCGGCGGCACGGCGTCGGGCCCGGTCTCCTTCATGAAGGGCTATGACTCGTTCGCCGGCTCCATCAAGTCGGGCGGAACGACCCGGCGCGCGGCCAAGATGGTGATCCTCAACGCCGACCACCCCGATGTCATGGACTTCATCCGGGCCAAGGCGGAGGAGGAGAAGAAGGCGTGGGCCCTGATCGAGGCGGGCTACAACGCCGGCTTCAACGTGCCCGGCGGCGCCTACGACTCGGTCCAGTTCCAGAACGCCAACCACTCAGTCCGCGTGAGCGACGAGTTCATGCGGGACGTGACCGAAGACAAGGACTGGAGCACCAAGGCCGTGGTCGACGGCCGCACGGTGGACACGTACAAGGCGCGCGAGCTCTGGAAGGAGATCGCGGAGGCCGCATGGATCTGCGGCGACCCGGGCCTTCAGTTCGACACCACGATCCAGGACTGGAACGTCGTGCCGAACACCGGCCGGATCAACGCGACCAACCCCTGCTCGGAGTTCGTCTTCCTCGACGACACGGCGTGCAACCTGCTCTCGCTGAACCTGATGAAGTTCCAGACGCAAGAGGCGGATGGAAAGGACGCCAGGTTCGACGTGGAGCGGCTCCAGCGCGCGGTGGACATCTGCTTCACCGGGCAGGAGATCCTGGTGTCGAACGCCTCCTACCCCACTCCGGCGATCGCCAGGAACTCGGAGGCCCTGCGGCCCCTGGGCCTGGGCTACGCGAACATCGGCGCGCTCCTGATGTCGATGGGCCTCGCCTACGACTCGGACGAAGGGCGCCGCTTCGCGGCCGCGATCACGGCGATCATGACGGGCCGCGCGTTCGCGCAGTCGGCCCGGATGGCGCAGGTCAAGGGCCCGTTCAGCGAGTTCGCCAAGAACCGCGAGCCGATGCTGCGCGTGATGGAAAAGCACCGGGCCGCGGCCTACGAGCTCACCACGTCGCCGGAGGCCGCCGAGGTGGTCGGCGCCGCGCGGGAGACATGGGATGACGCGGTCAGGCTCGGCCGCGCGCACGGCTACCGCAACGCGCAGGCGACGGTGCTGGCTCCGACCGGAACGATCGGCCTGATGATGGACTGCGATACCACCGGGATCGAGCCCGACCTCGCGCTGGTCAAGTACAAGAAGCTGGTCGGCGGCGGCCTGCTGAAGATCGTCAACACTACCTTGCCGGCCGCGCTGCGCAAGCTCGGCTACGACGAGATCAAGGTGAAGGAGATCGTCGAGTACATCGACGAGAACGACACCATCGAGGGCGCCCCTCACCTCCACGACGAGGACCTGAAGGTTTTCGACTGCGCCTTCAAGCCGGTCAAGGGCATCCGCTCGATCGCGCCGATGGGGCACGTCCGGATGATGGCCGCGGTGCAGCCGTTCATCTCGGGCTCGATGTCCAAGACGGTGAACCTGCCGAACGACGCGACGGTCGAGGACATCCAGCAGGCGTACATGGAGTCGTGGAAGCTCGGGCTCAAGTGCATCGCGATCTACCGCGACGGGTGCAAGCGCTCGCAGCCGCTGTCGACCTCTCTCGACAAGGAGAAGAAGGCGACCGCCGAGGTGGTGGAGTACCGCGCGGTGCGCCGCAAGCTCCCGGACGAGCGCAAGGCGGTCACGCACAAGTTCGACATCGGCGGCCACGAGGGCTACCTGACGGTCGGCCTCTACGAGGACGGGACTCCCGGCGAGCTCTTCGTCACCATGGCCAAGGAAGGCTCGACCATCTCCGGGTTGATGGACGCGTTCGCGACGCAGACGTCGTACGCGCTGCAGTTCGGCGTGCCGATCAAGTTCATGGTCGACAAGTTCAGCCACATGCGATTCGAGCCGTCCGGCTTCACCAAGAACCGCGAGATCCCGATCGCGAAGTCGATCGTGGACTACATCTTCCGCTGGATGGCGAGCCACTTCCTGCCGGTCGAGGACCAGGACGAGGTCGGCATCATCCGGCGCGAGGAGACGCCGGCGCCCGCGCCGATCGCGGACCCCAAGCCGGTGCAGCCGGGCGAGTTCAAGCTCATCGCCGCGCCCAGCGCGCCGGGCAAGACGGCCAACGGGATGTCGACTCCCAAGCTCACGTTCGTGAACACCGGCGATGCGCCGGCTTGCGCGGACTGCGGCGCGATCACGGTTCGCTCCGGCTCCTGCTACAAGTGCCTGAACTGCGGGGCGACGACCGGCTGCAGCTAGCCGATAGACCTGGTCAAAGCGCCGCCTGATCCGTCAGGCGGCGCTTTTTCGTCAGCGCCGCGGAAACGTGACCTCGATCAGCGGGCTGTAACGGACCATCGTCTCCAGGTCGTTGCGCTTCCAGCTCCGGGCGACGTGCGGAAGGATCTCCCGCCGCTCGGCCTCCTCGTCGACGACGCGAGCCACGGCCGGCAGATCGGCACGGACAGCGCCCTTGAGATGGAACGTCAGGTTGGGATTCGCCTCGAGGTTGAGCAGCCAGTCACGCTTCTCGCGGGCTGGGATCCCGCTGATGTACACCCGGCCGCCGATGCTGTGGAAGACGATCTCGATCCGGCGCGGCTTGCCCGAGCGCCGGCCCCGCGTGGTGATGTCCACCACGCCGCCGCGACGGAGCGCGGACTCCACATCGACGTTGGTGGTGGCCATGCAAGCCTGTATCGCGCGGCGTCGAGCGCTATTCCGCCGCCATCCCCGGCCGCGCCGGCCTCAGGGCGGCTCGATCTCCTGGCGGATCTCCGCGAAGGAGCGGCGCTGGGCGCCGGAGTCGTCGAAGTTGTCCGCGGCCAGCCAGGCCTCGAACGCGGCTCGGCGGGCCGGCCATTCGGAATCCAGGATCGAGAACCACGCCGTGTCGCGGTTGCGGCCTTTCACGATCATGTGCTGGCGAAAGATGCCTTCGAAGACGAATCCGAAGCGCACCGCGGCGCGCCGGGACGCCACATTGAGCGAGTCGCACTTCCACTCGTAGCGCCTGTAACCGAGCTCGTCGAAGACGTAGCGCGACAGGAGATAGACGGCCTCGGTCGACTGCCGCGTCCGCTGCAGCCTCGGCGACATCCAGATGTGTCCCACCTCGATCACGCCGTGCTCGGGGACGATCCGCATCAGGCTGGCCAGGCCCAGCGCCACGCCCGAGGCGCGGTCGACGATCGTGTACGTCAGCGGATCGTCCAGCGGTGCTCGCGACTCGAGCCAGGCGATGAACTCGTCGCGCGTGCTGAACGGTCCATACGCAAGGAAATCCCAGGTCTGGTCCGCGCCCTGGGCGGCGGCGAAGAGTTGGTCGCCGTGGCGCGCAGGATCCAGCGGTTCGAGCCGCACGGTCCCGCCCTCGAGGGTCTTGCGCTCGGGAGGGGCGTATTCCTGCCTCATCACGATATCCATCGTCTGCGTATTGTGGACATCAGGAATCCACGAGGGAGCTTGATCAGATGAAGATAGGAATCATCGGCGCGGGCAACGTCGGCCAGGCTCTTGCCGCCTCAGCGACCAGGGCAGGCCATCAGGTGAAGGTGTCGGCCGCCAACCCGGAGCACGCGACCAGGGCCGCCGGCGAAACCGGGGCGCGGGCCGCGGGTTCCAACCAGGAGGCGGTCAAGGACGCCGAGCTCGTCGTCCTCGCGGTCCCGGCCGACAAGGCCGAGGAGATCGCGGGCGGACTCGGCTCCCAGCTGGACGGCAAGGTGGTGGTCGACGTCACCAATCGCGTGAATCCCCAGGATCCCGGGCAGGTCCTGGACGGCAGCTCCGTCGCCGAGAAGATTCAGAAGAAGGTGCCGAGCGCGCACGTGATCAAGGCGTTCAACTACGCCTTCGCGTCGCGCATGGCGAACCCTCAGGTCGACGGCACCAACCTCGACGGTTTCGTCGCGGGCGACGACCCCGAGGCGAAGGGGAAGACGCTGCGGTTCATCGAGTCGATCGGGTTTCGGCCCATCGACGCCGGCCCCCTCCCCATGGCCCGCGCGCTCGAGGCGATGGCGCTGCTCAACATCATGCTGCAGATCCGCAACGGGTGGCCCTGGCAGAGCGGCTGGAAGATGGTCGGACCCACCGGGGAGCAGGCGGCGGGCTAGTCAGAACGGCGCGGAGCGCGGCCCGGCTCAGGCCACCTTGTCCACGGCCGCGCTCCAGCGCTCGTCGATCCGGCGCACTTTGTAGAACGCGAACGCGGCCACCCACGTGATCACGAACGCGGCGACGATCACGTAGCCGATCTTGCCGATGAAGTCGAAGCCGGCGATCGCGGTGAACACCGGGCCGCGCAGGCCAAGGAGCGTGATCAGGATCTGCACCAGCTCGACCGTTCCGACGAAGAGGGCCACGAAGACGGAAAGGGCGGTGACCGTGAGGTTGTAGTAGACCTTGCGGATCGGGCTGGCGAACGCCCAGGAGTACGCCTTCGACATGAAAGCGCCGTCGAGCGTGTCCATGAGCGACATGCCGGCGGCGAAGATCAGGGGCAGCGCGATCACCGCGCCGAACGGCACTCCCTGGGCCGCCGCCCCGGCCGAGATGGCGAGCAGCGCCACCTCCGACGCCGTGTCGAAGCCGAGCCCGAACAGGAAGCCGACCGGATACATCTGCCAGCTGTGGTCGATCATGCGGAAGATCCGCCCGAAAAGCCTCGTCATCACGCCGCCGGACAGCAGCTCGTGCTCCAACCCGTCGCGGTCGTACTGACCCCGGCGCATGTTGCGGTAGACGCGAACGATGTCGAGCAGGATCACGAGGTTCAGGATCCCGATCACAAGCAGGAAAGCCCCTGAGACGAGCGTGCCCGCCGCGCCGCCGGCGCTGCGCACCTCGCCGTGGTCCGACACGACTCCCTGCACGATCCACTTGACGGCGAACCCCAGGGCGACGGCGATCAGAAAGACCACCGTCGAATGACCAAGCGAGAAGAAGAAGCCCACGCCGACCGGCCGCCTCCCGCTCTGCAGCAGCTTGCGCGTGGTGTTGTCGATGGCTGAGATGTGGTCGGCGTCGAAGGCGTGGCGCAGCCCGAATGTGTAAGCCAGCCCGCCCAGGGCCAGCAGCGCGGGGTGACCGGCTCCGTAGACCAGTAGCAATCCCCACCCGACGAGGTGCAGCAGACCGACCGAGCCGAAGAGCCCCGTCAGCCGGCGGCGCTCGCCCGCGTCGAAGGATCGCTCGAGCCGGTCTCGCAGTGAGGCCACGACGCCAGCCTAACCGCTATCGCGACAAGGTCGCAACTAGCAGTTCAGGTCCGCGTCCGAAGAGTGAGACGGCTTCGCATTTCAGGCCCCTGCGGTAGAGTTCGGGCGAATGGACCTCGGCGAGCTTCCACCGCAGGCCCGGGCCGTGCTCCACACGCTGGAGCGGGCCGTCAACACCCGCGAGCCCGCCATCCGGGCGAAGATCGAGGCCCTGCGGGCCGCGCATCCTGGATACACGAGCGACCGACTCGCCGCCACTCTGATCCGCTCCACGCGGCGCCGCGTCGCGGCCACGGGCGCCGTGAGCGGTGCGATCTCGATCGCGCCGGGGCTCGGCACGGTGCTGGCGATCGGAACCGTGACCAGCCAGTCCCTCTACGCCCTGGAGCAGGAGATCGAGCTCGTGCTGTCCATCGCGATGGTCTACGGGCACGAGCTCAGCGGCTCGGACGAGCGGGTCCTCGAAGCGCTGGTGGTCGTCGGCCTGGCGAGCGGGGCGCTGAAGCTGCGGGAGGACGTCCTGGTCACGGGCGGCGAGCGACTGGCGGTGGCCGCGTTCCGTCGCCTGCCCGGCTCCATCGTCACTCACAGCGGGGGGCGCATCCTGACCCGGCTGCTCTCCCGCGTGGCCACGGGCAGCGCGGGCAGGGTCGCCGCGCGGGTCATACCGATCGGAGTGGGCGTCGCGATCGGCGCGACCTTCGACTGGCTCTCCGTGACAGGTCTCGGCCGCGTCGCGGTGCGCTACTACGGCCCGGGAGGGCCCGGGGCGAAGCCGCTGCTAGTTGCTCCGGAAGATGCTTCTCACGTCGAACTCGGCCGCTGACGAGATCTGATCGAAGCCGCACGCCTTGGGCGGCTTGTCCGGGCGCCAGCGGAGAAAGCCAGTGGCGTGGCGAAAGCGCTCGCCGGCCTCGAGCTTGTCGTATGTCACCTCGCAGACGAGCTCCGGCCGGACGGCGACCCACTCCGTGTCCTTGCCTCGCGACCACCGGCTCAATCCGCCGGGCATCCGGCCGGGGTTGGCGCGCCACTCCTCCTCCGGGATCTCGGTCCGCAGCGGCTCGAGGCGCGCGATCAGCTCCTTGCGCTCGGCCGCGCTGAACGACGACGTGTGTCCGACGTAGTGCATGGTGCCCTTGGCGTCGTACAGCCCGAGCAGGAGGGCGCCGAGGGTTGAGCCGTCGCTGGTCTTGCGCCAGCCGATGACGACGCATTCGGCCGTCCGCTGGTGCTTGACCTTGACCCACAGGCGCTTGCCCGGGACATACGCCCCCTCCCATGATTTCGCGATCAGGCCGTCCAGGCCGGCGCCCTCGAACTTCTCGAACCAGTCCGCGGCGACCTCCGGGTCGCGGGTGTACGGCGTGAGGAAGATCGGCGGCTTGACCCCCTTGAGCAGCTTCTCGAGCCGCTTGCGCCGCTCGCCGAGCGGCAGCTTGCGCAGGTCGTCGTCTCCCGCGGCGAGCAGGTCGAACGCGACGTACCAGGCCGGCGTCTGCCCGCTCAGCAGCTTGATCCGCGATTCGGCGGGGTGGACGCGAAGCTGCAGCGCGCCGAAGTCCAGCCCGCCACGCGCAGCGATCACGAGCTCGCCGTCCAGGACCACGCGCTCCTCGCGCAGCCCGCGGAACGCCGGCAGGACCTCGGGAAAGTAGCGGGTCATCGGCCGGCCGCCACGGCTGATGAGCTCGACCTTGTCGCCCTCCCGGAAGACCAGCGTCCGGAAGCCGTCCCACTTGGGCTCGTACTCCCAGCTGTCGCCCTTCGGGATGCCGTTGTCCGAGATCGCCGAGAGCATCGGCTCCATATCGGTCCGGATGGGCAGGCTCAAAAGAGTTGTCCCCAGGTGTCTATATCTTGTGGATCCAGGCGCATGGTGGTACTATATCGGTGGCCGTTGAAGGCCCACCAAACCAGACTCCACGCCCCCACCCCAGCCTTGGGAAGCCTGCGCGAGCAGGCTTCCCGCTTTCAGGGCAAGACTCGCCTGCGCGAGCAGGCTTCCCGCTTTCAGGGCCAGACCAGCCTGCGCGAGCAGGCTTCCCGCTTTAAGGGCAAAGACAGACTGGCGGCAGGCTAGGACTCGAATCGATCCAGCAGGTCCCCGATGGTGACCTGGCCGTACTCCCTGGCCAGCACGTGGCGGGCCGTCGCCCACACGTTGCGGGCGGAGGCAGGGCCCCGCGACTCGAGGTCGGACAGGCGGAGTGCGTCGTAGACGCGGATATCGGGCACCCGGATCAGCTGGTCCGCCATCCACTTCGCCCACTGGGCGACGTTGTCGCCCGGCGGCACCACCTTCGCCACCACGGCGGCCGCGTTCGTGACCGCAGCGGCCGCGGCCTGGGCCGCGACCTGCTTCGCCTTCTCCGCCTCCTCGGACGCCTTCTGCGCCGCCTCCTCGGCGGCCGACCTGGTCGTGGCGGCCGCTTCGGCCGCCTGATGCTTCATGGTCGTCAAACCCTGCGCCGCGATCTCGCTGATCCTGCTCGCGGCCGATTCGCCGGCCGCGGGCTCCCCGTTCGCCACCGGCTCGCCGTTGGTCGCGGGCTCTCCGTTGGCCCCGCCTTCGCCGGTGCGGAAGCGCTCGCCGAAGCCACGCCCGAGCGTGCCGCCGATCAGGTTGGGCACGTCAAGGCCGGTGAGGCCCTTGATCGCGGTCGTCGACTCGATCACCGCACGGGTCGCGTTCTTGACCACGTCGGAGGCTCCGTCGGCGCTCATCACGGTCAGCGAGTCGATGTGGCCCATCGGCTCCGCCGCCGCCTTCACGATCTCGGGAAGCGCCGCCAGCACCGTCTGGATGATGGCCGCCTCGTTGAACTGCTTGTAGGCGTCGGCGCGCATGGCCAGCGCCTTGGCCTCGGCCTCGCCCTTGGTCAGGACGATCTGCGCCTCCGCCCCACCTTCCAACCGCGTCGTCTCCGCGTCGGCCTCGGCGGACGCGATGCGGGCCCGCTTCTCGCCCCCCGCCCGTGCGATCACCGCCTGCGCCTCGGCCGCGGCGGGCTTGACCGTGGTCGAAAGCAGCTCCTTCTCCTTTCGTTCGGCCTCCAGCTGCGCGAGCTCGGTCTGCTTGCGGACCACCTCCTGCTGCGCCTGCGCCTGGGCCAGCGGGCCGGCCTGGTCGGCCCGCGCCTGCGCGGCCGCCACCTGCATCTTGGTCTCGGCCTCGCGGAGCGAGACGTCGCGCGCGGCGCTGATCTTGATCTGCTGGGCCTCCGCCTCCCTCACCGCGGCCTCCTGGTCCGTCGCGGCCTGGGCCATGCGGGCATCGCGGGCGACGGTCGCCACGCTCTGCTTCCCCAGGAGCTCGATGTAGTTGGACTCGTCGGAGAAGCTCTGGATGGTGAAGGCGTCGATCAGCAGCCCGCTCGTAGCGAGGTCGCCCTTGGCCGCGTCCTGGACCTGCTGCAGCAGCTTCTGCCGGTCGCGGATCAGCTCCTCGATGGTGAGCGTGCCCACGATGGACCTGAGCGACCCCTCGAGCACGTTCTTCACGATCGAATCGACCTGCTCGGGCTTGGAGTCCAGGAAGCGCTCGGCGGCGTTGCGGAGCGATTCGACGTCGCGGCCGATCTTGAACGTCGCCACGCCCTGGACCTGGACCTTGATGCCCTGGCTCGTCACCGCATCCGTGAGCTGGACGCTGATCTGGCGCGCCGTCAGCTTCAGCCGTCCCACGCGGTTGACCAGCGGCATCACGAAGGTGCCGCCGCCGACCACGACCTTCACGCCCTTGTCACCCTTGGCGGACACCGCCTGGCCCCGCTCGTCCCGGACCTTCGCGCCGCGCGAGCCGGCGACGATCAGCGCCTCGTTCGCGCCCGCCACGTGGTAGCGGCTGGAGACGAAGGCGATGAGGAGGATGAGGATGATGACCCCGGTGACCCCGAGAAACGGCGTGGAGGCGATGAAACTAGGCATCGGACCGTGCTCCTTCGGTGCTGGTGACGGTGGTTGGCTCTACGACCAGGCTGTTGCCGGCGATTCCGACGACCCTGACCACCTTGCCCGCGGGGATCTCGGCGTCGGCGGTCGCCGCCATGCTGTGGGACGCGCCGGCGAAGCTGATCAGGACGCTGCCGAAACGGTTGGCCGGGATTCCCACGGAGACCCGGCCGGTCGAACCGACCATGTCCTCGAGGCTGAACGACTCCGTCGACTCGGCGGAGGCGAGCACCTTGAACGCGCCGAACACCACGCCGGCCCCGATGAGGCCGGCGCCCACGCCGACCAGGGTCGCCCCGCCTGAGCCGAGGCCGAGGCTGTGCGCCCCGAACAGGCCGCCGACGCCGAACATGGCGACGAAGCCGAGCAGCATGGGCGTCGGAGACACGCCGGCGACGTCGAATCCGAGATGGATGGCGTTGAGGAGGCCGCCGAACACGTCGTCGACGATCAGGGTTAGGAGGAGGAGGCCTCCTCCCAGCAAGAGGCAGGCGCCGAAAACCAGGTCAGCAGCGCTCACTCAATGGCACTCGCGGTTGCATCTTAGGACGCCGCTCGGAGCCACGCTGTGGTCAGGAGGCTTTCCTGGCCGACCTCCGCTGGCCGGCCGGCTTCCGGCGCTCGACGGCCGGACGGGCGGCCTGCGCCCGCTCACCCTCATACACGTTGACCTCGATTGGCAGGACCCCGACATTGACCAGCGCCGCCCACAGGCCGCCGGCCAGCATGCCGATCAGGGCCCCGAGGAGACCCAGCGCCAGCCCCACCACCGGGATCACGACGAACCAGAGGTCGGCGACGGATTCGAGGGACTGCGTCTGATCGCCCAGCGGGAGCAGCTGCTGGGTCACGCCAAGGCTGTAGCCCAGCTGCGCCTGCCAGTCGACGATCTGGCCCGCCACCCAGCTGATCAGGGCGCCCAGGGTGGCACCGGCGAACAGGCCGAACACGAAGCCCAGGATCGCGCCGGCGAACATGGCGCTCCGGATGGAGAGGCGGACCAGGAAGTCGTTCACCAAGCCCGGCGCCTCACGCGCGACAGCGCCACGATCGCGATGATCAGGACCAGCGCCGGCACGGCGAAACCGTACGCCAGGTACGGCAGGAGCCGGGCGTTGCGCTCGCTGGAGATGATCGGCACGGCGACGCCGGTCGAGCGCACCGGCCCCACCGCCTTGGCGGGCGCGGCCTGGGCGTAGACGCGGCTCACAGCCGCCCCGGCGGGCCGCAGAGTGCCGTCCGGTCGGTACAGCCCAAAGCGCTCCAGGGTGAGCCCTGGACGCTCCGACCAGTAGTCGTCCAGCGCCCACCACAGGGCCGCGCCGACGAAACCGTTCGGGGTGGTGTCGAAGTCGGCTGAGAGCTGCGTGTAGAAAGTGTCGAACACACGGAGCTGCTGCGCCTCGTCTGACTTGTCGTCGGCCCAGTGGCCGTACTCGAGGACCATGACCGGCTTGTGGGGATACGCGCGGTGCGCCCCCATCAACGCGGCCTGCACGTCGTTGCCCGAGAGCGGACCTCCGTAGAGCACTCCGTAGTACATGGTGTAGCCGGCCACGTCGAGGTTTGCGTTCGTCGGGTCGGCAGGGTCCAGGCCGTAGGCCGCCTGGCCGGTCAGCCTCGTGCCGTCTACGCGCCGGTCGAGCGCCTGGAGCGCGTCGAGGGCGCTCTTCCGATCGGAGTCGCCGGTCGACTCGTTGGCGAAGCCGTGGAAGAGCACGGACGGCCGGTTGAAGTCGCGCAGGTCCATCTCCGCCAACATCTGCTGCGCCACGCCGCGCTGCATCGCGATGGTGAACGTCTGGGGCGTGAAGTGGTACAGCGGGATCTCCTCCCACAGAGCGACGCCGAGCCGGTCCGCGAGCACCGGCAGCATCTGGTTTGGCGGATGGTGATCGACCCGCACCAGGTCGGCATGCACGTTGAGCGCGCGGCGCAGGATCGATTCGATGGCCGCGGGCGACGTCAGCGGGCCGCCCGCCGGGTCGCCCTGCCGAGGCGGCTCCTGGCGCTCCTCATGCATTGCCACCCCGTTGAACGACACCGGCTCGCCGTTCAGGAGCAGGCGCGGGGCGGTCGTGTCCACCTTGATCTGGCGGAGGCCGAAGCTCGTATACATCTCGTCGACCAGCCTGTCGTCGGCGAACACCGAGACGTCCAGGACGTACAGCGCGGGCAGCGCCGGGCTCCACAGGTCGGCCTGCCGGATGATGAACGGAGAGGGCACGCGAAACGTCGACTCGCCGGAGACGGATCCCACGTCGAAGCGGCGGTCGAGCAGCGGTGTCGCATCGAACGGGATCAGGGCCGACGCGTCGGGATTGAGCAGGTTGGCCGCGTTGACCTGCGCGGGCCACAGGCGCACGGCAAGCGAGGCGTCGACCGAGTCGGCGCCGCGATGCTGCACGACGATCGACACGTCGGCGCCGTCGAGGTGAGGCGTCACGTCCGAGCGGACCACGCTCAGCGCCGGCACCGCCTCGAGCCAGACGTCTCCGACGATGCCGCCGTAGTTCCACCAGTCGGCCAGCCCCCAGGGCACGATATCGTTGCGCGTCCCCCACTCCGGGTCGTCGACCCTGACCAGCAGGGCGTTGTACGTGCCGGGCACGATCGCCTTGGTCGCGTCGAGCGCGAACGGCGTGTCCCCGCCTTCGTGGTAGCCCAGGTAGTGGCCGTTGAGCCAGACGTCGGCGACGTAGCGAACGGCGCCGAACTTCAGCTCGGCGTACGTCCCCGTCCACTCGGGCGCGACGTAGAAGTCCCGCCGGTAGTAGCCGCCGGTCGGCGCGCGGTCGGGCGGCAGGTCGAAGCTGCCCGGCACGTCGACCCCAGGCCAGGCGGAGGCGTCGTACCCCGGGTTGGCCCGGTCGCCTCGCGCCCCTTCGATGACGGGCAGCGCCGTCTTGCGGTCGCTCAGGCTCAGTGAGGCGTCGAACGCCTGGGCGTCGAAGCGCCACCTGCCGTCGAGGTCGATGCTCCGGCGCGGCTGCCGGTCGAACGTCGGGACGGGTTGCCCCGACTCGAAGGCGACGGGCCCGCCCGGCTCGTCCTGGAGGGTCAGGGTCGGCGCCAAAGCCCCCTCGGCGGCCGAGGGCACCAGGCTGCACGCCGCGGCGGCGGTGAGCGCCACGGCGAGGCAGGCGGCGGTCAAGATGGCCCCGAACGCCCTGGGCATCAGCGACCCTCCCGGCGCAGTGGGCACGTGTGTTCGATCCCCGCTGGACGCCTTGAATAGAAACCCCCCGCGCTCACCAAGGAACCGAAATACGAGGCCGTGCGCCTGAGGCGTTACCCCAGTGAAGGAGCACTTTGGCCGAACCCAGGACGAAGCGCTGGTCGCGGGACGTGACCGAGCACAGCAACGCGCTCGACCTCGAGAAGGAGGTTTTCACCAAAGGCAGCCCCCGAGGCATCGCGCGGTCGCTGAAGCACTCGGCAGAGGTCAGCCGCCGCCGCAAGAGCGATCCTTACCGCTCGGCGATGTCGATGCTGACCTTCTACATCAACCGCGCCGGGAAGAACCTCCCGAAGGAGCGTCGCGACAAGCTCGAGGCCGCCAAGGACGAGCTGCGCGCGCTGTTTCACAAAGCGCCGCGCCGCTCCTGACCCCTGGGCGCGCGCTTCTCGAGGACGTCGTAGCGGACGGCGCGACGGATGACGAACTGATCGCCCGCGTGGCGCCGGCGGGTCGCCTGGTCGACGATCCAGGTCGCCGCGTGCACGAACCGCATATGGTCGTGCAGATAGGCGCGAAGCTGTCCGAGATCATCGAATGGGATCCGGTGCCAGAAGCGGCCGCGCCGCACGCGCTTGAACGAGCGTTCGCGCAGAACGGCCGTGACCGCGCAATCCGAAGCGAGGTCGACGGCGAGCTCGGTTTTCAAGGTCTGGATCATGCCGAATCGCTGAAATCCTCGGGCCTTGCGCCGCTCTATGTGTGCGACGACGCGGGAGTCAGGCCGCGCGTCGACCAGGATCCCGCCGGGCGCCAGCACTCTGTTCGCCTCTCTTAGGGCATCGACCATGCCCTTGCGTGCGATTCATCAAAGAGTCCACGAGAGGATCACCACGTCGAAGACCCCGTCCCGATACGGCAGGCGTTGCGCCGTGCCGACCGCGAAACGCGCGTTGCGCAGGCCGTTGTCCCGCGCGGCCCTGTTCGCGGCGGCGATGGCGTCCGCGTCGGGATCCACTCCCTCGACGGCCGAGGTGAGGTGCGCGATGCCGAGCGCGAACCGTCCGTCCCCGCACCCGAGGTCGAGGACGCGCCGGCCCCGGACCATGTCCTGCCCTCCCCACTGCTCGACCTCGTCGAGGGGGCGCGGCCGCAGCGCCGCGGAGGCGGTGGGAATGCGCTTTCCGACGTTGCCGGGGTGGTTGTCTTCGCGGGCGGGGCTCACAGCCCTGCAGCTTAAAC
>CAZLJC010000013.1:0-54524 GCA_964559855.1 uncultured Actinomycetes bacterium
GGCTCGAACCTACCTCCGCGGTAACTAGCCCTGAGCGCCGTGCGTCAAGAGTGGGAGTACCGAGCATAAGCCCGGGTGTTATCAGGCCTGAACCAAGGTCTGCCGATATGCCTTACTTTGAACGGCGCTCCTGATGGACAAAGCCGACATCGACCTGAGGAATCTGACCTACAGCCAACTGCTCGTGCTGGGCAGAGCGCCCAGCGCGAGCGAAGTCGCTCGTGCTGCCGGCTTGGGGATCGATGACGTCCGCGAGGGCTGGCGCCGGTTGCACGACGCCCACGCCTTGGTACTGAACCAAGCGACCGCCGAACTCCGAATGTTGAATCCGTTCTCAGCCATCCCTAGCGCATTTCGAGTGCACAGCCAAGGTAGGTGGTGGTACGCCAATTGCGCTTGGGACGCCTTCGGCATCTTTGGCGCCCTGCACGCAGATGGGCGACTGGAAACATCATGTCCCGATTGCGGCGAGGCGGTGACGGTTGAAGTACGAGACGAACGACTCAGTGACATGAGCCTGTTATTCCACTGCCTTGTCCCGGCGAACCAGTGGTGGAATGACATCGTCTTCAGTTGAACAACCATGAATATCTTCCGGTCGGAAGAGCATATTGTGAGATGGTTGGGAGAACGCCAACCGGGGGCGACCATTCCAGTGCTCAAATTGATGGAGTTGGGGCACGAGTGGTATACGGATCGGCTTGATCGTGACTGGCGGCCGCATACTCGGGACCAGAATCAGGCAATACTCGAGCGCCTGGACTTAGTCGGGGACTTCTGGCGACTGGCCTAGACAGTCATCTGTCTGACAGTGTGGGTCGTACTTTCCGTAACGCGAACCAATTGGCAGGTCTCGAAACCGCGAGTGCCGGCAATCGCGGGAAATTCATGCGCCGCAACCCCGCGAGTGCCGGCGATGGCGGGGAATCCGGTGTGGTGGGGCGCGGTGGACTCGAACATAATTCCGCGTTATCAGTAGGTGGCGCAACCACCGCCGCGAGCGCACAGCGTCGACGACCTGGCCGAGGCGGCCGCGTCGTGCAAGGGCTGTGATCTGTGGCAGAACGCGACGCAAACCGTGTTCGGCGAGGGCGAGGAGCGCGCCGTGATGATGCTGGTCGGCGAGCAGCCGGGCGACCAGGAGGACCTGGCGGGCAAGCCCTTCGTCGGGCCCGCCGGCAAGCTGCTCGACCGGGCGCTGGACGAGGCCGGGATCGACCGCCGGCGGGTGTACGTGACCAACGCCGTGAAGCACTTCCGCTGGACACGGCGCGGCAAGCGCAGGCTGCACGAGAAGCCGAACGCCGGCCAGGTTCGCGCCTGCCGGCCGTGGCTCGAGGCCGAGATCGAGGTCGTGCAGCCGCGGATCATCGTGCTGATGGGGGCGACGGCCGCGCAGTCCCTGATGGGTCCGGCCTTCCGCGTCAGCAAGCAGCGCGGCGAGGTCCTCCCGTCTCCGGCCGGCCTGCCGGTGCTGGCTACGGTGCACCCCTCCTCGATCCTGCGGGCGCCCGACGACAAGTCCCGGGAGGAGGCGCTGGCGACTTTCATCGCCGATTTGAGGGTGGCGGCCGGGCGCGCCTGACGCCAGAATGCACGGGTGGCCCTGCTGCCGCTCGACGCCCAGAACAGCTACCGCCGGCGCTACGGGGCGATGCACCCCGGCTGGCGGCCCAGCGGCGACCAGCTCGAGACGCTCGTGCGCGGCCTCATCACGCCGGACTCCCGCGTGCTCGACCTGGGCTGCGGACGCGGCGGAGTCGTGGAGCTGATCTGGAACGAGGTCGCGGTCGCGGCGGGGCTCGACCCCGATGCGCCCTCCCTCACCGAGCACCGCGCCCCGGGAATGCCGGTGCTCCGGGGGGTTGGGGAGCGGCTCCCGTTCGTGGACGGCGCCCTCGACCTGATCGTGAGCGTGTGGGTGCTCGAGCACCTGCGCGACCCGAAGGCCACGTTCGAGGAGGTACGGCGCGTGCTCCGGCCGGGCGGCCACTTCGTGTTCGTGACGCCGAACCTGCGGCACCCGCTGATGCTCATGAACCGGGCCGGCAAGGCGCTGCCCTCGCTGCAGCGGCGGGTCGTGCCCCGGCTCTACGGTCGCGAGGAGGCCGATACCTTCCCCGTGCAGTACCGCGCCAACACCGAGACGGCGATCCACCGCCTGGCGGGCGACACGGGGCTGGAGGTCGCCGAGCTGCGCGCCGTGAAGGACCCGACGTACCTGGCGCTCAACGGCATGCTGTTCCGCGCCGCGGTGCTGTCCGAGCGCCTGCTGCCGCAGAGCTGGGGGATTCACCTCCTGGGAGACCTGGTCCGCGCTTAACCGGTCTCAAGCGGGCGGCGCCCGTGGACAATACGGCGCATGACTTTCAGCACCGTCCTCGAGATCCTCGCCCTGGTCGCGTTCATCCTGGCCGTGGTCGGTTGGAAGTACCGCAAGACCGAGCCGCTCGCCGTGGGCCTCGCGCTGTGGTCGCTGGCCGAGCTGCTGGGACGCCTTCCGTCCAGCGTCACGGTCAGCACGCTCATCCTGATCCTCGCCTTCCTCGCCTTCGTGGTGGCGGTGATCGGCTGGAGCTACAAGCGCCTGAACCTGATCGCCGTCGGCCTGGCGCTGTGGATGCTGTCGCTCGTCATCGGACCCGTGCTGCACATCGGGTAGACGGCGCGCCGCTCAGCGCGCGGCCGGCACCCGCGTCGCGCCGCCGCCGGTCAGCCGGGCCGCGACCAGGACCGGGAGGAGCGTGACGAGGATCACGAAGGACACCACGACGTTGACCTCCGGCAGGAGGACGCCGTGACGGATCTGGCCGAAGATCCAGATCGGCAGCGTGCTCTGGGCGCCGGCGGTGAAGGTCGTCACGATCACCTCGTCGAAGGAGAGCGCGAAGGCCAGCATCGCGCCCGCGACGATCGCCGTCGAGATCAGGGGAAGGGTGACGTCGCGGAAGGTCTGGAAGCCGTTGGCGCCGAGGTCCATCGCCGCCTCGATCAGTGAGCCCTGCGTGCGCCGGAGGCGGGCCAGCACGTTGTTGTAGACCACCACGATGCAGAAGGTCGAGTGCCCGATGACGATCGTCGCCAGCGACAGCGAGACGTTGTTGAAGCTGAAGAACGCGTTGAGCGAGATCCCGGTGATGATCCCGGGGAGGGCCAGCGGCAGGATGAACATGAGGCTGACGACCTCGCGGCCGAAGAACCTCGTGCGGTGGATCGCGAAGGCGGCGCAGGAGCCGAGGACCAGCGCGATCGCCGTCGCCGCCAGGCCGGCCTGAAGCGAGACCACGAGCGCGCTGCGCACGTTGTCGTCGTTCCAGGTCGACACGAACCACTTCGTGGTCAGGCCGGGGATCGGCCAGCTCTCGATGTTCGACGTGTTGAAGGCATAGAAGAAGATCAGCAGGATCGGGATGAAGAGGAAGAGCAGCACGAGCACGACCCAGATCCGCAGCGCAGCGCGCGTCCAGAAGCCCTCCATCTCCTACAGCGCCTCGAACGCGCCCAGGCGGTAGGCGATCGCGAGGTAGACGGCCATGATCGCGACCGGCACCATGGTCAGCGCCGCCGCGAACGGCACGTTGTTGGCGATGCCGATGTTGGCGTACACGACGTTGCCGATGAAGCTGGAGCTGGCGCCGCCGACCAGGATCGGCGTGATGTAGTCGCCGAGCGTGAGGGAGAAGGTGAAGATCGACCCGGCGACGACCCCGGGCAGCACCAGCGGGATGACCACGTCGCGTACCGCGCGCCAGCGCCGCGCCCCGAGATCGGCGGCCGCCTCGAGCAGCGACTCGGGCACGCGCTCGAGCGCCGCGTAGACCGGAATGATCATGAACGGCAGCCAGATGTAGGAGAAGACGAGCCACATCGCCGTGTTGGTGTAGCCGATGTTGGCCGGCGGCAGCCCGATCGACTGCAGGCTCCAGTTGAGGACGCCGCTGTGGTTCAGGATCAGGATCCATGCGTACACGCGCGCCAGGTAGCTGGCCCAGAGGGGCAGCAGGACCGCGGCGAAGAGGAAGGTCTGCACGCGACGCGATGCGACGCGCGCCATGTAGTACGCGAACGGGAACGCCAGCACCGCGTCGGTGACCGTGACCAGCGCGGCGATCACGACCGTGCGGCTGATGATCGACCAGTACGTCTGGTTGGTGACGATGATCCGGAAGTTGTCCAGGTTCCAGGACTGGACGATCTGCGTGGTGAAGGGGTCGATGGTCCAGAAGGCCGTGATCAGCAGGAGCGCGAGCGAGGCGAGGTAGATGACCACGAACCACGCCACCGGCGGCGCCAGCAGAAGGAGCGGCCGGAGCCAGGGAAACCGCCACAGGACCGCTTGAAACGGGACGGCCCCGCCCTTTTTGGGACGGGGCCGCCTGGCTGTCTCTACGGACACCTCAGCCTTTGATCGTCGTCCAGGCCGAGACCCACTGGTCGTAGGGGATGCAGTTGTTGCTGCCGTCGTCGCACGTGGCGAGCGGCGTCTTCCAGAACTTGATCGTGTCGAAGTACGAGGCGCCCGTCTGGTCCGCGTGGTACTGCGCGCAGGAGCCGGCCTGCAGCGATTCCATCTCGGCGCACGCCTTGCTGTTGACCGGCGTCTCGCCGAACGACAGCGCCTGCTCGGCCTGCACCTTGGCGGTGCTGACCCACTTGATCCACATGTACGCGCAGTTGGGGTGCGGGGCCTTGGTGGCGAGCATCCACGTGTCCGCCCACCCGGTCGCGCCCTCCTGCGGGATGGTCTCGTCGACGGGCGCGCCCGCCGTCTTGAGCTGGATGGTCTGGTAGGGCCACGCCGCGCCGACCACGACGTCGCCGTTCTGGAACAGCGTGATCTCGTCGGTGGCCAGGGCCCAGTACTTCTTGATCAGGGGCTGCTGCTGCTTGAGCAGGCTCACCGCGGCGTCGAACTGCTTCTGCGTCAGCTCGTACGGGTCCTTGATGCCGAGGTTCGGCTGCGTCTTGCTCAGGTACAGCGCGGCGTCGGCGATCTGGATCGGGTTGTCGGGCACCGTGACCAGGCCCTTGTTGGCCGGGTCGTAGATGACCTGCCAGCTGGTCGGCTTGTTGGCGAACTTCTTGGTGCTGTAGAGCAGCGTGTTGGGACCCCACTGCAGCGACACGCCGTAGTGGACGCCGTTGATCGTGTTGTACGGCGGGTTCTTGAAGTAGTTCTGGAAGTTCTGCCAGTCGGGGATCAGGTCCACGTTGACGGGCTTGACGTCGCCGCCGTAGATCAGGCGGAGGTCCGCGTCACCGGAGGCCGACACGAGGTCCCACTGGCCGCCGCCCCCGTCCTTCATCAGGCTGACCATCTCGTCCGACGAGCCGGCCGGGTGCAGGTTCAGCTTGCATCCGGTGGCCTGCTGGAACGGGTCGGCCCAGGACTTGTCGGCGTAGCCGTCCCACAGGACGAGGTTGAGCGCGCCTTCGCCGGTGGACGCGATCGACGACTGCGGCTTCATCCCGGCCGTCGGCGGCTGCTTCTGCGACGTCCCGGGCGTCGCGGTCGTGCCGCCGCAGGCCGCGAGGGTCACCGCCGCCGCGGCCACCGCACACAGTGCACGAAACTTCATCTACTTCCAACCTCCCCTCTCTCGAGGACGTAAACGTGATCTCTCGCCCAGGCCAGTCTCACCGGCCTGCCCTCCAGGGTCGCCGCGGCGCCTGGAGCGTCCATATTCTGACGCACGGCCACGAGCATCTCGCCACTGTCAAGCCGGACCAGGAAACGGGTCGAGACGCCGATGTAGACGGCCTCCTCGATCCGGCCGGGCTCGACCACCATCCCGGGGTCCGGCTGGTCGCCCTCCATGAGCAGCCGGATCTTCTCCGGCCGGATGACGAAGCGCACGCCGTCGCGCTGCAGCACGTTCGAGGTGCCGATGAACCCGGCCACGAACTCGCTGGCGGGCCGCTCGTAGACCTCGACCGGCGAACCGATCTGCTCGATCTGCCCGTTCGCCATGACGGCGAGGCGGTCGCTCATGGTCAGCGCCTCCTCCTGGTCGTGCGTCACGTAGACGAACGTGATGCCGACCTCCTTCTGGATCTGCTTCAGCTCGATCTGCATCTCCTGGCGCAGCTTCAGGTCGAGCGCCCCGAGCGGCTCGTCGAGCAGCATCACCTCCGGCTCGTTGACCACCGCGCGCGCCAGGGCCACGCGCTGGCGCTGGCCGCCGGACAGCTGGTTGGTCCGCCTGCCCTGCAGGCCAGCCAGGCGGACCATGTCCAGCGCGCGCTGCACGCGGGTGCGGCGCTCGGCCGCCGGCACGCGCTTGATGCGCAGGCCGTACTCGATGTTCTGCCCGACCGTCATGTGCGGGAAGAGCGCGTAGTCCTGGAACACGGTGTTGGTCTGCCGGGCGTACGGCGGCAGGGAGGTGACGTCGCGCCCGCCGAGCTCGATCGCGCCCGAGTCGGGCCGCTCGAAGCCGGCGATGAGCCGGAGCAGCGTCGTCTTGCCCGAGCCCGAGGGCCCGAGCAGCGTGAAGAACTCGCCCTCGTTGACGGTCAGGTCGACGCCGGCCACGGCCAGGACCTGGCCGTAGCTCTTGCGGACCGACCTGAGGCGAAGCGCCGCCGCGCTCTTGACCTTTGGTTCGGCCTCAGTCAAGCGATGCCATCACGTGCTTGATCTGCGTGTATTCCTCGAGCGAGTAGAGCGACATGTCCTTGCCATACCCGCTCTGCTTGTAGCCGCCGTGCGGCATCTCGTTGACGAGCGGGATGTGCGTGTTGATCCACACGGTGCCGAACTGCAGCTTGCGCGCCATGCGCAGCGCGCGCCCGACGTCGCGCGTCCACACCGACGCCGCGAGCCCGTAGTCGACGCCGTTGGCCCACCTGAGCGCCTGCTCCTCGTCGGTGAAGCGCTGCACCGTCACGACGGGCCCGAAGACCTCCCGGTTCACGATCTCGGAGCTCGGGCTGTGCGGGACGACCACGGTCGGGCGGTACCAGGAGCCGGCCTGGTCGATCCGCTCGCCCCCGGTGACGATCTCGTCGCCCGCCTTGCGCGCGCGGTCGACGAATCCGCTGACCCGCGCCAGGTGCTCCTCGGTGACCAGCGGGCCCATCTCGGTGCCGTCGGCCATCGGGTCGCCGACCTTGAGCGAGCTCACCGCGGGGACGAGCTCGGCGAGCAGCTTCTCGTGGACCTCGGGGCCCGCGATCACGCGCGTGGCCGCGGTGCAGTCCTGGCCGGCGTTGAAGTAGGCGCCGATCTTGACCCACTCCACGACCTTCTCCAGGTCGGCGTCGTCGAAGACCACGACCGGGGCCTTGCCACCGAGCTCGAGATGGACACGCTTCAGCGTCGAGGCCGCCGCCTTCGCGACCTCTTTCCCGGTGGCCACGTCGCCGGTGAGCGAGACCATGCTCACCCCAGGGTGCCGGACGATGCCGGCGCCGACCGGCTCGCCGTCGCCGGTGATCACGTTGAGCACGCCCGCGGGCAGGATCTCGGCCGCGAGCTCGGCCAGGCGCAGCGTGGTGAGCGGCGTCCACTCCGAGGGCTTGATCACCACGGTGTTGCCGGCCGCGAGGGCGGGGCCGATCTTCCAGGCCGCCATCATCAGCGGGTAGTTCCACGGCGTGATCGACCCGACGACGCCGAGCGGCTCGCGGCGGATCATGCTCGTGAAGCCGGTCATGTACTCGCCGGCCGCCTTGCCTTCGAGGTTCCGCGCCGCGCCCGCGAAGAAGCGGATGCAGTCGACGATCGGCGGGATCTCTTCGGAGAGGGTGGTGCCCAGCGGCTTGCCCACGTTCTCGGACTCGAGCCGCGCCAGCTCGTCGCCGTGCGCCTCGATGGCGTCCGCCAGCTTGAGCATGCGCTCGCTTCGCTCTCGTGGCGTGGTGTCGGCCCACCCCTCGTCGAACGCCTTGCGCGCCGCCTCGACGGCGCGGTCCACGTCCTCCGCCGTCCCCTTGGGGACGTGCGCGATGACCTTGCCGGTGGCCGGGTTGACCACCTCCTCCTGCTCGCCTCCCGCGCCCGGCGTCCACTTGCCGCCGATGAACATCTCGTGGCGTCGAAGCGTCGTGCTCATATCGCCCCTCCTTGCTTCTTCGGGTGGTCAGGCGCCGAGGGCGGCGCCGAGGATGTCGAGCCCTTCTTCGAGCTGCTCGTCAGGAATTGTCAGCGGCATCAGCGTCCGGATCACGTTGTGGTGCACGCCGCAGCGCAGCGCGATCAGGCCGCGCTCGCGGGCGGCGGCCAGGATGGCGGCGGTCTCGGTGCCGGCCGGCTCGCGGGTCTTGCGGTCGCGGACCAGCTCGAGCCCCATCATGGCGCCGAGGCCGCGCACCTCTCCGACGAGCTCGTGCTCCTTCGACCACGTCTCCATCCGCTCCTCCACGATCGAGCCGATGCGCGCGGCGCGCTCGGGCAGCCGCTCGTCGCGCATGACGTCCAGCACCGCCAGGGCGGCCGCGCACGCGACCGGGTTGCCGCCGTACGTCCCGCCCAGGCCGCCGGGCGCCGGCGCGTCCATCACCTCGGCCCGGCCGATGACCCCGCTCAGGGGGAAGCCGGCGGCCAGGCTCTTGGCGACCGTCATGAGGTCGGGCTGGACGCCCGAGTGCTCGACCGCGAAGAGCCTGCCGGTGCGTCCGAAGCCGCTCTGGATCTCGTCCGCGATGAGCAGGATGCCGTGGCGCGCTGTCAGGTCGCGCAGCCGGCGCATGAAGTCGAGGGGCGCCGGGACGAACCCGCCCTCGCCGAGCTCCGGCTCGATGATCACCGCGGCCACGCGCTGCGGGCCGACCTCCGACTCGAGCAGGTTCTCGAGGTCGGCGATCGCCGCGTCGGTGTTCCAGCCGCGGTAGGTGTACGGGAAGGGCGTCTGGTAGACCTCCGCGGCGTACGGGCCGAACTCCTGCTTGTAGGGCTGGACGCTGCCGGTCAGGGTGAGGGCGAGCAAAGTGCGCCCGTGGAAGGAGCCGCGGAAGCTGATCACGGCCGGTCGGCCGGTGGCGGCGCGCGCGATCTTGACGGCGTTCTCCACCGCCTCGGCGCCCGTGGAGAAGAAGATCGCCTTCTTCTCGCCCGCGATGGGCGTCACCTCGCACAGCCGCTCCGCGAGGCGGAGGTAGGACTCGTACTGCACGACCTGGAAGGACGTGTGGGTGGTGCGGTCGAGCTGCTCGCGCACCGCCTCCATCACCTTCGGGTGGGCGTGGCCGACGTTCATCACGCCGATGCCGCCGGCGAAGTCGACGTAGCGCTTGCCCTCGAGGTCCCACAGCTCGGAGCCCTGCGCGCGCGCCACGGTCAGGGGGTGGGAGGTGGTGATGCCCCGCGGCACGTACCGCCGCCGAAGCTCCGCAAGCTCGGCCTCGGTCGTATGACGCGTCGCGGTCACGCGGCCATCTTAGGGGTACGTGGGGACTAGGATCGGAACTCGGTGGGGCGGCCGGGGCGGTGGCAGCGGGATCAGGATTGGGGCGCGGCCGTTGCGCTCCATTGTTCGCAGGTGAGTTCCGCTGCGGCGATCCGTCCAAGCGGATCGACGTCAACCGTTTTAGCGGTCAGAGGGGGACAGCCTCGCTGATCACGTCACCGGATTGACCTGCAGCCAAACCCTTTGGCGTCAGGACGTGCACCTGCTTACCGATCAGCTCCGAAACCAGGAAGCCACCGTCTGAAAGGATCGACCGTCCGGGCTCGACTTCGACGAGGAAGTCGACGTCGCTATCTTCCGTGACTTCGCCCCGGGCGACTGAGCCGATGACGCGGACGTTGCTGATGCCGCGCCGCTCGGCGATCGCCTGGATCTGCGCCCTGAATCCACGAGGCTCACCCAGTGTCATGAGCTTGTCAGCTTGGCAGCCGGACGGTTGCCAAGCTGTCGTGTGCAGGCGCGGGGGACGTTCACGTGCGAACCTTGATCACTTGACAAACCACGTTCGAGGCATCGTTCTGGCCGTCGGCGGTGCTTCGCTGATCAGCTTCGACGGGCTGCTCGTCCGCCTGCAGTCCTTCTCGCCCGCCTCCGTGGTGTTCTGGCGCGGGTTGCTTTCGGGGCTCGCATTCACTCTGATGGCGCTCCTCGCGCGCCGAGCGATTGAGCCCGATGCCGAGGCGTGGGACCAAAGCTGGCGAACGACCCTCCTCGTCGCGGCCCTGATGGTGCTCGGCACGATCACGTTTGTCCTCTCGCTCACGCATACCAGCGTGGCGCACACCCTGGTCATCATCGCCGCCGCTCCGCTGGTGACCGGGATCCTGGGTCACTTTCTTCTAGGGGAGCACCTTCCGGCGCGGACCTGGCTGGCCGGCATCGCAGCTCTGGCCGGCGTGGTCATCGTCGTGGCCGGCGGCCTCGGCAGCGGCTACCTTCAGGGTGACCTCTGGGCCCTGGGGAACACCGCCGTGCTGGGATTTCTCCTCGTGTCTCTAAGGCGCTACCAGAACTCGGGCCGCCTGCCGGCCCTGGCGATCAGCAGCCTTGCCGTCGCGATCCTGGTCATCCCGTGGACTTCGGGGTTCCCCGATCTCAGGACCGCAATCGCGGCATCCGTGGACGGCCTCCTCATCGTGCCCGGAGGACTCGTTCTCATCACCCTGGCGCCGCGCTACCTTCCCGCCGCGGAGGTGAGCCTGCTCTTGCTGATGGAGACCATCCTGGCGCCACTCTGGGTCCTGATGGCCCTCGGTGAGGCGCTGACGTTTGGGGTCGTGCTGAGCGCAGCGATCATCCTCGGCGCGATAGCGATCCATTCATGGCTGGACCTCAGAGAGCAGCGGCCGCCGGCGAGCGAACCGATCGACGCTTAGCCCGGACGCCTCACGAAATCTGTATGTGATTTCGGCGCGTTTGGCGCAAAACGCGTGCAGTTCGCGCGGGATTCGGCGCGCTTGGCGCAAGACGCGTGGAATGCAGGGACGAGACCGTCGCGACCTCTCCCGCGCCGTTCGACCTAGCCTTCGACCTCGAGCTTGCTCTTCCTCATCCACTCGTTGTGCACGTCTTCGTAGGTCTGGCCGAAGGGCGCGCCCGCCATCGGCACCGTCACGTCGACGTGGCGCGCGCACGCGTACTGATAGGCGATCGCCTGGACCGGCACGCAGCTGTAGAAGCCTATGAGGTCCTCCGGCAGCCGCGGCTGAAGCTCGAACTGATGCCGCAACGGCACGCCGGGAAACACCGCCCCGTCGGTGATCACAAGCGGCCGCAACCCCATGCGCAGGATCCCGGGGATCATCTCGGCGGCGCGACTCGATGCCGGCCCCGTCGCGAACAGGACGACGTCGTCACCGGGACGTGCCTGGAGCTGCGAGCCATGCGCGAACTCCTCCAGGTCGTCCCACCACGCCCAGGCGCCGCCCGCCTCCCAGAACTTGAGGGCGCCGTAGGCCGCCGTTCCGCGGTCGGGTCCAGAGCCCAGGAACCACACGCGAGCCTCCGCCGGGGACACCTCGATCGAGGCCGCCCACTCCAGCGACCGGGTGACCAGCGTCCCGACCGCGCCGACCCACTGGTCGAGCTCCGCCCATGGCGCGCCGGACAGCCTCTCCCCGAGCACGCCGAGCGCAAGCAGCGTGGCGGCGTAGTCGCGCGTGTGCGGCGTCGACCTGGTGATCGGCTTCGGCATGACCAGCGCCACGTCGCATTCGCGAGCCAGCCTCGACTCGCCGTTGGCCACCACGGCAACCGTGGTCGACTCGCGGTGCCGGGCCCGGCGAGCGACCTCGAGCGTCCGGATCACCTCGCCGCTGACGGAGATCGCAACCGTCAGATCGCCGCGGCCCGTCCGCGGGTAGCGGGACGCCGCGATGGAGGGGAGAGCCCAGACCGGCAGGCGCAGGCGGCGGAGCAGAAGGTCCTCCACCGCCATCGCGGCATGCCCGGAATCGCCGCTTCCGGCGAGCACGATGCGGCTCATGTCGCCGCGCCCGATCGAGGTCGCCTGGGCGCGAAGGTCCACGATGGCTTCCGCGAGCATCGCGGCCTGGGACTCCATCTCCTGCAGCATCAGCTCGTTCACCGGATCGGCTCCGATTCGGTCTTGGGCTTGAGGACCAGGCGGCTCACCAGGGCGAATGCGGCGACGGCGGCCCAGCAGCCCTCGAGGACGACGAAAGGCCAGAAAGTGATCAGCACCGCCGCGTAGCACGACAGGGCGGCGCCCAGCACGTTCATCGACTGGTAGGCGAGGCTCCGCCGCTCCAGCCGGCCGGCCAGGTTGAGCCCGAAGGCAAGAAGCAGGAGCAAAACCCCCGCGGTCGCGAACAGCCCCGCGATCTGCATCGTCCCTACGAGCCTCGACCGGCTCCGGCTGAAGCCGAGGTCTCGCCCGGTCCTTCCTTTCGGCGCGACGATGCGAGACGGACCACCTGATCGACCGCCTCGGGGTCCGCGAGCAGCAGCCTGAGGACGGCGGTCGCAACCTGATTGGCGGCTCTTTTCGCGTCGCCTCCACTCCGGTCGAACCACTCGATCGTGCTTTCGACCATTGCGAACACCAGCTCGGTGGCCAGGCCCGGCGGCAGGTGGGTGAAGATTCCGTTCCTGCTGCCGGCAGTCACGTAGCGGCCGTAGGTGCGCTTGAGGGCCAGCCTCTTGTCCCAGTAGTTCCTGAACTCCGGACGCTTGGCCTCCGGCAGGTGCATCAGCATGGCCAGGTTGTGCGGCCCCGAGCAGATGTTGACCGTATCGCGATAAGCCAGCAGGTAGAGCTTCTGGTCCGGCGGCACAGGCTGCCGGTCGAGCCAGGTGGCGTAGGCGAGCGCCGGCTCGAGCGTGCGGTCCAGGAGCTCGGCCAGGAGGTCGTCCTTGCGGCTGAAGTAATGAAAGATCGAGCCCTGCTCCAACCCCGCGGCGGCGGCGATCTGGCGGGTGGTGGTGGCGCCGAAGCCGCGGCTCTCAAAGAGGGTGGCGGCCGCGTCCAGGATGTCCTCCCGCGGGTCGGCATCAGGACCGACGGGGCGGTTGCGCGGACGGCCCAGCCGGTGGCGCCGCTCGACGGGCGAGCCGTCGACCGCGATATCCGTTCCGGACCGAGGCGTGGACCTCATGGTTCCCTGAAATATTTTTCGAGCGATTGATAGATAGTAGTGCTAAGATCGCCGAAACCGAGCTGAAAATCAACCACGACCTGTCCGGAGGGAAGCGAAGGATGTCTGGCCGCTTGATGAAGCTGATGGGACCCCGCACGGCCATCGCCGTGCTGGCAGGCATCACCGTCCTGGTCGGAGCATGCGGCGGCGGCAGCCCCGCCGCCGTCTCGTATCGATCGCATGTCCTGAAGACGGCGTTCAGCTTTGACCAGGGATCGCTGGACCCCGACATCTTCTATGACGCCGAGGGTCTTTCGATCACGCTCCAGGTCTACGAGGGGCTCGTGCGGTACAAGAACGACTCGACCCCAAGCATCGAGCCGTGGCTGGCGACGAGCTGGAACGAATCGTCGGATGGGCTCACCTACACGTTCCACCTCCGCTCCGGTGTGACGTTCCACGACGGCACGCCCATGGACTCGTCCTCGTGGAAGTACGACTTCCAGCGCCGCGTGGCAGTGAACGGCGGGCCGGAATACATGGTCGCCAACGTGACGACCATGGACACCCCAGACCCGCAGACGTTCGTGGTCCACCTGTCGAGCCCGGTCAGCGCATTCCTGCACTACATGGCCTCGCCGTACGGCCCCAAGGCGGTGAGCCCGGCGGCGGTCAAGGCGAACACCGTCAAGGACGACTGGGGTCAGGCGTGGCTCGCGAGCCACGACGCCGGCACCGGACCCTACCAGCTCGGGTCGGTCGTGCCGGCCACCACCTATGTGATGCAGGCATACGACAAGTACTGGGGCCCTCATCCCTACTACACGACGGTCGACATAACGCAGATTCCCAGCTTCACGACGCAGCAGCTCGAGCTTCGGTCCGGCAGCCTGGACGTCCTGATGCACGGGGTGCTCACCTCGTCGCTGCCCTCATTCCGGAACGACAGCCGCTTTCAGGTGCAGGGCCTGACCTCCATCGTCCGGCTCAATCTCTGGATCAATCCCAACCTCCCGCCCTTCACCGATCCGGCGGTTCGGCTGGCGGTCGCTCAGGCGGTCGACCGCCAGAAGATCATTCCGACCGTGTATGGCGATACCGCAACCGTGGCGCGGCAGATGTTCACGATCGGAGCGCTTCCGATCGGAAAGGGCATGTTCGAGCCGAAGTACGACCCGTCGGTCCTCAAGCGCCTCGCCGGTCCGCTGTCGACCAAGAAGGTCGACCTGGCATACACGACGGACGATCCCCTGAACGCGCAGGTCGCCGAACTGGTGCAGACGCAGCTGAGCGCCGCCGGTCTCGACGTGACGACACGGGGCGTGACCGAGCAGACGACATTCGCATGGCCGACCAACCCGCAGGGCCGCGCCAACATGCTCATCCTCCCGGCAAACCCCGATGACGCCGACGCGTCGGCGTGGGCGACGCTGTTCTACGCCCAGAACGGCGGTCTGAGTTATTTCGCGCCGGTCAACACCAACGCCGACGACCTGATCCAGAAAGGGCTGGCGGCCGTGGACCAGGCGACCATCGAGTCCGACTACAGCCAGGCGGCTGACGCTTACCAGCAGTCCGGCGACTTCATCCCCCTGGGAGACGAGAAGGAGGTCGCGGTGGCGCGGGCAGGCATTTGCGGCTGGTACCACGACTTTTCTACCCTTTGGACGGTTCGGATCCAATACCTGAAGCCCTGCTGATCCAGGACCTCATACCCGGTAGTGGTCCAGATGGCCCGGCCGCCTGAGGTCGGGAGCGAGAGCGAGAGCGAGGGGGCAGGGGTTCAGTTGAGCGATCGGCGGTCCGGGCCGGTGGCGGCGGTAGAAGGTCTTCAGGTCACGTTCGCCCGGCAGCACAAAAGCGTGCCGGCGGTGCGAGGCGTCGAGCTGGAGATACATCCCGGCGAGATTCTGAGCCTGGTCGGCGAATCCGGATCGGGGAAGAGCACGGTCGGCCTTTCACTGCTGGGGCTGCTTCGTGGAACGCCGCCGCCGGTGGTTCAGGGAAGCATCCGGGTCCTCGACATCGACATCCTCTCGGCCGAGCCCCGAACCTTGCGCGACCTGCGCAAGCACCGCCTCGGAGTCGTCTTCCAGGATCCGATGACCTCGTTGAACCCCACGATGCGCATCGGCCGCCAGCTGGTCGAGGCGACCGACTCCTACGCCGAAGCCGAGCGACTCCTGGGCGCCGTCGGGCTGCCCCGTCCGCGATCGCTGCTCAGGGCCTACCCTCACGAGCTCTCGGGCGGCCAGCGACAGCGCGTGATGATCGCGATCGCCGTCGCGAGCAACCCCGCCCTGGTCGTCCTCGACGAACCCACCACCGCACTCGACGTCACGGTCCAGGCGCAGGTCCTCGACCTGCTCCGCAGCCTGGGCCAGGCGATCGGTTGCGCATTCCTCTTCATCACGCACGACCTTGGCGTGGCGGCCCAGGTGGCGGATCGGATCGCCGTGATGTACGCCGGCCGAATCATGGAGCTCGGTCCCGCCGCGCAGGTGCTGCACCGGCCGGCTCACCCTTACACGGCCGCGCTGCTCAGATCCCGGATCGAGATGGGGACGGACCGCACGCGACCGCTGACCACGATCCCAGGAGAGCCTCCGAGTCCAGCCGCTCCGCCTCACGCGTGTCCATTCGCTCCCCGCTGCCCGCTGCGGATCGATGCCTGCGATGCCGAGCCGCCGCCCCTGCTGCCCGCCGGAGACGGGCGCCTGGCCGCCTGCATCCGGATCGACCAGGTGCTGGAGGAGCGCGCGGCCGAGAAGGACTCCGTCCAGTGGACCCCCACAGGCCAGCCCGATGAGAAGCCGGTCGTCCGGCTGCGCGACGTCCACAAGGACTTCCAGGTCTGGACCAGTACGTTCAGGCGAGCCCGGCTTCACGCCGTGCGCGGTGTCGACCTGACGATCTCGAGCGGGGAGTCGGTGGCGGTCGTCGGAGAGAGTGGCTGCGGCAAATCGACGATGCTGCGCATGGTCGCCGGCCTCATCAGGTGCGACCGCGGAAAGGTGGAGCTCGCGCCTGGGACCAACCCGCAGATGGTGTTCCAGGATGCCGGCGCCTCCCTGACCCCCTGGCTGACGGTGGGCGAGCTCATCGGCGAGCGTCTCCAGCCTCTACGCCTCAGCCCGGCCGAGCGGGCGGATCGCATCGCCCACGCGCTTGCGATGGTCGGTCTCGATCGATCGGCCGTCGACGTGCGCCCCCGCCAGCTGTCGGGAGGCCAGCGCCAGCGCGCGGCGTTTGCCAGGGCCATCGTGGTGCCGCCGAAGCTGCTGATCTGCGACGAACCGACCAGCTCGCTCGACGTCTCCCTCGCCGCGGTCGTGCTGAACATGATCGGCCGCCTGAGGCGAGAGCTTCAGCTGGCCGTGCTTTTCGTCACGCACGACCTGGCGGCGGCGAGGGTGGTGGCGGACCGCATCGCCGTGATGTATCTCGGACAGATCGTCGAAGAAGGGCCCGTGGACCAGGTCACGGCCGCTCCGGCCCACCCGTACACCAAGGCGCTGATCGCGGCGGTGCCCGGGCTCGCCCGGGTGGACACGCTCGCCCGCGGAGACGCGGGAAATCCGCTCGCGATCCCGAGCGGCTGCCCGTTTCACCCCCGCTGCCCTGAGGCGGTCGACGCGTGCCGGACGACGGTGCCGGAGCTGTTGAATCTGCGCGGCCGGGCGGATCGCTCGGCCGCATGCATCCTGGTCGAGCACTGATGGCGGCGACGGCGAGTCCATCCATCGCGCCGGCCGCCCGGACTTCCCGGATCCGCCAGCTCGACGATGCACGGCGGAACGTGCGGCTGGTCGATCAGGTCGCCCTCGTCATCTTCGTCATCGTCTTGGCCGGCTCCCTCATCGGCCCGCTGCTCGTGCGCGACAGCCCGGCGGTTCCGGTGAGCGACCCGTTCGTGGCGCCAGGCCCAGGAACGCTGCTCGGAACCGACGAGGTCGGGCGCGACATATTCACCCGCGTCCTGTACGGGGCCAGGACGAGCTGGATCGCGGCCTTCATCGTCATCGCGGCCGGCGTGACTGTCGGCGGATTGACCGGCCTGGCCGCCGGTGCGGCCGGCGGATGGCTCGACACGCTGCTGATGCGGTTGACCGACACGTTCCTGGCCCTTCCGGCCCCGGTTCTCGCCATCGCCGTGGTGGCCGTGCTGGGGCCTTCGTTCGCGCACCTGATACTCGCGGTGGCCGTCGTGTGGTGGCCTTACTACGCCCGCATCGTTCGGGGCGAGATCAGGGCGCTGGCCGCCCGTCCGCACATGGAGGCCGCGCGCCTGTCAGGCGTGTCGACCGGCCGTCTCTGGCTGCGCCACCTGCTGCCGGGAGCGATTCCCCCGATCATCGTCGCCGCCAGCCTCGACGTGGGCGGCCTCATCCTGACCCTGGCGGGCCTGTCGTTCCTGGGCCTCGGTGCTCCGCAGCCGGCTCCCGAGCTCGGGGGCATGGTGGCGCGCGGGCTTCCCTATCTGCTCGACGCGTGGTGGGTGCCCGTGATGCCATCCGCGGCCGTCTTCGTGCTTGCGCTCCTCGCCAATCTCACCGGCGATGCGCTGCGTGACGCGCTCGGAGTCGAGGCTTGATGGTCCGGTTCATCACCCTGCGCATCAGCTCGATGGTCCTGGTGATCCTCGTGCTGGCGGCCGTGCTGTTCGTGCTGCGGAGCCTGGCGCCGACCGATCCCGCGAAGGAGATCCTTGGGCCGCACGCGAGCGCCGCGGCCATGGAGCAGCTGCGGCACGACCTGTGGCTCGACCGCCCGCTGCCCGTTCAGTACGTGCACTACGTCGCGGGCATGGTTCAGGGCGACCTGGGGGTCTCCATCAGGACCCGCCGGTCGGTCGCGTCCGACCTTCGCGCGTTCATCCCGACGACGCTCGAGCTGGCGATCGCCGGCGTCGGGCTCGCCCTGCTCGAGGCGCTGGGCCTGGCCCTCCTGGCGACCACGCGGTGGAAGATCGCCGGCCTGGTCCGGCTCCTGATGATCAGTGGTGCGTCGGCGCCGGTCTTTTTGCTCGCGGTCTTCGGCATCCTCATCCTCTATGGAAAGCTGAGCTGGCTGCCGCCGGCCGGCCAGACCTCGTTCTTCGATGCGCCCTCCGGTCCAACCGGGTTCATGCTCGTCGACGCGCTGATCGCCAGGCGTCCTGACGTGTTCGCCGACGGGGTGCAGCACATCATCCTTCCGGCCTGGTCGATCTCGATCGGGCCCGCCGTCGCCATCGGGCGTGTGCTGCGCAGCAGCCTGGTCGCCAGCCTCCAGTCCGACTACATCCTCACGGCCAGGGCGAAGGGCGTTCGCGAGATCACGATCCTGCTGCGCCACGCACTGCGAAACTCGGTCGGGCCGGCGCTGTCGATGACCGGTCTGCAGCTCGGCCTCATGTTCGCCGGGGTGGTCGTGATCGAAGACATCTTCGCGTGGCCAGGCATCGGTTACTACACGGCGCTCAGCATTCCGGCGGGCGACTACCCCGCCATCATCGGGGTGACTCTGGCGGTCGGTGTCGGGTATGTCGCGATCAACGCACTGGTGGACATCCTGCAGGCCCTCGCGGACCCACGAATCAGGCTATGAAGCACACAAAGGAGATCGATTGCCAACCTTCTCAGACGACATCGAACTGATAGCGCAGGACGTCCGCCGGCAGCCGGACCTGATCCGCGGCGCGTATCCGTGGTTCAAGACGGTGGCGGAGGAGGCGGCACGGTCAACGCGGCGCGCCTCGCGGGTCTACCTCGTCGGCTGCGGAGATTCGTACGACGTCGGCTGGGCGGCCCAGTTCATGTGGGAGCGGCTCCTGGGCGTGCCGGTGCAGGCTCTCACCGCGATGACCTTCTCGCGCTACTCGGTCGAGACCGCGCCGGCCGATGCCCTCGTGGTCGCGCTGTCGCAGTCGGGAAAGGTGAGCCGCGTCATCGAGTGCGTGCGCGCCGCGCGGCGCCGCGGCCTGTCCACCATCTCGGTGACCGGCAGCAAGAACAGCGCGCTCGCGATGGAAGGCGGCACCTGCGTGGCGACTCCGTTTCCCAAGCTCGGGCCGATACCGGGCACGTCTTCGTACGCCTACAACATGGTGCTCTTCTTCGAGCTGGGACTGGCGCTGGCCCGGGCGTGGGGCCGCACGGGCGACCGGTCGCGGCTCGAAGGCCAGCTGAATGCTCTTCCGGAGCTCATCGAGCGGTCGCTGGAGTCGCTATGGCCGGTCGCGGCGCAGCACGCTGACGCGACCGCGGATCGCGACCTGGTCCACGTGGCGCTGGCGTCCGGCCCGAACCTCTCTTCCGCCCGCTTTCACGCCCGGAAGCTGTTCGAGATCCCGCAGCTCGCGGCGATGTGCCAGGACAGCGAGGAGTACGCCCACGATCAGTACTCCTACGTGTCGAGCGCCACGCCGGTGATCATGTTCTGTCCTCCCGGCGCCGCCGAGGGCCGCGACGACGAGCTGCTGGTGTCGCTGGTCAACCTGAAAACGAGGCTGGCCGTCGTCACAGAGCCGGCGAGGGCTCTGCCGCCGGCCTTGCGTGACGCCTGGCGCTACGACGTCGCGCCCGGGCTCGACGACTGGTTGACGCCTTTGACCTACTCGCTTCCGTCGCAGATCTACTCCTATGAGATCGGCAGGCGCCTGGGGGGTTCCTTCTACGCCTTCGCGGACGCCGCACATAAGAAGGACGGCGACCCGCTGATCTATGAAAGCGCGATCCAGGAAGATGTCCGCGCCGCCCGCTGAGCTCGTCTGCATCGGCGACGTCAGCCGTGACACGCTCGTCTCGCTCGACCATCTTCCCAAGCGCGACGAGAAGCAGTGGGCGAATTTGATCGGGGAGTTCCAGGGCGGGATGGCCGCCAACGTCGCGGTGACCTATGCGCGCCTCGGAGGTTCGGTTCGCCTGGTCGCTCATGTCGGCAGGGACGAACGGGGCGCGGCGTCGCTCGAGGCTTTGCGGCAGACCGCGGTCGACATCAGCGGCGTGACGGAGGTCGAGCATCCGACCTTCTGGACGTTGAGCCTGATCGACGCCGCCGGCGAGCGTTCGATGGTCGAGTTCGCCTCGCCCGCGATTCATCCGGCGTGGTCGTCCATCGGCGACATGAGCGGAGCCAGGGCCGCTTACACGATCGGCTCGGAAACCCAGAGCGCGTTGAAGGCATTCCGGGAGCTGCAGGCCGACGGCCTGTGGACCGCCGTCGACGCGGATTACGCCGAGGTGGACAGCCTTGGCGCACTGCATGACCTCCTCCGGCATACCACGGTGTTCTTCTGCAACTCAGAGACGGCCTTCGGCCTGACGGGGCTGCGGCCGCCCCTCGAGGCGGCTCGCCGCCTGGCGGACGAAGGACCGAGGACCGTCGTCGTCACCCTCGGACGGATGGGGGCGTTGGCGGTGGACCGCGACGAGGGGACGGCTCTGGTGCACGGTTTCGAGTTGGCGGTCGTGGACAGCACCGGCGCCGGAGACTGCTTCGCCGGCGCGTTCCTCTATGCGCGGCTGCGCGACTGGCCGCTCAAAGCGAGCGTCGAGCTGGCGAACCTCGTGGCCGCGGTCAGCACCACCACGTACGGCTGCCAGTCGGGCGTGCCGACGCGGGCTGAGGTCCTCGCCATGCCACAAGCGTCGCATGCCGGCTTTGATTCGCTGCTCGCCAGGTGAAGCCGATCGCGCGCGGCCTGCTGGTGCTCGCCCTCGCCGGGCTCGTGCTCGCTGCGTGCTCGAACACGGCCGGCGTTTCCCACTCGGGGCCGCGCTTCCAGGTCGTGTCGGCGCACTGGCTCCTGTGCCCCGAGAACTCGGCCGACCTGAGGCTCTGCTGCCCGCAACCGGCGGACCCGCGCCGCTGCGTGGTTCCGGGGCCGAGCAGCGCCGGGTCTGTGAACCCGTCCGGGGCTCCCACCGAGCTGGTCGCGTTCGCTCGCTTCAAGAACGCCGGATTTGGCGGCACGGCCACCGCCACGTTCTCGGCGCACCAGTTGGCTGAGGCAAGCTGCAGCACGCCGGTGCCGTACACGGCCGCGGGTGGATCGGCGACGGCGTGGTGCTCCCTGGGCGTGGCGTTGGAGCCCGGAGTCGATCCCGCCGTCCACGTGATCGACGAGGTCGATTCGAGCCGATGATCCCGCACGGCTTCTACGTCCCCGAGGACGCGGATTTCACGGTGATGGACAGCGCGCTGGCGTCGATTCGATACGCCCTCGCCGTCTGCGACGATCCGGGCGATGGGACGCTGCGCTGCCGAAGCGTCACCAGCCAGCCGGACGGTACCCTTTCGCGCTATCGCGGGAGGCTGATCGAGGGGGTCGGCTACTGTGCCGATTCGATTTTCGCCTCGAACCAGATCATGCGATTCGGCCTGCTGCTCGGGTCCGACGCGCTGCTGGAATCCGGTCGCAGGCTAGCGCGGCATGCCTTTAAGGCCGGGTTTTTCGATGACTCGTCGATCCCGATAAGGCTGTACCGCGACGTCGAGTCCGGCGAGTTCCTCGACAACCTGGAAGGCCGGCCTGAGTACCTCGAGCTGGGTCACATCGCACGCGCCGGCCACCAGCTGATCGGGCTCGCCCAGGTCGCCGAGCCCGACATCGCAAGGGATGCCGAGGCGGCCGTCAAACGGCTGGCGGCCTGGCTGCTCGACGTCGAGCTGTGCCCGAACGGTTGGTACCCGCGTCGGTGCACGCCAGCCGGAGCCGTGTATGACCGGGCGCCTGACGCCCTCGGCCCGACGCAGCTGGCCGGTCCATTTCCGAGAGATCCGCTGTACGACCGCAGCGGCTGCGGCTGCTTCGTGATCCAGTTCATGGCCGCCGTCCACCGGGCCGGCTGGGCCGACCTGCGCAAGCCCATCACCCAGGCGGTCGAAGCGTTCATCGCCGGCGGCGGCTACTTCGGGAGCACAAACACGGACACCGAGGATGCATCCGAGAACGTCAGCCACGCGATCGCCTTTCTGGCGCTGCACGATGCGGCGGACGCGCTCGGCGTGCCGGCGTGGCTGGACGCAGGGATCTCCCTCGCCCTGGAGCCGCTCGAGCAGTTCGAGCTGCGCGAGGACCTCAATGGGCTCGAGACCAAGGGCCTCCTGCTCATGGAACGAAGCTGGAACTCGGCTTGCATGTGGGAGATCGCCATGTCGGCGCAGGCCTACCTCGCAGGGTTCGCCGCGACCGGGCGCCGCGACTTCGTGATCAAGGCGCTGACGATGCTTCGCGCGATGGCGAAACACCATCACGGCGAACTCGGTTTTCTCACGGAAGCCGTCGACTGGGACGGTCACTCGGTCAGGTCGAGGCACTTCGGCGGAGGAGCGCGGGGCGACATCAACGATACCCATCCGTTTCTCAACAACCTCCACGTGATCGAACCGACGTCGACCTATCTCAGGGACTTCGCCCACCGACTGCCGGATCCCGCGGAGTCAGGCACCGCCTTTTTCGACCTGGAAGGCAACCGGCTGGGCTCGGTGACGCCGGAGCTTCCATGGCTGCTCAACGACCCGAACGCAACAGGAGGAGGAGCGTCCAGTGAGCTACTTTCCACTCGTCCCTGACGACTTCGAGGTGCCGACGCGGGTCGAAACTCCGAAGTTCGTCGTGGTGCCGCTCGTCATGGATCGGTTCGCCATCGACTACGAGTCGTACGCCTCGAGCGTCGAGCATCTGCAGCGGACGTACTCGGTCGACGAATCGCTCTACATCGGCCCGGGGCTGCAGTGGCCGGCGGGCGTGACGATTCGACTCGCGTTGCTGGACGCGGCCTTCTGCGAGATGGCGTTCTTTCACCTGCGCTCGCAGTTTGCGTACGAGGTCCTCGATCGGTCGGAGGCGAGGCAGCTCGGGTGTGTGTATCTGTTTCCGACCACCAGGCGTGGGTTCGAGGCCGAGGCCCGGATGTGGGTTCGTGAGGATGAGTTCGCGAAAGGGCTGGACGCGGAGCTTCATGCGTGGTTCAAGCCGTGGGTCGAGACGGTCTGGCCGTTCAAGCACGTGGCCTGGCCCGGGCGCGAGATCCCGTGGGAGAAATGGGCCGTCATGGCGTTGAAGGAGCAGTGAGGGGGGTCGTCTAGGTCTAGCGGCTCTTTCGCGTCCTGCTGGAATTGCCCGCGGTGGCCGGCAGTGGCGGGATTGGCGCCACTTTGAAACCCGCGGATGCCGGCACTCGCGATGTTGCCGCCCGGGCGGATTAGGATCGGGACTCGGTGGACGCGACGGCGCGGGCGGCGGCGGAGAGGATCTGGCCCGGGCGCGAGGTCGTGCTCGAGCAGCTCGGTGGCGGCATCACCAACCACAACTACAAGGTCTCCGTCGACGGCGAGACGTTCGTGCTTCGCCTCGGCGGCGCCAGGACCGAGCTGCTGGGGATCGACCGCGAGGTCGAGTTCGAGGCCGGAAGGCGGGCGTTCGAGGCCGGGGTCGGCCCGGAGGTGATCACCCTCCTGGCGGACGAGGGCTGGCTCGTCGCCCGCTTCATCGCCGGGCGGCCTGTGCCGGTGGACGAGATGCGGCAGCCGGCGAACCTGAAGCGGGCGGCGCTCGCGCTCAGGTCGTTTCACGACTCGCCTCCCATCCCCGGGCGGTTCGACTCGTGGGGCGTCGTCGACGCGTACCGCGCCATGGCCGAAGCGCACGGGGTGCAAATTCCGCCCGAGTTCCACCCCGCTCGGCGGATCGCCGAGCGGATCAGGGCCGCGCGCGGGCGGCGCGAGCTGGTGCCCTGCCACAACGACCTGCTCAACGCCAACTTCCTCGACGACGGGTCGATCCGCATCGTCGACTGGGAGTACGCGGGGATGGGCGACCGCTTCTTCGACCTCGCCAACTTCTCCATCAACCACGAGCTCGGCCTCGACGAGGACCGCGCGCTCCTGCAGGCGTACTTCGGCGCCGTGCGCGAGGAGGATCTCGCGTCGATCCGCCTGATGCGGTTCATGTCCGACTTCCGCGAGGCGATGTGGGGCGTGCTGCAGAGCGGGATCTCAGACCTGGACTTCGATTTCGACGACTACGCCGCGCGCCACTTCGCGCGGATGGAGCGGACGGCGGCAGAGCCGGTGGTCGAGACCCTGGAGCGCCGTCCGTAGGCGGTTCGGCGCGTCTGGCGCCAGACGCGCGCTATTGGCGCGGGATCTGGCTCGTTTGGCGCAAAAGGCGTGGAATTCGGACAGCCAGGGCGGGCTAGGACCTGACGCGGGCTCCGGCCGGGTCGTACAGCGGCTCACGCGCGATGCGGCCCGCGACCCACGTGCCGAAGATGTCGACCTCGACCGCGGTCCCCTCGGCGCACGCGGCCGGGACGTACGCGTAAGCGATGGAGCGCCCGACCGTGTAGCCGAACCCGCCCGAGGTGACGCGCCCGACCACCTCGCCGTCGATCCGCACCGGTTCGGAGCCGAGCGCGACGGCGCGCGGCTCGTCGAGCACCAGGCAGGCCAGGCGTGAGGCGGCCGGCGCTTCGCGCCGCTTCAGGAGCGCGTCCCGCCCGATGAACTCGCCCTTGTCGAGCTTGACGCAGAATCCCAGCCCCGCCGCGTACGGATCGACCTCGGGGCCGATGTCCGCGCCCCAGACGCGGTAGCCCTTCTCCAGGCGCAGGCTGTCGACCGCCTTGTACCCGCCGGCGACGAGCCCGTGGCGGTGGCCCGCCTCCCAGATCGTGTCCCACAGCCGGAGGCCGAACTCGGCCGGGCAGTACAGCTCCCACCCGAGCTCGCCCACGTAGGTCACGCGCAGCGCCAGGCACGGCACCGAGCCGACGGCCAGCTCGCGCGCGGTCATGAACGGAAACGCGGCGTTCGAGACGGCGGTCGTGGTGAGCCGCTCGATGATGTCGCGGGCGCGCGGACCCCACAGGCCCACGCACGCGTACGCCGACGTGACGTCCTCCACCTCGACTCCTCCCCCGCGCGGCGCGTGGTCGCGGATCCACGACAGGTCGTGCATGCCGAAGGCCGTGCCGGTGATGACGCGAAAGCGGTCCTCGGCCAGGCGCGTGACCGTGAAGTCGCACTCGATGCCGCCGCCCTCGTTGAGCATCTGCGTGTACGTCAGCGCGCCCACCGCGCGCGCCACGCTGTTGTCGCTGATGCTTTCGAGGAACTCCGCGGCGCCGCGCCCGCGCACCTCGATCTTGGCGAAGGAGGTGAAGTCGAAGACCGCGGCCGACTCGCGGCACGCGACGTGCTCGGCGCCGATCGCGGGCGACCACAGGCGGCCGGCCCAGCCGTGCGGGCGCAGCTCCTGGTCGCCGCGGGTGCCGTTCGGCTCGAACCAGTTGGCGCGCTCCCAGCCCGACTTCTCGCCGAACGCCGCGCCGAGCTCCGTCAGGCGGCCGTAGATGGGCGAGACGCGCAGGGGCCGCCCGGCGCTGCGCTCGTGGCCGGGATACTTGACGTCGTAGTAGGTCGAGTACACCTCGTGCGTGCGGGTGAGCGTGTATTCGCGGCTGGTGTACGCGCGGCCGAAGCGGCGCGAGTCCATCTCCCACGTGTCGAGGCCGGGCCTGCCCTCGACGATCCACTCCGCCATCAGCCGGCCCATCCCACCGGCGCCCGCCAGGCCGTGGGCGCAGAAGCCGGCCGCCACCCACAGGCCGCGCACCTCGGTGGGCCCGAGGATGAACTCGCCGTCCGGCGTGAACGCCTCCGGCCCGTTGACCAGCCGGACCACCTCGGCGTCGCGGAGCGAGGGCGTGCGCACGATGGCGTTCGTCATCAGCGGCTCGAAGCGCTCCCAGTCCGGCTCGAGCAGGCGCCCGTTGAAGTCGCTCGGGATGCCGTCGAGGCCCCAGGGCTGCGGCCGGCGCTCGTAGCCGCCCATGATCAGCCCGCCCGACTCGGGCCGGTAGTAAACGAGCAGCGAGGGGTCGCGCATCGTCGGCATGTCGAGCGGCAGCCCCGACGGCCGCGTGATGAGGTATTCGTGCGCGAAGGGCACGAGCGGGACGTCGACGCCCGCGAGGCGGCCGATCTCCGGGGCGTACATGCCGCCGGCGTTGACCACCAGGTCGGTCATGACGTCGCCGTGGTCGGTGATCACGCGCCGCACGCGGTCCTCCGTCACCTCGATGCCGGTGACGCGCGTGTCCTCGGCGATCTCGGCGCCGCGGCGCCTGGCCCCTTCGACCAGGGCGAACGTGAGCTGGCTGGGGTCGATGTACCCGTCGGTCGGCAGGTAGGCGGCGCCCAGCACCCCGTCGGCCGTCATGGGCGGGAACATGCGCTGCGCCTCCCGCGCGGAGATCAGCTCGAGGGGCAGGCCGAACGTCCTGGCCCACGCCGCCTGGCGCGTGAGCTCCTCCATGCGCTCGGGGCTGGAGGCGAGGCGGAGCGAGCCGACCTCGTGCCAGCCGGTCTCCAGGCCGACCTCGGCCTTGAGGTTCCGGTACAGGTCGACGGAATTCATCATCATCCGCGTCAGGCTGAGCGAGCCGCGCAGCTGGCCGACCAGGCCGGCGGAGTGGAAGGTGGATCCGCTGGTGACGCGGGAGCGCTCGAGCAGGATGACGTCGCTCCAGCCCAGGCGCGTCAGCCAGTAGAGGATGGCGGCGCCGCCGACTCCTCCGCCGATGACGACGGCGCGCACGTGCTGCTTCAACCTAGCGGGCCGTGCTTTTCAGTGTGGAGGGGATGAGGCCCCTCTCCCCGACGGGCGGGGAGAGGGGAGGTGCAAATCGGGTTCAGGCGGGAGCTTCGGCGGGGGTGATGGTCGGCGTCGTGCTGGTCGCCCGGCGCTGGGCGAACGCCCAGTAGAGGACCCCGACGAGCAGGATCAGGCCCAGCGTGAACTCGTAGATCGGGATGTTGCCGAGCGCGCCTCCGATGGATACGTTCGGGAGAGCGCTGAGCGGCGGGTTCTGCCCGCCCACGGCCAGATTGCGCGGCCACAGGAAGTTGATCTCCATCGACACGCCCCACACCAGGGCGAGGATGTTCACGATCAGTCCCCAGCCGCCCAGGCGGAAGGGCGTCGCCTCCTTCGGCCAGCCCTTGAGCCGGGCCAGCAGGATGGCGACGTTGCCGAGGATGTACGAGAGGTAGATCATCCCGGTCGCGCCGATCGCGATGGTCGCGGCGCCCGCGTAGTAGACCAGCGGGAGGCCGGCGAGCACCCCGATCACGATGCACGTCCCGATGGGCGTGTGCAGCGACGGGCTGACGCGGTTGAAGTAGCGGCCGAGGGGCAGCTTGCCGTCGCGCGCCATGCCGAAGGCCAGCCGGATGGTCGAGGTCTGGATGGCGAGGCAGCAGACGTAGATCGCGGCGAACACCACCAGCAGGTACAGGTTGGCGGCCCAGCCCGGGAAGTTCGACTGGATGATGGTGACCAGCGGGAAGGGATCCTTGCCCGCGTTGATGTCGGCGATGAACTTGCTCATGTCACCGGGGATCGCGATCACGACCGCGAAGAGGAAGATCGCGCCGATCACGGCGGCGCCCACGATGGAGGCGATGACCGCGCGCGGCGCTTCGCGGCGCGGGTTCTTGGTCTCCTCGGCCAGCGTGCTCGCCGTGTCGAAGCCGTAGATCACGAACAGCGACATGAACATGGCGGCGAGGAACGTCCCGGCCTGCGTGCCGAAGCTCGAGCCCAGGTAGCTCGTGTCGGTGAAGACCGAGGCCGACTGGTGGTGATAGAAGAGGACGAGGATCAAAGCGAAGACGACCATGCCGAGGATCTCGAACACGACGCCGGTGTTGTTGACGATGGCCACCAGCCGCACGCCGAAGATGCTCAGCAGCGTGGTGCTGAGCAGGACCAGCGCGGCGACGTTGCGCTCGGTGTCGGGGTCCGTGCCGAGGTTGGCGCCGAACACGTTGTTGATCAGCGGGATCAGGACCAGCGGGACCGTGGCCACCACCGCGGCGACGGTCAGGATGCCGGCGAAGAGATAGATCCAGCCGGTGAACCAGGCGTACGTCCGGTTCGCCAGGTACTTCGTCCACTGATACACGGACCCGGCGACCGGGAAGTGCGAGCTGACCTCGGCGAAGTTCAGCCCGATGATGAGCTGTCCGACGACGACGATCGGCCAGCTCCAGTAGAAGAAGCCACCGGCGAGCGAGATCCCGAGGATGAACAGGGTGAAGATGCCGGTCGAAGGCGAGATGTACGAAAAGGCGACCGCAAAGCTCGAGTAGACGCTGAGCGTCCGGCGGAGCTCCTGCTTATAGCCGAATTTCTCCAGGTCACGGACGTCGGCATCGTGTGCTGTCTCCAACGCTTTCCCTCCCCTGAAAAGCTGGCGGCCCGATTGGTGCGCCGGAACCTATCACTCGCCCGCCGCGGCGTCAACGAGGCTGTGGCCGGATGAGCCCGCGCGCCGCGCTCGCCAGCCACGCGCCGCACAGCCCGAGGAGCACGCCGACCAGGAGGCTCAGCACCACCGGGACGGCCCCGGCGTGGGTGAATCCCATGATCGCCGCGAGCGCGTCCGTCGTGGCGCCCAGCCCGTACCGCACCTGCTGGACCCCCAGGGGAAGCACCCACGCGACCAGGCCGCAGGCGGCGCCGAGCGGCAGGGCGATCAGCGTGCGCCGCACGGTGAGGCCGAAGGCCGCGCCGACCAGGAAGGGCGTCCACCACGCGCCGAGCAGCATGCCCGCGAGGGCGACGATCAGCCCGACGACCACGGCCATGAATCGCGTTCTCACGGCCTGAGGTCCCAGTGTTTGGCGCCGCTGCGCGCGGCCGCCTGGCCGGCGGTCAGCATGGGGTCGAGCCCGCCCTCGAACCACGTGTCGGCGCGGTTGGCGTACCAGTCCGACGCCGGGTTCTCGCTCTGGCCGCCGGGGAAGACGCCGGAGAACGAGTGCGTTCCCCAGTCGACCACCATGCGCCAGCTCGGACCGCTGGTCGACCGGTAGCCGCCGGCCGCGAGCGGCGTGTTGGCGTCGCCGCGCTCGGGGCGGGGGCCGTAGTCCAGGCCGGAGATCAGGGCGAGGTTCTCGAGCACCCGGGAGTGCACGCGGCCCCAGGTCCACGTGCTCTCGTTCGGTCCCAGCTGGCGCGACAGCTGCGCGACCGCCTGGTGGAAGGCCACCATCATCACTCCCGCGGCGGTCTGGTCCTGGCCGCCGAGCGCGAACACGGGGTTGTGCTGGTCGTGCATGGTCCAAGCCTCGAGGTCCTGGCCGAGCGCGTCGCTGACCTCAGCCATGTCGACCTTGACGTGGCGCGACGTCCACCACGGCGTGAAGGTCTCCTTGATGTAGCGCTGCCAGAACGTCCACCAGATGGTCGCGGCCTGGGAGCCGGTGTCCATCCGGTGGTCCCACGAGGCGAGCAGGTCGCGCGCCCCGCGGTCGGCGGGGCTCAGGGTCGAATGCGCCAGCGCGTCGACCAGGGCCGGCACGATCTCGGTCGCGAGGTAGTCGCGGGTGTCGGTCTGCAGGGCCTGCATGTCCGCCGCGGAGAGCTTGCCCGTGCGGCTGAGCACGCTGTAGATCTCGTTCGCCCGGTAGCCGGGGTCGAAGAAGTTGGTCGTGGTGCCGATGTAGTACGGGTAGCCGCCCGTGACCTGGCGCTGGTTGGCCGACCAGATGATGCCGTCGGGCGGGTCGAAGCGCTGCGGGATCTGATCGAACGGGATGGTGCCGGTGACGTCGGATTCGCCGGTGCCGGGCATGGGCAGCCAGGGCCGGGGGTTCGCGACGAGCGGGAAGTAGCCGGCCGAGATGAGTCCGATGTGGCCCCGGTCGTCGGCGTAGACGAAGTTGTGGGTTGGCGAGTACCAGCCGCGCAGCGCGTCGCGAAACTGCTGCCAGTCGCTCGCCTGGTTGACGCCGAGCAGCACGTCGAGGTCCTGCGAGGGGATGTTGCCCGCCCACCACACCGACGTGGTCTGGCCACGCTCGGTGATCACCGGTCCGTGGACGGTCAGCTTCACGGTGAGGTGATGCGTCTCCCCGCCCAGCACGGGGATGTCGTAGTCGATCAGCTCGAACTTGCGCCACGCGCCGTTCCACAGGTACTGGCCCGGATGGGCGCCGTCCTGGTGCTCGAGGTAGAAGAACGTCTGCTGGTTCTGGGCGTCGGTCAGGCTCCAGGAGATGTGCTGGTTGTGCCCGATCAGGACGCCGGGCGTGCCTGGGATCGCGACGCCGGCCGTGTGATAGCCCGGCGAGTCCTGCGTCATCTGGAACCAGATCGCGGGAAGCGTGAGGTGGAGGTGGGGGTCGCCGGCCATCAGCGCGCCGCCGCTGACGCTCCTGGTTCCGGCCACCGCCCAGTTGTTGCTCTCGCCGCCCCTCGCGAGGAGGCCGGGAGGCAGCGCGGCGAGGCGCTGGTAGGCGTCGGTGATGGCCGCCGTCGCGGCCTCGGTGGTGCAGCACACGGGGACGATCTGCTGGGGCGGGGCCGCGGCCGCGTACGGGCCCGGGTCGTAGGGCGACTGCGCGTTGGGAGGCAGGATGGGAAACCACTTCGCCGTGAGGTCGGGGCCGAGCGAGCGCTCCAGCAGCGCCATCGCGAGCGGCGTGTCCGTGAAGTTGAGCGTCTGGGTCATATCGCCCTTGATGACCAGCGTGTCGACCGGCGTCCAGCGTTGCGGCCGGTAGCCGAGCAGCGTGAACATCGCGTCGAGCTGGTGGCTTGACTCGGCCTCCGCGATCCGGTCGTTGACGCCCTGCGCGTACGCGGTCAGGGCCTCGAGCGCCCGCGGATAGCCGGACATCGCCGTCCATTCGGCGCGAGCGGTCCGGAGCAGGCCGAGCTGCAGCTCGAAGCGGTCGCTGTCGAGCGCGCCCGCGCCGGCCACCTCGGACAGTCGCCCCTCGCCCTGGCGCCGCATCAGGTCCATCTGGAAGAGGCGGAACTTGGCGTGCACGTACCCGGTGGCGAGGAAGAGGTCGTGGTCGGTCTGCGCCGTGATGTGCGCCGTGCCGTCCGGCTCGAAGACGGCGCTCGCCGGGCGCTGGAGCCCGGCCAGGTGCAGCGTGGCGCCGGTGACCTGCGCGTCCTCGGCCATCGTCCACGCGCCGGTGACGGGGTTGAACGCCGCGCCGAGGGCGGGCAGCGGGCCGGCGCCGAAGAAGGACGCGTAGAGGACGGCGATCGAGACGGCGAGCGCGGCGACCAGGTTGACGACCGGCCACGGGGGCGGGCGCCGCCACGCGGGCGGCGCGGGCGCCTCCGGTTCAACGCGCTCGGGCTTCCGCGAGGGCGCCTCGGCGAGCGTCACGGCGCAAATAGTGCGCCAAAGACGCCGGCCGGGTGGCGCCTAGGCTTCTTCCTTCCCCGCCTCCTCGCGTCCGCGGCGCGCCAGCTCCGCCACCACCGTCGGGTCGGCCAGCGTCGTGGTGTCGCCCAGCGGCCGGTTCTCGGAAACGTCCCGCAGGAGGCGGCGCATGATCTTGCCCGACCTGGTCTTGGGCAGCTCCGGCGTGAACACGATGTTGGCCGGGGCAGCGAACTTGCCGATGACCTTGCCGACGTGTTCACGCAGCTCCTTGAGCTTCTCGGGCGATCCCTCGCGGCCGCCCTTCAGCGTGACGAACGCGACGATGGCCTGGCCGGTCTGCGCGTCGTTGCGTCCGGCGACCGCGGCCTCCGCGACGTCGGGGTGGCTGACGAGCGCGCTCTCGATCTCGATGGTGGAGATGCGGTGCCCGGAGACGTTCATCACGTCGTCGACGCGCCCGAGCAGCCAGAAGTCGCCGTCCTCGTCGATGCGCGCGCCGTCTCCGACGAAGTACGTGTCCTTCCAGCGGTTCCAGTACGTCTGCTGGTAGCGCTCGGGATCGCCATAGACGCCGCGGAGCATGGCGGGCCACGGCTTGCGGATGACGAGATATCCGCCGCCGCCGGGTGGCACCTCCTCGCCCTGGTTGCTGTAGACCGCCGCGTCGATGGTCGGGAAGGGCCTGGTCGCCGAACCGGGCTTGAGCGTGGTGATGCCCGGCAGCGGCGTGATCATGATCATCCCGGTCTCGGTCTGCCACCAGGTGTCGACCACCGGCGTGCGGTTGCCGCCGATGTGCTCGCGGTACCAGACCCACGCCTCCGGGTTGATCGGCTCGCCCACCGACCCGAGGACGCGAAGCGAGCCGAGGTCGTGCTTCGCCGCATGCTCCGGCCCCCACTTCATGTGCGTGCGAATCGTGGTGGGCGCCGTGTACAGGATGTCGGGCTTGTAGCGCTCGACGATCTGCCACCAGCGGTCCTTGTCCGGGAAGTCGGGCGTGCCCTCGTAGATGATGCCGGTGGTCGCGTTGGCGAGCGGGCCGAACACGATGTAGCTGTGTCCGGTCACCCAGCCGATGTCCGCGGCGCACCAGTAAACGGAGTCGGGCTTGACGTCGAAGATGTAATGGTGCGTCACCGAGACGCCGAGCAGGTAGCCCGCGGTGGTGTGGATGATGCCCTTGGGCCTGGCCGTCGTGCCGCTCGTGTAGAGCAGGTAGAGCAGGTCCTCCGAATCCATCGGCTCGCACGGGCAGGACGCGGGGTCGTCGCTCGCGTCCTTCAGGACGTCCTGCGCCCACATGTCGCGGCCGTCCTTCATGTGCACGTCGCCGCCCGTGCGCTTCACGACGAGGCAGCGCTTGACCGTCGGCGACTCGTCGAGCGCGCCGTCGGCGTTGGCCTTGAGCGGCACGCGGTTGCCGCGCCGCCAGCCCTCGTCCTGCGTGATCAGGAGCTCGGCCTCCATATCGTTGAGGCGCCCGGAGAGGGCCTCCGAGCTGAAGCCGCCGAACACCACCGTGAAGGGCGCGCCCAGGCGCGTGCAGGCGAGCATCGCCACGGGCAGCTCGGGGATCATGCCCATGTAGATGCCGACGTGCGTGCCTTTCTTGACGTCGAGCTTCTTCAGTGCGTTGGCGAAGCGCACGACGTCCTTCTGCAGGGCGGCGAAGGTGATCTGGCGGCGGTCGTCCTCGGGCTCGCCCTCCCACAGGTACGCGACCTTGTCCCCGAGCCCGTTCTCGACGTGGCGGTCGACGCAGTTGTAGCAGACGTTGAGCTTTCCGCCGATGAACCATTTCGCGTACGGCGGCTTCCATTCGTAGAGCTGCTTCCAGGGCTCGAAGAAGGTGATCCGCTTCGATTCCTCGGTCCAGAACTCGTCGAAGCCCCGGTTGTAGATGTCCTGCTTCGCGTTCGCCTGGCGGGCGAACGCGGGATCGGGCGGATAGCGCCGCTTCTCGACCTGCATGGTCTCGATCGCGTGCTCGGTGGTGTGCTCCGCGCTCATCGGCTACCTCGCTTGTTCAGCCTGTGGGGTCCTGCCGCCAACCGGTTCCTTCAGAACATAGCGCCGCGCCGATGCGCAGGGAGGGTGGGTCCGGTTCCCGGGGGGGCGGCAGTCGATTTCGACCAATGCGCCCGAAGGCGGCGCAATCGAGGGCTGGAGGGGCTACCCTACCGATCGGGCTGGGGCGTTCGGGGGATTGATTCGCCCGGCCGGAAAGGAAGGATTTCGGGGCCATGCAACCAGGCGTTGCCGGATTGCGGGGCGCGATCGTTTCCGCCTGGGAGGACGACCTGCGCGCCGTGCGGGAGGATCGGTATGACGCCGGCCGCGCGCGCGAGTCCCTGCTCTTCATCCAGCGCTTCTACGGGCTGATCGCGGACCTCCGGCCGCTCATCCAGCGCGCGTGGGGGCCGCGGGGGCACGTCCACGTGGTGGCGAGCTCGGACGTCGGAGGCCCGGGGTGCCGCGTGTCGCAGAGCCGCATCCGCCTGCGCAACCGGGGCGAGTCGGTGACGGTCGAGCTGTTCTCGTACACGGACGGCGCGTCGAAACCGAATGCGGCGGCCGGGCTCGACCGGTCGATCAGAGTGGTGGACGTCGACCCGCTGCAGCTGGTGACGCAGCTGCACCGGACGCTGGTGGATTTCCTCTCGTTCGCGCTCAACCTGGACCTGTCGCTGGCCGGCTCGGCGTGGCTGTACGAGCACGCGGGCGCGCTGCACTTCCTGGGCACGGGGCAGTGGCCGCTGGTCGGCGACGTGTACCGGCGCGTGACGCGCGAGTTCGCGGTGGGGGACAGCTACGAGGCGGTGCTGGCGATGTTCGCGCCTCGGTTGGAGGCGGTGCATCGAGCGAACGGCCACGGGGCGAATGGGGCGGGGGTGGTCGGTGCCGCCGGCGCCGCCGATATGCCTGCCGCGGCGGACGAGGTCGAGATGCGGCTGTCCCTGCAGCAGCTGCACCTGTACCTCGAGGCGCAGCCGGACCTCGACAACTTCCTGAAGGTCGTGCGCATGGCGGTCGAGGCCGACCAGCAGGACCGGCGCGTGACGAGCGAGGAGGTGGCGCAGGTCCATGCGCTCGACGCGCCGGCCTGCGTGAAGCTGGGACGCCTGGTTGCGGCGGCGTCGGACGTGTCCCGCGATGTGAAGGCGGACGAGGGCTTCACCGAGTGGAGCTTTCTGCCGTCCTACAACGCCCATTTCTTCCGCCGCGCGCACACGATGGACGATTTCCTCGCCATCGAGAGCTCACTGCTGCCGCGGGCGGCGGCGGACGGCGCGACCACGACGTCCCCCGGCGGCACGTCGTTCAAGGTCGAAGAGTCGGCCGCACCACTTCCGGATGGGATCGTCACCTTCTTGATGACCGACGTGGTCGAGTCGACGCCGCTGTGGCTGCAGAGCCGGGGGGCGATGTACCAGGCGATGCGCCGTCACGATGCGCTGCTGACCGCTGCGATCGAGGCCAACGGCGGCGCGGTGTTGAAGGAGCGGGGCGAGGGCGACTCGTTCTTCGCCGTGTTCCCGCGAGCCACGGACGCGGTGGTCGCGGCGGTGGAGGCGCAGCGCGCGCTGCAGGCGGAGGAGTGGCCGGACGATCTGCCGCTGCGCGTGCGCATGGCGGTGCTCACGGGCGAGGCGGACGCGACGGACCGCGATTACCGGTCGCCCGCGGTCAATCGCTGCGCCAAGCTGCGGCGCCGGGCGGTCGGAAACCAGGTGCTGGTCTCCGAGACGACGTACTCGATCGTCGCCGACATCTTGCGCGACGATATCCGGCTCATGTCGGTGGGCAAGCGGCGGCTCGAGGGGCACGACCGGCCGGAGGATGTGTACGTCGTGCAGCACCCGGACGTGGACCTCGAGGCGGGGGTCGAGGACGACGCGACGGTCACCGCGTAGGGGCCGGCCGAACTCGGATGGAATAGGCGGGTCCGGCAAACCGATACGCTCATAGCGTGAATCCTGCCCGTCCGCGCACACGCTTCGTCGACGCCGCCTCGGTCGTGCTCGTCAGCGTCGCCGCGGCGATGTGGGCGTTCGATGCGTACTTCCGGCCGGGCCTGACCAGGCAGTTGAGCTCGGGCCAGATCGTCCTGGTCGAGGACCTGCTGATCAGCCTGTGCCTGCTCCCGGTGCTGCTCGCCAACCTCTCCGGGGTGCGGAGGCTGAGCGGGCGCCGGTGGATCGCGCTGGCGGCGATCGCGGTCGGACCGCAGGCCCTCGCCACGGTCCTGTTCACCAAGGCGATCGGCTATTCGTTCGCGAATCCGGCGGCGCCGAACTTCGACGTGCTGCACGAGGTTTACCTGCTGTATTTGCTGCAGCCGGTGTTCGGCGTGGTGTTCGCGCGCGTCTTCCTCGGCGAGCGGCGCAAGGCGACGTTCTGGCCGTTCGCCGCGGTCGCGCTGGTGGGCGTGTATCTCATCGTGTTCGCGGACAATCCCACGGCGCCGTGGCAGATCCAGCACCCGGTTCTGGTGGCGGGATTGCTCGTGCTCGGCGCGGTGGTGATGTGGGCGGCCGGCACGGTGCTCGGCCGGTACGCGCTGGAGGACGTGAGCTTCCCGGTCACCACGAGCCTGCGTTTCGTGCTGGCGCTGCCGGTGCTGCTCGTCATCGTGCTCGTGGACCGGGGTGGCGCCGCCTTCTCCGGCTACGCGGTGAGCCAGCTGCCGAGCTTCCTGGGCATCGTGCTGGTGCCGGGCCTGCTCGCGATGCTGCTGTACTACCTTGCGCTGTCGCGCACGCCGGCGTCGCTCGCGACGATCGCGGAGCTGGGCTATCCGCTGGCGCTGTTCTTGATCTTCTCGCTCCCGCCGCCGGTCGGACAGGGCGCGCCGCTGCGTCCGGTCGAGCTGGTGGGCGCGGCGCTGCTGGTCGTGGGAGTGGTCTCGCTGAACTTCTTGAAGACGCGTGAGGTGGTCGAGGTGCCGCGCGGGCGGTTGGCGCGCGCGGTGCGGTCGGCCTGATCAGAGAGAGGGAGGAGGTGGCAGGTCACGATGGCGCGGGAGTACGGAACGTCGGTCGAGACCAGCGCGTCGCCTGACGCGGTTTGGCGCATCTGGTCGGACATGTCGACGTGGAAGGACTGGAATCCAAATGTGTCGTCGATGGATTGGGCGGGCGGATTCGTTGAGGGTTCGACCGGCGTGATGAACACGCCGTCCGGGCAGCACCACAAGATGCAGCTGGTCGACGTGAAGCCGGGGCGGGGATTTGCGCTGTTGACCAGCGTCGTCCCGGGCACGCGGTTTCGATTCAACTGCCGGATCGAGCCGGCGGGCGGCAAGACGAGGGTGAGCCAGACGGTCGAGGTCGGGGGGCCGCTGGGTCCGGTGATGGGCGGGATGCTCGGTCCGCAGGTGTCGAAGGAGTTCGGCACGTTGCTGGGCAACCTGGCGCGGAAGGCGGAGTCGGCTTAGCGGGCCGGCCGGGTTAGAGGTTCTAGGCGTTCTAGCCGGGCCTAGGGCTGTCTGTCTGCCGCTGACGCGGCGGCGCGTTCGGCGAAGGCCGCCGATTCGCGGCGCCAGCTGAACCATGCGCCGGCCAGCATCGCGACGAGGAAGCAGGCGAGGACGAGTCCGAAGAGGATCGGGCGCGGGTGGCCCGCCTTGATTGCGGTGGCGAGCGGGGTCCAGTCGACGGTGGCGGCGGCGTTGAGCCAGGCGAGCGCGCCAAGTCCGAAGGCCACGAGCGCGAGGGCCCAGCGTCTTTCACTCTTTGACATGCGCGCGAAGTCGAGGCGGTGGGGGCGGTGCGTGACGCTGTCACTTGGCGAGCGCGTGCGCGCGAGCCGCGCCACGAGGATGAGCCACACCGCGAGCATCACGATGCCGACGCACAGTGCGATCCACGGATAGGCGGTCTTGTCCATGGGGGAGAGGTCGAACGAGCCGGCCCATGCCGCCATGGGCAGCGCCCATATGACGCTGGCAATTGCGGCTGCGCCGGTTCGGCCGAAGCGATCGGCGAGCCGGTTCATGCGCGCGGATACCGATGCGCGAGGTGCTGCTCGAACGTGATTTTGCCGCTCTTCTGCTCGGGGACGAGGAGCGCGCCTTCCGCGAACTGACGGCTGAACGCGAAGGGAAGGGGCAGGTCGACGATCCGCCGGCGCATGCGTCGCGCGTTGACCCAGGCTCGTGCGAGGCTCTCGAGGTCGCGCACCTCGGGTCCGCCGAAATCGGGCACCCTGCCTGCCGGCGGGGCGAGCGCGACGTCGACCAGGCGCGCCGCGACTTCGTCGGCGTCGACCGGCTGGAACTGCCAGCGCAGTGGCGCCGCGACGATGCCCGGCACGCGCGAGAAGCGGTCGAGGAAGATCTCGATGAGGTCGTGGAACTGGGTCGCACGCAGGATGGACCACGGCAGGTCGCTCTCTGCGACCAGCGCCTCGCAGGCCACCTTCGTCCGGTAGTAGGGATATGGCACGCCGTCGATGCCGGAGATGGAGACGTACACGAAATGCTTGACGTTCGCGTGGCGTGCGGCTTCGAGGAGGCGGCGGGTCGCTTTGATGTCGGCCCTTGCGGAGAATGAGCGGCGCGCGGTGGTCGCGGCGTGCACGACGGCGTCGATGCCGGACAGCGCCTTGACGATCCCCGCGCCTCTCACGAGATCTCCCTCGACCGCATCGACGTGACCGCGGGCATGGCGCGTGATGATCCGAGCGCGGTGACCGGACTGGCGGAGGCGGGTCACGACGTGTCGGCCGAGCGTCCCCGTGCCACCTGTGACGAGGAAGTTCACTGCTGTCAGTCGCCGCGGGTGTTCGAGGTGGTGGGGCGGCGCAAGGTCGCTTCGAAGAAGGTCAACACGCGATTCCAGGCATCGTCGGCCGCTTGCTCGTCATGCGCAAGTCCCTGATTGAAGAAGCCGTGGCGAGTGTTGGGGTAGATCTTGATGTCGTGAGGGACGTTGAAGCGCGTGAGCGCCTCGTCCAGCGCCTGCCCTGAACGGGCGCTGAAATCCTTTTCGGGATACGAGCCGACCACGGGACACAGCCGTTGAACCGCGTCGATCGGCCGCGGGTTGGCGGCGTAGAACGGCGCGATGGCCTTCAGCCGCGCGTCGGTGCAGGCCCAGGCGAGGACGAATCCTCCGCCCATGCAAAACCCGATCGCGCCCATGCGCTGCGCGTCCACCTCGTTGAGCTTGGCCAGGTACGTGAGCGCGCTCTTCAGGTCCTCGACGCCGAAGCGGTTGACCGAGCCGGCCAGCATCCCCGCCATGTAGCGGGCCATGCAGATCGCGCGGTTGCGCCCCGCGAGAAGGTCGACGGCCAGGGCGGCGTACCCGGACTCGGCGAGTCTTTCCGTGATGGCCTTGATGTCGTCGTTGAGGCCGCGGGCCTCATGGATCACGACGACACCCGGATGCGGTCCCCGGCCGCCAGGCAACGCGAGGAAGCCCCCGCCCTTAAGTTCTTCCGGAGCGACGTCGCGCCTGTTCAGTGACTTCAACCTCGCCTTCAACCCCGCTGACGATCGTAGCCGCACCACGGAGGGTGGATCGAGGCGGAAGGTATCCTTAACTGACCCCAATTTCGACGACCACGCGTGGGCCCGTGGCGCAGTTGGGAGCGCGTCTGAATGGCATTCAGAAGGTCAGGGGTTCGAATCCCCTCGGGTCCACCAACTGTCGTGTCTCGTGGCATGGTCGACGCCCTGTTATCGGTGGTACGCCACTGCTCGCTGTTTGGCTGGCGCGCGAGTCGGCCGGGGGGTCGCTGTAGATTGCGCGAATGGCGCTCAAGCGGATGGACAACGTCGGGATTGTCGTCGACGACCTGCCGGCGACGATTGAATTCTTTGTCGAGCTCGGCCTTGAGCTCGAAGGGCGTGCCACGGTGGAAGGAGACTGGGCAGAGCGCGTCACCGGGTTGCACCCCATGCGCGTCGAGATCGCCATGATGCGCACGCCGGACGGCCATAGCCGGCTCGAGATCTCGCGATTTCTGACGCCACCTGTCGCTGCCGATCACCGGAACTCCCCAGTGAACGCCCTCGGCTACCTACGCGTCATGTTCGCCGTGGACGACATCGACGACACGCTCGCCCGGCTCCGCAAGCACGGCGCGGAACTGGTCAGCAGTGAAGTGGTCCAGTACGAAAACGTATACCGGCTCTGCTACATCCGAGGGCCAGAAGGACTACTCATCGGCCTCGCTGAAGAACTGAGCTGAGTTCCAACCGGGCTCAGGTTTCCAATGACGCCGACGGGCGCCGGACCCAGCCGCCGATTCGAACGCTGCGGAAGACGTCCTCGCTGACCAGAAATCCCGCGAAGATCAGCAGCACGCCGAGGAACTCGCCCAGAAAGAACGACCACGTCACGCCGAAGCGGTTGAGGCTGCTGGTCAGGCCGGGGATGAAAGCGCCGACCGCGATCAGGATCGTCGCCGGCACACGCGAGTTGAGCCTCCCTGCGAGCATCGCCCGCACCGCCGAGGGCAGAGACGCGACGAAGTTGACGATCACCGCGAGCGCCATGAAACGCGCCGCCACCACGCGCCGCTTGGGCATGTAGATGTAGGCGGAGTACAGCGCGCCGAAGACGAGCGCGAGCCCTCCACCCGCGTTGAACGGCACTGTGCTCACCCGCACCGATCCTGGAAACGCCGCGCCGACGGGCACATGCGTGGACGGATCGACATACGCCGTGCCGGTGAGGTGCGCCGTGAACACGACCACCGCGGCCATCCCCGTTCCCGCGACCAGAAACGCCATCGCCACGTGCGCCTGCAGCTCGCGCCGCACGGCCGTCGCCACCGCAATGCACACCGCAGCGACGAGGGCGAATCCCAGAACGACGTACCCCGCCGTGGTCGACCCGGGATATTTGGACGTCGCGGCAAGCGAGAACAGTCCGCCCAGCGCAATCGAAAACGCCGCGAAATAGCCAAACCGCGTCTTGCGCAGCAGGTACAGCGTCCCGGCGCCGAGGTAGGCCGGCACGAGAAACGCTCCGACCAGGTACCACACGCGATACAGCGAGGGGTTCCAGCCCAGCCCGCCGCCGACGAATTCCGCGCCTGCGCTGATGCCGTACCACAGCAGCCCGATCCCCCACACCAGCTGGAAGCTCTGTCGCCGCCGCCTCCACTGATCGAGCACCATCGCGGCGAACGCGAAGCTCAGCAGCGCGGAGAGCAATGGCAGAAGGATCATCGGCCTAGCCCCTGATCGCCCGATCCCCAAGCTCGAGCGCCGCGTCCAGGATCTCGAAACCCTCCTCGAGCTCCGCCTCCGTGATGCACAGCGGCGGATTGGTCATGATCGTGTTCCAGCGGATCATCGTGTAAAGCCCCGCGTCCAGCAGCGCCTTCGCGATCGCCCGCATCTCCGGCGACGTCCCGTTGAACGGCGCCATCGGCTCCAGCGTCTGCGCGTCGCGCACCAGCTCGAGGCACCCGAAAAGACCGATCGACCGCGCCGCCCCGACGCACGCATGACGCTCGCGCAAACGGCGGTGCATCTGCGCGAGCACCTCGCCCATGCGCCTCGAGTTGCCGACCATATCGTCTTCCTCGTACGCCTCGATCGCGCCCAGCGCGGCCGCGCATGCGATGGGATGGCTGTTGTACGTCAGGCCCCCGTAAAAGACGTGATCGTCGAAATACGCGGCGACGTGTGGCCCCATGCCGACCGCGCCCATCGGCACGTAGCTCGACGTCAAACCCTTCGCCATCGTGATGAGGTCCGGCACGACGCCCCAGTGGTCGACCGCGAACCACCGGCCCGTCCGCCCGAACCCGCTCATCACCTCGTCGCAGATCATGAGGATGCCGTGGCGCGTGCAGATCTCGCGCACGCCCTGCAGGTATCCGTCGGGCGGCACCAGCACGCCGTTCGTCCCCGGAATCGGCTCGAGGATGAAGGCCGCGATCGTGCCCGGACCCTCGAGCTGGATCGTCTCCTCGAGGTTCGCGAGGGCCTCCTCCGGCGGATCCCAGCCGCGCTGGATGCCGTGGTACGGGTCGAGCACGTGCAGCACTCCCCCGACCGCGCCCTCGTTGGTCCATCGCCGCGGATCACCCGTCGCCATCATCGAGCTCCCCGTCGCGCCGTGGTACGAGCGGTAGCGCGCGAGGATCTTCTGCCGGCCCGTGACCGCGCGCGCGATCTTGATCGCGTTCTCGTTCGCGTCCGCGCCGCCCAGCGTGAAAAAGACCTTTGAGATGTCGCCCGGCAGCAGCTCCGCGAGCTTGGCGCCGAGCCTGGCCCGCACCTCCGTCGCGATCAGCGGATTGACGTACGTCAGCTCCCCCAGCTGCCTCTGAATCGCCTCGATGATTCGCGGATGGCCGTGCCCCGCGTTCACCGACATCAGCTGGCTGTTGAAGTCGAGGAAGCGCCGGCCGTCGGCCGTGTGGAAGTGCACGCCCTTCGCGTGCGTCGCGACCAGTGGCTGCAGGCCGGCCTGCGCGCTCCAGTCGAACAGCGTGTGCCGGAGCGAGAGCTCCGCGATCTCGCCCGCGCTGAGCGATTTCACCGCTTCGCGGACCACGTTTCGAATCCTACTCGGCCCCCTCGCCGCAGTTTCGCCGGGATGTGGATGAGCAACCGACGTCGCTACGATCAGTCAGGGAAGGAACCATGAAGACCGTGACGCTGCGGCCGGTCGATGCCCTGGAGGTCCTCATCCTCGTCGACAACATCGGCGACGCCCTGCTGGCCAGCACCGACGTCGCCCGTCGCCCGCGTGCCACTCTCGATCCCGTCCCGGATCACCTGCTGGCCGAGCACGGATACTCGCTGCTGCTGACGGTCGAGCGCGACGGGACGCGCCAGTCAATCCTCTACGACGCGGGTTGGTCGCGCGACACCGCACTCCACAACCTCGACGTCCTCGGCGTGAAGGTCAATGAGCTCCGGGCGATCGCCCTGTCCCACGGTCATGGCGACCATCACGGCGGACTCCTCGGAATGGTGTCGCGCGTCGGGCGCCGCGGCCTTCCCCTCGTCCTGCACCCCGACGCCTGGCTGGAGCGCAAGATCGTCTTCCCCGACGGGACCGAGGTCCCCGCGCCACCACCCAGCCACATGGATCTCGACCGCGAAGGAGTCGAGGTCATCGAGGAGCGCGGCCCCACGTTGCTGCTCGACGATTGCGTGCTCATCACCGGCCAGGTCGAGCGCAAGACGGACTTCGAGCCCGGGTTCCCCATCCAGCAGCGGCGCACCGAGCATGGGTGGGAGCCCGACTACATGGTCTGGGACGACCAGGGCGTGATCGTCCAGGTGGCTGACAAGGGTCTCGTGGTGATGTCCAGCTGCAGCCACTCCGGCGTGATCAACGTCCTGTGGAATGCCCGACGACTCACCGGCGTCGACCGCCTGCACGCGTTTGTGGGCGGCTGCCATCTGACCGGCGCGATCATGGAGCCGGTCATACCCCGGACGATCGACGAGTTCCGAAACCTGGCCATCGACTGGATCGTGCCTGGGCACTGCACCGGGTGGAAGGCGACGCACCAGCTCGCGCGCCTGTTCCCGGACAGCTTCATCCAGAGCAGCGTAGGCACCACCCTGCGTTTCGACTGACCCGGGCGGCGCGAAAGGAGCTCAGCCTGGGCGGGGCAGCGGCGTCGGCATGCCGCCCGGCGCCAGGACCTGTTCCGCGTATCCGGCCTCCGGCCGCCAGAGCCTCGTGAGGCGCAGCCGATTCTGCTCTCCCGTCACGCGCGAGAGCCAGAACGAGTCCGCCAGCACACCCCGCCGGAACCTCGCTCCCGTCACCATCGACCGGGGCGCCAGGAACGCGATCCGGTCCGGCTGCTTCGTGAGCTGCGGCCCCGTGAGCGCCAGCACCCGCCGGTCGGTCACCGTCACGTAGTACGCGCCGGTCTGGCTGGCGGAGATGAGGTATCCGATGATTCCGAACGCCAGCTGCCACATCTGGGCCTGGCGATCGGTCCCGTACAGCGACACCACCACCGTCTCTCCCGGCTCGAGCAGAGGCAGGGTCGCGGCGCCGATGCGTGCGAGCAGCTTGACCTTGGCGCCGCGGATCTTGGGCGGCCGGCCCGCCGCCACACCCCCCGGGCGCGCCTGGATCGACTGCCGCGCCACCTGCTGCGCCCCCGCCGAATCGCCCGCCGCCGCCCGCGCCAGCGCCGCCATGGCCGCCGCGTGCAGGGCGATCGTGTCGCCGCCGATCTCGCGCTGGCACCAACCGAACCACTGCAGGTAGGTGCCGATCGCGTCCGGTTGCGCCGGCGCGATGTACGCCGCGGGAGCCGCTCCCGGCAGGGCCGGCGGCGCAGCGGGCCGGTACGGTCCGGCCTGCCAGATGGGGAGCGACGGCTTGGGCCGCAGCACGATGAGCAGCACAGCGCAGGGCAACAGCAGCGCCAGCCCCACGCCGAGGATGAAGACCGCCCCGACCACCGTATCGTTGCGGTCGCTGCTGGAGAGCGTCTGGTCGGTCAGGCCGGCGAGGAGCGCCAGGGCGCCGAACGCGGCGACCAGCGTGCCGACGACGCAGCCCGCGATCAGCAGGACCCGTCCCCAGCCCACGGCCGTATTAGGCCAGACCGCGGCCGGCGGGTCCAGACCCTACTCGAAGCGGGACAGCAGCTTCTTGAGCAGCTCGGTGAGCGTCGCGCGCTCCGCCGCGTCGAGTGCGCCCACCAGCTCGCCCTCCGCCTCGGCCGCCGCCCGCACCGCCTCGTCCAGCACCCGCCGTCCCTCGTCGGTCAGCTCGACCAGCACCCCGCGGCGATCGTTGGGGTGGCGGGTCCGCCGCACCAGGCCGCGCCCCTCGAGCCGGTCCAGCCGGCTCGTGATCGCGGCGGACGAGAGCATCAGCCCCTTGAACAGCGTCGTCGGCGACAGCTGGTTGGGCGGTCCGGCGATGCGCAGCGCGCTGAGCACCCCCACGTCGCCGCGGTTGAGCCCGAAGCGCCCGAAGACCTGCTCCTGGTGGCGGGCGATGTGGAGGGACAGTCGCGAGATCCGGGCCGTCACCTCGAACGGCTCGACCCTGAAGCCCGGGGCCAGCCGGGACCATGCCTGGAGCAGGGTGTCGGTCCAGTCGCCCTGGCTCTCGACCGGCGCCGCCATCTCACGCGGAGTATATGGAATACGGTTTCCAGCTCCGAGATTCTCGCTGCCATGTATCTCGCTCGCGAGCAAGCGAATACAGGGACGGCACCGAACGCCGCCGTCGGCGCCGCGCTGGAGGAGCTCGACGGGATCTACGGGCTTCCTCCTCGGCCGGGTCGGCGGCAGGGCGGACGCGGAGGACCTCACCCAGCAGGTCGCGCTGAAGGCGCTGCCCCGGCTGCGCGCGGGCGCGAGCACGCCCGAGGTCAGGGCCTCCCTGTACACGACCGCCCGCTCCGCGCTCGCCGCCTTCTGGGCCCGCCGCTACCGCCTGCCCGAGTCAGAGCTCCTGGACGGCGCGACGGACCCCGGCCCCGAGCGCGGGCGCTCGGCCCACACGCCGGCGCAGACCTCCGCCTGGCTCGCGGCGACCCTTGCCGCCCTCCCCGAGCACTACCGGCGCGTGCTCGAGCTGCGCTTCCTCCAGGGCTGCTCCATCCGCGAGACCGCTCGCGAGATGGGCAAGACCGACGGCGCGGTGAAGGTGATGCAGCTGCGCGCCCTGCGCGCCGCGGCGCTGGGCGTCAGCCGCCCGCCTCGGAGCCGCCCAGAACATCGCCCGCTCGAAGCCGCTCCAGGCTCTGCATTCGAGACTCCGCGCGTGGTCCCAGGCGCCTGAGCACCGCGCTCACCAGCCCTTCGACCACGGCCATCGCGCCGACCAGCGAATCGAACGGACCCACCGTGTCGACGCTCGCGACCAGCACCTGGCGCGAGAAGGCGGACGCGGGAGACAGCCACGGGTCGGTGAACAGCACCACATCGCATCCCCGCGACGCGGCGACGCGCGCGCACTCGATCGTGTCGGGCTGGTAGCGGCGGAAGTCGAACAGGACCAGCACGTCCGTCTTGCGCATGTCGATCAGCTGCTGCGCCGGAGCGCTGCGCTCCGCGTCGACGAGGCCGATCCCCGGACGCAGCAGGTGCAGCTGGCCCACGAGGTAGCGGGCGAGCGGGGCGCTGACGCGGCCGCCCAGCACCATCACGCGCCGTCTCACGTCCGCCAGCACGCCCACCGCCTCCTCGAAGTCGCGAGGCGACAGCACCGACAGCGTCGTCTTGAGGTTCTGCGTCGCCATCCCGAGCGAGTCGCCCAGCACGTGGTTCGTGCCGGCCGCCTCTGCGGGCTCGTCGCGAAATCTCGCGAGCGGCGAGCTGAGGCGCGCCTGCACCTCGTGGCGCAGGCTCTCCTGGAACTCCGGGTAGCCGCGGAAGCCGAGCTTGGTGATGAAGCGCGTGACGGTCGGCGGGCTCACGCCCGCCCGCTCGGCGAAGCGGGCGACGCTCTCCAGGCCCGCGATGGGATACGAGGCGAGAAGGACGCGCGCCAGCCGGCGCTCCGCCGGGCTCAGCGAGCCGAGCCGCCGCCGCACCACTTCGCCGACGCGAGCCGTCTCGGCTGTCACGTTTGTTTCATCGGAGCTCAATCGGCGTCCCCAGGAAATTCTTGACAACCTGTCCGGCCCCTGATAGGTTCGCCCGCAAAGCGCTGGGCCGCTGGCCGAGCATGGGGAGGAGCACGGGATGAGCACGCAGGTCGCCGATTCGGACGTCGAAACACTCCATCGGCTCGGTTACGCGCAAGAGCTGCGCCGCCGCATGAGCGGATTCTCCAACTTCGCGGTCTCGTTCACGATCATCTCGATCCTCTCCGGCTGCCTGACCCTCTACGGCTACGGCATGAACACCGGCGGCCCGGTGGTGATGAGCATCGGGTGGCCGCTCGTCGGACTCTTCGTCGTGCTGGTCGGCCTCGCCATGGCGGAAGTTTGCTCCAGCTACCCCACCGCGGGAGGCCTTTACTACTGGGCCGCCAAGCTCGGCGGCAAGAACTCCGCCGGCTGGAGCTGGTTCACCGGCTGGTTCAACCTCCTCGGCCAGGTCGGCGTGACGGCAGGCATCGACTTCGGGCTCGCGCTCTTCGCCGACGCCTTCCTCAACGCGCTCTTCAACTACCCGACCACGCCTGGATGGATCGTCCTGATCTACGGCGTCGTGCTGCTCGCGCACGGTCTGCTCAACACGTTCGGCATCGGCCTTGTCGCGCTGCTCAACGACATCTCCGTCTGGTGGCACCTGGCCGGCGTGGCGATCATCTTCATCGTCCTCCTGTTCGTGCCCTCGCACCACCAGTCGGTCGGCTACATCTTCACCACGTTCGTCAACAACACCGGTTTCGGCTTCGGCGGCGCGACGGTCTACGTGTTCCTGATCGGGCTGCTGCTCGCCCAATACACGTTCACCGGCTACGACGCCTCCGCGCACATGACCGAGGAGACGCAGAACGCCGCGGTCTCCGGTCCGCGCGGCATCGTGTGGTCGATCGTCGTCTCGCTGGTCGCCGGCTGGGTCCTGCTGCTTGCGGTCACCGGCGCGATCCAGAACTACAGCGCGGAGGCGACCGCGACGACCCCGGGCGCGCAGGTGTTCCTCGACGCCGCGGGCCACAACCTCGGACTCTTCCTGCTCTTCATCGTCATCGGCGCGCAGTTCTACTGCGGCATGTCATCGGTCACGGCGAACTCGCGGATGGTCTACGCGTTCTCACGCGACGGCGCCGTGCCGGGCTCGCAGTTCTGGCACCGGATCAACCCGCGCACGCGCACTCCGACCAACTCCATCTGGTTCGCCGCGGTCGGCGCGTTCATCCTCGGCCTGCCCTACCTCTGGAGCCCGGTCGCGTACGCGGCGGTGACCTCGATCGCGGTCATCGGCCTCTACATCGCGTACGGAATCCCGATCCTGCTCCGGCTGATGGCGGGCGACGCGTTCCAGCGCGGACCGTGGCACCTGGGACGGTGGAGCCGGCCGGTGGGCACGGTCGCGGTGATCTGGATCGCGTTCATCGCCATCCTGTTCATCCTGCCGCAGTTCGCTCCGGGCAACACCTTGACCTCGTTCAACTACTCGATCGTCGCGGTCGCGGTGGTCGTGCTGTACGCGGGCGGCTACTGGTTCCTGTCGGCGAAGAACTGGTTCAAAGGACCCAAGGTCCAGGGCTCGCCGGAGGAGCTGGCAAGGATCGAGGCGGACCTCGACCGCGTCGGCCACGTCGCGCCCGCGGGAGCGCCCACGCGGTAGCACCCGTGTCGGAAAGACCAAGAATCGGGATCACCGTCCACCCGAGGCGCGGCCTCGAGTACTACGTGCCCTACCGGCGCGCCGTCGAGTCCGCGGGCGCCGAGCCCGTGGACCTCGTGCCGGGCACGAGCGCGCTGCCGGAGGTGGACGGCCTGCTGCTGCCGGGCGGGTGGGACGTCGACCCCGCCTTCTACGGCGAGCAGCGCGACGAGAACCTGGGCGACACCGACCCGGAGCTGGACAAGACGGAGCTCGCGATGTTCCGCCAGGCGCGGTCGCGCGAGCTGCCGGTGCTCGGCATCTGCCGCGGCCAGCAGGTCATCAACGTCGCGATGGGCGGCTCGCTCGTCCAGCACCTCGAGGACCACGACGCGCGGGCGATCGGCCGCCGCCACCTCGCGCACACGATCCAGGTGGATCCCGCGTCGGAGCTGGGCCGCGCTGCCGGCGAGGACGAGATCCACGTCAACAGCCTTCATCACCAGGCGATCAAGCGCCTCGGCGCGGGGCTGCACCAGAGCGCCAAGGGCGAGGACGGGACCGTCGAAGGCGTCGAGTCGGACGACGGCCTTATCGTGGCGGTGCAGTGCCACCCCGAGGAGCTGACGTCCGACCTGCCCTGGGCGCGCAAGCTGTTCGAGCGCTTCGTCGCCCGGGCGCGCGAGCGGCACAGAGCCAGGCGCTGAGCCTCGCGACTTGCTGACCAAGGAGCACCTGGCGCACCAGGTCGACAACGGCGAGATCGACACGGTCGTCGTCGCGTTCACCGACATGCAGGGCCGCCTCATGGGCAAGCGCGTCGACGCGGAGTACTTCGTCGAGACGTCCTACGAGGGCGAGTCCACGGAAGGCTGCAACTACCTCCTGGCCGTCGACATGGAGATGGACCCCGTGCCCGGCTACGCGATGGCCAACTGGGAGAGCGGATACGGCGACTTCGACCTCGTCCCCGACTTCAACACCCTACGCGAGATCCCATGGCTCGAAGCGACCGCGCTGGTGCTGTGCGATGTCGCGTGGCACGACGGCACGCCGGTGCGCCCGTCGCCGCGGCAGATCCTGCGCGAGCAGATCGAGCGGTCGCGCCGCCTCGGCTATGAGCCGATGTTCGGCTCGGAGCTCGAGTTCTTCCTCCTGAAGGAGACGTACGCCGAGGCCCACGCCAAGCGCTACACGGACCTCACGCCCTCGGTCCCGTACATCCTCGATTACCACGTGCTCGCCACGACCTACGACGAGCCCTTCCTGCGCGCGGTGCGCAAGGGGATGAAGGCGGCCGGCATCCCGGTCGAGAGCTCGAAGGGCGAGGCCTGGCCCGGGCAGCAGGAGATCAACTTCCGCTTCTCGGACGCGCTCGGCATGGCCGACAACCACGTGATCTACAAGAACGGGATCAAGGAGATGGCGCAGCAGCACGGGCTGTCCGTGACCTTCATGGCCAAGCCGGACCACCGCTGGATCGGCAGCTCGTGCCACGTCCACTCGAGCCTGTGGCAGGGCGGGCGCAACGCCTTCGACGGCGAGTCTGAGGTCTTTCAGCACTATCTCGCCGGGCACATCGCGTACGCGTCCGAGCTGGCGATCTTCCTCGCCCCGAACGTCAACTCCTACAAGCGCTACGCCGCGGGAAGCTGGGCGCCGACGACGCTCGCGTGGGGCCACGACAACCGCACTTGCGGCTTCCGCATCGTCGGCCACGACCAGCACCTGCGCACCGAATCGCGCATCCCGGGCGCGGACGTCAACCCCTACCTCTGCTTCGCCGCGCTGCTCGCCGCGGGCCTGCGCGGCATCGAGGAGGGGCTGCCGCTGCCGCCGGAGCACAAGGGCAACGCCTACGAGTCCGAGGTGCAGCGCTTCCCCCACTCGCTGCGTGACGCCATCTCGTGCCTGGAGCGCGGCACCATGGCGCGCGCCGCCTTCGGCGACGATGTGATCGACCACTACCTCAACTACGCGCGGACCGAGCAGTCGCTGTTCGACCGCGTGGTGACCGGCTACGAGCGGGAGCGGCTGTTCGAGCGTGGATAGGCTGCAGGGAAAGGTCGCCGTCATCACCGGCGCGGCGTCGGGCATCGGCCGCGAGGCGGCGCTGCTCTTCTCGTCGGAGGGCGCGCGCGTGTGCGTCGCCGACGTCGGGCGCGAGGCGGGCGAGAAGACCGCCGCGGAGTGCCGCGACGCGTTCTTCTTCGCCGCCAACGTGAGCGACCCGGACAGCGTGCAGGCGATGTACGCCGAGACCGAGAAGCGCTACGGCCGCGTCGACATCCTCTACAACAACGCCGGCATCATGCCGCCCGACGACGACTCGATCCTCGTCACCGAGCCCGACGCGTGGGACCGCGTGCAGGCGGTCAACGCCAGGGGCGTGTTCCTGTGCTGCAAGTACGGAATCCCGCACCTGCTCAAGGCGGGCGGCGGCTCGGTGATCAACGTGGCCTCGTTCGTGGCGCTGGTCGGCGCGGCGACGTCGCAGATCGCGTACACCGCGTCGAAGGGCGCGGTCCTCTCCATGAGCCGCGAGCTCGCGGTGCAGTTCGCGCGCCAGGGCGTGCGCGTCAACGCGCTGTGCCCCGGCCCGGTCGAGACGCCGCTGCTCATGCGCATCTTCAACGAGGACCCGGGCGCGTACGAGCGGCGGCGCGTGCACCTGCCCATGGGCCGGCTGGCCCGGGCGCGCGAGATCGCCAGCGCGGCGCTCTTCCTGGCCAGCGACGAATCCAGCTACGTGAACGGCGCCACGTTCCTGGTGGACGGCGGCCTGACCGCCGCCTACGTCACCCCGGAGTAGGCGGGCTTCGTAACCCCGCCGCGTATCTCCGTGGGCCATGAGAAAGACGCTCCTGCTGATCGCGTGCCTGGCCGCCGCCGCCTGTGGCGGCTCGAGCCGGCAGCCCACCGGATCGCTCACGCAGGCGGCCCCGCCGGCGACCGTCGCGGTGGCGGCGGACGCCAAATACGGCAAGCACCTGGTCGACGGAAGCGGCCGGGCGCTGTACCTCTTCGAGCAGGACAGGGGAACATCGTCCACGTGCGACGGAGACTGCGCGCGCTACTGGCCGCCCTTCCTCACCTCCGGCCCGCCGAAGGCGGGCGACGGCGTGGCGGCCGCGCTCCTCGGCACGACCAGGCGCGGCGACGCCACCCTCGAGGTCACGTACGCCGGGCACCCGCTCTACTACGTGGTGACCGACCACAACCCGGGCGACACGACGGGACAGGGCGTGGACAACTACGGCGCTCCGTGGGATCTCGTCGGCCCTGACGGGTCATCCATCGGCTGAACCGCGGCGGCGGGCGATCGTCCGCGATGCGCTGGGCATCGCGATCGCCAGCGGCGCTTACGCGATCTCCTACGGCGCGATCGCGACCGCCTCCGGGTTGTCGGTGGCCCAGACCTGCGCGCTGTCCCTGCTCATGTTCACCGGCGCCTCGCAGTTCGCGCTGGTCGGCGTGATCGGTGCGGGCGGCGGCGTGTGGACCGGCGCCGCCACCGCCGTTCTGCTGGGCGCCCGCAACGCGCTGTACGGTCTGCGCCTGGCCTCGCTGCTCGACGTGCGCGGCCCCGCCCGCTTCGCCACCGCGCAGTTCGTCATCGACGAGACGACCGCGATGGCGATCGCGCGCGACGAGCCACCGCTCGCGCGGTTCGCCTTCCGGGCGACGGGTGCGCTGCTGTTCGTGTTCTGGAACGGCGGGACGCTGGCCGGCGCGCTGGCGGCCCACGCGATCCCCGATCCCAGGGTCTTCGGCCTCGACGCGGCGCCACCGGCGGCGTTCCTCGCCCTGCTCGCGCCGCGCCTGCGGGCGCGCGAGCCGCTGGCGATCGCGGTCGCGGCGGGAGTGATCGCCCTGGCCGTCCTGCCGTTCGTGCCGGCGGGCGTCCCGCTCCTGGTGGTCGCCGTCCTGGTGGCGCTTCTCGGCCTGGTCAGGGAGCCCCTGTGACGATGTGGGCCGGCCTGTTCGCGGCCTCGGCCGCGTGCTACGCGCTCAAGCTGGCCGGCCTGTCGCTCCCGCGGCAGTGGCTCGAGAATCCGCGAATCCAGGGGACGGTCGGGCTCCTGCCCGTCGCGCTGCTGGCCGCGCTGGTCGCGACGCAGACCTTCTCCACCGGGCATCACCTCGTGCTCGACGTGCGCGCGGCGGCGCTGGCCGTCGCCGTCGTGGCCGTGCTGCTGCGCGCCCCCTTCCTCGTCGTGGTGGTCGCGGGCGCCGCGACGGCCGCCCTGCTCCGGCTGGTCTAGGATGGTCCGCGATGCCGCTCCATCCGCTGTGGATCCTGCTGGTGCTCTTCACCGCGGCGCTCCTCGTGGCGATCGGCGTGCTCCTCGCCCGAAGCGGCGGCGCGCGGCCCGATCACGCGCCCGTGCTCTCCCCGGACGGGCGCCACTGGTGGGACGGGCAGCGCTGGCAGCCCATGCCCCCGGCTACGCCTCCAGCTTCAAAGTCAGGATCTGGAACGGCCTGAGCTCCAGGTCCAGCGACTCCTCCTGCCGCTCGCGCTCGAGCAGGTCGCAGAGGGTGACGCGGCGGTGCGGCAGAGTCGTCGTGACGCGCGCGCGGCACGGGCGGCCCCAGGCCTCGTAGAGCCGCACGATCGTCGCGTCCGAATCCTCGGCGCGCTTGATCGCCTCGACGATCACCTGCGGCGTGTCGAGCTCGAGCAGCGAGCGTGAAGTGCCGCGCGGCAGGCTGGTGCGCATGGCGTCGAGCGGGGAGTTGAGGTCCTCGGCGGCCTGGACGAGGCCCGCCTCGCGCCAGTCGCCCGGATGCGGCATCAGGGCGTAGGAGAACCTGTGGTCGCCCTGGTCCGCGTTCGGGTCGGGGTGCGTCGGCGCCCGCAGCAGCGACAGGCGCATCACGCCGTCGTGGACGTCGTAGCCGTGCTTGCAGTCGTTGAGCAGCGCCACGCCGTAAGCGCCGTCGCCCAGGTCGGTCCAGCGCTGTGCCGGCACCTCGAACATCGCTCGCGCGCGGCTGCCGTCGAAGTGCGCGGGCCGCGTCACGTGGCCGAACTGCACCTCGTACGTCGCCTCGCGCGCGCTCACGGCGACCGGAAACGCGACCTTCAGGATCCTGTGCCGCTCGTGCCAGTCGACGCTCGTCTCGAACCGAAGCACGCGCGATCCGGCGTCCAGGCTCATCGCCTGCACCACGCGTGAGGCGCCGAACCGGCGCGCGAACAGCACCGCCGCGTGCGGCGTGCCGTCGCCGTCCCAGCGCAGGTCGTCCAGCGCGTCGAGGTCCACGTGTGAGTCGCGGTGCTCGGCGTCGAGGTCCCACGCGTCCCACCGGCGCGGGTTGTCCTCATGGAGCTGGAGCAGGTTTCCCGGGCCGCTGAGCACCTCGCGCCCCACCTCCTTGTCCCAGATCGACGTTAGGATTCCGCGCGCGTCCCATTCCACTCGCAGCACGTCGTTCTCGAGCCGCCGCTCGGTGACGCGAACGGCGCTCTCCGCGGGTTTTGGAACCGGCACGGCCCAGCCACACGGAGGGGCTTCGAGCCACGCGCCGTCCTCGGTCAGCACGCGCCGGCGGTGCGAGGAGGGATTGAACACGGCGAGGTTGGGGCCGTGGGGCGCGATCAGCGACTGCGCCGCGCCGGCCAGCTCGGCGGCGCGATGCAGCACCGACCTGAGGTCGCGTTCGGCCTCCTCGTAGACCCAGTCGATGCTCGACCCGGGAAGGATGTCGTGGAACTGGTTGAGCAGCAGCGTCTTCCACGCGGCCTCCAGGTGCTCGCGCGGATATTCGCCCGCGGCCACGGACCACATCTCCGCAGCGCGCAGCGCGTCCTGCACCGTGCGGTTGAACCACTTGGTCCTCGCCTGCGACGTGTACGTGCCGCGGTGCAGCTCGAAGTAGAGCTCGCCCCTCACCGTCGCGAGGTCGCGCGCCTCCGCCGCCGCGCGCTCGAAGAAGGTCGACGCGCGGCCCAGCTCCACGCCGAACGCGTGCGCGGCATCCAGCATCTCCTCCGCCGGCCCGCCGCCTCCGTCGCCGTGGCCGAAGAGGTACAGCGAGCGGTTCGAGCGGTCGGCGTCCTTGAAGCCGCGCACGCTCTGCTCGACCTGCTCGGCGGTGAAGTCGCCGTTGTACGTGTCGGCGGGAGGAAAGTGCGCGAACACGCGCGTGCCGTCGATCCCCTCCCACCAGAACGTGTGATGCTCCGGCGGGTTGGTGTCGTTCCAGGACAGCTTCTGCGTCAGGAAGTAGTCGCAGCCCACCTCCTTGATCAGCTGCGGAAGGTTGCCCGGAAAGCCGAAGGCGTCGGGCAGCCACGCGATCCGCGTCTCGACGCCGAGCTCGCGCATGAAGAAGCGCTTGCCGTACAGCAGCTGGCGGACGAGCGACTCGCCCGACGGCAGGTTGCAGTCCGCCTCGACCCACATCGCGCCGACCGGCTCCCACCGCCCGCTCGCGACCTTCCGCTTGATGCGCGCGTAGAGCTGCGGGTACGACTCCTTGATCCATTCGTACTGCGCGGGCTGCGAGCAGGCGAACACGTAGTCGGGGTGCCGGTCCATCAGCTCGAGCTGCGTCGACCAGCTGCGGGCGCACTTGCGCCTCGCCTCGCGCAGCGGCCACTCCCACGCGGTGTCGATGTGCGCGTGGCCGGTGGCGGTGACGATGTGAGAGCCGAGGTCGAGCGGCGCGGGCGGCGCACCGCGCTCCCCAGCAAGCCGCAGCTCAGCCCGCCGCAGCACGAACGCGGGCTCGGGCGACGCGCGCAGCGCGATCATCGAAGCGGCCGGCTCCGCGCCTGACTCGGCCGCGCGCGGGTTGGCCGCGGCCTCGAGGTAGAAGTCCACCTCGCGCCCGGTGATGGGCAGGGTGCGGTGGTTGGGGTCGACGCCGCGCCACGGCCGCCCGTCCCGCCACGCCAGCGCCTCGCAGGTGAAGCCCGTCGGGCCGTCGAACCCGAGGTCGAGCTCGGCGACGACCTCGCGGCCCAACCACTCGTCGGGGACGGTGCCGCGCACATGGATCCACGTCGTGCTCCACGGCGGGCCCCACCGATCCCCGGCACGCAGCGGCGTGTACGTGCCCTCGAGCGCCTCCGCGTACGTCACCGGCTCGCCGCGGACCAGGTGGGCGGTGAGCCTCAGGTCCACGATGAGGC
>CAZLJC010000014.1:0-53480 GCA_964559855.1 uncultured Actinomycetes bacterium
GCACGTGAAACGACGGAATCCCTCGCCGCGGCTGCTCCATGAGACCTCCGGCTAGCTGCTCTCGGTCTCTTCGGCGAGCTCGGCGGGCCGCAGCTCGAGCTGGTCGCCGCTCTGCAGGTAGGCGGCCTTCACGAAGTCGCGGAACAGCGGGTGCGGCCGGTTCGGCCGCGACCGGAACTCGGGGTGGAACTGGCTGGCGACAAACCACGGGTGGTCAGCCAGCTCGATGATCTCGACGAGCCTTCCGTTCGGCGACAGGCCCGTGAACTGCATCCCCGCCTCGGCCATGACCTCACGGTATTCGTTGTTGAACTCGAAGCGGTGGCGGTGCCGCTCGTACACCACCTCTTCCCCGTAGGCCTTGTGGGCGCGCGACCCAGGGGTCAACTTGCAGGGGTACAGACCCAGCCGCATCGAGCCGCCCATCTGGTCGACGTTGCGCTGCTCCGGCATCAGGTCGATGACCGGCGTCGAGGTGAACGCGGCGAACTCGGTGGAGTTGGCGTCCGGCGCGTCGAGCTTCTCCCGGGCCAGGTCGATGACGGCGCACTGCATGCCCAGGCACAGGCCGAGGTAGGGGATCTGGTTGTGCCGCGCGTACCGCGACGCCTGCACCTTGCCCTCGATGCCGCGATAGCCGAAGCCCCCGGGCACCACGATGCCCGCGACGCCCGCCAGCGGCGAGTGGTCGCCGGCGTCCAGCTTCTCCGACGAGACCCAGCGGATGTCGATCTCCAGCCCGTGGTGGATCCCGGCGTGGCGCAGGGACTCGATCACGCTGAGGTAGGCGTCGGGCAGAGCGATGTACTTGCCCACGATCGCGACCGGGATCGCGGTCCGGGGATGCTTGACCCGCTCGATCAGCTGGATCCACGGACCGTGGTCGGGCACCTGGTGGGACTCGGCGAGCTCGAAGTGCTTGGCCATGACCTTGCCCAGGCCGGCCGCCTCGAGCATCAGCGGGACCTCGTAGATCGACTCCACGTCGGGCACCGACACGACCGCGTCACGCGGCACGTCGGTGAACAGCGCGATCTTCTCCTTGAGGTCGGCGTCGATCGGGAGCTCGGAGCGGCAGATGATCGCGTCCGGCTGAATTCCGATCGCGCGCAGCGCCTGCACGGAGTGCTGCGTCGGCTTGGTCTTCATCTCCTGGCCGCGCACGACCGGGACCAGCGAGCAGTGGACGTAAAAGACGTTCTGCCGGCCCAGGTCGTTCTTCAGCTGGCGTATCGCCTCCAGGAACGGAAGGCTCTCGATGTCGCCGACGGTCCCCCCCACCTCGACGACGACGACGTCCGCCTGCGGATCCTTGGAGGCCCGGAGGATCTTCTCCTTGATCACGTTGGTGACGTGCGGGATGACCTGGACCGTCGCCCCGAGATAGTCGCCGCGTCGCTCGCGGGCGATGACGTCCTGGTAGATCTTGCCCGTCGTCACGTTGGAGGCGACGGTCAGGTTCTCGTCGACGAAGCGCTCGTAGTGGCCGAGGTCGAGATCGGTCTCCGCGCCGTCGTCGGTGACGAATACCTCGCCGTGCTGGTACGGGCTCATCGTGCCCGGGTCGACGTTGAGGTACGGGTCGAGCTTCTGCAGGGAGACCGTGAGGTGGCGGGCCTTCAGGATGTTCCCGATCGACGCCGCGGTGATGCCCTTGCCGAGCGAGGAGACGACACCGCCGGTCACGAAAACGTACTTCGACAATGGACGACCTCCCTGGCGGTTTTTGAAATTTTACCGGAGCGCGTCCTCACCTGCCCGCGCCTGGCGCGCGGGGGAGACCATCCGGGTTCCCTCCCATCGACCTAAACCCTTTGCTCGGCTCTCGGCTCCAGGACGACCACCTTGGTCTCGTACTCGCTGACCGAGGACTTCTGCACCGAGAGCTTGGGCTGGACCTCCGGCGCGGTGACCCCCATCTCCTTGAGGAAGCGGTCGACCGGGTCCAGCTGCAGCTTCAGGCCCGGGATGGCGTAGTGCATGGGCACCACGAACCGCGGCTCGAGCTGGCGCACCACCTCGGCCGCCTGCTCGCCGTTCATCGTCGTCCGGCCGCCCACCGGGACGAGCAGGACGTCGGGGGCGGCGACCGCCTCGGCCTCCACGTCGTCCAGCCGGTGGCCCAGGTCGCCGAGGTGGCAGATCCGGACCTCGTCCATCTCGATCAGGTACACGGTGTTGCGGCCCTGGGCGGCACCCTTCTCCGCGTCGTGGTACGTCGGCAGCCCGACCACGCTGACGCCCGCGACCTCGTAATCGCCCGGTCCGTGCACCTCGTACGCCCCGTCCCGCACCACCTGCGTGTACGTGTGGTCGTCGTGGTCGTGGCTCACGGTGATCAGGTCCGCGTCCATGCGCCCGAGCTTCAGCCCGAGTGTGGGCGGATACGGGTCTGTGACGACGGCGGCGCTTCGGCCGCGGAGCCGAAAGCAGCCGTGTCCAAGCCAGGTTACGTCCAATGCGCTCTCCTTGTGTGTCCCTACATCCGCTCTGGCGCGCTGACGCCCATCAGGCCCAGCGCGGTCCTCAAAGTGTGACGCGCGGCGCGGCACAGCTCGAGCCGCGCGCGGGTGAGACCCGGGTCGTCGACCACCACGCGGTGCTCGGACTGCACGTTGCCGGCGTGGTAGAAGCGGTGCACCGCCGTCGCCAGGTCGTGCACGTAATAAGGAATGCGGTGAGGCTCGAGCAGCCGCGCCGCGTCGGCCACGACGTCAGGCCAGAAGGCGAGCTGCCGCGCGACGTCCAGCTCCCATGGCTCGACGAGAAGCGAGAGGTCGGCGGCGTCCGGCAGCGCCCCGTGCCGCTCCGAGGCCGCGATCTCCACGTTCGCCAGCCGCGCGTGCGCGTACTGCGCGTAGTACACGGGGTTCTCGTTGCTCTGCGTGACCGCCAGCTCCAGGTCGAAGTCGATGGTCGTGTCTGGCGAACGCAGCAGGTAGAAGTAGCGGACGGCATCGGCCCCGACGCGGTCGATCAGCTCGTCGAGCGTGACGAAACGCCCGGCGCGCTTGGACATCTTGATTTGCTGCCCGCTGCGGGATTCCTCCTTCAGGTTGACGAGCTGGTGGAGGATGATCACGAGCTTTTCCGGGTCGAAGCCGAGCGCCGCGGCGGCGGCCTTCATCCGGGGCACGTAGCCGTGATGGTCGGACGCCCAGACCTCGACCACGCGATTGAAGCCACGCCTCTCGAACCGGCTGACCATGTACCCGAGATCCGAGGCGAAGTACGTCGGCTGGCCGTTGGCCCGGATGACGACGCGCTGCTCCTCCTCCCCCTCGTCTTCCGGATCGCCGAACCAGAGCGCGCCGTCGCGCTCGGTCAGGTGGCCTGACTCGCGCAGCCGGTCGATCGCCTCCTGCCCCAGCCCGGACTCCCACACCGTGTTCTCCCAGAACCACTCGTCGTACCTGACGCCCAGGCGCGCCACCGAAGCGCGGATCTGGTCGATCACCTTCTCCATCGCGTAGCGCCGCAGCTTCGGCTCCGCGGCCTCCTCGGGCAGGTCTTCGATCCCGGGAAGGTCGTGCCGGGCCATCTCGGCGATCTCCGTGACGTAGGCCGCGAGGTAGCCTCCCTCAGGCGGCTCCGCGCCGTGCAGCCGCGCGTAGACCGAGACCCCGAACCGTCGCGTCTGCGTGTTGTCCGAGTTCACGTAGTACTCGCGCTGCACCTGGTGGCCTGTGAACGTCAGCACGCGTGAGATCGAGTCGCCGAGCGTGACCCCGCGACCGTGGCCGATGTGGAGCGGGCCGGTCGGGTTGATGCTGCCGAACTCGACCTGGAGACGCTCGCCGCGGCCGAGCTCGCTCGATCCGTAGGTGTCGCCGGAGGCCGCGACCTGGCCGACGAGCCGGCGCAGCCAATCGTCGGAGAGCCGGAAGTTGACGTAGCCGTTGAGCGCCTCGGCCCGGGCCGCACGTCCGGCGACCTGGACCGTCTCCGCGAGCTGCTCGGCGATGGCGGCCGGCGGCCGGCGCAGAACCCGCGCGAGCTTGAGCCCGGCCGAGCTCGCGTAGTCGCCGTGCTCGGGCACCCGGGCCCGGCCCAGCTCGAGGTCCGGGATCTCGCCCTCGACGCCGAGCTCGCGGACGGCGGCGGCCAGCGCCTCCTGGATCGAATCTCGCACGCTGCCCGACATCATCGCCCGCATCAGCAGCTGGGGTGGCGGCCGTCCAGCGTGAGCTCGGCCTGGGTCGAGGCCGAGCCGCGCATGTACGTGACCGTCACGCGCTGGTTGGCGTGAAAGCGCGAGCGGAGGAGCAGCGAGAGCGGGTGGGCGGCGTCGATGTGCACCTCGTCGAGCTGCGTGATCACGTCTCCGGACTGCAGGCCGGCGGCCGCCGCGGGGCCACCCTTGTCGAGCTCGGTGATCTCGCTTCCCTCGGGCGTCCCCGTCAGCGCCGACGTGTCCGGCGTGACGTCCCGCGTGGTCGCGCCGAGCGACGGGACGCTGAGCTGACCGGTCTGGAGGATCTGCTGCACGTCATCCTGGATGTCGGCGACGTTGAGCCCGACTCCGAATCGCGTGGCCGCCGAGTCGACGGCCACGGCCACGACCTGGCCGCCGACGTTCACCACCGGCCCGCCCGAAGCGTCGCTCTCGATGCCGGCGCTCGTCTGCACCGTATCGCTGTAGCTGACCGACCGGCCGGGATTGACCGGATCGTCGAGTGAAGAGACGCGATGCATCGCGGTCACGTAACCGGGCCAGCTCGCGCCTCCGTCGGCGGGCCCGCTGACCGCCACCACGACCTGGCCCTGCACCAGCGCGTTCGGGTCGGCGAAGGCGAGCGTGGGGAGACCGCTGACCTGGTCGATCTTGATCACGGCGACCCCGGTCTCGCAGTCGTAGTCGACCAGGCGTCCGTCACGCGGCCTGGAGTCGCCGGGTACGAGCACCGTCATGCCGTTCGTGCCGGCGACCACGTCGACGCTGGTCACGATGTAGCCGTCGGCCGTGGCGAGGTAACCCGACCCCCGCACCGCGGCCGAGTTCGCCGGGCGCGTGATGATGCTGACGACCGCGGGCCTGGCCTTGGCCGCGGCCTGCACGATGCCCGACTCCTCCGAGATGGTCACGCCCGAGCGCAGGTTGACCTCCTGCGCGTTCGTGCGCGAGTTGATCTTCAGCACGGCCACGGTCACGCCCGCGGCCACGAGCGCGGTCACCACGAGGCCCGCGGCGATCACCGCGATGGGTCGCATAGCCTGATCTTAGGTTCGGAGGTTGCGGCCGCTAGGGTTCGACGTTCGAGTCCAGCGGATACCAGGTCATCACGAGCTGGCGATTCGGCTCGAAACCGGCGTGGCGGTAGAGCTTGATCGCGGCCTCGTTGTCCGGCCGCGTCCACACGTACCCGAGCGTCACGCCGCGCTCGGCGAACAGGCGCACCGCCTGCCTGACCAGCATCTCCCCGATGCCGCGGTTGCGGTGCTCGGCGGCCACGTACACCTCCGCGACCTCGCCCTCGAGGCCGGTGCCCGGGTCGTACAGGACGATCCAGCAGAAGCCGATCACCTTCGCGGCGCTGTCGCGCACGGCGTACACGATGTTCTCGCCCCGGAAGGTCGTCGGGACGCGCGTCAGGTGGCGCTCGATCTCCTCCCGCTGAAGCTGCGGATGGTCCGCGTAGTGGACCTGCTCGCCGAGGTGGAGCTCCACAAGCAGCGGCTTGATCAGGTCGTAATCACCCGCCGCCAGACGTTCGACCGCGAGCGTTTGCATCCCCATCCGATGGTAGCCTAGGGACCCGGCGAATCGCCGTTTTCTGGTTCGCCGTCACGGATTTTGCCGACGTAGCTCAGCTGGCAGAGCAGCCGCCTCGTAAGTGGCAGGTCGTGGGTTCGAATCCCACCGTCGGCTCCACTGTGCCGCCGTCAGACTCTGCCGGTGTTTTCCGGCAGCGGCGGGCCTGCGGGCGCGGCGAGGGCCGCGCTTGCCGGCACGCGCGGGGTCGAGGCCGCGAGCGTGATCAGCAGTGCCGCCTCGGCGAGCAGGATCGGCACGGCCAGCACGATGAGGGCGAGCTCCAGCAGGCAGTAGCCGAGGACCAGCAGGGCGACCTGGAGCGAGGTGGCGCCGGAGCGGACGAGCAGCCAGCCGGAAACCATCAGCATCGCGAAGTCCTGGAAGCCGACGTAGGGCGTGAAGAGGAGCGAGGCGACGATGCCCGTCGCGTACAGCGCGCCCAGGCCGTCCCGGCGCCGGCGCCACGCCGCGACCGCCGCCACGAGCACGACCGCGGCCTCGACCGCGTAGACCTGCGGCCCCAGGCCGAGGGGCCCCGCAATCGCGTAGCGGCGCGTCGGCTCCCACTGGGAGGCGAGCGAGAGCGCGTCCCGGTAGCGCTGCACGCCGTCGCCGCCCAGCATCACCAGGGCCACGGCCCCGATGACCGCCGACGCGGCGAGCCATGCGCCGAAGATCCGCCCGCGGCCCGCGACCAGAAGGCACAGGGGCACCAGGAGCGCGAGCTGCGGCTTGAGCACGATCAGGCTCAGGACCAGGCCGGCCAGGAGATCGTGCCTGCGCTCGGCGAGCCACCACGAGGCCGCCACCACGGCCACCACCAGCACCACCGGCTGTCCGACCATCAGGCCGTAGGCGGTCGGGAACAGGCCCACGAACAGGGCCAGGTGGGCGTAGCGCGCCGGCGCCGAGCCGGGGGCCGCCAGCCACCAGGCTAGCAGCGCCGCCCCAAACAGGAGCGCCGTCCACAGGACGACGGCCACGTCGAAGCGCAGGGCCAGGAACGGCGTCACCAGCCACGCCAGCGGCGGCGGGTTCAGGTATGGGGACCAGTAGGTGCCCGGGCCGAGGCCCTCGACGGCCGCCCTCTGCGCGGCCAGGTCGTACAGATGGCCGTAGCCCCGCGTCCAGCCGTCCAGCGCCGCCCCGTACATCAGGCGAAAGTCGTTGCGGACGCGGTACTGCGGAACGTACGTGACGGCGGCCGCGTAGACGTTGAACGCCGTGAGCAGCACGCCCGTCCAGATCCCGGCCGCCGCCCACAGCCGCGTCCGCTCGCGAAAGTAGGCGACCAAGTCCGGAGAAAAAATAAGGGCTGCGCCCGCAAGCGCAGCCCTCGTTGGGAAAGTCGGTGTCAGTTGACCTCTTTGTACTCCGCGTCGACGACGTCGCCTTCCTTCTTCTCTCCCTCGCCAGGCCCGCCTCCGTCGCCCGCGGCTCCCGTGGGAGCGCCGGCCGGCGTGCCCGCCTGCTGGTAGATGTGCTGGCCGATCTTCTGCAGCGACTCGTTGAAGTCGTCCATCTTGCGCTGCAGCTCCTTGGTGTCCGAACCCTTGGCCGCGCTCTTCAGGGCCTCGAGCTTCGTGTTCACCTCGGCCTTGACGTCGTCCGGGATCCGGGCCTCGTTCTCCTTGATGATCTTCTCCGCCTGGTGGATCATGTGATCCGCCTGGTTGCGGAGCTCGACCTCCTCGCGCTTCGCCCGGTCCTCGGCCGCGTGGGCCTCGGCCTCGTGCACCATCTTGTCCACCTCGTCCCGGTTGAGGGTCGAGGACGCGGTGATGGTCACGGACTGCTCCCGGCCGGTGCCCTTGTCCTGCGCCTTCACGTTGAGGATGCCGTTGGCGTCGAGGTCGAACGTGACCTCGATCTGCGGCATGCCGCGCGGCGCGGGCGGAATCCCGTCCAGGTGGAAGCGGCCGAGCGTGCGGTTGTCGCGCGCCATCTCGCGCTCGCCCTGCAGGACGTGCACCTCGACCGACGTCTGGCTGTCGGCCGCGGTCGAGAAGACCTGCGAGCGGCTGGTCGGGATGGTGGTGTTGCGGTCGATCAGCCTGGTCATCACGCCGCCGAGCGTCTCGACGCCCAGGGAGAGCGGCGTCACGTCGAGCAGCAGGATGTCCTTGACCTCGCCCTTGAGCACCCCTGCCTGGATGGCCGCGCCGACGGCGACGACCTCGTCCGGGTTGACGCCCTTGTGCGGCTCCTTGCCGCCGAGCAGGTCCTTGACCAGCTGCTGGATGATCGGCATGCGGGTGGCGCCGCCGACCATCACGACCTCGTCGATCTGCTGCGGGGTCAGGCCGGCGTCCTTCAACGCCGCCAGGAACGGCCCCCGGCAGCGCTCGGTCAGGTCGGCGCTCAGCGACTCGAACTTCGCCCGGGTGAGCGTCATCTCGAGGTGCTTAGGTCCGGTCTGGTCCGCGGTGATGAACGGCAGGTTGATCGTGGTCTCGAGCCGGCTCGAGAGCTCGATCTTCGCCCGCTCCGCCGCCTCGGTCAGACGCTGGAGCGCCTGGCGGTCGGCCTTCAGGTCGATGCCGTTCTGCTTCTTGAACTCGTCGGCGAGCCAGTCCACGATCCGGCGGTCGTAGTCGTCGCCGCCGAGGTGGGTGTCGCCGTTGGTGGACTTGACCTCGAACACACCGTCGCCCACGTCGAGCACGGAGACGTCGAAGGTTCCGCCACCGAGGTCGAAGACCAGGATCGTCTCGTTGGCCTTCTTCTCCAGCCCGTACGCCAGCGAGGCGGCGGTGGGCTCGTTGATGATGCGCAGCACGTTGAGGCCGGCGATCTGGCCGGCGTTCTTGGTCGCCTGGCGCTGCGAGTCGTTGAAGTAAGCGGGGACGGTGATGACCGCGTCGGTCACCTTCTCGCCCAGGTAAGCCTCGGCGTCGGCCTTCAGCTTCTGAAGGATCATGGCCGAGAGCTCTTCCGGCGTGAACTCCTTGTTGGCGTTGGGGACGAGCACGACGGCGCGGTCGTCCTTGCCCGGCTTGACCTGGTACGGCACGATCTTTCGCTCCGAGTCGACCTCGCCGAACTTGCGGCCCATGAACCGCTTGATCGAGTAGACGGTGTTCTCGGGGTTGACGGCCGCCTGGCGGCGGGCCAGCGTGCCCACCAGCCGCTCACCGGACTTGGTGAACGCGACCACGGAGGGTGTCGTGCGCGAACCTTCGGCGTTGGGGATCACGACCGGCTCGCCGCCTTCCATGACGGCGATGACCGAGTTGGTCGTTCCAAGGTCGATGCCTACGGTTTTTGGCATGTGTGTGCTGTTCCTCCCGGTGGGTTGTTTTTCAGGTTTGAAGTGATTACCTCTGTCTTGTTCCCCTCCCGAAAGGCGCCAAAACCACCTTCGCGCCACCGGCGTTTACGCTTGGATCGATGGCGATCTACGAGCTCGACCCGGTCGACCTCATCGCCGTCACGGCGGTCGGCGAGCCGGGCCAGCGCCGGTTCTACCTGATGGCCTCCGGCTCGGGCCACACCCTTACGCTGGCCTGCGAGAAGACGCAGATCCAGGCTTTGCTGCTCCGCCTGCAGCAGATGCTGGAGACGCAGGGCATCGCCAAGCCGGACGGGCCGGGGGAGGCCGGCGAGCTCGTGCCGGGCGAGCCGGAGTGGCAGATCGGCGAGATGGGCCTGGGCTACCACGAGGCAAGGGGGATGTTCGTGATCGTCGCGAGCCAGGGCGCGGTCGCGGAGGGCGCGGGCGAGGCGGCGGCAGGCGACGATTCGCCGAGCGTCCGCTTCTGGCTGAGCGCCGAGCAGGTCGTCACCTTCTCCCGCCAGGCCGAGGCCGTGCTGGCCGCCGGCCGGCCGCTGTGCCCCCGGTGCGGGCTGCCCATGGACCCCAACGGTCACCCGTGCCCGGTCATGAACGGTGCCCGGCCGATCTTCTGACCCGCGCTCCGACTCGGAGCGGCTGCTGGCCGAGCTGCCGCGGATGAAGGTGGTCGGCCTCCTCCACGGCGCCTCCAACTACACGTTCCTGTCCCAGCTCGACCCCTATCCCCCGTCGGGCCTCCGGGCGGTGTACAAGCCGGCCCGCGGCGAGTCCCCGCTGTGGGACTTCGAGGCCGGGACCCTGTACCGGCGCGAGGTCGCGGCGTATGAGCTCAGCAAGGTGCTCGGCTGGCCGCGGATCCCGCCCACCGTGATCCGGCGGGAGGCGCCCCATGGCGTCGGGGCGCTGCAGCTCTTCATCGAGGCCGACGGCCGGCATTTCTTCAGCCAGCCGCAGCACCGGGCCGAGGTCTGGGAGCGGATCGCGCTCTTCGACGTGATCACCAACAACGCCGACCGCAAGTCCGGTCACTGCCTCTTCGACGCCCAGGACGACGTGTGGGTGATCGACCACGGCCTCACCTTTCACGTGGACCACAAGCTGCGCACCGTGATCTGGGATTTCTCGGGCGAGCCGCTTCCCCCCGACCTGTGTGGCGACGTCGAACGGACGCTGGCCGACCTGGAGCGAGGCGCGCTCGCGGCCGTGCTTGGCGGCCTGCTCAGCCCGCCCGAGGTCCGGGTGCTGAAGCGGCGCCTGCGTGGCGTGCTCCACCCGCGCTGGCGCTTCCCCAGCCCCAGCTCCGCCTGGTCGATTCCGTGGCCGCCCGTGTAACCAATCGGCGTCTGCTATCGTTCCCCGGCTTCATGCGTTCGTCCCCCGCGCGATGGTTCGCGCCTGTCCTGGTCGTCCTGGGAGCGGCCGCCTCAGCCTCGATGCTCCTGGCCCTGGCCCCCATCGCGAGGGCGGCCTGCGGCACGGCGAGCTCCGCCTGCATCACCCCGTCACCGAGCCCGATCCCCCAGAACGCCTTCCTCTCGCTCGATGTGACCAGCGGCGACCCGAACGCGGTGATCAACGTCACCGGCGGGCAGTTCCTTCCCGGCGAGCAGATGTCGCTCTACTGGGACACCGTGAACAAGGTGGCCGGTGGGACGACCGCCGACGCGAACGGCAACTTCAACGTTCGCGTCAAGCCGTTCGCCGGAGACGCTCCGGGCACGCACCGGCTGTGCGCGAGCGTGCCGCCCAACCCCTGCGCCAACTTCGCGCTCACGGCCCCCACGCCGAGCCCGTCCCCCGCCGAGTCGCCGTCGCCCTCGCCCTCGCCCTCGCCCACCGGCTCGTCCTCACCGAGCATCAGCCCCACCCCCATCGCCGCGACGCTGAACAGCCTCGACGTGATCTCGCGGCCTCCGTTCGTCTTCCTGCCCCTGGTCGGCCTGCTCGCGATTGCCGTTTCCGTGGGCTACTGGGTGCTCAGCGTGGTGCGCCGCCCTCGCCGGCTTCCCCTGCCCTCGGCGGCGGTCGTGCACCGGGCCACCCGACCGGACTACGCCGCAGGCTCAGGCTTGGCCCCGGCCGGGCCGTCCGCTCCCGCGGCTGAGCCGGAACCGGCCCCGCCCGCTCTCGAGCCGCCGGCCACCTCGACGGAGGCCGGGGCCGGTCCCGCCGGCTGGGGCACCGGCGAGCCTGACACCGGCTACCAGTTCGCCCCGCCGCCGCACGACGAGGAGCCGGGAGAGCCGCCGACGCCCGCCGACTGAACCAGGGCGCGGCCGCCGGGCCAACTTAAGATCAGCCGGAAGTGTCGCTGCTGACGGTGAGAGACCTCAGCGTCCGGTTCGGCGGCGTGGTGGCGCTCGACCGGGTGTCGTTCCACGTCGACGAGGGAGAGGTGGTGGCGCTGATCGGGCCCAACGGCGCGGGCAAGACGACCCTTTTCAACGTCGTCACGCGCGTGCACCGGCCGAGCGGCGGCGACGTGACCGTGGACGGCGCCTCGGTGCTGGCCCTCCCCGCGCACGATCTGGTCCGCCGAGGTGTCGCGCGAACGTTTCAGAACGTCTCGCTGTTCCGCTCGATGACCGTGCTCGAGAACGTCCTGGTCGGGGCGCACACGACCGTGCGCGCGGGCTGGCTCGAGGCGGCCCTCCCGCTGCCCCGTGCCCTGCGAGCGGAAGCGGACGTCCGGTCGAGAGCGGAGCGGATGCTCGAGCTCACCCGCCTCGATTCCGTCTCTGACCGGTCCGTGGCGGAACTGCCGTTCGGGAGCCAGAAACGCGTCGAGATCGCGCGCGCCCTGGCGGCGTCGCCCCGCCTGCTCCTGCTCGACGAGCCCGCCGGCGGGATCAGCCACGAGGAGGTCGACTCGATGAGCGCGCTGCTCGAGCGGATCAGGCGCGAGCTCAAGGTGACGATCCTCCTGGTCGAGCACCACATGGCCTTCGTGATGGGGATCGCGGACCGCGTCGTCGTGCTGGACTTCGGGCGGAAGATCGCCGAGGGCACGCCGGCGGAGGTGCAGCGCGACAGGGCCGTGATCGAGGCCTATCTCGGGGTGGCGTGACGGACGGCGAGGCCCTGCTCGAGCTCGACGCCGTCACAGCCTCCTACGGGTCGCGGGCCGTCCTCCACGGCGTGTCCCTGTCGGTCCCCCACGGCGCGGTGGTCTCCGTGCTGGGCGCCAACGGCGCCGGCAAGACCACCACGCTGCGCAGCGTCACCGGGGGCGTCCGCTGGAGCGGCGACATCCGGTTCCTCGGCCGCTCGCTGCGCGGCCTGGCAACGGAGGACATCGTCCGCCTCGGCATCGCGCACGTCCCGGAAGGCCGGGGGATCTGCACCGATCTGACCGTCGACGAGAACCTCAAGCTCGGGTCGCACCTGCGCCGGGACGGGGCGGAGCTGCGCCGGGACCAGGACCGCGTGTTCGACCTGTTCCCCGTTCTGAAGGAGCGCCGCCGGCTGCCGGCCGGAGCGCTGTCGGGCGGCGAGCAGCAGATGCTCGCCCTGGCCCGCGCGCTGCTCATGCGGCCGCGGCTGATGCTGCTCGACGAGCCGTCTCTCGGCCTGGCGCCGCTGGTCGTGCGCGCCATATTCGAGGTCATCCGCGCCATCAACGAGAGCGACGGCGTCGCGGTGCTCCTGGTCGAGCAGAACGCGCGGCTTGCGCTGGCGATGTCTTCAGAGGCTTACGTGCTGGAGGTCGGGCGCGTGGCGCTGCACGGCGACAGCGCGCGACTGCGGGAGGACGAGTCGGTGCGTCGCTCCTACCTCGGCTACTGAGGGCACGGGATGGCGGAGTTGCTCCAGCTGCTGATCAGCGGGCTCGCCCTCGGTGGCATCTTCGCGAGCCTGGCGCTCGCGCTCGTCCTCATCTACAACGCGATGGGCCTGGTCAACTTCGCGCAGGGCGAGCTGGCGATGTTCGCGACCTTCATCGCCTATGAGCTGATGGCGCACGGGATGACCTTCTGGGTCGCGTTCCCGCTCACGCTGGCGCTGGCATTTGCCGGCGGCATCGCCGTGGAGCGGATCGTCATCCGCCCCGTCGAGCGCGCGCCGGTGCTGACGCTCGTGATCGTCACGCTGGGGCTCGCGACGCTGGTCAACGGCCTGGCGGGCTTCCTCTTCGGCTACACCCCGGCGTCCTTCCCGAGCCCGTTCCCGGTGCGGACCCTCGAGGTCGCCGGCATCTTCGTCAGCTACCAGGACCTCGGAGTGATCGCGGTCACCGCCGCCGTCGTGGCGCTGGTCCAGCTGCTGCTCCGCCACACGACCCTGGGGCTGACCATGCGAGCGGCCGCCCACCACCCGGAGGCCAGCCGGCTGCTCGGCGTGCGCGTGAGCTGGATGCTTGCGCTCGGGTGGGCCCTGGCGTCGGCCGTCGGCGCGGTGTCCGGCATCATGGTCGCCCCGATCCTCCTGCTCGACCCGGACATGATGCAGACGATCGTCATCTACGCTCTCGCCGCCGCGGTCCTCGGCGGGATCCAGAGCCCGGGCGGCGCCGTCGCCGGCGGGCTGATCGTGGGCGTGACCGTCAACCTCGCCGGCGCCTACGTGGTCGGCGGCGACCTTCAGCTCGCCTTCGCGCTGGCCCTCATCGTGGCGGCCCTCGTGCTCCGGCCGAACGGCCTGTTCGGCCGCGCCGGGGTGCGGCGCGTCTGATGCGGGCCCGCGGCACGCCTTCCCGATCGGCCTCGGCGGCGGTTCTGGTGGCGCTTGCGCTCATCGCGCTCCCCCTCGCGACCACGAGCTTCACGGCCGGCGAATGGGGCGGCGCGCTGATCCTTGCGATCGCGATCATGGGCCTGAACATCCTGGTCGGCTACAGCGGGCAGCTCTCGCTCGGTCACGGCGCGTTCATGGCCCTGGGGGCGTACGTGTCCGGCATCCTCGCCCACCGCTTCGGTCTTGACTACACGGCCACGATCCCCCTCGCCGGACTGGTGGCCGGCGCCGCCGGCTACCTCTTCGGCATACCCGCGCTGCGCCTGTCGCCGCTTTACCTCGCGCTCGCGACGTTCGCGCTCGCGGTGGTCGCGCCGAGCCTGATCAAACGCCCCGCCGCGCTGACCGGCGGGGTCGCGGGCATCCTGGTCCGGCAGCCGGACCCGCCCGGCATCGCGAGCTCGCTGTGGACCGCCCTCACCGGCACCGCCATGACGAGCGACCAGTGGGTCTACTACCTGGTCCTGCTGTGCGCCCTCCTCCTGTTCTGGGTCGCGTGGAACCTGCTCCGGCGCAAGCCCGGCCGCGCGCTGCGCGCCGTGCGCGACGGCGAGGTCGCCGCGGCGGCCTCGGGCATCGACGTCGCCCGGTACAAGACGCTGGCCTTCGGCCTCTCCGCCTTCTATGCGGGGATCGCCGGCTCGCTCTACGGCCTGTCCACCGGGTTCATCAGCCCGGACACGTTTCCGGTCGCGCTGTCGATCCAGCTGCTCGTGGGCGCGGTGGCCGGCGGCCTTGGGTCGATTCCGGGGCCGCTGCCGGGCGCGATCTTCGCCTACTTCCTGCCCATCGAGTCCAACCAGTGGGTCCCGAGCCAGGCGTGGATCCCGAGCCAGCTCGCCACCACGGTCGTGAAGGCGGGGCCGGCGGTCACGTACGGCGCAATCCTGATCCTGGTCATGATCTTCGCGCGCGACGGGGCGGCCGGCGTCGCCGAGCGCGCCTACCTCCGGCTCCGCTCGCGGCTTCACCGGGGCGGCGTACGCGAGAGTGGACAGATGCCGCCCGGCCCGCAGACTGTTTAAATAGCGCGTCGGCGGAGCGAAAGCGGGAGGGATTCAACGAATGGCACGCAGGGGACCCCGGCTGTCGGTGGCGGCATCGCTCCTCATGTTGCTGGCGGCGTGCGGCGGCACGAACAGCCCGGCCGCGCAGGGGGACGTCGGCGTCACCGCCGGCTCGATCCTCCTGGGCAACACGATCTCCGAGAGCGGTCGGGCCAAGGCGTACGGCACCATCGCCAACGCGGAGAACGCGTACTTCACGTACGTCAACAACCAGGGTGGGGTGAACGGCCGCAAGATCCAGTTCAAGATCCTCGACGACGCCTACAACCCCGCGCAGACCGTGCCGCTCACCAAGCAGCTGGTGGAGCAGGACCAGGTCTTCGCGATGTTCAGCGGGCTCGGCACCCAGACGCAGACGTCGGTCCAGCCCTATCTCAACGGGCGGAAGGTCCCGCAGCTCTTCGTCGCCACCGGCGCCACCACGTTCGGGAAGGACTTCCGGAGCAATCCCTGGACGATCGGCTGGCAGCCGCCGTACCAGGCCGAGGCGCGGATCTACACCCGAGACGTGCTGCAGAACCATCCGGGCGCCAAGATCGGCGTGCTCTACCAGAACGACGACTACGGCCAGGACTATCTCCGTGGCCTGAAGGACGGGCTCGGCTCGAGCACGTCGCTCATCGTCGACGAGCAGAGCTACGACGTGACGGCGGCCGACGTGACCTCGCAGCTCGTGCAGCTGAAGGCAAAAGGCGCCGACACCGTGTTCCTGTTCACGACCCCGGGATTCACCATCCAGGCCCTCGTCAGCATCACCAAGCTGGGATGGAGCCCGTCCCGGATCTACCTGAACTCGGTGTCGAACCCGCAGGTTTACATGGGCATCGCGGCCAAGGCCGGAGCCGCGCTGCAGAACGTGACCAGCGCCGCCTACATCAAGGACCCGACCGATCCGCAGTGGGCCAACGACCCGGGCATGCAGCTCTACCGGCAGGTCATCGCGACCTGCTCCACCTGCAACCCTCTCGACAGCTTCAACATCTACGGAGTCGCGGTCGCGTACACGATGGTCGACGTCCTGAAGCAGGCGGGCAACCAGATGACGCGGCAGAACGTGATGAGCATCGCCGCGAACCAGCTCAACGAGCAGAACCCCTTCCTGCTGCCCGGCATCTCGGTCAGGACGTCGACGTCAGACCACTTCCCGATCATGCAGCAGCAGATGATCAACTGGAACGGCACCGGGTGGTCGCGGCAGGGCGCCGTGATCGACGCAAGAGGCACCATCAAGTGATGGTCCGAATCTCCCAGCGCACGCCCCCGGGCGCTTCCCCTTCCGGGGCAGGCGCTTACTGGCTGCACGCGTACTTCCTCGCCCTGGTCTTCATCGGCCTGTTCGCCGACAGCCGCGTGACCGCGCTGTGGCAGCAGGACGTGCTCGGCGGCCTGACCTTCACGGCGCTGATCCTGGCCGCCCTGAGGCTGCCGGCCGGGGAGCAGCGCATCCAGGTCGCGCTGGTGGTCGTGATCGCGACCGGGTTCGAGATCTTCGCCTCGCTCGTGTGGGGCATCTACCGCTACCGGTTCGACAACCTCCCGCTCTACGTGCCGGCGGGCCACGGCGTGGTCTACATGTTCGGCCTCCTGGCCGGAGGCACCCCGCTGGTCCGGCGCCACGGACGGCGCGTGGCGTACGCCGTGCTGGCCGCGGCGGCCCTCTGGGCGCTGCTCGGGCTGGTCGCGCTGCCGCGCGTCACGGGCAGGATCGACGTCGAGGGCGCCCTGCTTCTGCCGTGCTTCGCCTACTTCATCCTGCGGTCGCCGCGGTGGCCGCTGTTCGCGGGCATCTTCGTCATCGTCGCGGCGCTCGAGATCTGCGGCACGTCATTCGGCACGTGGTCGTGGGCTGCGGTGGCTCCGTGGACGCACATCCCGTCGGGCAACCCGCCGTCGGTGGTCGCCGGCGGCTACTGCGTCATCGACGCGACGATGCTCGGAGTCCTTTGGCTGGTGCGGAGCTACAGCGTGGGCTGGAAGACCATCAGGATGACGATGACCACGACGATCAGCCCCAGCAGCGGCCCGATCATGCGGCTCCTCCGCGCCAGCCGCCGGTACTCCGGCGAAGAGGTCTCACCCGAGTCGGCCAGCCTGATCTGAGCCTTCAGCTGGGGCGAGAACACGGCAATCCCGATCACCGCGACGGCCACGAACAGGATCAGCGCCAGGACGACCCACAGCGCCGTGATCGCGATGTGGCCGACCGCGACCATGAGCAGCCCGGTCAGGAGGATCATCCCGTAGGCCGGATTCGCCACCCGGTCGTCGATGAACTTGATGCTCCTGAGCACGAACGACGTGTTGGCCGGGTCCTGGGCCACGCGGGCGTTCCAGATTCCGTAGGTGATGTTCGAACCCACCGCGGTGATCGCCGACATGATGTGGATGAACTTCAGGATCTCGTAGAGGACCGTCATCGCAGCTCAATGGTGGCACTTCCCACCGTGGTGCGACGGCCCTCGCCGTCCTCCCCCCAGACCTCGACCTCCACCTCCCGCCCACGCACGGCCACCACCTTGCCGCGGCAGCGGTAGGGCCTCGCGGGCACGTCGATCCCGCGGTAGCTCACCTCGAAGGTCTTGATCGTGCCCTCCTCGCCCATCCAGTCCGTCAGGAGCTGACCGAGGAACGCGGCCTTCAGCAGGCCGTGCAGGATCACGCCCGGCAGGCCCACGCTCCTGGCGTACGCCTGGTCGTAGTGGATCTCGTAGAAGTCGCCCTGCGCCCCCGCGTACTGGACGAGCTGGCGCGTGGTCGGGTGCTTGACCAGCTCGGGGATCTCGTCACCGGGGCGGACCGTCACCGCCGGATCATCGTCCCGCGCAGGCGGGCCACGAGCTCGCCCCGCTGGTTCACGTACTCGGTCACGAAGACGATGAACAGCATCGGGCCGCTCGAGCCGGCCTTGTCGAACACGTCGGCGACGTGGCCCCGGGCCGTAATCTCGTCGCCGATCATCACAGGCGCGAACAGCTCGAAGGCGTTGCCGCCGTTGAGCCAGCCGCGGCCGTAGTCCTCGGCGTCGGCCAGGTGCAGCGAAACGGGCGCGAGGGCCACCAGGAACGTCGGCGGAACCTGGGTCCGCCACCGCGGGTTGGGGTCGCCGATGGCCTCGACGAACCGGCGGACGTGCCCCGCCTCAACGGTCGCCGTGACGGGATCGCCCTCGACGCCGATGCGCGTCTTCAGCCGGTCGATCACGTACGAGATGGCCGCGCTCACCCGCAGTCCGGCCGGCCGAGGACCGCCTCCCCAGGCGTGGATCCGAGCCGCACGGTTAGAGGATAGTCAGAAGGGGCAAACTGAAGGTAATGGCCTCTGAGGTGCTGTGCGGCCGCTGCGGCGCGCCGCTCTCCAACCCCGCCGCGCCGTGCCCTCGCTGCGGAACGCCCGGTTCGGGCGGCTACTACGGCGCCACCACCGCCCCGAGGGCGCGCAAGAGCCCAGCCCTGGCGGCCGCCCTCGCGGTCGTTCCCGGCCTGGGCCACCTCTATCTCGGGCACAGGATGAAGGCGCTCGGCTTCCTCGTCGGCGTCGGCGGCCTCCAGTTCTTCGGTATGGACCTCGACCTCACCGTGATCGGGGCCGCGCTGGGAGTGCCCATGGAGCTGGGCGGCGGCACGCTCTGGATCTACAGCATCGTCGACGCGTACCGCACGGCCCGGGCCATGGAGAAGGCCGGCTACTGAGAGCCGGTCAGGAAGTCGCTTTTCGTCTCCGCGCCGTCGTGCCGGCCCGCCGCCGGCGTCCGTTTGCAGGCCGCGCCTTGGCCCGGCCGGCCGAGCGGCTGTCAAGGGCGCGCTGAACCCGACGCGAGATCGTCCTCAGCTCTCGATCCACCGCCTTCGTCCCTGCCTTGGATCCGCTCGCGCTGAGCTTCGCCACCTGACGGCGGAGCTTGCGGTTCTCGCTGATGAGCTCGGCCACCATCGTGTTGAGCTGCGTCACCAGATCGCCGCCGCTCGCACGGCCGCGTCGCGTGGTCGTCTTGTTCTTGCTGCCAGGTGGCCGTCCGCGGCGACGTGGCGTTTGCGGTGCTTCCTCAGTTGCCATCATTCACACTCCAAAAAATAGAAAATCGGGCGCAGCAATGGTAGCCGCGCCCGATTTCCATGTGCCAGTTCGCGTTTATGCCGCGGCGAGGAGTTGTTGTTTCGAGAGGCTCTTCAATCCTTCGCGCGCCAGCTCATGTGCGGGATTCGCCTTGCGGCTCACATAGCGCACGACCCGCCAGCCGCGCCTGCATCTTTCGCGGACCTCGTGGACGGCGATGCGAAAGCTGTCGCTGGACGGCATGCGGCTGCGTACGACCGGTGCGCAATCCGTGCGCACGATGACGCGGTGATAAGGCCAGCGCGCCGCGGCCAGGTCGAGCGCCCCCGCGCAGACGTGAGCCTCGAGCTGCGCCGACCCGCCGACGTGCGAAAAGCCGAACGATTCCGTGTAGACGGCCCGCCCTCTAACAAAAACGGCCAGGCCACATCCGGCCCGGCCATGCTTGTCCAGCGCGGCGTCCACGTAGATCACCAGGCACTCCCGCAAACTGCATTCCTCCCAGTGCTATTTCCCTGCGGCGTCCTCGCCCGGGAGGCGCTGGCGCCCCAGAAGTTGGCAAGAGCCTAGCAAAATGTTGCGGGGTTGTCCCCTGGTGAGCCCTACATATGGGGTTAATCGGCCGGAGGAAGCTCGGTCCCCATCGCGTGATACCCGCCGTCGACGTGGAGCAGCTCGCCGGTGGTCAGGTCCAGGTAGTCGGAAAGGAGCACCGCGACCGCCCGTCCCACCGGCGATCGATCCTGAAGGTTCCACCCGAGCGGCGCCCTTTTCTCCCATACCTCTTCGAAATCTTTGAATCCTGGGATGCCGCTCGCGGCGAGCGTCGCCAGCGGCCCGGCGCAGACGGCGTTGACGCGGATCCTGTACCGGCCCAGGTCGCGCGCCAGATATCGGGTCACCGATTCCAGCGCTGCTTTGGAAACGCCCATCCAGTCGTATTTCGGCCATGCCTGCTGAGAATTGTCGAAATCGAGCGTCACCATGGAGCCTCCGTGCTCCCGCATCAGGGGCAGGAAGCCGCGCGCCATTTCCTTGAAGGAAAAGGCGCTGACCTGGACCGCGGTGGCGACGCTTTCCCACGGCGTGTTCAGGAATTGGCCTCCGAGCGCGTCCGCGGGGGCGAAGGCCACCGAGTGAACCAGCCCGTCGAGCCGGTCCCACCGTTTCGAGGTTTCCTTGAACGCCTCGGCGATATCGCCCGGCTTGGTGACGTCCATCTCGAGGATTTCCGGCACCGGATCGAGCTTTTTCGCGGTCATCTGCGTGATGCTCATCATCCGGCCGAAACTCGTGAGGAGGATCTCGGCGCCTTCGCGTTGAGCCTCCTGCGCGATGCTGAAACCGATGCTGCGCCGGTCCGACATCCCGGCGATCAGGATTTTCTTGTCCTTCAGGATCATGCGCGAATACTAGCCGCCAGGTTCCGAGCCGGTCGCGAGGGGCAGGTCGCGCCGCGACCAGTCGCTCCACGATCCCTCGTACAGGCGCGCGCCGGGAAGGCCCGCCACCTCCATCGCCAGGATGTCATGTGTGGCATTGACCCCGGAGCCGCAGTAGAACACAGCGCCCTGCTCGGCGCCGAGCTCGGCGTACCGCGCGCGCAGCTCGGCCGGCGGCTTGAATCGCCGCTCCGCGTCCAGGTTGCCGGTGTACGGCGCGTTCAGCGCGCCCGGGATGTGGCCCGCCCTGGGGTCGACCGGCTCCGTCTCGCCACGGTAGCGCTCGCCCAGCCGGGCGTCGATCACCGGCATGTCCCGAGTGGCCCGCACGGCCTCGAAGTCGAGGATCAGCGAGCGGTCGGGCTCCGCCGCGATGAAGTCGCCCGCCCGGACGCCGGGCGCCGCGGTGTCCACCGGGCCGCCCCAGGCCTGCAGCCCGCCGTCGAGCACGGCCTGGCGGTCGTGCCCGAAGAGGCACAACAGGAACCACAGCCGCGCGGCGACCGAGCCTCCGGAGTCGTCGTACACGACCACACGGGTCTGGGTGTTGACGCCGGCCCTCCGCATGGCGGCTTCGAACTGGCCGCGGGAAGGCAGGGGATGGCGCCCCGGGCCTTCCCCGGTCACCTCCTCCAGGCCGACGAAGACGGCGCCCGGGATGTGGCCCTTCGCGTACTCGTCCCGGCCCTCCCTGCCCTGCAGGTACCAGCGAAAGTCGACCACCCGCACGTCCTCGTCTCCGAGGTGAGCGCGCAGCCAGCCGGCGTCGACGAGCGGCCCGAACGCCATCACACGTACGGCGAGATGGCGAGCGCGCCGAAGAGCAGCGCGACGTACACCATCGAGTAGGTCCACAACCGGCGCGTCCAGCGGCGGCCCTCGAGGTCGAGGGCCGACAGGCCCACCAGGCCGATGCCGAGGACCGCGGCGGCCGCGAGGTAGATCGCTCCGGCCGCGCCGGTGAAGAAGGGCACCACGCCGGCGGCCGCGGCGAGCACGGCGTACACCAGGCTCTGGCGCTTCGCCGACCGCTCGCCGGACACCACGGGCAGCATCGGCACGTGCGCGCGGGCGTAGTCGGCCTTGATCAGCTGGGCGAGCGCCCAGAAGTGGGGCGGGGTCCAGAACAGGATCACCGCGAAAAGCGCGAGCGCGGTGACGTCGAGGCCGCCCGTCGCGGCGGCCCAGCCCACCAGGGGCGGCACGGCGCCGGCTGCACCGCCGATGACGATGTTCTGCGGCGTCGAGCGCTTCAGCCACATCGTGTAGACGAAGACGTAGCCGAGCGTGCCGGCCAGGGCGAGCCCGGCGGCGAGCAGGTTGGCGCCCCACCACAGGACCGCGAAGGCGAGCACGTTGAGACCGATGCCCAGCGCGACCGCGTGCCACGCTGGAATGCGGCCGTTGGGCAGCGGGCGGCGCCGGGTGCGGTTCATCTGCGCGTCGATATCGCGATCGAACCAGCAGTTGATCGCATGCGCGCCGCCCGCGGCGAACGTGCCGCCGGCCAGCACCGCGAGCATGGCCGTCACGCGCGGGTGGCCGTGCGCCGCCGGTGCCATCACGGCGAGCGCGGTGGCGTCGAGAAGGAGGACCACGCGCAGCTTCAGGAGGCTGATGTAGTCGCGCAGGACGTCCTCCAGGCCGCGGGTGCGGGGAACGGCGCCGACCGCGCTCATGCGGGCTTCTTTCCGACGGCCAGGCTCGCAGTCACCCGGACTCGGTCCGACCTGGCGACGGTCAGCAGCGCGAGCGAGAGCATGCCACTCCAGACCAGGGTCGCGAGCGCGACGTGCAGGCCGGTGAAGAGGCCCACATCGGTCAGTGCGGCGACCGCGCCCACGGCGACCTGGAGCGCGAGCACTCCCAGGGTGAGCATCGCCACCCGCCTCGTGGCCGGGTTCCCCAGAGCGTTCACCGCGACATAGACGACGAAAGCGCCGATCACGAGCACGGCGCCGCGATGCAGCATGGTGAACACGTTCACGCCGCTGAAGTCGAGCATGAAGCCGCCCCCGCACAGCGGCCAGTAGCGGCAGGCAGCGTCCGCGCTGCTGGCGACCACGGTCGAGCCGGTGAGCAGCATCACGTAGGTGGCTGCGGCACCGGCCACAGAGAGGTTGCGCAGCCGCCGCTCGCGCACGCCCTCCGTCTCGGGCAGCGACAGGATGGCGGTCGCGAGCAGGCAGCCCAGGATGATCATCGCGAGGCCGAGGTGCACGAGCACCAGCCAGGGCTGCAGCTCCTGCATGACGACGAGGCCGCCGAGGCCGCCCTCGACTCCGATCCCGGCCAGGGTCGCGGTGGCGACGATCGCGACGGCCGGCCTGCGGCGCGCGAACACGATCCAGGCGCAGATGACGGTCGCGATGACGAGCAGCCCCGTGATCGAGCCGACCGTGCGGTGCGAGTACTCGATGATCGAGTGGATGTCAGCAGCCGGGTAAGGGCGCCCGTGGCACAGCGGCCAGTCGGGGCAGCCGAGGCCGGAGCCGGAGACGCGAACCACCCCGCCGAGCGCTATCTGCAGGTAGGCGAAGAGGGCGGTGACGAAGGCAAGGCGGCGAAAAGAGCTGGCTGAGATCAACAGTGGCCCAGTCTACTGAGTGGCCAGGTTCGCAAGCTCCGCCCCGAGCACCGACGGGTCGAGCTGGCCGACCTGGCGCCGGTCGATCGTGCCGTCCGAGCGGACGAAGAAGGTGGTCGGAAGCGCCGAGACGCCGTACGCCCCGCCGGCCGCGAGGTTGGAGTCAAGCAGCGCCGGTTCATTGATCCCGAGCCGGGCGAGAAAGGCCCGGGCCGCGTCGCCGCCCTCGCCGTAGTCGATCAGGACCAGGCGGACGTTTCCATGGAGGGCGACCTGCTGCCGCAGCAGCGGCATCTCCGCCCCACACGGAGGGCAGTCGCTGCGCCAGAAGTTGATCACCAGCGGCCGGCCGGAGTACTCGCGCAGGGTGTGCGTCGAGCCGTCGGTCGCGGCCAGGGTGAAGGCGGGCGCCTGGCCTCCCCCCTTCCCGGCGGGCTGCGCCGGGGCGCCGATCGTCGCCAGCGCCTGCAGCACGTCGGGCGCGCCCCAGCCGCCGCCCGTCGCGAGCTCGTGCAGGCCCGCCGCGTTCAGCGACGTCACGAGCGCGGGAGGCACGTCGTGGCCGACGGCCGGCACGCCGCGATAGACCAGGCGCACGAAGCCATGGCTGTCCACGAGCGCGAGCGAAGAGGTGTGCACGTCACCGCTCGAGAGCTCGACCCCGAACTGCTTCCAGAACGACTCGACCTTGTCGGGCGCGCCGGTCGCCAGCGTCCACGTGGCGCCGGTGCGGTGCCCGTAGTCGGTGAGCACCGCGGGAGTGTCCGCTCCCGGGTCGGTGGTGACCTCGACCAGCATGACGCCGGGCGGGACCCTGCGCGCCAGCTGGAGGAAGAGGGCGGTGTAGAGCGGGCACGTCTCGTGGCACGTGGTGTGGAAGGCCGCGAAGACGATATCCCGGCCCGCGATCGTCTGCGGCGTGAACGGGTCGCCCGCCTCGTCGACGAGCTGGAACGGCTCCAGCGCGACGAAGCGCCCGCTGAGCTCGCCCAGCCCCAGGTTGACCTGGTCGTTGCCGGCGTACGCCGCCCCGGCGATGAGGCGCCCCGCGTCGACGCCGAGCAGGATCGGCTCGACCCGGCCGGCGCTCACCGTCGCGTCGATCCGCGCCGTGACCCCCCCGAGGCCGACCACGTCATAGTCGCCCTCGGCCACGGCCTTCTCCGCGAGCTGCTCCTGCGCAGGGGCGGCCGGGACGCCGCCGGACACCGCGCCCAGGTCCAGCCACCCACCTCCCCTCTGGTGGAGCGTCAGCGCCGTCCCCTCGACCGCGGTCGCCGTCCGCCCGGCGGCCACGACCACGACCGTGCCGGTCGCCTGAGGGCGGAGCTGCGGGACGGCCCAGAGCGCGATCACGGCGACCAGCGCGGCTCCTGCGGCGGCAAGCCAGGGGATCCGGGATCTCAACGGCGGTCCGTCAGGGGCTCGCGACCTGCCGCACGGGGGTGAGCGGGTAGCGGGCGGCCACGCGGTCGATGTAGGCGGCGCACAGGTCGGCCACCGCCTGGCTCTCGATCTGGACGACGTTCTCCGCGTTCGATTCGCCGCTGTGCGAGAGGTTGAAGCTGCCGATGTACACGTACTGGTCCGCGACCAGGATCTTGGCGTGCATGAAGTCGTGCACCGAGCCCTGCGCGTAGGGCGTCGAACGCTTGGCGCCGAACCGCGCGGCCGCGGTGATGCTGCGGAAGGCGGCGATCTTCCAGCCGACTCCGCCCTGGGCGGCCCACTGCCGCTGGACCTCGTCCATCTGCGTCGCATCGTACACACCGCCGATGTCGATCCCGGGGCGCGCCACGGTCTCGGCGAGCGTCCCGAGAATCGGTCCCGACGTGATCACCGGCGAGCACACGCGAATCCTCCTCTGGGCCGACGCGATCGAGCGCGCCATCGCGTGCACGAGCTTCAGGCTGCGCGCGGGACAGAAGTAGACGCGGACCTGCGTGCCGTCGCTCAGCGCCTGCCACGGCGGCGCCTCGTGGCCGCTGGCGGCGACGACCGGATTGGCCCACAGCTCCTCGAAGTTCTGGGTGTACACGGCCGCGAGGCCGGCGGACTCGATGGTCACCATCACGTTCTCTTCGCGGTTCCACGAATCGTTGGTCCAGTTGGTGGAGCCGGTGAGCACCGCCGCGCCGTCGCGCACGGCGTACTTGTGATGCATCAGGTCGGGGATGCCGGGCACGGCCTTGACCTGCACCCCGGCTGCCTCCAGCCGGTTCATCAACGCCAGGTCGATCTCCGGCGGTGGCGGAACCGGGATGGCCTGCGCGTGATCCTGGTTGTACATCAGCCGCACGCTCACGCCGCGCCGGACCGCGGACTGCGCCGCCGCCAGCACGGTCTGCGCGGGCGACGCCTCGAGCCGCAGGTCGTAGATGGCGATGTCGAGGGTCTTCGCCGCGCCGTCGAGGTAGGCCGCGAGGCGCTGCGCGACGGCGTCGGCCGTCTGGCCTCCGTCCGTCAGGAAGAAGAGGTCGAGCGGTTCTATTGCGCGCCCGCTTTGGGCTCGCCCGTCTGCTCGCGAGGCTCGTCCACCGTCACCGGCAGGGGGCGGGTCGCCAGCTCGGCCGCCTCCTCCGGATCGTCGGTCAGCTGCATCAGGTTCAGGTCTTCGGGCGCGATCGCCCCGGCCGAGAGCACGTGCTCCTTCAACCAGTCGAGCAGCCCGCTCCAGTAGGGGGAGCCGAACAGGACGATCGGGAAGTGCTCGATCTTGCCGGTCTGCGCGAGCGTGAGCGACTCGAACAGCTCGTCGAGCGTGCCGAACCCGCCCGGGAAGATCACGAAGCCGCGGGCGTACTTGACGAACATGTTCTTCCGCACGAAGAAGTACCGGAACTCGACCCCAAGATCGACGTACTTGTTGAGGGATTGCTCGTGCGGCAGCTCGATGTTGCAGCCCACGGACAGCCCGCCCGCCTCGTGGCAGCCGCGGTTGACGGCCTCCATGATCCCGGGGCCGCCTCCGGTGATCACCGCGAAGCCGCGCCTGGCCAGGGCTCCCCCGAGCACCACCCCGGACTTGTAGTACGGGTCGTCCTCACTGGACCGCGCCGAGCCGAAGACGGTCACGGCCGGGCCGACGTCGTTCAGCGCGTCGAAGCCCTCGACGAACTCGGAGAGGATGCGCAGCACGCGCCAGGGGTCGGCATGGTGGCTGAGCTCCTCGATCGCGCTGCGCTCGAGCAGGGCTCGATCGGCGGGCGCCTGCTCGGTCGGGACCACCAGGCGGCCGGCGCGGCGGCGCTCGGAGATGTCACCGCGGTCGGGCCTCACGGCTAAGAGTTTGGTGCTTCGGTCGAGTCGAGCGTCGGGGCGCCGTGCTCCCCGTTCGTCGCGGCGGCGGCCTTCAGCGAGCCGCGCTTCCTCGCCGCCGGCGGCCGGCTCGCGCCGCCGTTGCCGTTGCTGTCGGGCGGCGGGGTCGCCGCCACCACCTCGGGCTCGAGCTCGGGAAGGGCCTCGGCGGCGTCCTCGGTCTCGTCCGGCGAGGGCAGCACCGCCATGGCGCGTGCCGGCGTGGCGCCGTGGTCGGGCATCTCGAGGAGGTGGTCGAGGTGCTCCTTGAGCGAACTGACCTGGGCCTCCAGGTCGCGGACCCGGCGGCGGTGGCGCATGTGCTCGGTGAAGTGGTGGAGGCTGTTCCACCAGTGGTAGAGGGTGCCGACGACCAGCGCGATCGCCAGCGGCACGAGCGCCACCGACCACAGCGGCACGCCGCCGGCATGCCAGAGCGCGAATCCCACGGTCACGGTCCCGGTGTTGCTGTAGCCGAAGATGGTGGCCGCGACGCCCACGGCCAGCCCGAAGACCAGCGCGGAAGCGAGCACGAATCGGCTCCAGAGGTGGCTCAAATCCGGCACGGCGCGAAGGTTACTCCGGTTGTGCCGAATTCGAGCCTCTTATCAATCTCCGGCGGCGCGCTCCAGCACGACCACGGGGATCTTGCGGCTGGTCTTGGTCCGGTACTCGTGAAACGTGGGGTTCACGTCCGCATGCTGCCGGTACAGGCGCTCGTAGTCGTCGCCGTCGATCACCCGCGCGCGCGCCTTGAACTTCTCGCCAAGCACCTCCACGGTCACGTCAGGGTGGGCCCGCAGGTTGTGGAACCACGCCGGGTTGGTCGGAGCGCCGCCCATGGAGGCTACGATCACGATCCGCTCGCCGTCGCGGGTGTAGACCAGCGGGCTCTCCCGGATCTCGCCCGATTTCGCGCCTTTCGTGGTGAGGATCAAAATGTCGCGGCCCTTGAAGGGTCCCCCGCTGGGCCGGCCGGCGTTGGCGCGGAGGTCGTTCACCAGCGATCGGTTGAAGTCGCCATAGCTTGAGCTCATGAAATCTGATACCGCGCCGGGCGGCACCGGCATTCCACGAGCCTTTGCCTGGGCTGACCGGCTCAGCCGACCGGCTCACAGGATCTGCAGACGATTCGGCGCCGTTGGCGCCAAACGCGCTCAAACCGCGCGAAATTCGGCTCGTTTGGCGCAAAACGCGTGGAATCCAGGGGGCTACGAGGGCGCCGGACGCGGCTGTTCGAACGCGCTCAGGCTTTCCCGCTCGGCCGACCACATCTCTTCGAAGAGGCGGTCGATCTCCTGGGGTGAGCAGACCGCGGCTGTGAGCGGATCGAGCATCAGCGCGTACTTCGCCTTGTCGCGGTTGCGCTCCAGCAACGCCTCCACGACGAGCTCGTGCACCGCCATGTGCGCGCGGTTGAGGGCCGCCAGCTGCTCCGGCAGAGGGCCGAACCGCACCGGGTGGAGGCCGGCGCCGTCGACGCGGCACTCCACCTCGACGCAGCCTTCGGGCAGGTTCTCGATCGAGCCGTCGTTGAGCACGTTTCCGTGGATGCTCGCGACCCGGCCGCCCTCGATCGCCTCGACGATGTCCGCGCCGTACTCCAGGCTGCGCTCCAGCGGGATCGGCCGGTCGCCCCTCAGCATGGCCTCGATCGACTCGTCGTTCTCGCGGCGCCAGCGCGGCCAGTTGTTGGCGTAGAAGCCGCTCTCCCCCAGGTATCCGTCGCGCGTGTATCTCTCGATCAGATCGGGGCTCTTGCGAAAGTACGGCACGTACTCGGAGAAGTGGCCGCTGGACTCGGTGACGAACGCGCCGAGATGAAGCATCACCTCGAAACGCACCGGGTCCCGCTCGTATATCTCGGCATCGCGGGCGCGCTCGCGCAGCTCTGGATACAGGTCGTTTCCGTGCCGCGCCAGCGTCGTGAACCACGCGTTGTGGTTGATGCCGGCGCATTTCCATTCCAGCTCTTCGTAGGGCACCTCGAGGTAGGAGGCGATCTGCCGCGACGTGCCCTGCACGCTGTGACACAGGCCCACCACCCTGAGGTCGGTCGCGCGCAGCGCGGCCAGCGTCAGGATGGACATCGGGTTGGTGTAGTTCATGACCACGGCGTCCGGGGCGACGCGCTGCACGTCGCGGACGATGTCGAGCCAGGCCGGTCCCGTGCGAAGGGCCTTGAAGATGCCGCCCGGCCCGATGGTGTCTCCGATGCACTGGTCGACGCCGTAGCGCATCGGGATGTCGTAATCGAAGCGCACGTTCCGGAGTCCCGCCACCTCGATCGAGTTGATGACGTAATCAGTGCCGCCGAGCACGTCCCTGCGGTCGGTCGAGGCCTCGACCGTCCACCGCTTGCCGCTGAGCTCGGCGAGGCGTTGGGCGATCCGCTTCGCCAGGTCGAGCCGGGTGGGGTCGATGTCGACCAGCGCGAACACGCCGCCGTCCAGGCCGTCGACCGCCAGCACGTCGGTCATGAGCTGGCGCGCGAAGACCGCGCTGCCGGCGCCGATGAATGTGACCTTCACCATCCCTGCCTCACCACGGCCACGCCGCGCGGCTGCAGCCGGAGCAATCCGGGATGGATCTCGGCGCCGTCGACCAGGTTGGTCCCCGCCTCGGCGACCGGCACGTCCACGGCCACCTCCCGATGGTTGAGCAGGAACAGGTAGGACTTGCCGCGCGCGGTGCGGCGGACGATCTCGACTCCCGGCGGCAGCTCGGCGACCGGCTCCACGCCGGCGCTCGAGCAGGCCGACCCGAGCACATGCGCCATCGACGCCGGATCCAGGCGTGTACCGACGTACAGCGCCTCGCCCGCGCCAAATCTGTGGCGCGTGACGGCGGGCTTTCCGTCGAGCACGCCTCCGGCGAAGGTCGCCACCACCTCGGCGCCGCCGGTTTGCATGAGCTCCGACCAGACCGCGCCCGAGCCCTTCCCGCCGTCGGCGAAGCGCACCTCGACGGCGGCGTCCTTCTGCAGCGGCAGCCAGTCGAGCACGCGCAGGCCGAGCAGGTCGATGAAAGGCTGCGGATAGCCGCCGAGGCGGATGTGCTCGTCGGGGTCCACGATGCCGCTGAAGAACGACATCACCAGGTGACCGCCCTCGCTCACGTAGGCGGAGAGGTTGGCGGCCGCCTCGTCGCTCAGGAGGTAGAGGTTGGGGACGAGCACGAGGCGGTGGCGGCGCAGGTCGTCGGTCGGGCGCGCGAAGTCGACCGTGACGTTGGAGTCGAACAGGGACCTGTAGTACGACTCCAGCTGCTCGAGCTGGCTCACCTCCGCCGATGGTTTCGAGGGAAGCTCCAGGGCCCACCACGATGGCCAGTCGTGAACGATCGCCACCCGAGCCTCGACGCGGCTCTCGACGACCGCGTCGAGGCCGTGCAGCTCGTTGCCGAGCTGCTTCACCTCCTGCGCCGCCGGTGAGTCCGCGAACGGTCCGTGGGGGACCATCGCGCTGTGGAACTTCTCCGCCCCGGCCGGCGATTGGCGCCACTGAAAGAACATCACGCCGTCGGCGCCGTGAGCGATCGCCTGGTAGCTCCACAGCCTCATGAGTCCCGGCGGCTTGGCCGCGTTGACCCCTCGCCAGTTGACCCGGTTCGGCGTCTGCTCCATCAGGATCCAGGGGCGGCCCCGTCCGACCGAACGCATCAGGTCCCCCACCATGGCGGCGCGCATTCCGGAGGCAGGGTCTGAAGGATCGGGATAGGAGTCGTTGCTGACGACGTCCTCGTGCTCCGCCCACGTCCAGTAGTCGAGAGGCTTGAAAAAGCCCATGAAGTTGGTGGTGATCGGAACTTCCGGCGTGTGGCGCCGAAGCACGTCTCGCTCGAGCTCGAAGCACTCGAGCAGCGCGTCCGAGGAGAAGCGCATGAAGTCGAGCTGCTGCCCTGGGTTGGGCCACGTCGGAGTTCGGCGCGGGGGAACGATCTCGTCCCAGCTGGAGTAGCGCTGCGACCAGAAGTCGGTGCCCCACGCGCGGTTGAGCTCGGCGATGGTTCCGTGGCGCCGGCGCAGCCAGTCCCGGAAATGGCCTGCCGAAACGTCGCAGTAGCAGGCCGGCACGTGACAGCCGTACTCGTTGCCCACGTGCCACATGGCCAGGGCCGGATGGCGTCCGTATCGCTCCGCCATGGCCTCCGCCAGCCGCCGCGCCGCCTCCCGGTAGACGGGGCTCGAGGGGCAGTAGTGCTGGCGCGCCCCGTGCCACAGGCGCGTGCCGTCGGCGAGCTCCGGCAGCATCTCGGGATGGGCGTGGGCGAGCCACGGCGGCGGTGACGCCGTCGCGGTGGCCAGATCGACCTGGACGCCGCCCTCGTGCAGCAGGTCCATCACCCGGTCGAGCCAGTCGAAGTTCCACTCGCCCTCGCGCGGCTGGATGCGCGACCAGGAGAAGATCGCGAGGCTGACCAGGTTGACGCCGGCCTCCCGCATCAGCTCGACGTCCTCCCGCCAGACCTCTTCCGACCACTGGTCGGGGTTGTAGTCCGCTCCGAAGAAGATGTGCGGCACTAGCCCTTGGTCGAGCCCAGGGTGAGGCCCGCGACGAACTGGCGCTGCAGAAAGATGAAGACCAGGATCGGCGGGATCGCGGCGAGCAGCGCTCCTGCCGCGATCAGGTTGTCGTTGACGAAGAACTCACCCTGCAGGTTGTTCAGCGCGCTCGTGATCGGCCGCTTGTCGCCATGGCTGATCAGGATCAGGGCCCAGAAGAAGTCGTTGTACATGAACGTGAACAGGAGCGTCGCCATCGCCGCGAGGGCCGGGCGGCACAGCGGAAGCACGATGCTCCACCAGATCCGCAGCACGTGCGCGCCGTCGATGATCGCGGACTCCGTGATCTCCTTCGAGATGGTCTTCATGTAGTTGCTGAGGACGAACGCCGCGAAGCCGGTCTGGAAGACGGTGTGAATCAGGATGATGCCGATGTACTGGTCGTACAGGAGCCCGTTGTCGCTGAAGAGCGGGAAGGCGAAGCGCCCGAGATCGAGCTCGCCCAGGCTGGGAATCGGCGTGCTCAGGTAGATGTGATACAGCGGCACGATGATGACCTGCGGCGGGAGCAGGTTCCCGGCCGTGAAGATCATCAGCACGACCAGGTTGAAGCGCCACGTGAACTGCGTGCACGCGAACGCGACCATCGACGCGAGGAGCAGCGTCAGGATCACCGCCGGCACCACCACGATGAGCGTGTTCAGGTAGTAGTAGGGCAGGTCGGCCTGGTCCCAGACGTTCTGGTAGTTGACCAGGCTCAAGCCCTGGACGGGCCAGGAAAGGTAGCCGTGAAACGTCGTGTCGCTGATCGGGCGGAGCGACGTGTACACGGCCCACGCCAGCGGGAAGATCCAGAGCGTGACCATGACGATGAGGAAGGCGTGCAGAAGCACACGCCAGGGACGGGCTCGGCGCTTCTCTGCGGACGTCACCGCCGTCTCGCGCGTCGAGGCCGCGGCCACGCTCACGTGTTCGGCCTCATCACGCGCGAGAGGAACAGGATGATGGGCCCGATCGACACCAGCAGCAACACCACCGCGATGGCCGAGCCGCGTCCCACGAGGCTTGCCTCGCTGATGCTGTTGTTGGTGACCAGGATGGAGAGCAGCTCGAGGCCGTTCTTGCCCTGGTTGATGATGAACGCGATGTCGAAGGCTCGCAGGGCCTCGATGGCGGTGATCACGGCGACCACCGTGTTGATCGGGGCCATGACCGGGAACACGATCCGAAAGAACGTCTGAACCTCGGTCGCCCCGTCGACCTTCGCCGCCTCCCGCAGCGTCGGGTCGACGCTCTTCAAACCGGCGAGGTAGATGATCATGATGTAGCCCACGTGGCGCCACGTGGTCGCGATCAGGATCGCGAACAGGTTGATGCGCGGATTGCCCAGCCAGTCGACGATGTGCCCTGACTTCACCAACCCCAGCGCGTTGTTGATGAACCCGTCCGTCGGGCTGAACTGCAGCTCCCAGATGAAGCCGACCACAACCAGCGACAGGACGACGGGAAAGAAGAACACGTTCTGATAGATGCGCGAGCCGCGCATCTCGCGGTCGAGGAGCACCGCCAGGAAGATCCCCAGCGGGGTGGCGATCAGAAACAGCCAGGCCAGCCAGATCACGTTGTGGGCCACGGCCGGCCAGAAGAAGATGTAGCCGGTGAACAGGAACTGGTAGTTCTTGAGCCCGATGAAGTTGCCGGGCTGCAGGTCTCCGATGCCGTCCCAGTTGGTGAACGAGAGAAGCACGGAGGAGCCGGTCGGCCACCAGATCAGGAGCAGGTCCAGCAACAGCGGGATGCCGACCATCAGCATCAGCACGCGCTGGTCGAAACGCGTGAGCAGATGATGACGGCCGCGGCCGGCGGAAACGATCGCCCCCGCCTCGGGCTCATCGGGCCGGGCGGGGGCGACGTCGCTCAAGCGGGCCACTTTTCAGATCATATTTCCGGCCGTCACTCCGGCGGCAGCGAGTCCCAGAAGCTCTGCATCTTGCCCTGCAGGCTCGAAGTGTCGGCGGACGGATTGGCCAGGAAGCTGAGCAGGAATCCCTGCATGCCGTCCGGGCCCGAAAAGTCGGGGCGAGAGTCCCGGTCGAAGTACTGGGTGATGCGCTTGGCGCTGCTGACGATCTCGACCGCCTTCTTGGTCAGCGCCGGGAACTGGCTCGTGTCGGTGTCGGTCGCGGTCGGGATCGAGCCGGGCGACTGCTTCCAGTAGAGCAGCTGCGTCGACCCCTTGGCCATGAACTCGAGGAAGGCCTTGGCCTGGCCCGAGTCGGCGCCCAGCGTGGGCGCCTTCTTGCTCATCATGAAGACGTCGATCGGCGCGTCGAGCGCCTTCTCGGCGTCGTACTGCGTGCCCAGGTCGGGGAACGGGAAGAAGTCGAGCTGGGCCAGGTCGGCGGCGCTGCCCTTGGCGGTGAACTCGTCCGAGATGAAGAGGCCGAACACCATCATCCCGGCTTTCTTGAGGAGCAGCTGGTCGGCGCCCTCCTCCCACTTCAGACCCGCGAACGCGGGCGAGTAGTACTGCGTGATCTCGCTCCACTTCTTGAAGACGCTGGCGACCCTGGGGTCGGTCCACTTCTGCTTGCCGGTGAGAAGCTCCGTGTGGAAGTCGTAGCCGTTGAGCCGGAGGTTGATGATGTCGAAGGTGCCCTGCGCGGGCCAGCCGTCCTTGTCCGCGAAGGCGAGCGGCGTGAGCCCGTCCTTCTTCATCTGCGCGCACAGCGCCTTGAAGTCCTCCCAGTTGGTCGGGATCTTGTAGCCGCCGGCCGCGAAGACGTCCTTGCGGTAAAAGACCGCCCAGGGGTAGTAGTCGGTGGGGATGGCGTACACGTGGCCGTCGTCGCCCTTCACCGCGGCTCCGAAGCCCTCGGTGAAGTTGCCCTTGACCGCGGACCAGACGTCGTCGATCGGAGAGGCGAGGCCCTTCGAGGCGAAGAAGCGCATGCGGTGACCTGAGAACCAGGTGAACACGTCCTCCGGGGTGCCCTGGAGATAGGACGTGATCTGATTCTGGAAGGTCCCGTGGTCGACGGTGTTGATCCGCACCTTGGTGCCGCCGTTGGCCGACATGAAGGCGTCGGCGATGTCCTGCAGGCCCTGCTTGACGCCCTTGTCCGAGGCGTTGCTGCCGATCGAGAGGCTGCCGCCCTTGGCGGTGACCGAGCCTCCGCTGCTCGTCGGGTTGGTCCCGCCGCCGCAAGCGGCGATGAAGGCGGCGAGGCTGCCGTAGCCGGCGATCTTCAGGACGTCCCGCCGCGAGAGGTCCAGGTTGAGCGGCAGCGTCATTCCGGTGTGCGGCACCACGATGTTCGCGGACGGAGACTGCCGCGCCCGCTTCGCGTCCCGTGAATCTCCCATGGATCCCCTCCTGATGTCGCCGGAGAGCCGGCTGGATTGATGCGTTCGGTTTTCCACGGCAACAATACAGATTCGATCAATTTTGTCAACCTCTGGATGCCCGAACGCTCACTATTGCTCAAAAGTGATCAGTGGCGTACGATCGGCCGCATGCTAGCGGTCGAACGGAGGCGGCTGATCGCCGAGACCCTGCGCAGCCGCGGCGTGGTTTCCGTGGTCGAGATGGCGGAGCGGCTGCAGACGACCGAGATCACGGTCCGCCGCGATCTCCGGGCCATGGCGAAAGAGGGTCTTCTGGTCCGGGCTCACGGAGGCGCCGTGCTCCCGGCCCCGATGGGTCACGAGCCGAGCTACTCGGAGAAGGCCCGCCAGGCGGGGGCCGAGAAGGCGTCGATCGCCCGGCTGGCGCTCGAGATGATCCTGCCCGGAGACTCGATCCTGCTCGGCCCGGGCACCACGACGCTCGCCCTCGCCCGCCTGCTCGTGGACTTTCCCGAGCTGACGGTCGTCACCAACTCGCTCCTGGTCGCTCAGGCCTTGATGCCGGCGACCCACGTCGACGTCATCCTCACGGGCGGCACGCTGCGCCGTCCGATCCACGCCCTGGTCGGGCCCGCGGCCGAGGAATCGGTGCGCGCCCTGCGGGCCTCGAAGGCGTTCATCTCCGGCAACGGGTTCACCGCCGAGCGCGGCCTGTCGACGCCAAGCCCGCTCGTCGCCGCCACCGACCGCGGCTTCGCCAGCGCGGCGCAGCAGGTGATCGTGCTCGCCGACCACACGAAGATCGGCCAGGACACGATGTGCCAGACGGTGCCCACCGCCCGGGTGCACACGCTGATCACGGACAGCGGCGCGGACCCACGTGTCGTGGCGACGATCCGCGAGGCAGGAGTCGAGGTGCGCGTGGCCGGGATGCACGAAGAAGATGGCGCCCTCGCCAGCGCCTCCTGACCCCGCTCCACAACCGAGGCGGCCTCCCCCCGAGCGTCCGCGCCGGTTGACGCGCAGGGAGCTCAGGCTGAAGGACGGCCGGTACCTGATCGCCTTCAGCGCGGCTCCGCGCGAGGACTCCGATGCCTGAGCTGCGGTTCGATTCCCTGCGCCGCGAGTGGATCGCCTACAACACGGAGCGCAACGACCGGACCTTTCTGCCGACGACGTTCTGCCCCCTCTGCCCGAGTGGCGCCGGCGGAGACTCGGAGATCCCGCTCGACGATTTCGATGTGGTGGCGTTCGAGAATCGCTTCCCCGCCCTCGATTCCGGCTGCGAGGTCATCGTCTACACGACGGACCACCACAGCACGCTGGCGCAGCTCTCGCCGGCGCGGGTGCGCCTGCTGGTGGACGTCTGGGCCGATCGCTACGTCGATCTCGGCGCGAGGCCGGAGGTCGCGTACGTGTACATCTTCGAGAACAAGGGCGAGGAGATGGGCGTGACGCTGCACCACCCGCACGGGCAGATCTACGCGCTGCCGTTCATCCCACCGGTCGCCCAGTCGGAGCTGGCCGCGGCGCACGATCATCTCGCGGCGACCGGGCGCTGCCTGCACTGCGACGAGATCGCCGCCGAGCTGAGTGGCGAGCGAGTGATCGCCGAGCGCGAATCGATGGTGGCGTTCGTGCCGCACGCGGCCCGCTGGCCCTACGAGGTGCACATCTATCCCCGGCGCCACGTGTCCTCGCTGGCGGAGCTGAGCTCGGAGGAGCGCGACGCCCTGGCGGACATGCTGCTCACCGTGACCGGCGCGTACGACCGGCACTTCGGTTTTTCAGCTCCTTACGTGATGGCGATGCACCAGGCGCCGACCGACGGGGGGGTGTGGCCCGAGGCGCACCTGCACGTCGAGTTCTATCCCCCGCACCGGCGCCCGGACCGGTTGAAGCAGCTGGCCGGGGTGGAGCTCGGGGCGGGCACGTTCGTCAACGACACGCGGCCGGAGGAGACGGCGGCCCAGCTTCGGCGGGCCCTGGCGAACGGCTAGCTTGAACGGCTCACCAGATTCTGCAGGCGTTTTCGGCGCGTTTTAGGCGCGTTCGGCCCGTTTTAGGCGCGTTCGGCGCGTTTAAGGCGCGTTCGGCGCCAAACGCTCGCAATTCGCGCGGGATTTGGCTCGTTTGGCGCAAGACGCGTGGAACCTGGTGGAGGCGGCGGGAATTGAACCCGCGTCCGAGGCAGCATCCTCCGGAATCTCTACGAGCGTGTCCAGGATTTTGGTTCTCGCCTGGCGGCTCCTCCTGACCGGATCCGCTTCAGCCAGCCCCGGTGACTGTCCTACCTCAGGGCCGTGGCTCCCCTGAGGTAGCGATCCGGTCTATGTGACGCCGTACCTCGGTCCGCCGGATTGACCGAAGGCGGCGCCCGGGATCAAAGTCCCGGGGCTCTGGTCTCTACTGCTTACGCAGCGAGGGCGAGAGCGGGAGTTCTGTTGGCGTTTGTGAAACGCTGCGCTGTAACGCACGCGGCTCTCGGCTCGCAATTCCGAAGCTCAACTGCCCCGTCGAAGCCAGACGCCCCCACGAAGCCGAGCTGGTTTGCAGGCTGATTCTACCCGCCGGACGGCACTTCTACACTTGATCCCGCGATGGCGGCGGACCTCGACCGGATCGGACGGGCGAGCCTCAAGGAGCTCGGCGACATCCGGATCGACGACGTGCTGGAGTTCATCGATCGCGGCGTCGACAACATGCCGAGCTACCTGGACCTGTACCGGCGCTGGGAGCGGCAGCAGTGGTCCGTGGGTGACCTCGACTTCTCGCTGGACCGGAAGGACTGGATGGAGTCGAGCGAGTTCGAGCAGAAGGCCACGCTGTGGTCGCACCGCCTCTTCTTCAACGGCGAGGAGCGTGTGACCTCCACCCTGGCCCCCTTCGTGTGGGCGGCGCCGTCGCCCGAGATCGAGATCTTCCTCTCCACCCAGATGGTCGACGAGGCGCGGCACACGGTGTTCTTCGAGCGCTGGTGGCGCGAGGTGGTCGGGAGCGGAGCGCGCGATATGTCCCAGCTGCTGGAGGAGATCCGCCCGCGCGCCAACGAGGGCTACAACACGCTCTTCTACGAGCGGCTGCCTTCAACGGCTCAGCGCCTGGCCGGCGACCCCAAGGACTTCGACGCCTTCGTGGAAGGCGTGACGCTGTACCACATCGTGATCGAGTCCACCATCGCGCTCACGGGCCAGCGATTCGAGCTGGAGGCGATGCGCGAGCAGGGCCTGACCGACCGCGGGTTCTACCGCGGGTTCACGGCCGTCGCGCGCGACGAGTCACGTCACGTGAACTTCGGGATCAAGGTGCTGCAGGAGGCGGTGCGCGAGGACGCCGCGAGGTTCGCCCCGCTGATCCAGAGGACTCTGGTCGAGTGCCTGCCGCTGATCGCGGGCACCATCGACCCGCCGGACCCCCGCTACATCACGGAATTCGGACACACCGAGAGCGAGGTCCTCCAGTACGCGCTCGAGTCGCTCAACCGGCGGCTGCGCGCGATCGGGATCAACCTGGCGGCGTAGGCCGTCAGGACTTGTCGCCCCGCATCCACGGCGTCATCGTGACGCCGACCAGCAATCCCTCCGGGCTCAGCACGCGCGACACGACCTGGCCCCACGGTTCGGTGCGGTTGCGCACCAGAGGCGTGTAGCCCCGCTCCTCCAGCTCGCGCGTCGCCTGCTCCACGTCGTCGACGTCGAACTCGAGCCACGCCTGGGGCCGCGGCACGGCGGGGGGCCACTCCGGCGTGCCGAAGCACGACTCGGCGGCCTGGCTGAGCGGCCAGACCGCGAACGTCTTCGCCCCCTCGACCTCCTCGGTGTGGCGGTAATCGCCCTCTTCGACGGTGAAGCGCAGTCCGAGCGCGTCCTCGTACAGCCGGCGCGACTCCTCGGGATCCTCGGTGACCGGGCCGAAGCCGGCGATGAAGAGGACTTTCACCCTCTCATCTTCGGACAGTCGGGCCTCAGCGGCGGACGGCGCGCTCGATCTCGCGCCTGGCGTCCCGCGCGGCGATCGCCTCGCGCTTGTCGTACTGCCGCTTGCCGCGCGCCAGCCCGACCTCGACCTTCGCGTGGTTGCGCGTGAAGTACATGCGGAGCGGGATCAGCGTGTAGCCCTTCTGCTTCACCTTCCCGATCAGGGTCGAGATCTCCCTGCGGTGGAGCAGCAGCTTGCGCGGGCGCAGCGGATCCTGGTTCATCAGGTTGGCCTGTTCGTACGGCGAGATGTGCACGTTCTCGAGCCACGCCTCACCGCTGTCGATCCGCACGAATCCGTCGCGCAGGTTGGCGCGCCCGTTGCGGATGGACTTGACCTCGGCGCCGGTCAGCATCACGCCCGCCTCGTACTTCTCGTCGACGAAGTAGTCGTGATACGCCCGGCGGTTGACCGCGACGTCGCGCTCGCCGTCCGCCCTGGTTCGCTCAGGCATCGCCGAACACCTGCCTGGCGGGCGCCGGCCTCTTCCCCGGCAGCTGGACGATGTCGGGCACGTAGCGGTCGCCCTCGACGTGACCGCTCAGCACCTTCACCCGCCCGCCCCGGGCCGGCAGCGTCACGCCCGGCCACGGCTGCAGCGCGCGCACGCGGCGGTCGATCTCCCCGGCATCCAGGCTCCAGTCCAGCTCCCCGTCCTCCCTCTTCAACCTCGGCGCGACCGTCGCCCGGCTGTCATCCTGGCCCACGACCCGGAGATCTTCCCAGCCCTCCAGCGCCGTGACGAGGAGCTGCGCGCCCATCTCGGCCAGGCGCGCGGTCAGGGCCGGCGCATCCTCGCGCTCGCCGATCGGCGTCGCCTGCACGGCCAGGACCGGCCCGTGGTCGAGCTGCTCGTCCATCCTCATGATGGTGACGCCCGTCTCGGCGTCTCCGGCGAGGATGGCGTGAGCGATCGGCGCGGCACCCCGCCAGCGCGGCAGGAGCGAGGCGTGCACGTTGACCGCGCCGAGGCGAGGAAGGTCGAGCACCGCCCTCGGGACGATCTGCCCGTACGCGACGACGACAAGCAGGTCCGGCGCCACGGAGCGCAGGCGCTGGAGGGCCTCGGGCGCGCGGATCTTCTCCGGCTGGAAGACCTCGAGCCCCAGCTCCTCCGCCGCGGCCTTGACCGGCGGCGGCGCGAGCTTCATGCCCCGGCCGGCGCGACGGTCGGGCTGCGTCACGACGAGCGGGACGTCATGACCCGCGCCGCGGAGAGCTTTGAGCGAAGGCACCGCGAACGCCGCCGTGCCGGCGAAGACGATCCGGAAGGCCGTCTTATCCGGAAGCGGCCGCGACGGCCTCTTCCTGGTCCTCGGCCTGCAGGTCCTCCACCCGGCGCAGGGTGTCGAGGGCGGTCAGCTTGTCGGTGAAAAGAACACCGTCGAGGTGGTCGATCTCGTGCTGGAAGGCCCGGGCGGTGAAGCCGGAGGATTTGATCCGGACCTCCTTCCCGTGCCGGTTGCGGCCCTTGACCACCACTGTCTCGGCCCGCTCGACCTCCCCCACCCAGCCGGGCTTGCTCAGGCAGCCCTCGTAGCCGACCTGCGATCCCTCCTGCTTGACCACCTCGGGGTTGACCAGCCCCCAGATCTGCTTGTCGTCGCCCTTCACCACGCAGACGCGCAGCGGGACGCCGATCTGGTTGGCCGCCAGGCCCGCTCCAGGGGCGTCGAGCATCGTCTCGGTGAGGTCGTCGAGCAGGCGGTGAATCGACGCGTCGATGCGCGTCACTTTCTTCGCCTTCTCGCGCAGCACCGGGTGCTCGAAGGTCAGGATCTCCCGTACCACGGGTTCGATTCTACCCATGGGCTCGCAAATTCCAGCATGGAGCGCCCCGCTCGCGCTCTTTCGGCCTTACGCCAGCCAGCGTGAACCCCGCATGACGTCGCGGCCCTCGATCTCGTCGTAACCCCGGAAGGCCTGGATCTGGGTCGGCCTGAGGCGGAAGAACATCCACCCCTCGTTCTCGCGCGGGTCCCAGCCCATCGCCGCCTTCCATCTCTCGGCCAGCTCGGCGGAATCCTGGACGAACGCGCCGTCCACCACCTCGGCGCGAACGACGACGGCGTCGCCGGGCTCACCGTGGGCGAGGACGGCCTGGGGGTTGGCGGCCAGGTTGCGCGCCGTCCGGCTCGAGCCCAGGGTCGTCACGACCAGCTCGTTGCCGTCCCACAGCGCCGAGACGCCGATCACGTGCGGCCGGCCCGCCGGGTCGGAGGTCGAGAGCCAGTGGTCGCCCTGCCCCTCCAGCGCCGCCAGCACGTCCTTCTTGCGTGTTGCCGTGTCCCTCAAATCACCATCTCCTTCTCATGTGGCCGGGTCGACGTCGAAGCTCCAGCTCCTGCCGTGCGGCGCCAGGTGGCGCGCCCGCTCCAGCCCGTCCCCCTTCAGCGTGACCTGCCAGCGGTACTCGCCGCGCAGGCGGTGGATGAAGGCGGGCGACGGGCCCATGACGCGGATCCCCTCCACCCCGTCCTTCAGCAGCCCCGTGGCGATGGACTCCGCCGCCTCGCGCGCCGCTTCGGCCGCCCTGGCGTCCTCGCGGTCGGTGCGGGTGAGGACGGCGAGCTGGGCGAAAGGCGGGAACACGAACGCCCTGCGCATCGGCAGCTCGGCGGCATAGAAGCCTTCGTAGTCCCCGGCGGCGGCGCAGCGCAGGCTGTAGTGCTCGGGGTTGCTGGTCTGCACCACGACGCTTGACGGCCTGCCGTCGCGGCCGGCGCGCCCGGCGACCTGCGCGACGAGAGCGAATGTGTTCTCGGCGGAGCGGTAGTCCGGGAAGTGCAGGGGCAGGTCGGCGTCCACGACGCCGACGCACGTGACCGCCGGCAGGTCCAGGCCTCGCGCCACCAGCTGGGTGCCGACCAGGATGTCGGCGCGCCGCTCGCTGAACGCCTGCCAGACCTGGAAGTAGGCGTCGGGACCGCGGGCCACGTCGCTGTCCAGGCGGAGCACGCGCCCCCGGGGCCAGATCTTCTTGACCATGCCCTCGAGCCGCTGCGTCCCCATGCCGAGGCCGCGGATGTTGCGGCTGCCGCAGTGGTCGCACACGGACGGCATCGCGCGCGCGTAGCCGCAGTAGTGGCAGACCAGGCCTTCGATCTCGGCGTGCTGGACCAGCGCGACCGAGCAGCCCAGGCACTGCACCGACCGGCCGCAGTCGCGGCACATGACGAAGGTCGAGAGGCCGCGCCGGTTGAGATAGAGGATGGTCTGCTCCTCGTTCTCGAGCGTGCGCGTGACCACCTCGACCAGCCGCCGGGAGAGCGGCTGCCGGTTGCCCGCGGCGGCCTCGTCGCGCATGTCGACCAGCTGGACCTCGGCGTCGTGCGCCCTGACCCGGCGCTTCAGCGTGGCCAGCGCGATCTCGCCGCCGGCCGCCTCGTGGTACGTCGCGACGCTCGGCGTGGCCGAGCCCGCGACCATTCGGGCGCCTGTCAGGGCGGCCAGGCGGCGCGCCACCCAGCCCGCCTCGTAACGCGGCGTCCGGTCCTGCTTGTAGGAGGCCGAGCCCTCCTCGTCGAGCACGATCATGCCGAGCCGCGGGATCGGAGCGAACACGGCCGAGCGGCTGCCCAGCACGACGCTCGCCTGGCCCCGGCGCGCCCTCCACCACTGCTGCGCCCTCTCCAGCTCGGTGAGCTGGCTGTGCAGCACCGCCAGCGGCACGTTGTCGAGCCGCGACCGCACTCGGTGCACCAGCTGAGGCGTGAGCGAGATCTCCGGCACGAGCAGCAGGACGCGCAGGTCGCGCTCCAGGGCGCGGCGAGCGGCGGCGAGATAGACCTCGGTCTTGCCGCTGGCGATCACGCCGTGCAGCAGCGTGACTGGATTCGCCTCCACGACCTCGAGCGCCGCCTCCTGCTCCGCCGTGAGGGCCACGTGCTCGGGAGCTGGGGCCGGCCCGGTCGCCAGCTCCAGCAGGCGGGTGTGCCGGCGCTGGCGGCTCGATGCCCCCGCGCCCGCCGTGCCGGTGCCGCGCACGCGGGGCGGAAGCATGGCGCGGATGCACTCGATGAGCGGCAGCCAGTAGTGGTCCGCCACCGCGCGCGCCAGTTGCACCTGGTGAGGCAGCAGCAGCGGATCGCCGCCGGCCGACGCGATGGGCCTGGTCTCGACTCCCGGGTCCTCGGTCACCACCGAGACGACGAAGCCGTAGGTGCTGCGCCGCCCGAACGGCACCGAGACGCGCGAGCCAGGCACGACGTCCACGCCGTCGGGGACCGAGTAGGTGTAGGTCTCCCGGCCGAGGGACCGCGCCGCCTCGACCGCGACCTCGGCGAAGAGGGTCAATCTTTCGGCTTGTTCAACCGGGGGAGGACCAGGGACAGGATGCGGTCGGCCATCTCGCGCTTGGTCGTGCGCTTGAGCTCGTGACGCGACCCGTCGGCAAAGATGAGAGAGCCGGCGTTGAAGTCGCTGCCAAAGCCTATGTCGCGGCGCGAGATATCGTTGGCGACGATCGCGTCGATGCGCTTGCGCCGGATCTTGTCGACCGCCCGGGCATCCACCGCCGAATCCTCGGCCGCGAAGCCCACGCGGTACACGCCCGCGGTCTCAGGATCCGCGGCCAGCTCGACCAGCAGGTCCGGGTTTGCCTCGAGCTCGAGGGTCAGCCGCTCGCTGTCCTCGCGGCGGATCTTCCCCGCCGCCGTGCGCGCGACCCTGTAGTCGGCGACGGCCGCGGCCATGAAGAGCGCGTCCGCCCCCTTCAACGCCGCCCTCAGCTCCCCGAGCATCTCGGCGGCCGTCTCCACGTGGTGTGCGGCGATGCCGTGGTGGCCGGGGTGCGAGGTCGTGGTGATCAGCTTCACGTGCGCCCCTCGCTCGGCGGCGGCGACGGCGAGCGCGAAGCCCATCTTGCCGCTCGAATAGTTGCTGAGGAAGCGGACGGGGTCGATCGGCTCCCTCGTGCCCCCGGCCGTGACCACCACGTGCCGGCCCGCGTAGTCGTAACGCGCCCGCACCACGCGGACCATCGCCTCGAAGATCGCCGCGGCCGGCGCGAGCCGCCCCGTGCCGGCATGGCCGCTGGCCAGGTGCCCGGACTCGGGATCGACGACCGCGACCCCGCGCCGGCGCAGCGTGCCCAGGTTGTCCTGGACCGCGGGCTTGGACCACATCGCGTCGTTCATCGCGGGCGCGAGCAGGACCGGGGCCCGCGCCGCCAGCAGGGTGGCGCTGACGATATCGTCCGAGCGGCCCTGGGCGATGCGCCCGATCAGGTTGGCGGTCGCCGGCGCGATCAGGATGAGCTGCGCCCAGTCACCGAGCTCGACGTGGGGCTCGGGCGCGCCGTCAGCCGCCCACAGCCCGGTCAGCGGCGCGCGCCCCGTGACTCCCTGGAACGTCGGCGGCCCCACGAAGCGGGTCGCGGACTGCGTCATGGCCACGCGCACCTCGCACCGCGCCTGGACGAGGGCCGAGGCGAGGTCGACGACCTTGTACGCGGCGATGCCGCCGGACACGAGCAGCGCGATGCGCAGCCCGATCAGCTCTTCGGGTACGGGACTGGGGTCGAGTGGCATCTGAGTGCGGGCCTAAGTTACGCGCTCTCGGGCCCGTTCGATCAAGGCCTCGATCTCGGCCACGGCCCGCTCGACGTCGTCGTTGGTGACGACGTGGTCGTACCGGCTCGCGTACGTCATCTCCCGCTCGGCGATCTCGCGCCGCGCCGCCATGTCCTGGGCCGAGTCTCCCCCACGCTCGACCCTCCGCCGCTCCAGCTCCTGCTCGGACGGCGCGACGACGAAGATGAACAGCGCGTCCGGGGCCTTCTCGCGCACCTGCTCGGCGCCCTGGACGTCGATCTTCAGCACGACGTCGAGGCCCTGCTCGCGCATGCGCTCGACGCGCTCCGTGAACGTCCCGTACAGCTGGCCGTTGTACGTCGCGTGCTCGAGGAACGCCCCCTTGGCGATCAGGTCCTCGAACTGCTCCCGGGTCAAGAAGGTGTAGTTGGCGTCCGGGAGCTCGCCCGGCCGGGGCCGGCGCGTCGTGCCCGAGACCGAGTAGCGGAGATTCGGATCAACCTCGAGCAGCCGGCGGATCAGGGTGTCCTTGCCGACGCCCGACGGGCCGGAGATCACCATCAGGAGCCCTCGCCTCATGCCCGCAGCGAGCTCCAGAAGAGGTCGAAGTCGCTCGGCGGCGGCGCCTCGAAGCTCATCGTCTCATGCGTCCCAGGGTGGCGCAGGCGCAGGCGCCAGGCGTGGAGCATCGGCCGGTCGGCGCCGTCCTCCCGCCCGCCGTACTCCTCGTCGCCGCTGATCGGGTGCCCCAGAGCCGCGAGGTGAACGCGGATCTGGTGCGTGCGCCCGGTGTCCAGGTCACAGCGCAGAAGCGTATGGCCGGCGCGCCGCTCGACGACCGCGTAGCGGGTGCGGGCGTAGCGCCCGCCGCTGACCACGGCCATCCTCTTGCGGTCCTTGGGATGCCGGCCGATCGGGCCTTCGAGCTCGCCCGCCGCGTCCTTGACGGTGCCGCGCACGATCGCGAGGTAGGTGCGGCTCAGAGTGCGATCGCTCAGCTGCGCCGAGAGCGCGCGGTGGCTCGCGTCGTTGCGCGCCACCACGATGAGGCCGGACGTGCCCCGGTCCAGGCGGTGGACGATGCCTGGCCTGGTCGCCCCGCCGGCCGCCGACCACGCTCCGCCTCGCCCCAGCAGGGCATGGACCAGCGTGCCCGAGAGGTGGCCCGGCGCGGGATGCACGACCATGCCGGCGGGCTTGTCGATCACGACCAGGTCGGCGTCCTCGTAGACCACGCTGAGCGGGATCGCCTCCGGCTGAGCTGAGGGCTCGTACGCCGGGGGCACCTCGACCTCGACCCGGTCCCCCGCCGCCACGTGGTCCGCGGGCTGCGCCGGCCGGCCGTTGACCAGCACGAGGTGGCCCTTGATCAGGCGCGCGGCCGCCGCCCGGCTCAGGTCGGGCGCGTGCTCCGCGACGAAACGGTCCAGCCGCGGCGCCGGTGCGGCGGCGATCAGGATGCGGGCCGTTTCAGGACATAGGCGGCGATCAGCAGCGCGACGCCGACCGTGATCGCCGAGTCGGCCACGTTGAACACGGGCCAGAAGTGGAAGTTGATGAAGTCGGTCACCGTCCCGTAGGCGACGCGGTCGAAGCCGTTGCCCACGGTTCCGCCCAGGATCAGGCCGAGCACTCCGTCGTTCCACGTGGTGCCCGGGTTCCGGAAGACGTAGACCACCAGTCCGATCGCGACCACGACCGAGGCGATCAGGAAGAGGCTCGCCCCGGCGGGCGCGAAGCCGAACGCCGCGCCCGAGTTGCGCACGTTGGTGATCCCGACGAGGTGCCCGACCACCGGGACCTCCGTTCCGTACGCGACCTGGGCCGCCACCAGCGTCTTCGTCACCCGGTCGAGCACGAAGACGATGACCGCTGCCGCCAGGAACATGACACGGCCCCGCGTCCAGAAGCTCAGTGCCGCTTGATGCCGATCCAGATCTGCTCTCCTTCCAGCGTCATCTGCTCGCCCTGGAACCCGTCGAGCCGTCCCTGCTCGAGGGTGACGGAAAGGGTCTCACTCTTGATGTATGCGGCGTGGCGCTCGACGGCGCGCGCGAGCAGGCCGTCGGCCTCGTAGCGGGTGTCGATCCGGTCCTCCACGTTCAGGCCCGCCTTCTTGCGCCGGTCCTGGATCACGCGGACGGCCTCGCGGGCCAGTCCCTCGAGCTTCAGCTCCTCGGTTATCTCCGTGTCCAGCCGGACCTCGGGCGCGCCGAAGTCGACCCGCTTCACGTTCAGCTCGTCGCGGACGATGGCGGTGATCTCCTCCGGCAGCGGTTCGCCCGGCAGCGCGATCGCGGTGAGCGGCTGGCGCACCTTCAGGCGCGCGGCATCGCGCGCGGCGCGGCCGGCCTCCACCGCCTGCCGGGCCCGGGCCATATCCGCCTCCAGCGCCTCGTCCCGCTCGGGCCGGGGCTCGGGGAAGTCCGACAGGTGGACGGACCGGCCGCCGGCGAGGTTGCGGTGCATCGCGTCGGAGACGAACGGCGCAAAGGGCGCCATCAGCCGCGAGACGGTGAGCAGCGCCTCGTACAGCGTCTGGTAGGCGGCCAGCTTGTCACCCTCGTCCTGCGACTTCCAGAAGCGCGGCCGCGAACGGCGGATGTACCAGTTCGACAGGTCGTCGACGAAGCGCTGGATGCGGCGCGATGGCTCGACCGCGTCGTAGGCGTCGAGGCCTTGCGTCACGTCCTGCACCAGGCCGCTCAGCCTGGACAGCAGCCAGCGGTCCAGCACGTGGCGGCCGCCGACCGGCAGCGCGGGCTGCGCCGCGTCGAACGCGTCGAGCCGCGCGTAGGTGACGAAGAAGGAGTAGCAGTTCCAGAGGGGGATGAAGAGCTGCTGCAGCGTCTCCTTCAACACCGCGTCGCCGGTGCGGTAGTTCTCGCCCACCTGGGTTGAGCTGTAGAAGTACCAGCGCACGCAGTCGGAGCCGAAGTTGTCGAAGAGGTAGTTCGGGTCGAGCACGTTGCCGCGCGACTTCGAGGCCTTCTTGCCGGTCGGGTCCACGACGTGACCGAGGCAGATGACGTTGCGGTAGGCGTTGCGCTTGAACAGCAGCGTCGATTCGGCAAGCAGCGTGTAGAACCAGCCGCGTGTCTGGTCCACCGCCTCTGAGATGAAATCGGCCGGAAACGTCTGCTCGAAGAGCTCTTCGTTCGCGCGGGGATAGCCGCGCTGGGCGAAGGGCATGGCCCCGGAGTCGAACCACGTGTCCAGCACCTCGGGCACGCGCTTCATGACGCCGCCGCACTTCTCGCATTTCAGCGTCACGGCGTCGATGTAGGGCCGGTGCAGGTCCGCATCGTCGCCCAGGCCCACCTCGGCGGCCGAGCTGACCAGGCGCTTCTCGCCGCAGCCCTCGCAGATCCAGATCGGGAGCGGCGTGCCCCAGTAGCGGCTGCGCGAGAACTGCCAGTCGACGTTGTTGCGCAGCCACTCGCCCATGCGGCCGGTCTTGATGTGCGCCGGCACCCAGTTGGTCGCGTCGTTGTTGGCGAGCAGCTCGTCCTTGTGCGCGGTCGTGCGGATGTACCACGCGTCGAGCGCGTAGTAGATGAGCGGCGTGTGACAGCGCCAGCACTCGGGGTAGGTGTGGAGGATCGTCTCCGCGCGGTACAGCAGGCCACGCTGCTTGAGGTCGTCGATGATCACGGGGTCCGCCTCCTTGACGTGCAGGCCCGCGAACTTCTCGACGTAGGGCAGGAACTTTCCGTCGAGGCCGACGGTGTGCTTGAACGGGATGCCCTTCTCCTGGCAGAGGCGGAGGTCGTCGACGCCGTACAGCGCGGACGTGTGGACCACGCCGGTGCCTTCGTCCATCGATACGAAGTCCGCGTCGACCACGTACTGCGCCTTTCCCTCGTCCGGCACGGAGTACGGGTACAGCGGCTCGTACTCGAGGCCGACCAGGTCGCGCCCGGTCATGCGGTCGACGACCTCCGGCTTCTCCTTGAGGACCGCGATCCGGGGCTCGGCCAGGATCAGGTGTCCGTCCCCGTCCCTGACCTTCACGTAGACCATGTCCCGGTCCACCGCGAGGGCGACGTTGCCCGGCAGCGTCCACGGCGTGGTGGTCCAGGCGAGGATCGCCGTGCTCGGGTCGTTCTTCAGGCGGAACTTGATGAACACGCTCGGGTCGGGGACGTTGTCGCGGTAGCCGAGCGAGAGCTCGTGGCTCGACAGCGGAGTGCCGCAGCGGGAGCAGTAGGGGGCGACGCGGAATCCCTTGTAGATGAGGTCCTGCTTCCACAGCTCGCTCAGCGCCCACCAGGCGGACTGGATGTAGTCCGAGGTGAGGGTCCAGTACGCGTGGTCGTAGTCGAGCCAGAACGCCATGCGGTGGCTGAAGGCGACCCAGTCCTCGACGTACTCGTACACGCTCTGCCGGCACAGTTCGACGAAGCGCTCGACGCCGATCTCGTTCTCGATGTCGTACTTGCCGGAGATGTTGAGCTTCTTCTCGACCTCGATCTCCACCGGCAGACCATGCGTGTCCCACCCCGCCTTGCGCTCGACGTAGAAGCCCTTCATCGTCTTGTAGCGGCCGAAGAGGTCCTTGAAGGCGCGGGCGAGGATGTGATGGGTCGCCGGCTTGCCGTTGGCCGTCGGCGGGCCCTCGTAAAAGACGAAGCGCGGACCGCCCTCGCGCAGCTCGAGGGAGCGCTGGAAGGTCGACTCGTCCTTCCACCGCTGCATCAGCTCGCGCTCCAGCTCGGGGAAGCTGACCCGCTGGTCTACCTTTTCAAACATCGCGCCCGGCGTCTCTCAAACACGCTCGCTCCAAAGATCTGGTTCTCTGGGACGAGTCGTCGATCGACCCGCGGTACCACCCAGGTTCCGGTGGCCATCACCACCGACACTTCGTTGGGTCACGGCTCGGGAGTGATCTCGATTCCGTCACCGGCCGCCCCGTTTCCAGCTGATGCGGGGCTCTCTGTCGACCGGTCGGACGGACCTACCTGTCTCCGTCTTCGCCGAGTGGAAGTCGATTGTACAGCCAGGTCAACGGCCCAAAAGGCGCCGCCGCCTACCCGAGGCTGCGCAGGGCGGCGATCAGGAAATACGCGGCGAGCGTCACGACCATCGGCGTGAGGTCGATACCGGACACCGGCGGGATCCAGCGGCGGACGGGCGCCATCACCGGCTCGGTCACCTGGACGGCGAAGCGGTGGACGGCGTTGGTCGGATACGGGGAGACCCACGAGAAGGCGACGCGCACGAGCACGGCGATGATGAAGGCGTAGAGGGCCCAGGTGAGGATGCTCGCGACGAACATCGTCCGGCGCTCAGCCGCGCCGTGGGCCGAACAGCGCGGTGCCCAGCCGGATCATCGTGCTGCCGGCCGCGACGGCGGCCTCGAAGTCGGAGCTCATACCCATGGAAAGGATAGGGAGCGACCTGCCGAGCCGCTCCTGAGCCTGGTCGCGCAGGGCGCGCAGCTCGCGGAAGGCCGGCGTCGGGTCGCCGGCGAGCGGGCCGACGGCCATGAGGCCGTGCACCTCGAGCATCCGCCCCACCTCCTCGATGACGTCCAGCGCACGCTCGGGGTCGACCCCGCTCTTCTGGGGCTCCCGCGCCACGTTGACCTCGACCAGCACCCGCTGCGTTGGGTCGGCCTGCTCGAGCGCCTCCGCGAGACGCGTCGAGTCGACCGAATGGATGAGAGCGAAGTGGTGGGCGGCCGCCTTCACCTTGTTGGTCTGCAGGTGGCCGACCATGTGCCACTCGGCCCCGGCCACCTCCTTCATCTTGGCGAGCGCCTCCTGGACGCGGTTCTCGCCGAGGATCGTGAGCCCGGCGCCCAGCGCCTGCCGGCAGACCGCAGCGTCGAAGCCCTTGGTGACGGCGACGATGGTGACGGCGGCCGGGTCGCCGCCCGCCCGCCTGATTCGCTCCCTGACGGCCGCCAGGTTTTCCCGGACGCCGCTCACCGCAGGGCGACGATCGCGCCGAACCGCGTCCCGTCAGGCATGCGGCGGTGCGACGGGAAGAGGTAGCTCTCCTTGGTGCAGATGCCGAGGTCGTACACGGCGCCGACCCCCACCTCTTCGAGCTGCGCGGCGTTGGCCGCGGCCAGGTCGAGCAGCCAGCGGCCGCCCGAGCCGGGAGCCACGAAGCGCGCGTCGAACCGGCCGGCGACGTCCTCGCCGACCTCGTAGCAGCGCCCGCAGATCCCGGGTCCGATGCCGGCCCGGACCTGCGCCGGCTGCGTCCCGAACTCGTGCTGCATCGCCTGCAGCGCGGCCTGCGCCACGCCCGCCACGGTGCCCCGCCAGCCGGCGTGCGCGAGGCCCGCGGAGCGCGTGATCGGGTCCCACAGGATGATCGGGTAGCAGTCGGCGTGGGTGGTGAAGAGGCCGATGCCCGGGCGGTCGGTGATGAGGGCGTCGACCTCCTCGACGACCGCGGGCGCCCAGTGCACCCGCGCCACGTCCGCGCCGTGCACCGCCCCCGCCACCGCCAGCGCGGAGCTGCCTTCGAGGCCGAGGAGCTGCGCGAACTCCTGGCGCGAGGCCATCACGCCGTCCTTGTCGGTGGCGTGCGTCAGCCCGACCGAACCCAGCAGCGTGGTGGAGAAGCCGTGCACCAGGCCCGGCTCGTCGGCCAGCTCGGGGATGTGGAGGACCGCGGGGATCGTCTTCACGCCGAAAAGGTTACGGGTCGCGAATTGGGTTCATGCCCGCGGCTTGCCGGGCTGCGCGGGACCTGCCGGCTCGGCCGCGCCTAGGGGCGGCGCGAGCTCAGGACCTGCTCGATCTCCCGCTTGACCTGCTGGAGGTCCATGAACTCCCGATAGACGGAGGCAAAGCGGATGTACGCGACCTCGTCGAGGTCGCGCAGGCGTTCCATCACCATCTCGCCGATCTCCTGGCTCGGGATCTCGACGCGGCCGGAGCGGCGGAGCTCGGCCTCGATATCGTCCACGATCGCGCGCAGGCGCTCAGGTGAGATATCGCGCTTGTCGGTCGCCTTCTTCAGGCCGTTGAACAGCTTCTGTGGGTCGAAGTCTTCGCGCCGGCCGTCCTTCTTGGTGACGAAGAACGGGACGGTCTCGATCCGCTCGTAGGTCGTGAAACGCTGCCCGCACTGCAGGCATTCACGCCTCCGGCGGATCGCCTCCCCGATCTCGGAATCACGGGAGTCGACCACCTTCAGGTCGTGGTGACCGCAGTACGGACAGCGCAATCTCTCTCCTGGTCGCTACATCCGGTTGCGCAGGAACGCGGGGATGTTGATGTCTCCGAGCTCCTCGAGGCCGAACTCGGGCCGCTCGATCGTACGACGCACCGGCTCCTGCTTCGATTCCTGATGCGTCTTGCCCGCGAAGCCGGTCGCGATGACGGTGATCTTGATCTCGCCGCCCATCGTGTCGTCGCGCACGACGCCGAAGATGATGTTGGCGCCCGGGTCGGCCGCCGCGCGCACGATCTCGGCCGCCTTCTGGACCTCCTGCAGAGTGATGTCCTTGCCGGCCGTGATGTTGAAGAGGATGCCCTTGGCGCCGTCGATCGACGTCTCGAGCAGCGGGCTCGCGACCGCCTGCTTGGCGGCGTCCTCGGCGCGGGTGTCTCCGGCGCCGTGGCCGATGCCCATGAGGGCTTCGCCCGCGTTCTGCATGATGGCCTTCACGTCGGCGAAGTCGAGGTTGATCACGCCCGGCTGCGTCACGAGGTCGCTGATGCCCTGCACGCCCTGCCGGAGGACGTCGTCCGCCATCCGGAACGCCTCCTCCAGGGTCGTCTTGGAGCTGGCGACCTGCGCGAGGCGGTCGTTGGGGATGACGATCAGCGCGTCGACCTGGCCGCGCAGGGACTTGATGCCCTCCTCGGCGGTGTCGTTGCGGATCCGGCCTTCGAACGCGAACGGCCGCGTGACCACGCCGATGGTCAGCGCGCCGGCCTCCTTGGCGAGCTCGGCGACGATCGACGCCGAGCCGGTGCCGGTGCCCCCGCCCATGCCGGCGGTGATGAAGACCATATCGGAGTCCTGGACGACGGCGGAGAGCTCGGTCCGGCTCTCGTCCGCGGCGTCGCGGCCGCGCGTCCAGTCGCCGCCGGCGCCCAGGCCGCGGGTGGCCTTGTTGCCGATCTGGACCTTGACGTCGGCCTGGCAGCGCTCGAGCGCCTGCTTGTCCGTGTTGACGGCGATGAACTGAACCTTCAGCGCCTTCGAGATCATGCGGTTGACGGCGTTCCCGCCGCCGCCGCCGCACCCGACTACCTTGATCCGCGCTCGCCCCTCGTGCAACTCGCTCTCTTTCATGTCGATCAGGTGATCCTCCTTCGGATTTCGATTAGCCATGGCGAGCTCGAGCTGGTTTTTGGTGTGTTCTCTAGAAAAAATCTCGCAGCCACCTCACTGTTCTTTGATACGTGGTGCCGAAAGTGGCGGCCTGACGCGCGTTTCCGTGGTCGGTCTGATCGCGCGCGCCCCACTTCACGAGTCCGGCCGCCACGGCGTAGGACGGGCCGTGCGCCCGGTCGGCCAGTCCGGCGAGGCCGAGCGGCTGGCCGAGGCGCGCGGAGGTGTTGAACACCGCCTGCGCGCAGTCCATGGTGCCCATCAGGCGCGAGCCGCCGCCGGCCACCACGACGCCCGCGGGAAGCAGCTGCTCGAAGCCAGACTTGCGGACCTCCTCGCGCGCCATCTGGAAGATCTCGACCATGCGCGGGCCGATGATCTCGGCGAGGAAGCGGCGGGGCAGCGCGGTGATGCGGTCGCCGCCGACCTGGCGGACCTCGACCTTTTCGGCGTGGTCGATCACGTCGGGCAGGGCGTGGCCGTAGCTGAGCTTGAGGTTCTCCGCCTCGTCGAGCGTGGTGCGCAGCCCGATCGCGATATCGCTCGTCACGTGGTTGCCGCCCACGGGAAGGACGGCGAGCTTGCGCGCCGAGCCGTCGGTGTAGACGACGACGTTGGTCGTGCCGGCGCCGATCTCGACCAGGCAGACGCCCAGCTCCATCTCCTGCCGGCTGAGCACGCCCTCGCCGCCGGCCAGGCCCGCGCAGACGACGTCGTCGACGTCGAAGCCGGCCCCGTGCACGCACTTGATGACGTTCTGGACGGCGGTCTGGGCGCCGGTGATGATGTTGGTCTCGACCTCGAGGCGGTGTCCGGTCATGCCCACGGCGTCCCTCACTCCGTCCTGGCCGTCGACGGTGTAGGCGCGGGGGATGACGTGGATGACCTGGCGGTCGTTGGCGACGCTGATCGCGCGCGAGGCGTCGACGACGCGGTGGATATCGTCCTCGCCGATCTCGTGGTCGGGGTGGGAGACGGCGACGACGCCGGTGGAGTTCTGGCTCCAGAGGTGGCTGCCGCCGAGGGAGACGACGGCGGATTCGATGCGGTGGCCGGCCATCCGCTCGGCCATCACGGTGGCGGACTGGATGCCGGCGATCGTCTTCTCGAGGTTGACGACGACGCCTTTGCGCAGGCCGTCGGAGGGGCTTTCGCCCACGCCGAGGATGTTGAGGGGCGCGCCGGGTTCGTCAGACTCCGCGATGACGACGACGACTCGGGAGGTGCCGAGGTCGAGGCCGACGGTTTTCTTCCGCCGAGTCAAGGGTGTGCTGGGATGCCTCCTGGTTCGGTGTTGTGGTTGGACGTGGGGGTGTTCGGTTGTTGGGTCGCGTGGGTGGTTGGTCGGGGGTTTGGGCGGTTGGGGGGATTATATCGCCGCGGGGGGCGGTGTGGGCCAGATTTTGTGGGTCGGGTGCGAGGGGTGGCAAGGGGTGGTGGTGGGTCGTCGGGTGGGGTGGTCGGGCGGGGTGGTCGGGCGCGGGGTCTGGGGGCTGGAGGCCCGGGGTGGTTTGTCTGGGTGGCGGGGCTACGTCGAGGGACGGGCTATGAAGGGGTGGCGGGGGTGCGCCTGGAGGCTGGG